>JAZUMG010000017.1:0-130097 GCA_045603545.1 Candidatus Coprenecus sp. | reverse complement strand
GGAGGAAAAAGGCTTTATATTGACGAAATTCATAAATATAAAGGATGGACAACCGAGATAAAGATGATATATGATCAGTTGCCTCTTCTGCAAGTTGTCTATTCAGGAAGTTCCATCCTTGACCTGAAAAAGGGAGCAAAGGCAGACTTGAGCAGAAGAACGATTGAGTATACCATGCCGGTTCTGTCTTTCAGAGAGTATCTTAACATATCCCTGGGTTGGAGTCTTAAGCCTTCTTCATTGGAAGACATCCTTTCTGGCAAGGTAGATTTTCCGTATGGAGAGTATAGACCAATAAAGTATTATCAGGACTACTTGAGAAATGGTTGTTATCCATATTTTACTGAGGAGGATTTCTTGATAAAACTGAAGCAGGCAATAAATGCAACTGTCGAAGATGATATTCCAAGGTACGCGGAGATGACAGTGGCTGCTTCTGCTAAGCTTAAGAAACTGATGTATATGCTTGCCCAGTCTGTACCATATAAGCCGAATCATACGACTCTTGCAAGAGATCTGGATATCAGCAGGAACCTTCTCCCGGATTATATAGAGTATCTTGAGAAGTCCGGTCTTTTCAATGCTCTACGAGAGAAATCTACAGGCGATGGCATATTGCAGAAGGTGGAAAAGCTATACTTGGATAATTCCAATATTATCTATGCTCTTGGACTTGACAAGTCAGATGAGGGTACGATTCGTGAGACGATGTTCTTGACATGGATGAAGCAGAAGCATTCCGTATATTCTTCTAAGATTTCAGATTTCGAGGTCGATGGAATAACATTTGAGGTAGGTGGTCGCAATAAGACCGGCAAGCAGCTGAAGGAAGCTGATAAGGGATATATTGTGAAGGATAATATTGAATATGCTGCGGGAAAGAATATCCCTATCTGGATGTTTGGGTTTATCTATTGATGAAATTAGTCTGCCAAATCTTTACGTCAAATCGTGCGAAAGTTGTCAGTAAAACTCCACCAAATCTTTCAGTTTTGTTGATAGGGTTGAGTTGACATGATGGTTGCAGAAAGGTTCGGCAGAAACGACAGGTGGTTCGGTAAAAGGTTCGGTAGAAAGTTCGGTAAAAGTAGGGTAGAAATAGAAAAAGGTAGGGTAGAACGGTAAAATTTGCCAATCAGATAAATAATACAGAACTTTACGCTGTCACCCCGTCGTCGCACCATACTCGTTCGGGGGTCTGTATCACGAAGGGATTAGGCACGAAAATGGGGCTCCACAGAGCAAAAGTGTGCCTAATCCCGTGCCGGATAGATGGATTGGGCACGCTAATCCCTCATAGAAACACCTGTAGTAAGGGTTGGTGTGCCTAATCTCTTCGTGATGACATCGCCAAAACCCTACCAGGGAATGAAAAATACTCTCCCATTCCCTACTACACCACAAAATACCCCAAATCGCCCCAAAAACAGCCTTACCAGGGAACGAACACTATGGTTTCATTCCTACTAGGTAAACGTAAGGGCAGTGGTATTATGCCCAGACCTTAACATATAGGATGCACCCATTACACCCGACTCAGTTCGGGTGTCTCACCAATTATCTATCCAGGTCCCCTTTTTTGTTCAGGACTTGGATAGCTATCAAAAATTAAACATCTGATAATTAGCGTATTGCAAAAATCACTTGATCCAGGTCCAGCCACTCCTAAAGGACCTGGATAGAAACTCAACAAAGATACCTATTAAAAGTACTGGGGTATTTGAAAATAATATGCTACAATACCTAAAGTAAATAAAAAAAATCCTCTCCACAATACATGTAAAGAGGATTTCCGTACCCAGAGCCGGGGTCGAATATTTACACCCTAATACATCTATAAACATTTAAAAGTAACAAAAGCCACTTTCTTTCCGGTATGAAACGATGCCAGTTTAAGGGCATTCTCGTTGGCTTCTGCTCCTGAATTGACAAAAAAAGCACTATAATCCGGATAACCGGATATTTCTCCTAATTCGTACGCAAGTTTTTCCTGAAGCTTATTAACCACAGAGTTAGAATAAAACATCAGATCCTGCATCTGCTCAGACATACATTTTACTAGATATGCTTGAGAATGTCCTATTGATATTACAGCATGTCCACCATAAAAATCAGGATACGAATTTCCACAATCCTCATAGACATAACAACCTTTGCCTTTTATTATATTGATAGGGAATACAGTATATACATCAAACAAGTTCATAAGCAATTATTTAGTATTTTATTATTCCATCCTTCCATACTTCATTTCGTCACCATTCTTATCGTACTGCTTACGTTTCCCTGTGGGAGGAGCCAATAAGGTTATTTTGACAACAGCGGTACGATGAAGACTTCTTTCAACAGCGGCATCGAAAGCATCCATGTGCTTAGGAAGAAATCGTTGGCTTATTAACCTCAGCGCAAGAATCTTTTCATCATTATCTGTTACAATCTCAGCTTTTCCGAATGCGATAGCCGAACGGTACTGTAGAGTGAATGTCCCATCTTTAGGTCCTACAGTAGGTTGACATTTCGTTACAGCAGAAAGACACACTTCGGGATTCACGGCTATAGCATCCAATTTATCTCCATCAGGAGCACAATGGAAATACCAGACATTATCATCCTTACTTGCTAAAGAAAGTGGCACGCCGTATGCAGTATCATCCGGGCGAGTAAAACTTATTGTAATATACGGGGCCTTACGCATAATGTCAAGAGCCCATTGACTATCCATTTCTCTACTTATTTTCCTCATATTTATTTCTATAATCTTTAAGCGATTTTTACATTACTAGAACTTGAATGTAAATACAACATTAAAAAACGACACTACCTATCAACCAGGGCAGAACATAGTACTTTATCCTTTAACATAGCACTAAAATTTTAAGTTTTATTTTCCCTCATTTATCATCTGACTGACCTGAAGGATGAATTCTGTTGCTTGAAATGGAGCAATGATACTTGTGCAAGGTTTTATAAGAAATACTACCGACTACTGGTTTGAATGGCATTATCACGACTGATTCCCCAAACGATAACACCTGCTTTCTTATAAAAATAGCTGTAACCTTCCTTCCATTGTAGATATTTCAGACAGCGCACGGGGGTATCACCCATGGAATATAGGAACCATACATCGTGTTGTTGATTATTCATCGGGATAATTAACCAGTCTTCCAAACAAGCATCGTATGGACAGGGATTTCGAACGACGAATCACCCAACCGCTACCGAGCACAATAAGCACCATGATACCTACGACAAAAATATAAAGCAAGGTACTGAAAACACCTAAAAAGGTGAAGATTCTGCCTGTGTGTATTTCCAAAGCCAAGTTCCACAAAGACATGGGAAGTTCAGCCATTGTATCCGGTTGTGGTAAAGGATGAGGACGGGAATCATGCCCCGTAATCACTCCTTCATCGTATGAACAAAGTACGGACGGGAACACATCATTACTATAACCGGACACTTTCACATTTCCGAATGGAAGAGCCTGCGCACGAGGAGGAAGTGTGATACCATTTATCACATCGTACACTTGTCCGGAAGGACGATGCCACGCATACAGTCCCGTAAACGAACCGACCATCCAGACTTGTTGCTCCCAACGCTCCTCTGCTGAATATTCTGCTGGAGGATATTCACAACAAAGCACATTCACGCCCATCACACTGACCGGAGGTTGGCACTCTGTCAATACAGGAATAGCATCCAAGCCCTTCATGGAAAAGAAGCCGTCGGAAGTATAAAGCAACCAGTCGTCCATCCGCTCATCGTATTGCAAGGCACGAAGTTTGTCTTCCCATACATTCTCGGGGGCACCCAACAATCCTACTTCGGAATTTGCGATGAGAACCAACAACGGAGGACGAAGAAACCATCCTGTAACAGCGACAAACAAAGTCAACACCATGGTAAGCCGACCTACCTTATCATGCCAAACACCATTCCATTTCAGTTGTTTGATAAGCCGAGGTTTATTCAAGGATGCCTTATCCGCCCGTCTGATTCGTTTCGGCCAAAACCAAACAATCATCCCTGTCACGAACAGGAAGACAAAAACCATTGCCAAGATATCCACCAACAACTTACCTACCATTCCGAACATCTCTCCACTATGTAGTTTCCAACATATCCGGAACAATGAAACCGATGGCTCTTTCCCTTCAGGTGAGGCTAAAACCAACTCCTCGGCTTTCGATGTTTGGGGATGATAAATATATACATGCGAACGACTGGTCAATACAACCGAATCGCCCTTCAAGGCAATATCCGTCAAGCGAGTGTCATCAAAAGGAATCGTACGTTCATTACCCTCACCATCTGATACAGACACCCTTTCCCAACTTTTTGATTTCTCTTTCCTATATAACGAGAATTGAGCAGCTGCATACAGCACACTGTCCTCTGTCTGCACGACACGGCTGATAGTACGATGATCCACTCCTTTCGGAAAACCATCATTGAAATCCGTTGTCTCCTGCGTCTGCAAATTCATTTTCCAGACCCCAGCTTTCCCATAAATCAAGACATAACTGGAATCCAGCGAACAAGTGCCTTTCAACAAACCGTTGTTCCAGTTCCTAAAACGATAGTCATCAGGTAGGATGCCTCTGGAAACATCCATATCCGAAAAGAAAGGACGATGATTCAATATGACTCCTGACAAACACAGCAAAAGCAAGGGGACACCTACCATCAGGCTAACCCACTTATGCCACTTTCTCCACTTCCGTTTATTCCATTGCACCATAATTCTTAATTCAAGTTATAGGTATGCACACTCATTCCTTGCGTCGAAGGAAGATAATTGATGCCCCACCAACACATTTGCAGACAAACAAAGGCGACGACCAACAGCCACATCGCCGGTTTTACTTTCTGAGGACAGTGATACCGCCAATGGATGTAGGACAAATACAACAACCAAGTAGCAGCTGCCCAAGTCTCCTTGGGGTCCCACGACCAATAATGTCCCCAAACCTCTTTCGCCCAAAGTGCTCCAAACAACATTCCAAAGGTGATGAACACCAAGCCTGTATTGGTCAAATTATCGATCATTTCCAACTCTATATTTCTGAATCCACCCAATTTGTGACTATTAAAACCACAAAGTTTAGCTATCGCCAACAAAGTAGAGGCTCCCATCATGGCATACGAGAACATATAAACAATGACATGCGGAGCAAACCAAGGCGACTGCAAAGCAGGCATCAATGCCTTGTTATGAATCTCCGGCTTGAACAAGTTGATGCAAATGAACACCAAAGCCATCAACGTTGAAAAGGAAAGAATCCATTTGTACTTCCAACGCAGGTAGGTGACAAGTCCCGCTACGGGCATAAAGAAAGAATACCACAAGCGTGTCTCACCCATCGACCGCAAGGGCGGGCGTTCCAACCCGATCCACAAGCCCACGATAAAGGCAGCAAAAACCACTGTGCCGGACAAGGTGAATCCGATTGCCCCTATCCTTCTTTCACGTATAGCCCAATAAGCACCGGCCAACCAAAGAATCAAAGCAGGTACGGCAAACCAAACGAACAAATCCCAACTAATCATTTTTCACCTCCTTTCTTCGGACTTCTAAAGAACAAAAGAACACCACCTGCCAGCATCAGGATTATTCCTACATAAACCGCCGGAAGCCATGGGTCACGCACCAGTTCAAAGACACTGGTATCACTCCAGCGACCCAAATGTTCATCGTATGACAATTGATATATTTTCCACCCTTCCACATTCATTGGCCGGTTCACCAGGATGGTATCCGTCAGTTTCGCACCGGATTGAGTATAGACGCTCACCACCGAAGAAAATTTACGAGGCTCACGCTCAGGCATAACGATGGAGTGCTGTTCATCCAAAGTTAATCCATGATAAGGAAAAGCAAACGAACCACAGCTCACCCAGCCTTCCTTGACTTCTCCCGTTTGGGGATGAGTTGCAGTCAGATAAACGGCTGAAGTCGCCCCCACGCTGGGCCATTCTTCATAACGAACCTCTACGGCCGTACTGTCCTGCGAGGTAACTTGTGCCGCATAATCCAACCGCCGGTTCACTTTCACTTGCCAATCCAACAGACTTCCCTCTACTCCTTCATTCTCTACTGAAATATGTTGCGGATGATGTTCCGGCAACGGATTCCCACTGGTATTCTCAATGATGACCAATTTTGGCGGATATTCATCGATCGAAAACTCGTGCAAATTGACCGCTAAAGGTAATTCGGTCACTTTCCCTCTATCGTCCATAGCCCTCCATTCGGGTTTACCCAGTTTTACAGTCATCTTCAACCGTTGCAAGTCCGCATTCCCCAAAGTTCCAGTCACAAGAGCGATGAACAAACCGATATGCGACAAGCAGGAAGCCAACTGTCTTCTCCGATGAATCTGCTTGACAGCTACCATTCCTGCAATAACCGTCACCCATAAATAAGTCAGGACAAAAGGCCAGAAAGTAAGCATCTGGTTGATGCCTAAATGACCATTTGAAGACACCATTTGAGGAGTCAGCCCCATCAGTATCGTAAGCACAGCCGTGTATAGCAAAGCCGGAATGGCTGCACCTCCCGTCATCAGAAAACGAAGAACATACAAACGGTTTCGCCAAACATATCCAAACCCGACCAACAACAGCAACAGAACAAGTACCACAGCATTGACCGGATAGGCAAAAAGCGTCCAGTCAATCGCCCCGATGCTGCACTGGAGCAGGATGCCTGTCAACAGCAATCCAGCCCCAATGGCCATTCCCTCTTTGATTCCCCAAGGTTTTATCCACATACCCATTCCTTACAATTTTACAATCCGTTCGTTCTTTTCATGGTCAGCTTGCCACTGAGGAACAATCCTATTCAGGAATTCCTTCTTCTTGGCTTCCTTATCCTCCATGTCCAAGCCGATGTATTGCTGCGCTTTCTCCTTGGTCGAGATGTCCGGCATCTTCACTTCTTCAATGCCGTGCTTCATCAGTACCTTAGCCAAAGCCAAACGAGCTTGTTGTGCATGGTCAAGTCCGTGGCTCATGATACGAGTAATTTCTTGTGGAGCATGGAACGAAGCACCATGACTGGCTACTGCGAAATCCCAACGCCACTGTCCCTTACGGATAGCAGCAAGCACTGGCTTCATCTCCTCATCCGTAGCTCCGGCTTCCCAAGCCGCTTCCGCTTCGATATGTGCCTTCACCAACTCATCCTCCAACCGGTCGCGAACTTCCAGACACTTCTGCTGGCGCTCATAGACATTCTGTCGCAACGTTTCTTCATTCTGTCGATGGCATTGCTGACAAGTACGGTCAATGTTCGCCAACGGGCTTTGGATGTGGTGATCCGAGAACTTGATTCCACCTTCGGCTGTATAAGGCATGTGGCAATCCGCACAGCTGACACCGCGTTGGGCATGAATCCCCATGCGGGTAGTTTCATACCCCGGATGCTGTGCTTTCAGAATCGGAGTCTTGGACAAAGCATGAATGTAATCATAATAACCGGTTTCATCGTAATACTCCTCGATGTTCTCAACAGTCATCCCCTTATCCCACGGGAAAGTGAGGTACTGGTCGTGTTCAGGTGTATCAGCGTTGTTTTTGAAATAGTATTCTACATGACATTGGGCACACACCAAGGTTCTCATTTCTTGTTGGGTAGCTTTGGTGATGTCTTTTCCCTGACGTTGGAAAGCTTCAATCAAAGCCGGTCGTGAAATGTGAAGATCCATCGTCTCGGCATCATGACAATCCGAGCAACCAATCGGATTGGCTATTTCATTGCCCCACATCGCCCAATTGGCCTTGTAATAATTGGCTATTCCTTCTTCCTGCATCACACGGGGCACATCAGGCGATTTACAAGTCCAGCATGTACCCGGCTGTATGCTTCCGTCTGTCGTTTTCTCTGGAGCACCGGTACGCAATGTATGTACCATATCTTCGATGGCATGCATGTGTCCGCGAGGTGCCTTGTACTCCCAAGAGAAAGCATAACCCGCCCACAAGATGACCATATTGGGACGTTCAGCCAACACATCCGTGTCATCGCTGCTATTGTAACGACTGGCGAAGGTCGTGTCGGCCGTTGCCGCCCATGTTTCATACTCACGGGGAAAGTCACTCTTGAACAATTCATTTCTCGGTTCCTGTCCATCAAAGACAGTCTTACGGTTATGGAAGATGCTGGCAACCTCTGCTCGCCGTTCGGCCAGCGATGAAACAAGCAACCCCAACACAAATACAGCTACCATGGAAGCCCCGAAGATGCTCCACATCTGCCACGGTTTCAGTTTACGGTCGTTCATAATTTATCGTTTCTTTTATATGATTATTCCTGATTCATTTTCTGATGATCATCTTCTGCAACCACTCGGGCACAGGACTTTCGGGAAGCGGCACAATGGCATTCGGTGTAGCCGACAAGGAGTTCTTGCCTCCATGTGGCACGCTCCGATGGCAATCCCAACAAGCCTTTCCGTTCCCTACCTGCGTCATCATGTAGTCCACTTTTCCCGTTTTTACCAGTTCACTGTTCAAGTCGGTATGACAACGGATGCAGTTGTTCATGATGACTTGAGCCGATGCCTGTTGAGCTTCCGGCACCTGACGTTCACTATGGGTCAGGAAAGCAAAGACATGCTTCATCCCATCCATTCCCTTGAAGGCATACTTCTTCACCACATTTTCATGAGGGACATGACAATCATTGCAAGTGGCATCCCGTCCATGCGATGAGTGCATCCAGGTTGCATAATAGGGAGTCATGATGTGGCAGTTGATACAAGCATTCGGATCATCTGCAATATAGGTATGCGCCCTCAACAAATAGAGGAAATACCCTCCTCCTCCGATCAAGATACCACCCAACACCGCCAACAGCACCTTCTGAGTGTTCGACAAGCGAAAAGGAATCTTTATTTTAAGCATTTTTCTGTATTTCATTCTTTTGCCAACAAAAATAGAGTAAATTTACAAGCAGAAAGAGATCCAAAATAATCATTTATAAGGATACCAGTTATGAAAAACGCGCTGTTAAATATCGAATTAAACAATGATAATCAAGGAATTGCCATCTATCAACAAGTGGCTGATGCCATTTTAAACAAAGTTAAGGCTGGTATCCTGAAACCAGGCATGATGCTTCCTTCCACCCGTAAATTGGCTGAACAACTGCAAATCAGCCGTAAAACGGTGGTCAGTGCCATGGATATCCTACAAATCAAAGGCATCATCGTTTCCAAGGACAGAGCCGGCCTTTTCATCGCTCCTGAACCGACTCAAAAGGAAGACACCTCCTTCCACGAAAGAAAAGCAGAAAAGCCATCAACAACACCGACACCCCGAATCAGTGTAAACGATGGTTTTCCAGACACCCAACTGCTTCCGTTCCGGGAATTTTCCCGTTCATACCGCAAATTATTCAACCGGGCGGCACAATGGCATAAATTAGGATATAGCGATTCAATGGGTTACCTAAGGCTCCGGGAATGCATCGCTGACATTTTAAGACAAAGCCGTGAACTTCCTGTTGAAACCAATGAGCTGTGTATCGTTCGTGGTGCCCAAATGGCCTTGTTCCTTGTAGCCAATGCAGTCCTGGAAAAAGGCGACCATATAGCCATGGAAAGCCCAGGCTATCCACGAGCCTACGAAACGTTCGAAAAAGCCGGGCTACACGTACATCCCATTCCCGTGGATGAAGAGGGAATAAACGTTGACCAACTGGAGGCGATTTGCCGACAAGGTCTGTTGAAGGCTGTATATCTGACTCCCAGACACCAATACCCCACTACTGTCAAGCTCTCGATGAAACGACGGAAACAACTCTGCAAACTGACCGAGGAATATGGCCTGCTCATCATTGAAGACGATTTCGGTGCCGAATTCCAGTTTACAGGAAAGCATCTGTTTCCCCTTTCCTGCTTATTGCCCAAAGGGCAGTTCATCTACATCGGCACATTCAGCAAGATATTTGCACCGGCCGTACGTGCTGGCTACATGACCTCCTCACCCGAAATCATACATAAGATAGTGGACTACCGTTCATTGATAGACATACAAGGCGACATGATAACCGAACGGGCTCTTTGTGAGCTTTACGAATTCGGTGACATGCAACGCCATATTCGAAAGACAAGCCGCATCTACCGAAACAGACTCGAACACATCACCCTCGAAATCAAGAAACACTTGGGCCAACAAGTACACTACCGGAAACCACATGGAGGACTTGCCATTTGGTTGGCACTACACCAACCAACAAAAAAAGAAATCCTGCAAAAAGAATTTAGTGACAAAGGCATCCATATCCCCATCTTCTCCCTATCCGACGGAACCACCGGTTTGCGCATCGGCTATGCTTCCATGTCCAACGAACAAATCAGCGAACTGATTTCATGCATTGCGCAAGTCATCACACAATGCTCCTGACAGACATTTTGTAATCTTTACAAAAAGTAAAGGTTTCGAGTACAGCCATCAGTGAGGCACTCATGGCGGAATTGCTGATTGTAGGCGGGCTGATGATTGTCGCTTCAGGGCTTCCTCTGCTCAAACTGAAGGACTGCAAGACACTGAATATGTTGCCCTCATTGCTTGTTCCCGTCTTGTGTTTTTTGGTGAAAAGCCTGATTGACACTTTGGGCTGAACGAAGAAACAAAGAGCCGTCTGAAGCAAAATTTGAAGCCAAACAGCTGATTATATGCATGTTTCCACAATCATTTTGCGTGTGTTGCGGAGAAAAAATGGGGTTATGTGGTTATGTGGAGAGGTTAGGAACACTATCGTCCGTTTCGGGCGACTCAGAATAGAACACCCGTGCCCAAACCCTCCTGACTTTCCAGGGTCGGGCCATGGATAATGCCTCAGAAAGCACTACAGATAACATCGCCGTGCCCAACCTCCTTCTGCGGAAAAAGCTGTCAACGCAGCCGACCGGGGATGAGAAGCGACAAGCACCATCGATGGTTATGGTACAAACAAAAAAGGCTTCCAGTGCGTTCTGAAAGCCTTTTTTTCAAGTACCCAGAGCCGGGGTCGAACCGGCACAGGTGTTACCCCACTGGTGTTTGAGACCAGCGCGTCTACCGATTCCGCCATCTGGGCATTAGCAGAGGTAAACTTTGCGGTGCAAAGGTATTAATTTTTTATAAATATCAAAACCATATTTTATTACCTTTGTAAAATATGTCAAAATCTTTCCACATATACGACAGTTTTGATCGACTTTTTCCTCTTCTTGAGGGGAAAAAAGAGGTCGTGGTCCTTATTGACCAGAGGGTAAAAGAGCTTTATGGCCACCATTTCCCATATCCTCAGATTGTCGTGGAGAGTGGCGAGCATCATAAGAATCTTGCCAACGTGGAGAAAATTGCCAATGCCCTTCTGGAGATGGAGTGCAGCCGCAATGCCTTTCTGCTTTGCGTAGGTGGTGGCATCCTTACCGATATAGGTGGCTTCGTCGCCTCAATATACAAAAGGGGGATCAAGTGCGGCTATGTCCCCACCACCCTTCTGGCTCAGGTGGATGCCTCCACAGGTGGAAAAACCGGCGTCAATCTATCAGGACTTAAAAACATGCTCGGAACCTTCTCTCTCCCCGAGTTTACATATATCAATACCTCCACCCTCAAAACTCTCCCCCACAGGGAACTCCTTGCGGGTGCAGCAGAGATGATCAAAGCATTTGCCATCAAGGACAAGGAGAGTTTTGCCAAAGCACAGATGTGCTTCCGCAATGGGATCGACACCTCCTCTCCGGAGTTCAGGGAACTCCTCGCTACTGCAATAGAGATCAAGGCAGGCGTGGTGGAACGTGACTTCCGCGAATCGGGAGAGAGGAAACTCCTGAACTTCGGGCATACAATAGGTCACGCCATCGAGAAATGTGCATCAGAGCGGGGAGACTCCATCCTTCACGGTGAGGCTGTGGCCAAGGGTATGGTGGTGGCATCCGAAATATCTGTCATAAGGGGATACCTCTCTGAAGATGACCACAACACCCTTCGACACTCCCTGGAGAACATGGGATTTGACCTCTCTATCGGATATGAGGCGGAAAATCTTGTCGAAGCGATAAAAAATGACAAAAAAAGGGGAGAAAACGGGGTAGATTTTGTACTTTTGAAAGAAATTGGGATTTCGTGCGTCGAAAGAACCGGTTTTGATGAACTAGCAAAAGAGATTGCAAATGTATTGCATCAGCATAACTGATTATAAATATGAGGATTGCGTAAAATCCGCCAAGAAGTGCGAGAAACTTCTCAAGAAGTATCCCGACCTTATTGCGGAGGTACGCCTTGATCTGTGCAATCTCACTGAGTCTGAGGTGAGACAACTCTTCATCGAGTCAAAGGTACCTATGATTGCAGTGTGCCGCAAAAGCACCAAACACCTTGCAGAGGCAGCAGTACAATCCGGCGCCAAGTATATTGATGTGGATGTATTGTCCTCAGATTCTTTCTTCCAGTCATTGGCCCCTACCCTCAGGAAAAGGAACCTCAAAAAGATATTCTCATTCCATAATTACACCTCCACCCCACAAATGGCAGAGCTAAAGGATGTATGCAAAAGGGCTGTGAAAAGGGGAGCTGACATCATCAAGATATGTACCCAGGCAAACACTATCCAGGATGCAGAAAGGGTGATGCAGCTGTATGAATTGCACCGCAAGGGGGAGTTTGGGACAGGGACGCAGCTGATTGCCTTCACAATGGGCTCGGTGGGACGCTATACCCGTCTGGAGGCTTTGAATATAGGTGCCCCCTTTATGTATTGCACCATGAGTGCAGGGGACAAATGGAACATAGGGCAATTCTCCTATCAGCAGATGGAGAAATTTGCAGCAGGATACAGGATTGAGGGGGAGATTACCATCCCAGCATCCAAAAGTGTTGCCCAAAGGGCAATCGTGGCGGCATCTCTGGCGAAGGGTGAGAGTGAATTCCAGAACCTCAGCAGGTGCGATGACATCGATTATGCTTTGGGTGTAGCCAAACAGATCGGGGCTGGAGTTGATGTCCTGGGAGACACAGTGACAATACACTCAAAAGGGTTCAGGGAGCTGTCCAAACAGGCATCCACCATGCCTCCTATGTTTGCAGCTTCCATCATCACCCCCAACACCATAAACCTTTTTGTCGGAGAATCGGGGCTTCTGTCAAGGCTCTGCATCCCTGTTGCAGCGCAATTGGGAGAGGGTGTCACCATAACAGGTGCAGGGACATTGCTCCGCAGGGAGATGTACGGATGCAAAGAGTCTCTGGAGGAGTTTGAGGCCAAGTGTATCCTTACTGCAGACAACACCCTTCCGGCAGTGGTAAGCGGACCTCTCTCCGGAGGAAAAGTCACCATCTCGGGAAGAAAGGGATCACAACTGATATCAGGTCTTCTGATGGCCCTTCCGTTGAGCAAAAAGAACAGCACATTGACCGTTACAAATGCTACAAGTCTCCCATACATAAAACTCACACTGGATGTAATAAGAAAATTCGGAATCGGGATAGAGTGCGAAGAGTCCGATGGGGATCTTGTGTTCAATATCCCAGGGAAACAGAACTATACACCGGCATCCTTTGCCATAGAGGGTGACTGGAGCTCGGCATCCAACTTTATAGTGGCCGGAGCCCTCTTCGGTGACATTATAATCAAAGGCCTCAATATGGAGAGTCACCAGGCAGACAGGGCAATAGTGAATATTATCCGCAATTGCGGCGGCTACATAGAGGAGAAAAACGGAAGTCTCAGGGTGAAAGCCTCCCATTTGAGGGCATTTGAGTATGATGCGACCAATTCACCTGATCTTTTCCCTGTCCTGGCCATACTGGCAGCCTTCTGTGAAGGGGAGAGTGCGATAAAAGGTGTTGACAGGCTCCGCACCAAAGAGAGTGATAGAAAAGAGTCCATTATGGAGACTCTTAAGAATATGGGAGTAGAGGCAGAGGTGGAAGACGGGACAATGTATATTGAAGGTATCTCATACGCCAGAAGGGTTGTGGAGGGGAAAAACATTGCCAAAGGGACATACAAATCGTTCAATGACCACCGTATCGCCATGGCAATCTTCCTCGCAACACTTGGCACACCGGAGAAGATCAGTGTGGACCGTACTGAGTGCATAAACAAATCGTTCCCTCAGTTCCTCTCCATATTCAACTCGCTGAAAGTAAAATAACAAACAATAAATATCCTATGAAAAAAGTACTATTCCTCCTTCTGTCTGCTGTAATGGTATGCAGCTGCGTATGCAACTCAGGCAGTACAAAACTCCAAAAAGTGAGTCCAGAATCAGTGGGCATGTGCTCAGAGAGACTCCAGCTTGCCGATAGCGTAATCAATCAGGCTATCGCCAAATCAGAGATTCCAGGTGCTGTATTGGCAGTGGTAAGGGGCGACAAGATCGCTTATCTCAAAGCCTACGGCAACAAACAGGTATATCCTGACACAGTAAAGATGACCGAGAACACCATCTTCGACCTTGCATCTGTAAGCAAATGTGTCGGCACCACCCTATCATTCCTTCAGCTTGTGGAAAACGGTAAAGTACGCCTTACCGACCCTGTTGAGATGTATATTCCAGGCTTCCAGCAATGGGTAGATCCAGAGACCGGACGCAAGACCTCTATCCGTGTTCAGGACCTTCTTTCACACTCTTCAGGTATCCTTCCATACATCAACACCCCTACTTACCTGGCAAAATATGGCCCTGCCACCCCAGATTCACTTATCAAACACATCGCGCAGGAGCTTCCATTGAAATACAAACCTACCACAGGCTACACATACAGCTGTCTTAACTTCATCACCCTTCAGAACATCCTTCAGAATGTGACAGGTGTAAAACTTTACGAATATGCACAGCACAATGTATTCGGTGCCCTTGGCCTTAAACACACTTCATATCTTCCACTTGATGCAGCTGACCGTGAGAAAGCCCTTTCAACTGTAACCCCTGACTTCCTCTCATTGGTAGCACCTACAGAGGTAGAGAACGGCAAAGTTATCCTCGGTGAGGTTCACGACCCTACAGCACGTCTTGTAAATATGGGCAACTCAGGTAACGCAGGTGTATTCTCGAATGCAGAAGACCTTGCTGTCATCGCTGCAGCTATCCTCAACAAAGGTGAAGTCAACGGCCGCAGAGTACTCAGCCCTCTAATGGTAGAGACTATGATGACCAACCCTAAAACCAACGATCCATCTATCGAGAGAAACCTTGGCTGGGACACTTACACTACAGGTGCAGGTACCAAAGGTGACATCTTCCTTACACAGCCAAACACCTTCGTACACACAGGTTACACCGGCACATCAATGTTGTTTGATATGGACAACAACTGCTGCGTGATCCTCCTTACCAACAGGGTACACCCATCTGATGCTGCAGGTATCGTAGCCAGAACACGTGGTGTAGTGGCCAACATCGTTGCCGCTTCCATTATGGAATAAGTGATTTTGCCATTACACGGCATAACCGGTCTATACAAACGGGCCAGGTGGACTGAAAATGCTTCCACTTGGCCCATTTGCTTTATGTATACACCTTATTTTCATACATTTCCCCAAATCAGCCGGGCCAGGTAGAACACTTTTTATTCCACCTGGCCCGATTGATGTAAAAATCAGTCTTTCATTCTGAGAAATCAGACTCAAAACCGGATATTACCGACTGCAGGACACCTCAGCCTGGAGCTCAGGGTGTCCCTCCAGATATTTCTTCATCGTCTCATATCCGTAGTTGTAGATCTCTTCAAATTTTTCAAAATCCATAATACGGTAATAGTTGATAGCCGGAGACTCTATCAGATAATCACATCTGACCCTCCCCTCCTGACCATTGGTTATGGCCACTGAGTGGATATAGCTTGAAAACATCTCCCTTATATTGCTTATCTCCACAGTATCCTTTCGTGGCATAACATCCACCCCTATCAGCACATCCACCTTTTCCCTTATCTCTCTTGTGGGGAAATGGTTGAGCGAGCCTCCATCGACATATATCATATTGTCGATAATAACCGGCTCGAAAACAGCCGGTATCGACATTGAGGCAAGAACCCAGTCAATAAGATGTCCTCCTGAATCCTTTACCTCAGTCCTGGAAAGGGTAAGGTTGGAAACGGAAACCATATAATGCCTCTCCAGTTCCGCAAAACTGTCAGTACCTATATACTTCTCCAATATCTTCCTCACCTTCCTGTGAGAAGAGAGTGATACCCCCTTTACCTTTGCCTCGGAGAATGAAAACAGTCTTGATTTACGGTAAAGTTTCTCATCGAGAACTATCTGTTTGATCTCCTGAGGAGATTTTCCTGCCGAATACACTGCTCCGATCAAAGCCCCCATACTTGCCCCTGCCACATAATCCGGAGAGATTCCCTCCTCTTCCATTGCCTGAAGCATACCGATATGGGCAAAGCCCAATGCACCTCCGCCGCTGAGGAATACCCCCACTTTGGGATTCTGTTCCTGAGCGATTGCTTTTTCTGTTCCTGCTGATAAAGCCATTATGAGTATTAATGTTAAAAATGTCACTATATTTTTTTATATTTGTAGGGTATGACTGCTGTACTGCTACACTCATGCTGCGCACCTTGCTCTGCAGCCATCCTCGAATGGTTGCAGGACAATAATTATGCCACTACCATTTTCTTTTACAATCCTAACATATTCCCCCAGGAGGAGTATCTCAGGAGAAAAGAGGAGATAGTGAGGTATGCTGCACAGATAGGGGTCCCCATAGTCGATTATGATGACAGTGACTGGACCGCCGAACACGATGGGTGGCGTAAGGAGCTTTGCCATCTGGCCTCAGAGCCCGAGAGGGGAGCCAGGTGTCTGGAATGTTTCAGGTACCGCCTTCTGCGCACTGCGCAATACGCCTCAGAACACGGCTTCGACTGCTTCACTACCACACTCGCATCTTCCCGCTGGAAGGACCTTAACCAGATCATTGCCGCAGGCAATTGGGCAGCTTCGCAATACCCCGACGGAGCCACATTCTGGGACAGGAACTGGCGCAAGGGGGGACTCTATGAGAGGCGCAATGAGCTTGCCAAGCAGTTCTACAATCAGCAGTATTGCGGTTGCGAATACTCGATGAAAAACAATAAATAATTTAAAAACAATACATTATGAACAACTCTATTTATTCTTTCCCACTTCCGGCCAATGAGCCTGTGAAATCTTATTTGAAAGGTAGCCCTGAGAGAGAAGCTCTTGAGGCAGAACTCAAAAGACAGAAGAAAACAGTAGTGGAGATTCCCCTTATCATCGATGGTAAAGAGGTCCGCACAGGCGATATGGGTGAAGTGGTGATGCCACACGACCACGGTCACGTCCTCGCAAGATACCACAAAGCAGGTGAAAAAGAGGTAAAGATGGCTATTGACGCAGCGCTACGCGCACGCAAGGAGTGGTCAGAACTTGATTGGACTGTAAGAGCTACCATAATGCTTAAAATTGCCGACCTTATCGCCGGCAAATACCGCGCACTGATCAATGCATCGTGTATGCTCGGCCAGAGCAAGAACATCTACCAGGCAGAGATCGATGCAGCTTGCGAGACAGTGGATTTCTTCAGATACAATGTAGCCTTCGCTTCCAAAATATACAGCACTCAGCCAAAGAGTGCCCCAGGTCAGATCAACAGCGTAGAGTACAGAGGCCTTGAAGGTTTCGTATTGGCGGTAAGCCCTTTCAACTTCACCTCTATCGCATCGAACCTGAATATGTCCCCTGTACTTATGGGTAACACCACAGTATGGAAGACCTCTACCACAGCCATCCTTTCGAACTACTACCTTATGAAGATTTACGAGGAGGCAGGTCTCCCTGCAGGTGTAGTTAACTTCCTCTGCGGAAGCGGAGCCCTTATCGGCAAGTACACCCTCGAATCACCAGATTTGGCAGGTATCCACTTCACAGGATCAAGCGCCACTTTCAACACCCTTTGGAGACAGGTGGGTGAGAGGATCGGCCAATACAAATCATACCCCCGTCTGGTAGGTGAGACCGGTGGCAAGGACTTCATCTTCGTACACCCTTCTGCAAATGCCGAGGAGGTGGCCAATGCTGCATTCTGCGGAGCATTTGAGTTCCAGGGGCAGAAATGCTCGGCCGCATCCCGTATGTATGCACCAAAATCGCTGTGGAACGATATCCTCGAGGGTATCAGAAGACGTGCTGACGAGGTAAGTATGGGTGATGTATGTGACTTCGACAACTTCATCAATGCCGTTATCGACGAGACATCATTTGACAACATCTCTTCATATATCGAGTATGCAAAAGCTGCTTCAGATGCTGAAATCGTAGTGGGTGGCAAGTGCGACAAATCTAAAGGCTACTTCGTGGAGCCTACAGTTATCCAGACATCAAACCCTCACTTCAAATCTATCGAAGAGGAGATCTTCGGACCTGTACTTACAGTATATGTATATGAAGATGCTGACCTTGAAGAGGCTATCAAACTTTGTGACACCACTTCACCTTATGGTTTGACAGGTGCAGTCTTCGGAAGGGACCGTGTGGCAGTTCAGAAGGTGGCAGACGCCCTCCGATACACTGCCGGCAACTTCTACATCAACGACAAACCTACCGGAGCAGTAGTGGGTATGCAGCCATTCGGCGGCTCACGTGCATCGGGTACCAACGATAAGGCCGGCGGTGAATTCAACCTCATCCGCTGGGTAATCCCAAGAGCCATCAAGGAGACCCTTGTCAGCCCTACCGACTACAGATATACATATATGAAGTAATCCGCACACCGCCATATACATCTGCCATCCTTAAGGGTGGCAGATGGTATTAATATGAAAGAGTATAAAACATCTAAAAGATTTATGTCATTTCATATGCCATTAGCCATAATGGTGTTGTCTTTGATTTTATGTATATTGGATGGTGAGATTAATATTATGTCGGTAGTTATATTGTTTATTATTTTTACTTCTCTCTTCTATGTTACTATTGTGGACAAAAACTATTATATAACTATAGAAGATGAGTATATAATTATCAATAACGGAGTTCTTCCATTTTTGTCAAGGAAATATAAGTATAACGACATAGAGTCATTTACTTTTGAGAGACGTCACCCGGCAGGTAACTGTATTATGATAAACAAAAAGTCCGGTAAAGGGTGTAGGTATTCTTTAGGAATGGTCAACGAGGCTCAAATAAAGATGATAGTCGCTGATTTAAAAGCTTTAAATAGAGTAGAGGTTAAATACTAATGAGGAAATATACAAATAATAAAGGCTATAGGATAGTATTAGAGTCTATGGCAATAGCAGTGTTATCTATATATTTTAGCCTAATGTTTGTAATACGTATCTTATGTTTGGATAGTCTTGCTAAAGAGTCTTTTAAAGCAACTTTAATTGTTATTAGTGTAGCATTTATTGTCTTTATTTGTTTATTTTATGTGATGGTAATAAAAAGGAATTACTACATAGTGACTCATCAAGAGCGACTTGTTATTGCAAATGCCGTTTCTTCCATGTTTTCAAAGTCATTTCCATATAGTGCTATTAAATCTATTACATTGCAAGACGGATTGAATTCTGAATGTAGCATATTGGTCGAAAAGAATGATAATAGGACTGTATTTTTTAAACTGGAAATGGTGAATAAGGATCAAATTTGGTTAATTGTTGATGATTTAAAATCAAAAGGTGTCCAAGTGAACTAAATCCAAAAGCTCAATACTATGCTAAACTTATGTTAAATCAAGATGTAAAAATTTTAAAAGATATCGTTTGAAAAGGTAACAGATCCCACAGTTTGGCGACAATTTCAATCGCTTAAAGAGATGCAGGATGCTTGTCAAATGCCAGAAATATGGTTAAAAAATTTTATATTATCCTTTTTTGTTTATCGCATCTATCTGTGTTATATGCTCAAAAACAAATAGATACGACTACTAACTTTCAATCAATACCCGATTTGTATATATACGGAGATTTTGATGTCTACGATATAAAAAGTTCACAGATAAGTACAGTCAAATTGCCGATAGACCAGGTCCGGACAATCCCTTTTTTATTAGGAGAGATTGACATAATGAAGTCTCTTCAAAAGATTCCGGGTGTACAATCATCAGGAGATGGAATGTCTGGTATTTATGTAAGAGGTGGAGAATATGACCAGAATCATATAACACTGGATGGTGTCACTCTATATAATGTAGAGCATATGAATGGATTTGTTTCTGCAATAAATCCTGATATAACTGATTATGTCACTCTATATAAGGGGGGCTTTCCTGCACGATATGGTGAAAGGCTCTCCAGTACAATAAATGTACATCTTAAAGATGGGGACTTTAAAAAGATTCACGGAAATGTTAACATTGGCCTCCTCTCCTCTAAGATACAAATAGGTGGACCAATATATAAAAACAAGACATCCTTTAATATTGCTGGTAGAATTTCGTATTTCAATGCAATTTTAGCACCTGTATTAAAAAACATCTATGACGACTCAGAAAACCTCAGACCATATGCAAATATGAATTATTATGATATAAATGCCAAGATTGTCCATAGATTCTCAAATAAAGGGAGCCTTTCCGCAATTTTTTATATGGGTCGGGACAAAAATAACTCTTCTCCATCAGAAAGTAACCAGTACACTGTAAACAATGGCATTGGTCATAACAATAAAATTTATAACGGATCAGAGAGCAAATGGAGCAATATGGCTACAGGACTATCGTACACACACTATAACGGAAACAACTTGTACCATAATTCAAGAATCAGTTTCAGCAGATATGACCATAAATTAATAAATACAAACTCTAAAGAGGAAATAAATACCAATTTACTGTCTTCTGACATTATATACTTTTTACAGGAAAAATCAATTCTGGATCAAACTTCCAAAATAAAAGATTTATCATTCTCATCAGACTTTCATAAAAATCTTAATAGGCATAATATCAGATGGGGAGCAAAAATTTCCTTGCAAAATGTTAAACCAGCTGTTGACATTTACAAAGAAAGGCATAGGTGCTCTTTTTTTGATGAAGAAAAGGTAGAATCATCCACACGTGTTGATACTTTAATATCTAATATTTATAATTTACTGACACTATCTCTTTATGTGGAGGACGACTTTATCTTGAATGAATATTTAAAGATGAATTTGGGGTTAAGATATTCCTTTTACAATATTAAAAAGAAGTCATACCACTCAATCGAGCCTCGTGCATCAATAAGATACTTGATTTACGAAAAAATGTCAATCAAGACATCTTATTCCAGAATATCGCAAGGCATTCATCTGTTAAGTTCCAACAATCTTGTTATGCCATCTTGCATCTGGGTACCTATTACAGAAAATCTACCATTGATGTTCTCTGATCAGTTTGCAATCGGCTATAACTTTGAAATTAAGGACAACATTAACCTAACATTGGAGGGGTATTATAAGAAACAAGAAAATTTAATTGAATATCTGGAAGGAGCCTCCTTTACCAATTCATATGGAAATTGGGAAGACCTTATAGCAATTGGTGATGGCAAAGCTTATGGTATTGAGTTTTTATTAGAGAAGACTAAAGGAAAAACTACTGGCTTGATTGGATATACCCTATCAAAATCACTAAGAAAATTTGACTCTCCTGATGGCGTAATAAATGGTGGAGATGAATTTTATGCAGATAATGACCAACGACATAATCTTAATATAACTGTATCCCAAAATATAAATGAACACTGGAATATATCAGGCACCTGGACTTTTCAGACTGGTAGAAGGGGCACTATAACTACAACAAGTATCTATGGAGGTAATTTGGATGAATACGATGCCTATGGAGACCCTTTCTCCTCTGAAGGATATAAACATGGGGAAATATCTTCTCCTACCCCAGAAAAGGGGACTTTTTTTGATAAATATTTGATGTATTACACCCACAACCAACGTAACGGCTTCATTTTACCAAATATCCACAGATTGGACATAAGTGTATCTTACAACACAAAAATACTTACAGGCGACTTGCGTATATCTTTAGCTATAATTAATCTTTACAATAGAATGAATATATCAAGCGTATACATAGGATATCATAATAATGAGACTGTCTTAAAGGGGATATGTATGATTCCATTTATGCCCTCTATGAATATTGCATATTCTTTTTAATCATACGAAAAAATGAGGAATGCTATATTAATATTTATCTTGCTATTATTAAGCAGTTGTGAAAAAATAGTAAAATTTAATGAAGACGACGTTAAATTTGATGGATTGACGGTAAATGCTCTAGCTTCTACTGACTCAGTTTTTTCAGTATCAGTAACCAAAGCATATCCATTCTACAACAAGCAAGCAATACTTGGGGGTAGTGATCATTGGGTATATCAAGCATTGCAAGAAGAAATGTATGAACAATTTTATAGGGACTCAGCTACTGTTGCTGATGCTAACGTATCATTATCTATCAATCATAATAAAACAGTAACAATGTCATATGACCAGGAAAAATATTGTTACGTATCGCCCTATATACCACAATCCGGTGATTGTATAAAGATTACTATAGAAAACAGAGGAATCTCCACAACCTCTAATGAAATTGAAATACCTAATTACCCACATCTGGAAATTATGTCATACACGAAGATGTACTCACCAAACAACAGTACCATTACAGATGATGGCTTATATGATAGTATGGGTAAAGATACTATAGCCAGAGTAACATTAAAAATATGCGATCCTTCCTATGAAAATAATTATTACAGGTTAAAGGTAAGAAGCTACGCTTTATCCTCATATGAAAATGGAGAAATAGCATATATACATAACGATATTTTCACATCGGATAACGAAATTTTTTTTGACAATCAACTATTCAGAAGCTATAGAGGGTGGCCAGCATTTTTTTCAAATGTATTCTCTGACCAACATTTTAATGGAGAAAATTATGAATTTACGGTAGAGAGTCGATTAAGAAGAGGTGATCCGTACACTAATCATCTAATAATTGAACTTCAATCCATTACAAAAGATTTGTATTATTATTTAAAATCAACGATGCTATACCGTATCACAGAGCAGGATGCATTTACAGAGCCAATCCATATTCACAGCAATATTAAAAATGGATGGGGAATATTGGGTGGACTAAGTTCTGACAAACATATTATTTATTTGTAAATTCTATTATTGCTTAGCACATTTTTTGCTTACAAAGAGCCGACTTAAAGTCGGCTTTTTGTATCTTTGCAAATCATTATACGACAAAATCTATGAGCGAAATTTATAATAAAGGCCTTTCTGACCAGGAAGTGCTGCAAAGCAGAGAGAAATATGGTCCGAACCTTTTGACTCCACCACCAGACACCCCTTGGTGGAAACTTTATCTTGAAAAATTCAAGGATCCTATCATCATCATACTTCTGGTAGCTACCGCTGTGACCCTCGCTATCGGCATCAAGGAGGGGGATTTCACCGAGTCGATAGGTATCATCCTCGCCATCCTTCTGGCCACAGGCGTAGGCTTCTGGCAGGAGTACAGCGCGAAAAAGAAGTTCGATGCGATGAAAAACGACAAGGACTTCGAACCTGTGAAGGTACGCCGCAACGGAGTGGTGATCGAGATTACCAAAGACCAATTGGTCGTGGGCGACCTCGTAATCCTCTCTGCAGGTGATGAGATCCCGGCAGACATTGAGCTGATCGGAGCGGTGGATATGAAGGTTTCCGAGGCTGCGATGACAGGTGAATCTGTTGCGGTAGCGAAATATGCGATGACCGAGCCATACGAAGGGTCGGGATTTGCACCTAACCAGCTTCTCCGCGGCACCACTATCGAGCAGGGAATGGGTGAAGGTATTGTAGTGAAAGTGGGCGACGAGACCGAAATAGGAAAGACCACCCGTCAGGCATCGGAGGAGACCAATGCACAGACCCCTCTCCAGATCAAGCTTGAAGAGCTGGCAGGGAAGATCAGTATCGCAGCTTTCGTGATAGCAACCACCATGTTTGTGGTGCTGAACCTTATGCACTGGGATTTCGCTTTCGGAAGTCACCATTTTGAGTGGACCATCGCCACACTTACCAAAGAACTTGCATTCCTGATGAGTGCTATCGTGGTAATCATCGTAGCTGTTCCTGAGGGCCTTCCACTATCTGTAACATTGGCCCTTGCCTTCTCGATGAAAACCATGGCGAAGGAGAACAACCTCGTGAAGAAGATGCACGCCTGCGAGACAGTAGGTGCTGTAAATGTGATATTTACCGACAAGACCGGCACACTCACACAGAACAGTATGACAGTAGTGGAGAGAGACGTGAGGGGAGAATCACAGGAACTTATGGATGTGATCGGCTCTATCAACTCTACCGCCAACTGGTCCAACAACGGTCTCCCTCTGGGTAACCCTACCGAGTGTGCCATCCTAAAATCCATCGGTGAAGAGAAGTCTGAAAGGATCCGCAGCGAATATGAGGTACTTTCGAGAATCCCATTCTCAAGTGCCTGGAAATATATGGTGACATCTGCCCGTAAAAAAGATGGCGGCGAAGAGATTATCGTAATCAAAGGTGCCCCTGAAGTGGTATCCAAGATCATCAAGGATGACACATATATGAAAGGTGTCTCAAAACAGCAGGACAGAGGGAGAAGGGCTATCTCTGCCGCTATGATTTCTGGTGCAGACTTTGACTCCATCAAAGAGAAGCTTGATGCTAAAGAGGCATTGGCCCACTGTACATATGTCGGCACCTGGTTTATCGAGGATCCAGTCCGTTCAGATGTGCCTGCCGCTATAGAGAAGTGCTATGAAGCGGGAATAGATGTAGTTATGATGACCGGTGACAACTTCAAGACCGGTGGTGAGATCGCCCGCCAGGCCGGTTTCCAGAATATTTGGGCTATCGAGGCAAAAGACTTCTGGAGCGCCATCGAGCATCCCAAAAATGGTCGTGAATTCCCTAATGTCATCGCCAGATGTACCCCATCGAATAAACTTGATATCCTCAAATGGGCACAAGCCAAAGGTCTTGTATGCGCTATGACAGGTGACGGTGTAAATGACTCCCCTTCTCTAAACTACGCAGATGTGGGTATCGCTATGGGTACAGGTACATCTGTGGCCAAAGAGGCTGCCGACATCGTCCTACTCGATGATGCATTCCCATCTATAGTTACTGGTGTGAAGTGGGGACGCTCTCTGTACAAGAACATCAAGAACTTCTTCTTCCTCCAGCTCTCCATCAATGTCTCTGCGTGTCTTATCGTCCTCTTCGGACCACTTGTAGGTGTGGAGATGCCCTTCACAGTGACACAGTTCCTATGGATTAACCTCGTTATGGACTCGCTTGCTGCCATCGCACTGGCTTCGGAGCCTGCTGACGAGAGGGTACTTAAAGACAAGCCGAGGGATCACAACGAATTCATTATCGACAAGTCTCTGGCCAAAGCGATCTTCGGATTCGGTGGCTTCGTATGGATCCTGTGTACATTTATCCTTTGGGGGATGAACAATATGGAGGGGATGTCAAGAATCACCCCAAGTATGTTCTTCGCATTCTATATGATGATCAACTGGTGGAATATGTTCAATGCCCGTGTCATCGGCAAGAACAAGTCTGTATTTGACGGTCTTACCAAGAATGGCAAATTTACAGGTATCATCGCCTTCGTTCTGGTAGCCACTATCCTGATCGTCCAGTTCGGCGGAAAGGTATTCCAGACAGAACCACTCACCTTCTCCACCTGGCTCTCCCTGATCCTGATAACAGCCCCGGTAATGGTCTTCAAAGAGATCTACTTCCAGCTGTTCGGAAAGAAAAGAGTGAAATAAGTAACACAACCATAAAAAATAAACCGGAAGATAGGAGAACCTACCTTCCGGTTTTGTTTAGAGATTTGCTGTCAATTATTGTTTCATTTTTTTTACAATTCTATCAAAGTCAGACTCAATCTTCTGAACCCTATTAAACTGTTCATATTCCTTCTCAGCTTTACGCTCAGCCTGCACCCTTGAAACAATACCCTTATCTTTAAGAATCTGATATTTTCTGAATGATAAAAATTCATTTACGCTAGCGGCAAACTCTTCCATCGTAAACGTATTTTCTCTCTCTACAAGATCCTCTATGTAGTCAAAATATCCCGTAACAGCACGTTCCAAACGCTTTATCTCTTGCTCTTGAAGGTAATTCTTTGCAACCATAACATCAGACTTCAAGATTCTACCATCTCCTCAACACTTCCTCTGAAGCCTCTCTGAACGACTGTTTCCATTTTGGAAATAGTCGTTGACTCCAATAATTCACCCTCTGCATAAATATTCTTCAAATGCCTACTTATAGCAGGAACCTGTACTCCAAATAATTGAGCCATAGCTTTTTGAGTAAGCCACAAGGTATCATCCCTAACAACAGCCTCCACACTCACATCTCCCTGGGGTGTGCTGTACATCAAAAAATTAATCTCTTTGTTCATATAAAGTATAAATTATAAGATTCGTGTATTTCATATTTTTGCAAACGTTCCAGATGATATAGATTCTGCCGGGGGTAGATGTGCACAAGCCCCCATTGGAGTCGGGGCTTGGACCACTCCACCCCTCACAGAGTAACCTCCAGGGCACATCGCAGGTCTGCCCGGCTGGAAAATCGGGGTTCGGGTCAGGTTCCGAGTGCGGGATTATCTATTCCTCCGGATAGCCCACTGTCTGGGCGAGGGTGATTACCTGCTCGGGACGGAGTGATAGTTTGACTGCAAGTGCCTGTTTGTCGATCATCGCACGGGTCACTGTACTTAGCCCTGCCGAAGCACAGAAAAGATAGGCGTTCTGCGAAATGAATCCTGTATCTACATAGGCTGTCTCTATGGTGCCACGCTCATCCTTACCTGTGATTTTGGATGTATCTGCCACATAGACCAGATTGAGAGGGGCGACAGGGACGAAATCCTGCATTCCGGTAAGAGCTCTTATATCTTCAGCCAGAACCAGCCTCAACATATTCTCAGCCGGATCATATACATATGTCCCATAGGACAACGCCACATAAAGATCGGTCTCCTGACGGTTATGTGATGATGGTGCTGTACGCCTCTTTCCTCCACCTCCAAAACCGAAGGTGGCCCACAGAAGGTCAGACAATGTCTGGAGGTCAATCTCCCTGTCAGAGAATTTTCTTGAAGAGCGTCTCTTCATCAATGCTTCCATTAAAGGAAGTCCCCCCTCTCTTTGTGGAGCAGGGAGGACGATATTTCCATTTGCAGTCATAGCGCTTATTTCACTTTCAGAGTTTCACCTGCATCTTTGACCACAGCCTCTTTCCATTTCTGGCTATAACCCGGCTGCACAGGTGATGCAGGGATAGCAGGTGAATGGCCATTGTCTTTGAATGAACCGTCTTCGTTCTGGCGTTTCACATTGCCATCCATATATTTCACAAGGAAATATGAGTCAAGACCTTGCCAGGTGTTGAAGAGCTGCTGTGCTTTTTGTTTAGAGTATGCTGTAAGGTACTCTCTCACTTTTGCTGAAGCCTCCTCTTTATCAGATGCACTCTCCATAATCTGAAGAGCTTTGGCATCTATCTCTGCCTGCTCAGCGATGCAGTCGTTCTCAAATTTGTCCGCTACTGCCTGGATATCTGGAGCTACCCTGTCGTACATAAGGTATGCCATATGTGCCACCCTGTTGGTAAGCCAGAAGAGGGATGTAGGGGAGTAAGTGAGCATATTGCCGTTCCCTTGTGCTACACACTCAGGTACAGATTTAACAGATGTATAAACCGGAGTCAGGCAAGAGGTCGCTGCATCATCCACACCAAACCATATTACACCACCCACCTCATCAGGGAGCCAGCTGCGCGACTGGCAAAGGTACCAGAATCCTGTCTGCTGGGTAGCAATAGCCCTCTCATTGAGGTATTGCTCTCCATCCACTTCGAAGTACATAGGTCTCCATCTGTATGGGTTGTGGTGTCCACCGGCACCTATATCTGTAGTCATATCCATTGGGGTACCCTCGTAGTGGTCTCTCATCACATCTGCCAACTCTTTTGCTGAGACTTTCTCGGCAGGTTTGATGAACAGAGGCATTTTGTTTGAGGCATTGTGCCCCATTGCGAAGTCGAGGTACTCCTCAGCCTTTTTATCATTGAACATACCTTTGCCGAGGATATTGAATGCTGCCCAAACTCTCGCCTCGCATCCGCGAAGTGCACCGAAGTCTGCAGGGCAATATGCATCACAGAAGCTGAAGTCCTCGTCAGAACCCTCATAGTAGCCCATTGAACGTGCAAAGTCCACTACATCCTTGGCATATAGCCAGTTTTCAGGGTCGTTGAAGTTGATTTTGTGGATACGTGACTGGTTGGCGTGTGCACACACATATCCATCAGGAACCCTTGCAGCTACCCACACAGCCCCTTTTTCTTTGGAACCTTTGCCCACAATCTCCATAATCCATATCTCGTTTTTGTCTGCTACAGAGAAAGACTCTCCACCAGAGGCATAGCCGTAGGTCTGCATAAGCTCATCGATGATCTGGATAGCCTCACGTGCAGTTTTTGCCCTCTGGAGGGTAATATAGATCAATGAACCGTAATCCATAATGCCATCAGGGTTTGGCAACTCCTCACGACCACCGAAGGTACTCTCAACTATAGAGACCTGATGCTCGTTCATATTGCCCACAGTCTGGTATGTACGGGCTATCTGGGCTATTTTACCCATATATTTTCCTGTATCCCACTCTGTCACATCGAGAAATGTCCCTTTGGCAAAGACACCTGCAGGTTTGAAATATAGTTCACCATAAAGCTGGTGTGAGTCTGCTGAGTATGTTACCATCACCGAGCCATCTTTGGACGCCCCTTTGGAAACCAGGACATTTGTACAGGCTTCGGCTGGCTGATACATCATAAGTGCCGCAGAAATACATAGTACGGACTTGATAATTCTTCTAATCATAATCTGTCTGTTTGGTATAATTTTTACTACTTTTGCAAAGATAAAAATTTGCGTCATGAAACAAAGACTTTTTGCCCTAATTACTTTCATATTTTTCTCTACAATTGTCGCTGTGGCACAGGAACAGGAGCCACCCAAAACCATTGAGGAGATGGCTATCGAAGAGGCTGTCCGTCTGGAGAAGGAGCTCAAACTGGAGCCACACCAGGCATTCTACCTCGACTCTATCCTCCAGCACGACATGAAGGCAATGGACGACGAGATGCAGGAACTCCGCTCTGCAGGCGTCCAGGACTTCAGAAACTTTGAGGTAATCAGAGAAAAATGGCTGGAACAGGTCAAGTCAAGTGTCAAGAAGATTCTTACAGAAGACCAGTACATCCAATATCTGAAGGAGATCGGTCACTACAAGAAAGAGAAGGACAAAGAGAAAAACAAAGGCTCCAAGAAGAAAAAGAGATAAATTCGCCTAAATTAATTCCGGCTTCGCTACCCTCTTTTCGTAGTGGACGCTATACCTTATTCCACAACTCTTGACGATAGGGATAAAACGGTCGAAGTTTGCCCCTACACGACCCAGGTCATGAGCATCCGAACCGAAGCTGATGAATTCTCCTCCAAGCTCCCTGAATCTGGTCAGTATCATAGTATCAAGCTGAGGTTCACGCTCACCGAAAGGCATATATGTCTTGGTATTGATCTCAAAAGTCTTTCCGTTCTGGGCAAGTTTCTTTAGAATCATATCCAGAATGTCTCCAAATTCAGAGTAATAGATAGTCGTCTCGGGATATGGGGCATATCTTGCGATATAGTCATAGTGCCCGAGTATGTCGAGTCCATCAAACTTGTCGATACATTTCCAGATAGTCTCCAGATAGTGTCCGTAGGCCTCTTTGTATCCGTATGGGAGGTAGTAGTTGCCGTGAAAAGGGTCTGTCCCGTCTATGAAATGGAGTGAACCCACCACTGTATCAAAATCGTTTTCAGCCACAAGCCTCTCCATATCCTCAATACATTGCGGCTGCATACCTATCTCCACTCCACGGAGTATTCTGAATGATGATGCCACCTCTACAGGGAGCTCCATGATGGTTTTCTCAATCTCACTGGCCTGCTCTTTAGGGTCAAACGTAAAACTTTTTACCCCCTCAGGTATCTCGAAGTCATAATGATCTGTAAGTGAAACACCCGATAGGCCACGCGATACAGCTGCATCCACTATATCCCTTATCGGCATATCGCTGTCTGCCGACAATAATGAGTGTATGTGATTATCAAACAATACCATAACTAAAACTCCGCTACTCTCCAGTTTCCGTCCACATTTGTTATCGTAAGGGTGCTGTGAAGTGTTGGCTCGGGTTCTGGCATATCTATATCATACTTAACCAGGACCGAATCCTTGCTGATGGCCTCAACAGATGTGATGGTGGTGACCACGGCAGAAGAGATATCCATAACATCCTCACGCACATTCTCCTCCATAGCATAATACTCCTCGACTGCCACCATAAGGGCCTTACCGAGATCCTCTGTACAGCAAGAAGCTGCAGTATGGTAATCGGTGGAGAAATATGATATGAGGAAATCCTTGGCTACAGATGTCGCCTCCTGAGTGCTATTGCCACAAGCGGCGATAATAAAGGTAGCCGCTACCGCCAAAAAAATTCTGAAATTCTTCTTCATATCTGATTTTTACTTTATTATTTGTCAAGTTCTACAATGGTAATACCGGTGCCGCCCCTCTCAATATGTTCATCCCTGAAAGATTTCACACCAGGGGTAATCTTCAGGTATTTCCTTATCTCCTCCCGGAGGACACCATTACCTTTTCCGTGAAGGATGCTCACCTGCCCCATATCTACCATTATGGCATCATCGATAAAGCGGGTCACTATCTCTATGGCCTCATCAAGTCTCTTGCCGCGGATATCTATATTGGGGTTGAAGTTAAGCCTCCTCTCCGATATGGACGAGCCGCTGTAGACACTCTTCCTTTCCGTGGGTTTGAAATAGTCCTTATACTGTTTGCCGGAGATACCCTCCACTTTATCTATGGACATTTTGGTAATGATCTCCCCTATAGCGACACTTATACTCTTGCCCGAAACCTTTACCACCTCACCCACAAGTTCCGAACCCTTCACCTTCACCTTGCCACCTACCACGATCTGAGCAGCCTCCTTCTGTTCCTGAACCTCCTTTATCACCTCTTTTGCCTCTGCTGCGCCATCCTGACCACCCCTCTTCTTCTTCCTCTGCTCTTTGCGCTCCTGTTGGCGCTTCTTCCTCTCTATGATTTGGGCCATCTTCCTGTCGATATCCTCGTCAGTTTTACTCTTGGCTCCCGAGGTCAACTCCTCCTGGAACAGGGTAAGGCTCTTTCGGGCCACTTTGGTCTTCTCTTTTTCAGCCTGCGACTCCTTGATCTCCTTGATGGTAGCCTCAATCTTCTTGTTTGCCTGGGCCAATATCTCCTGCGCCTCCCTCTTGGCCTCCTCTATGATCCCTTTGCGGACAGATTTGATGTCCCCAAGCTCCTTTTCATATTTCTCGGTGATGTTCTCAAGGGTCTTGTCTGTAGATTTTATCTTCGCAAGTCTCTCTTCAAGCTGTTTCTTATTGCGGGCAATCTTCCTCAGGTTCCTCTCAATGGTGACAAAATCGCTGCCTGCCCTCTCCTCTGCCCCATGGACAATGCTCTCGGGGAGCCCCATTTTTCTGGCCAGTTCAAAGGCAAACGAGTTGCCGGGAAGCCCTATCTCGAGCTTGAACAGCGGCTCGATCTTCTGCACATCAAAAAGCATTGCACCGTTTATCACGCCGGTAGAGTTCCCTGCATAGAACTTAAGATTAGTATAGTGCGTGGTGATAACCCCATAGCAACCCCTCCTCTCAAGTTCACTGAGAATCTCCTCTGCTATGGCTCCACCCGCTGCGGGCTCTGTACCCGAGCCGAACTCATCGATAAGGACAAGCGACCTGTCACCCGCCTCATCGAGGATATTCTTCATGTTAAGAAGGTGCGAACTATATGTACTGAGGTCGTTTTCAATTGACTGGTTGTCACCAATATCAATAAATATATCTTTGAATACAGGAAGCTCGGAAGACTCTGCAGTAGTAATCAGCATGCCCCACTGCATCATATATTGGAGCAGACCGACTGTCTTGAGGCAGACCGACTTTCCTCCGGCATTGGGGCCTGAGATAAGGAGAATCCTCTTGTCAGGGTTCAACTGCAAATCGAGCGGAACTATCTTTTTCCCCTCCCTCTTCAGGTTCTCTTCGAGCAATGGGTGGCGGGCCCTCTGGAGACGCACCTCCCCCGAGATGGAAATGACCGGCTTACCCGCTGCAAAACGGGATGCCACCATCGCCTTAGCTGATATAAAATCAAGCTCTCCCATATACTCCGCCGACGCAATAATCTCCGGCAGATATGGCCTGAGGAATTCGGTAAATTCGGTAAGAATCCTGACAATCTCCCTCTGCTCTGCGAAATGGAGCTCACGAACCTGATTGTTCAGCTCCACAATCTCCATAGGCTCCACAAAGGCTGTTTTACCCGATGCAGACTCGTCATATACAAAACCGGGAATCTTCTTCTTATTCCCCACAGCCACAGGGATCAGCATCCTGCCGTCACGCACAGAGACAGATGCATCCTCCTCTGCCACACCATCTTCCTGCGCTTTGCGCAATATCGCCTGGATTCTGCGGGAGATGGTACCCTCTTTCTCCCTGATTGAGCGGCGTATCTCAAAAAGGGCATCGCTGGCATTGTCCCTCACCTCTGAGAAACGGTCGAGGATGGTATCAATGCGACGGGAGACCTCCGGGAATGTAAATATAGGCTCCGACATCTTCTTCAGGCAGGGATACTCACCCTCTCCGGTATTTTTGAAGAAGTTCAATATCTTGCGGAGTGTCTCAAGGGTATCCCTCAACTTGGCAAGGGATATGGTGTCAATATGGGAATACCCCGCCTGCAATGGAATCAGGAAGGGGATACAATCGATAAAACCTGAATCTGGAAATGAGGATTCGAATATCTGGATAAGCCTCATCTCATCTGTGAGGCTGAGCCTGTGCTCAATCTCCTTTCTGTTGGTAGAAAAAACCTCCTCCTCTACCCTGTTGCGTCCGTATTCGGTCCCACACTTGGCAGAGATCATCTCCCTTATTTTATCAAAACCTATCTTGGGCTCTATCTTTTCTGGGTGAATCATAACAATTGGAAAGGGTGGTTAATTTTCATTATAAGCCCCCTCAATGGCGAGCTTCAATTCGCTCAGACTTGTTATGGTTTTTATGGTACCATCCATCACGAATGATATGTTGCCGGTCTCTTCCGATACGACGATGGCAAAAGCATCGGTATCTATGGTAACACTCGCTGCTGCCCTATGCCTCATACCGTAGTGTGGAGGGAGATCGAGATTTTGAGACACCGGAAGGGTACACCTTGCTGCAATGATCCTGTTGTTGTTGATTATCATGGCACCATCGTGCAAAGGGGTATTTTTCCAGAATATATTCTCTATAAGACGGCGGTTTATGACTGCGTCTATCATATCTCCAGTCTCAACGATCTCCTCAAGGGAGGATATACGCTTGAATACCATCAATGCCCCTGTTCTGGTCTCCGACATCCTGCTGCATACCTGTGCTATCTCCTCGATACTACCGGCATCTACCTCCTTGTTCTGATTGAGGAACTTCCTGCTGAAGCGTCCGAGTTTCGAATTTATCGAGCGCTTGCCTATCTGGAAGAGGAACTTCCTTATCTCCTGCTGAAAGAGGATTATCAATGCAATCACTCCGACACCCAGGATCTGCTCCATTATCGATGACAGGAGGTCCATATTCAGGGCACTCACTATAAACCAGAAGACATATAGGGTCACAATCCCCAATGCAATACCTATGACTGATGTCCCTTTAAGGAGTCTAAGACACTGATAAAGGAGAAATGCCACCAGAATTATATCTATAACATCGATAATGGTTATGTTCAGGAAGCTCAACATATTAACAAATCTTGTACAAAATTAATTATTTTACCATACAAACCCTAATGAATGGAGAATTTGAGGATCAAATCCGCCGCATCAGATGAGAGGATCTGCTCCCCTGCATATTTACCACCATTTCTGACGGTAAAGAGGTATTTATTGAGGTCGATTCCATTGGTAATCACCTCTGTACCTGAAATCTTGGTAGAGTTCATCCCTATCCTGCCAAACATCTGCAATGCAGCCTCCTCTACACTAATCTCTCCCCTGTATTTGCCCAAAAGTGCATACATATATTGCTGGTATGAGATATTGTCCTTCCACCCTTTCAGAAGCTCTTCCACTGTGACAGATCCATCAGGACCATTTGTCTCAAGCAACTCTGAGAGAGTTTGGGGAAGCTCGATTTTTCCACAAGAGACAAGCTCTGCCACCTGAGGAACTGCTGTATACAGAGGGGCATCCCCTTTCAAATCGTATGCAACCACACTCTCCTTATCTTTACGTGACCCTATAAAGTGATGATACTCCTCCCTGTATCTGCCGGGGATGATTACAGATTCCCCCTCCTTGAATGATGCTGAGGTCACAGGGAGCACACCATTGGCAGGGACACCTCCAAACACCACCTGAGCTGCAGCAAAGTTGTTTACCTGTGTATCCAGATAACCTACTACATAGGCTTTGAAATTCTTATGGCCAGGGATATTGGTAAGTGCATATGATGTACCGAGATACACAGCTATCATTGGCTGCTCTGCTGCCCAGTCTGTGATAAAATTGATCTCTTCAGGCACAATAGAGTAACCTCTGTAGCGGCGCTGGTCTGTCTTGTTGTATCCGAAGATCACAAGATCATGACCTGCAACTCTCTCCTTGGCCCTCTTCAACTCAGCCAATGAAGCATCCGCCCCAAGCAAAATGGTATCAACATCTCCGTATCTCTTGGCAAGCGTCCCGAACTCATGTCCCAACTGGGGATTTCTGTACCCCACGTAGGCCACTTTTTTACCCTTAAGGGAGACAGGGATACCATTACCATCCGAATTGTCATTGAAAACCACAGTCATCGAATTTTTGGCCACCTTTTTCATCATGTCAAGCTTGGCCTCCATATATCCGCCTGCAAGATCCATATCGGTAAACTGATCCAACATCTTCATATTTATATATGGATCATAATCTTCATCAAAGAGGCCAAAACGGGCCTTAAGGGCAAGCATCTTCTTCACCCTCATATCAAGCCCCTCCATAGTGATCTCTCCACGCTCCAGAGCCTGCTCAATAACTGTAATGGAAGCCTCGACATCTTCTGGGATAAGAAGTATGTCAACACCTGCCTTATATGCGGCCAAAGGGATATCCTTTTTGGCCAGACCACTATGTTTGGACACACCATGCATATCCAGAGCATCTGTACATATTATCCCGTCAAATCCCAATTTCTCCCTCAGAAGACCTGTAACAATCGGCTTTGAGATGGAAGACGGAGCCCCGGTAGAATCGAGAGCCGGTATACTCAAATGGCCCACCATTACCATATCCACCCCTTCTGCTATAAGCTTCTTGAATGGATAAAGTTCAAGAGAATCTATCCTCTCTGCAGTGAATGGCAACAACGGCAGAGCCTTGTGTGAATCGACATCTGTCTCACCGTGTCCAGGGAAGTGTTTGGCAGAGCCGGCAACACCACCATCCTGCAACCCCTTCATCATCGCAATGGCATATCTTGTAACTTTCTCTTTATTCTCTCCAAATGATCTGCCTCCCACGATAAATTTGTCTGGATTGTTATTCAAATCCACCACAGGGGAGTAGTTTACCTGTAATTTGTGTGCACGGCACTCCAATCCTATCATCCTGCCCACCTCATAAACAAGAGAGTCACTCCCGAGGGCACCCATCTGTAAAAAGGTGTGGTAACCGGGAACCCCTTTCCAACGCATACTTACACCCCACTCACCATCGATGGTCATCAGCATCGGAATCTTGGCCAACCTGTTAAGTCTGTTTATCTTCTTGACAGCTGACCTGTAATCATCATATCCCAGTGGAATAAGTCCACCTACCTTCTCCTTTCTGACAAGCCTTTTCTGAATCCTGTACTCCTCCTTACTGTCCATAGAGGTCATATCAATCACCATCAGCTGAGCTATTTTCTCTCTGGTAGTGAGAGTGCGGAACACAGAATCCACCTGCCGGTCAATCTTCTCCTGAGAAGGAACCTCATATTTCTCCACAAATTTATAATCCTGTTCAGTGCACGACAACAACTGAAACAACACTACCGGCAAAACAGCCAGCACAAATTTTCTCAGCAAATTTTTCCTACCCATATCTATATTTTTAATTTTCAAGTTTCGCCTGCATCAACTACCTAAAGAGGGACTTTCTGACAGCTCTGATACCACCACATTCAAAAATTCAAACATCTTGCAAACTTAACTATTTTATTTAACAAAACAGGTGATTAAGGGGAATGATTTAACAAGGCCTACATTTACAAGAATGCAAGCACATGGAATATCCTCCCTGTATAACAAAGAAAAGAGACTGACTAATCTGTCAGCCTCTTCGTTTTTCATATTTAAGTATGCTTTGGTTTATCGCATAGGTTTTACTCCTTTACCAAATCCGCATTTATTGTGTACACAAATCCCGCCTGCATATTTTTTTGTTCTGGAATTGAGATTGTTTTGACATATTGGCCATTAAATCCATATACTGTTATTACCAGATCTCCTTCAGGAATTTTTCCAAGAGCACCTGGAATATAGACCACCAGCTGCTTGTTACCCGGTGTATCCATCCCTTCCGCGCTGCCAAGACCAAGTTGCAAAGTGGATATCCCGCCACCATACCACATAAAGGGTGTTTCCATCTGATTATACTGTATCCATGTGCCTGTAGTAATGGATTTTCCTCCCTGGGAATGAACTTGAACACTGGTCAACTTATCTCCAACCGCCACATCAGGGAGATTAAGTACAAGTTTCAATACTGATATTGTCTTTCGTAAAGTGGTGGTGGCAACACCTTCATTGATCTCCACATCTCCTACCATAACATCTCCAACTTTCAAGATGTCCAAAGAGCCATTTTCGGATTGGTAATTTAGGGGGTTAGTAGATGTCCATGTCAAAAATTCATCTTCATTCATTTCGATGCGAAGCCCCCAGTCCCTGCCAGACTCCACCTCTGTAACCCAATATCCAGTCCTCTCTGCAAGAGGTGGATAACATGCAATATATGTTGCTCCATCTGTTGGGGTAAAGCTCCCTGAGAATGTCGCGGTTTTTCTACCAGCCACCCCGGATGAAGAGAGGTTCTGGGCGCTCACAGCCTTGTCGTCCTTAAAGGTGACGATGGTTATTCTCTCCTCTGCTGCCCAGGCCATTTTAATCCCCTCATCATAGGTATATGTGGCTTTGGTAGCAGGTGTTGCAATTTCTGTAATCAATGTCAATTGGATTGGGTCCTGCTGTGGTTGTTTTTCATCCTTTTTGCATGATGAGAAACCCAATACTGCAATAGCAGCAAGTAAAAATATTTTTCTCATTGTCTTGAATTTTTTGTTACACATTTAGATAAGTCTTACAGCTTCCACCCCTCTTCATAATCAACGGTTGATGTTGCGAAGCCTTGCTCCACTGCAATCTCCAGAACCTCCAGCTGAGGTGTTTCATAGTAATTATTTTCCATAATTGTATCGGTTTGTATATTGTTTTGACAAAAATACCAATACAGACACATAAAGAAGTGTGCCCAATCGTGCATTGACTCTGCACAAAGGGACATTTGATTCTAAACAATAAGTATTCTGCACATCACCTCTTCTGCCCCTTTGACAGCAAACCATGACCATCCACAACCTCAGAATTGAATGACTGGTATATATCTGCAGGTTGTGAGAACATAACATTAGAGTGATCTAAGAATATCAAATTGCGTGTTATTCTGAAGAAAGAATATCCATGAGTTCTGTATTAAACCAGACAAATTCTTTACCTATTTTCTCCTTGGACAATAACCCTAACCCCTCCAATTCTGCAAGATATTTCTTGGCTGTGTTAATACTCTTTATTTTCTCAGACAAAAGGTTCTTTGGCCGTATATATGGCTGTTCAAACAGCTTTGAGACATCCATCTTCGCAAGTAATGATTTTGGAATTATACCTTCAGTCTTGAATATGAGCGAACGCATCCTGTTTATCTTATAAATTGTATATTCCGATGTCTGTATAACTGCATCCAACATAAAAAGTATCCAGGAATTCCAGTTAAGCAAACCTGTTACATTACCCAAATTAAAATAATAACTGTCTTTGTTCTGAAGAATATATGAACTTATATACAGAATAGGCATATCCAGCAACCTCTTTTGAATAAGGTAAAGAATACATAAAATTCTTCCTGTTCTACCATTTCCATCACGGAAAGGGTGGATTGCCTCAAACTGATAGTGTGCCATAATCATCTTAAGCAGCGGATCAATTGGGAATTTTATATCATCATTCAAGAATTCTACTAAATCTGCCAGCATTTTTTCAACTACACCCTTTCCTCTGGGTGGAGTATATACAGTTTCCCCTACAAGTGACCCCCAGCCCCTTTTCTTTATGACAATTTCAGCCTGATACGGACGAATTCCGTCATGCGTCTGATTAACTTTTCTATAAATGTCTATTAAAGACTGCTGGGTTATCTTGCCTGTTACAGCCAGATTGTTAAAACCTTCCCAAAGTGCTTCCCTGTAGTGAAGAATCTCCTTTGCCGGCCCTTGCACATATTCCTCATCCTGAAAAGTCAGTGCACGGTACAGCTCGTCATCTGTAGTAAAAATATTTTCTATAGCACTACTGGCTTTTGCCTCACGCAGCGATATTGTATTTACAAAGATTGACTGATTTGGAAGCATTGATGCCAGACCTTTGAGCTCTGCCAACTTTCTGCTGGCATCTGTAAGCTTGCGCATAAGTTCAGGAGTATTATAGCACTCCATTGCCGGTGGTAAAGGCGGCAAATTGTTATGTGGAACGTTTCTATCGTATGGCACCATAATTTTGACAGATTTTAACTCTTCTGTCAAAATTATGCATTTTTTGACAGATTACAAAATTTTTGTCACTCCACATACCCCAGCGTGGCAATGCTGATTTTGCAGTCTTTGCACACTTTGGTCAGGGCGGTATAGGCAGCCTCTGCTGTGCTGCCGGTGGTGAGGACATCATCGATGATCAGGATGTGCTTGCCGGAAAGTCTCTCTGTAGTGCGAACGCGGAAAGCATTGGCCACATTGGACCATTTGTCATCCATTTTCCTTCTGGTCTGGGTACGGGTATATCTTACTCGCTTAAGAACATCCGTAAGCACCCTGTCTGAAGCGTCAGATAGGCCAAACATAGCCTCCGCCACACCCCTGGCTATAACCTCAGCTTGGTTATATCCTCTGCGCCACTTTCGCAAAGGATGAAGGGGGACTGGGACAATGTAGTCTATATCAGGAAGTGACCTCTTGATTTTTTCGCCAAGAAGCCTTCCCAAATAGAGACCGAGTCCGATATTTCCCCGATATTTGATTTTATGGACAAGTGTGATATAATGACTCTCCCTCCTATAGAAGAAGAGTGGAATCACCCTATGAAGATGGGTTCTCACCCAAAGCTTTTTCTCAGCCGGATTCTCCGGCCAATCCCAATAATATGTCAGGGGCATATCCTCCATACAATCTTCACAGATATACCTCTCATCCCCGGTCAACAACCGTCCGCATATCTCACACTTTCGCGGAAAAATCAGATCCGCCAGACACCTCAGCCACATATCGACTACACAATATTAATCAGACAAACATTAGTATCATACCCTATCACACAAACCCGACTTATGACATTCAGAAGCCACGTCAGCTTCCGCAGATAGGGCTCTCGGGGACATCTGTGTGGCTTCTGCAGGGGAAAAGGCTGCACAAGCCACATTACCCCCCCTCTTAACAGCACTCTAACACACCCCTATGTGGCTTCCAAAAATCACGACTCACAGCCATAACACATAATCACAACACGCAGCCATAACTCATAACTACCCGGCTAGTCATAACACATAGTCACGACTCACTGCCGTAACACATCATAACAACTCACAGCTGTCACACATAACCACACGGCTCAGTCATAAAACGTCGCTACAAAGACAATATCATAACAGGGAGTGACAAGGAACTATCACAACTCACAGCCACATAACACACTTACAACTCATCACCGCATAGCATAGTTACAACACCGACCGCAATAAAAACCGCCAATCCAGACCGGACACTACATAACCCCCTTCACCTCATCGTAAAGCAGACCACACACCCTTGCAACCTGCTTGACCGAACAGCGATATCTCACTTTCAGAGTCTGAGCCACCTTAATGCGCTGATGGATATCCAACATTCTAAGCCCCCTGGTATGGAACAGCTCATCACACACATCTTCCCGATATTTTCGCAATTCACTGATAGGTATCGACAATCTGGACAAGAACTCTCCACGCGACTCAACATCTTCCTCTTTGGATATACACATGAAAAAGTGAAAACTTTTATATGTCTTGAAAATCTTCTCGACCAACTCATAGGCCACATATTCACCCGGGAAAATCAAACCATTATCCAAACGGAGATCTTCTTCCAGATTTAGACTGTTTTTTATCTTAAGTGTTTGTCTTTTAGCTCTAAGTCCCAAATCTCCCAATCTTCCGAAAAGATTTTTATCCGTCCACCTGGGTGCAGTCCAATAAGAACCATTTCTGAAATATAGTGCACCACTTGACCAAGGATAATCATAAAAAGTAAAATGAAGCCCTCCTACAGAGGGATTCTTCAGTACATAACAGATCACTGTCTTCAGATAGAAATCTGTATCTATCTTTTGGTGATGAATAGGAAGATTCAGCAACTTTTTCCTCAAATGGTATTTAAGTGATATGTATCTTGATGTCTGTCGTATATAGTCGTGAATAAATCTGTTACACGATTCAAATTCTCCATAAAGGATAAAATGGATATGTGTATCCATCAGACAAAAAGCAAGAATTATCACATCCTTATAACTCCTACCCACGACATGTATCCTATTCATACCGGCCATAAAATCATCAGCATCACTATATATAGCATCCACAGAGGATCCATCTGTAGTAAAATGCCAACATTTTGTAACCGGGATTTGCTGTCCTCTTGAATATGGGACTTTAAGACCTAAATCTTCTTCTATCTGCTTGAGCAGAACATCATCTATCATCATCTTCGTATCTCGCGCCTCTTATGGCTGCTCGCAGACAAAAATAGTGCAAGGATTATAAAGGTACAAATGATTTCAAATATTTTCGTGACATTCAGAAGCCACACAAAACCTCATGTAACACACCCCTAACAGCGATCAGTGTGGCCTCTACAGCCATAATAACGACACAAGCCACACGAAATGTCTGCAAAGTGCTTCCTTGAAGACATTGTGTGGCTTGCGAAAATCACAAAAATGTGTGACTAATCACAAATTATAAATTACAATCCCCACTCTGATGGGACACACGCCTCTTTGACAGATTTCTTTATGCTTTCAGGCAGATTGTCGAAGAATGTGTATCCTGTCTGCTGCTCTACCCACTCTACAGACTTGGCATCTGCAGCGATGGGCTCTGCCTGATCGTATTTTCTGTTCTCATACCAGAATGCTATCGATTTGTATGAGTCGGCTTCGACATCATACTTCAGAAGCACTTTATAATAGGCCTGAGGCTTGGCCACCTCCTTACCTTCATTGTCCTTCACGAAAGATATCTCCGGAGCCGAAGAGGTCTTGAGTACCGAACCTGTCACCACATAAAGGGTATCACAAGTCGAGGCATAATCCCTAACCTTCTCTTCCAGTTTTCCCCATACACCCTGATTCAGATCTGAGCTCTGGGCAGTCATATTGGTGTAGAAGAATGTCGCCGCATTCTGCACAAAATTGGCTGTACGTGATCCTGATGGGACGATATGGCCACGGTCGACACCGGATTCACCCCAACCCTTTTCCAGTTTTGGCTGAAGATCTGTAGGGACCTTAGGGTCATATCTCCAGTTGTCGGTTCTGGTAGTGGGTCCAAACGAGGCTGAAGATATATGGTATGCTGTCCACAATGCTATTCTGTACTGTGTATCGAAAAGCATAGAGTAGTTCCTCACACTCTCGCCCATGACCTCCGAATGGTGTGAGATGTATGCCCTGGTGGCTGTAGTAGTCACAGCCGGAAGTTCCATCCATTGGTTAATCTGGTCAGATGTGATGTTTGAAACAGGTGCACCCGGCTCATATGAATCTGCCTCAGGTTCCACACCGAAACTTATGTTGTCTATACGGTAGGTATTTGACTTTCCTGTATACCTCAGTGCTACAGCCAATGAACTCTTGGATGCATAATCCGACAAATCCACACTGCGACCAACCCATACATTGGTCTCAGCAGCCTGGCCAAATGTGAGGTTCTCCACCACCTTCCAGCTTGCAGTCTCAAAGTCCCCTTCGAAATCTTCTGAAACCACTACATCAAATTCAGACTGGTCCTCATTTTGATAGTAAAGGGCAAGTTTCAGATTGAGTTTCTTGACAAAGGCTCCACTTACATTTACAGGGGGAAGAAGGGCATATGTGACCACCTCATCAAGAACTGAATTGTAAGGTGCCACATCCATATACTTGTTCCAGCTGAAATATGCTGTTTTCCAGCCGCTGTTGACACTTGAACCGTCAGATGTATAGAACATCCACTGGTCACACTCATACTCTTTACCTTTGTCCGGAGCAGATGAGAAATCCTCATAAAACTCTGTCACAGGTGTTAGCGCACTCCACTTTGAGTAGTCACCGACAGTCTTTGACTCCACATCTGTACTTACCGAAAATCTCTCTCCGACAAGTCCCGCATAGTCCTCTTTGGATGTAAGACTGATCTGGACAGTCCCATTGAAGATTACCACAATACCTTTGAGTACACCACTTCCGGAAGGGACCTTTTCACCACCGAATGACGAGTACTTTGATGAGAACACCACAAAGGACTCACCTGTTTTGGCTATAAAGTTCTTTGATGTATGGCTGCCACCCTGCACCCAGCTTCCATCATCTTCTTTGGCAGACTGTACATCTGAAACAGCCACATATCTTGACTCATACTCCCCACTTACCAGCTGCTCTGCTGTAATGGCTACAGGCTCCACTTTATTGCCTTTGCTTACAGTTGCAATTTTAGCCAGCGGTACATTATTGAATTGGAGTGTCCCCTGATAACTCTGCAAAGAGAGCCCTTTGAGGAAGATTACCACCTCGTCACCTTTTGCCAAAGTCTTGTTGTCCTCTGTAAGCCTTACAGCAATACCTGCACTCTCATCCTGGAGAACCAGATTTTTGAGGGAGGTAGCATTTGCAAGTCCACCATCCTTGGGATCCCTGTAGTCACTGGTGATGATACCCCTGATGGCAATATCCTCCGCAATGGTGACATTGGAACCTTTATACATCTGTCTCACCTTTGAGATGGGTGTTGCCTCCGGAATGGTTATCCCCTCCTGATTTACAGGGATGGTGAGAGTCTTCTCTGCGGTTATTTTAAGGGTTGCACCTCTGGCACCCCCCTTGTTCTGGGTCGCCTGAAGCACCAGTTTCACAGAATCAAGGGATGCCACGCCAGACTCCGGGGTCACAGTGAGCCACCCGTTGTTTTCATCTGCATACTCTATGCTTGCGGTCCAGTCCCTGTTGGCATAGAGGGAAACAGTCACAGTTCCACCCTCCTGGGCAATAGTCACACTTTTGGTCCCTGAATCCACATTCAATCCCTGCGAATATGGATCCGGCTTACATCCTGCCAGCAGAAACAGCACAGCAATGATGGCAAAAAGTCTTGTGTATCTCATATCACGAAGATTAATTATTCACCTTCCATACCCCTTTGGGTCACAACAATGGTAAGGGTCTTGGAACCGATGGAGATAATCACATCAGCCTCCCTGTCTTTACCGTCGTTGGTATCTGCAGATAGCTGGATAGGGGTAGTATTCACAGTGGCAGCCCCCTTATCAGGTGTAACTATCAACCAGTTCTTCGATTCACCTTTAAACTTCACCTTTGATGCCCAGTCCCTGTTGACATCCAGAACAACATTGGCAATACCGCCACTTGCAGGGATAGAAACCAAAGTGGTATTGGCCTCCAACTTCTCAGGCTGGTCATAAATGTTGGTGTGCTTGCATCCGCTCAGTCCGATGAGAGAGAGAACAACCACAACCGCTGACAATAAAATTCTCAAATTTCTCATAAGATTTCTATTTTGTTTGTGTAAAAATAGAACTTTTTTTGATTTTTTCCACCGAATCAAGGAGCTCCCATCCGAAAAATTGGATACCGTTTTCCACATAAGGTGTGCGTCCGAAGTGACCATATGATGCTGTGGGCTGGTAAATAGGGTTCTTCAGCTGGAATTTCTCAATGATTTTAGCAGGACGGAGATCAAACAGTTCAGAGATAACCTGGGCAATCTCACCGTCTGTCATATTCACCTGTGATGTACCGTGGGTGTTTACAAAAATGCTCACAGGCTTGGCTACACCGATAGCGTATGAAAGCTGGATTAGCATCTCCTTGGCCACACCTGCTGCCACCATATTCTTGGCAATGTAACGTGCTGCGTATGCGGCAGAGCGGTCCACTTTGCTTGGATCTTTGCCTGAGAAGGCACCACCACCGTGAGAAGCCTTACCACCATAAGTATCTACAATGATCTTTCTCCCTGTAAGACCTGTATCACCGTGAGGACCACCGATTACAAATTTGCCGGTAGGGTTTACGTGGAGGATTATATCATCACCGAAAAGCTTCTGAGTCCTCTCCGGAAGCTGCGCCATCACACGGGGAAGAAGGATATTCTTCACATCCTCTTTAATCTTTGCCTGCATGGCAGCATCATCCGAGTCAAACTCATCGTGCTGGGTAGATACCACAATGGTGTGTACCCTGATGGGCTGATGGTTGTCATCATACTCGATGGTGAACTGGCTCTTGGAGTCAGGGCGGAGATAAGGCATGAGATGAAGCTCCTCTTTCCTGATTTTTGCCAACTCCTGAAGTGTAAGGTGTGACAAGGTCACAGGGAGCGGCATATAGTTGTCAGTGTCATCACACGCATAACCGAACATCATACCCTGGTCACCTGCACCCTGCTCCTCTTCAACCTCTACCACTACACCGCGGTTGATGTCTGGAGACTGTTCGTGAAGTGCAGAAAGGATACCGCACGATTTGCCGTCAAACATATATTCCGCTTTTGTGTAACCTATTTTCTCGATGACACCACGGGCCACTTTCTGAATATCCACATAAGCTTTATCTGTGCGGACCTCGCCGCCAATAACTACCAGGCCTGTGCTTACAAATGTCTCACAGGCTACTTTTGCCTCTGGATCCTGACGTAGGAAATCGTCCAGGATTGCGTCTGAAATCTGATCGGCAACCTTGTCAGGATGCCCCTCTGAAACCGATTCTGAAGTAAATAAATAAGCCATAATAAATAAAAAAATCTCTTCTTGGGAAGAGATTTGACATTACAATACCATTAAAATTATATGCGATTTTAGCATTTTTGGTGTGGTTGCAAGCAGTCAAATCTATCCACATTGTTAATAACGGGGGCAAAGGTATGCAACATTTTTTAAAATAAAACATCTTTTATTAAATTTGTAGGGATAATGGGTGGATTATGAATAGAGTAGATGGGAAAATAGGGGAGGATCTGGCTCTGGATTACCTTCTTGCCAAGGGGTTGAGACTCAGAGAGAGGAACTGGAGATGCGGCCACCTTGAGGTGGATCTGATAATGGAGGATGACACCTTTCTACATATTGTGGAGGTGAGGTCACGCACAGTGCCGTATATGGTATCCCCATCGGACTCTATCAACAAATCCAAGCAGAGAAAGCTTTTTAGAGCAGCCTCCGCTTATGTGGCGGGATATGATATACGGAAAGAGGTGATTTTCGATATCGTCGCCATCACCTATGAAGGGGACAAATATGAAATAGAGTATTACGAAGGGGCACTTATACCCCTGCATGTATAGAGACAGTATGATGAACAAGAACTATTATTGCGTTATTATGGCGGGTGGAGTCGGGAGCCGATTCTGGCCGATAAGCAGAAATTCCCTCCCAAAACAGTTTCTGGATATCCTCGGGACAGGGAGGAGTTTCATCCAGCAGACATATGACAGGATGTCTCAGATTATAGCACCCGAAAATATTCTGGTGGTAACATCACAGCAGTATGGGGATCTGGTAAAGGAGCATTTGCCCGAGATACCCGAGGAGAATATCCTTCTGGAGCCCTACAGACGTAACACTGCCCCCTGCATCGCATACGCTGCATCGAAGATCTACTACAAAAATCAGAATGCCACAATGGTCATAACCCCTTCTGACCATTACATTACCAATGAGGCACTCTATCTCAAGACCATCTCCGCAGCACTTGATCACGCTGTGACACACGATGACCTTTTCACCCTGGGAATACAGCCTACCAGGCCCGAAACAGCTTATGGTTATATCCAGAAAGAGATGAATGACTCCAAGAACATCAGTGGCCATATAGCCTACAATGTAAAGACTTTTACAGAGAAACCCTCACACGAGATGGCCAAAGTTCTGGTGGACAGTGGGGAGTTCCTGTGGAACTCGGGCATCTTCATATGGAATGTAAAAAGCATCAAAAGGGAGATGGAGAGCTGCCTTCCCGAAGTGGCCAATTTCTTCTCTATGGGGGACAAATACTACTATACAGACAAGGAGGAGGCATATATCCATACCATCTATACAGACTGCCCGAGCATATCGATAGATTATGGAGTAATGGAGAAAACATCCAAAGCGTGGGTATTTGAGGCATCTTTTGGATGGTCGGACCTCGGCACATGGGAGTCTCTGTATATGCACGCCCAGAAAGATGAACACCAGAATTACATAAGCTGCGAGGAGCTTATGATGGACAAAATGACCGGCTCGATCATCATGAACACAGAGAAAGGGAAACTTCTGGCCATAAAAGGGCTTGATAATTTTATGATTGTAAACACTCCGGATGTCCTTATGATTTGTCCGCGTGACCCTGTGAGGTTCAAGAACATGATGACAGATCTGACAGTACACGACAAAACAAGATATCAGTAATATGACACATACACCCACCAGAATAAATATAAATTCGGAGGTCGGCACACTAAGAAAAGTGCTTCTCCACCGCCCTGGAGCAGAGGTCGAGAACATGACCCCCCGCGATGCCCAGAGGGCACTGTACAGCGACATCCTCAACCTCAACATAGCTAAGGAGGAATACAAACAGCTCGAAGGGGTCCTCTCCAAAGTTGCAGATGTGGTATATGTAAAAGACCTGCTCAAAAAAGTTCTGGACAACGACCTTGAGAGGCAGTCACTCATCGGAAAGATATGTGTCCTCGAGGGTGTCACCAACTACTTCGACACACTGATGCAGATGCCTTCCCAGGAGCTCGCCAGAGTCCTGATAGAGGGGCTCCCCTCCCGAATGGATACACTCACTGCATTCCTCAACGAAGACCATTATGCACTCTTCCCTCTATACAACTTCTACTTCACCAGAGACGCATCTGTCACTATAGGGAACAATGCCCTTATATGCCGCATGGCAAATAATGTAAGAATGAGGGAGTCGCTCATTATGGAGGCCATCTACAAAGGGAGCGGGGAGTTCCAGTGCGGCATCATCAATGCCCACAATTTCCAACCAGGGAACAAAGACATATATATGGAGGGTGGGGACATCCTGATTGCTCGCGAGGATATTCTCCTTATCGGCAATGGTGTCAGAACCAGCACCCAAGGGATAGATATGCTTGTGGCAAACCTCTGCCATTCTGCCCCCGAAGGGAAAAGACATGTCATAGTACAGCAACTCCCAAGCACACCAGAATCATTTATCCACCTCGATATGGTATTCACCCTTCTGGACCACAACAAGTGTATGGTATTCGAACCCCTGATCCTGAAAGACAACCAATACCAGACAGTGCATATCACCATAGACAACGGGCGTGTAACCAGAATCAACAGGGTTCCCAATCTTCTGACAGTGCTCAAGAGCCTCGGAATGGATCTTGAACCTGTGATTTGTGGAGGTAAAGAAGATGAGTGGAACCAGGAGAGGGAACAATGGCATAGCGGGGCGAACTTCTTCGCCTTTGCCCCCGGCAAAGTCCTCTCATATGCAAGGAACACCAACACGCTGGATGAGCTGGCAAACCACGGATTTGAGATTATACCTGCCTGGGATGTAATCAAAGGGGCAGCAACTATTGAGGGGGACAAAAAGTGTGTAGTCACCATCGAAGGGTCAGAACTCCCGAGAGGTGGAGGCGGTGCCCGTTGTATGACAATGCCACTTGTAAGGGAGTAAAAACATTCCCCCTATAAGTCCTCTGCACAAAACTTATAGGGGGATGGGTCACACAAAAACTGAACTATCAGTTGGAAACCGCTATTTTGACACACATACTGCCAAAAGGTTTAATCGAAAATATACTTTTTCATATATTTTATATCTGAATACTCTACCTTTTTGGTAAAATCGTGATAAATGGGGTCCTTTACTATCACTGTCGCCTCTTCCGGAACAAACAGGGTAACCTCACGATCCACCATCTTTATGGTATGATCATCACCATATACTGTGGGGTAAAGGGTGAGGACATTCTCTTTGTAGTCATAAAATTTCTGACTGTCAGCCCCATTCCACTCCTCCACAGAGAGTGTATTGGGGAACACCTCACAGCTGGACCTTATCCTGCTTTCACCATTTGTATGTCGTCTGACATTGAATTCGGGATAGGTAATCAAAGATGGGTTCTCCCCAGAAGAATTCAGATAGAACAACTCATATCCACCCCTGCCGGCATCCACATATATCTTGAAATCCTTGTAGTTCTCAACATTTGCATATTCCACATAAACAGTATCTGCAGGTGAACCGATGTACTGCACCTCATCCCTGTGATCTACCTCCATATAATCTGCCGATGCCAGTACCAGACATACCACCAAAGCGATGGATGCCCCGATCCACACAAAGAAATTGAGTAGTCCCGGCCTCCATTTTGGAGATTTGAACCCGAACAAAAGGAGGATTCCCCCATACAGCATCCCCACAAAAGGGAGAAGCGAGACCATAATCATAAGGATATTGATAGTAGCTGAGAGTGCAGGGGTAACTCCCGAAAACATTGAGAGCCCTGAAAACCCTGAGAATGGAGATATTATATCCACCACATTCAACCCTACCAGAACCATAACACCGGTACCGAGTCCGATAAAACCCACCATTGACAGGAGACACCCGGCAAAGAGAGTCACCACCTTTTTGAAGGTATTGCCAAAATCACTGTTCACTATCTCATTGACCCCCTCTGTGACCTTCTTCTCTATCGAACTGATCGATGCCTTCTCCCCTTTCATCTCACATTTCTCCTCCACAGTTCTGGCTCCTGGAATAATAATCCACAGGGCAAAATAGAGTAGAATGATGAAAGCCATACCTGCACCTTCACTGAAGAGGGCAGAAACCAGGGCGAAGAGAAGAACCAGAATCCTGACTGCAGTGGGGTCCAGGGAGAAATAACTTCCAAGTCCGGAGCAGACACCACCCATCTTCTTATCCTGGAGGTTTCTGTACAACTTCCTTCCACCCCTCCTGCCTCTACTCTCCTGCTCAGGTTCAGTCTCAGATTTTATCTCATCCGGACGCCCCAAAATGTCCATAATCTCCACTACAGCATCTGTAGTCACCACCTTTTGTGAATATCCCCTCTCTGTCAGAAGTTCTGCAATTCTCTCCTCAATACCTTCGATTATCTCATTGCCACCCTCTTTGGCGCCATAATAATCCACCAGAGAATCCAGATACACTTTCAACTCCTGATGTGCCTCCTCCTCCAGCGTGAATGCTATATTTCCAATACTTACCTTAACTACCTTTTTCATTTTCTGATCATATTAATAGTTTCTACCATCTCCCCCCACACACTGTCCATCTCTGCCAACTGAGCCCTCCCTTTATCTGTGATGGAGTAGTATTTGCGTGGAGGACCCTGGGGAGACTCCTCCCAGCGATAGGTAAGAAGCCCCTGGTTTTTCTGACGGATCAACAGCGGATAGAGAGTCCCCTCCACCACTATCATCCTTGCCTCTTTGAGCTCAGTTATAATGGAGGATGCATATGAGTCCTTCTTATTGAGGATTCCCAGGATGCAGTATTCCAGAATACCCTTTCTCATTTGAGACTTGACATTGTCTGAGTTGTTTATAACCTCCATAACAATTATTTTTTAGATGAACTTGAAAATCTCTTCAGATTCTCTGCTGTAATAGGGAGACCCCTCATCTCGCATTTGTCAGAAGCACTTTGTGCCATAGGTGCCACAATCCAGAAAATCACATAGATCCAAAAACCTAAAGAGCCACATATCAAAGCCACCAGGAAAATTATCCTGATCAGAGTAACATCAATATCCAAGTATGCTGCCAGACCGCTGCAAACACCTCCAATAACCTTAGAATCGGGATCCCTGAAAAATTTTTTAGTTGCTTTCATAGTGTTGTTTTTTTCGTTAGACATAAATTCCTTATCTGCATCGGTACCATCAGGCATACCCAGCTGGGATATCACTCTATTTACAATGGCAATATTCACCACCTCCTGCCTGGTACCCATATACTCTGTAAAAAGTTCTGCAATGCGGATCTCCACCTCTTCTATAACCTCTTTGGTCTGAAGTCCCATTTTTACCTTCTCCTGAAAACGGGTCAGATACGCATCCAATCTTTGATAGGCATCTTCATCTATAATGAAGGTTCTCCCTCCGATGCCCACATTTATCACTTTTTTCATATCATTTGAAGCATTAGTTATTTTGTACTGCAAATATATATAAAAATAATAGTACCTTGTATCACAAAGTACTGTTATTTTTCAAATATTTTTAAAACAAAAAAGCCCGTTACATCGTAACGGGCTAACTCTCAACTTATTATTGATTAGTTTGCAGGAGTCTCAGTGTTGCCTTGAGGAAGCACAGGGAACTCTGGCTGACCCTCAACTGGCATTGTCTGCTCCATTCTCTCCTGAATATCATCAGTTTTGTCTGCTTTGTCTGTAGAGATAAATGCAGTTACAAGGATACAAAGACCGATTAGAATCGATGCAAGTGTCCAGGTAGCTTTCTCCAAGAAGTCAGCTGTCTGACGTACGCCGAAGGTCTGGTTACCAGAAGCGAAGTTTGCAGCCAATCCGCCACCTTTTGAATTTTGAACCAAAACTACGATTGTCAAAAGGATGCTGACAATTATAATAAGAATTGAAATTGCTGTGTACATATCTATAACTGTTTCTTTATTTCTTCTTTAAGGGCTGCAAAGTAAGTACTTTTTTCTGGATATAACAAAATTAGTTTATCATAAACCTCCATGGCCCTTTTGAAACACCCCTGTGATACATAGATTTTTGCCAATGTCTCTGTACAATATTCATCATCAGAAAATTGGTCATCTGACTTATCTATCCTCACTATCGTACGTGTCTCTGACGCGACACTCTCCTTGAATGCTTCAAATATATCGGTACCGCTACCTTTTACCGCTTGGTAATCATCTTTGCCGAAATAGTCTCCACCGACCACAAAGACCTCCCTACTATTAGCCTCCTCCACCTTGATGACAGATGGTTTCTCCTCCACCTGAGGGATCACCTCTGTTACCACATCTCCCCTTTTGCAAATCTCTTTTTTAGCATTTTTGACCAGCTCCTCAGTGGAACTTAGATATGGAGCGAACCTTTTTGTGACATTGGACGAATACCCCTTACCCTCAGAAAGAAGCATAAGATACAGCTCCTTCTGGGCTATAGAGAACCAGGGGTATGACCTCAACAACCCCTCCAACTCACCTTTTGTGGGTACAGATTTACCAATTTGCCACTGTTGCATTGAATATATCCTCTACTAATTTTTCAATAATATCATCACAAATCTGCGCTTCCACAGCATCCAGAGACTGGTTCGAATCAAAATCTGCAAAAGCGGAGAAATTCTTCTCGAAATCCTCTTCCGGGTGGAGCTTGTTTGTATATTTCAGTTTCAGGGAGACAGTAAGCCTGGTCTGGGATGCCACCTCATCTGCAGTTACAGCCACCGGTCTGGTATCATAACCCTGTATGATTCCCGACACTGTCAGGTCACCACCCTCCTGCATCATCTCCAAAGGGGTCAGTTTTCTGTACTTGTCGATAAGGGCCTCCGAAAGGGAGTTGGCAAGCGACGGGTTGATCCTCGGTGCCTTGTTCTCAAAGTACTCCACAGTGAATGTTTTCACATCCGGCTGGATAGATGTCCCGGAGAAGCTGTACTGCACCCTGCACCCTGCAAAAACAGAGAGTGCCACCATCAATACTGCCAACAATATATTTGACGCAAATCTTCCCATATTACTTTTTCCCTTTTCCAAAATCATTCAATCTTCTGTACAGGGTCCTCTCAGAGATACCAAGCTCCTTAGCCGCAGCCTTGCGGTTATTGTGGTGCTTCTCCAGAGCCTTCAGGATAAGCTCCGTGCTGGCATCCTGAATCGAGAGACTTTTCGGGGGCTGAGGGGTATCTTCCACCAATTCGGATACTGCATCTGTTATGCTGTCATCCAATTGCTTCCCAATGTGTACAGGCAATGTCTGGACGTGGGAAGGCAAGGTTGGCTGCACCGGCGCAATCTCCACAGCCTGTTCGTGGGGCATGACATTGCCCGAGGCAATTGTAGCCTTCAGGGCATCAATCTCCTGCCTCATCTGGTTCATCTGGAGCAATATCTTGAAAATAAGATCCCTGTCTGTATAACTCTCACCACCTATATTGTGGCTCTCTCCCGCCAGAACCGGGAGGATATCGGGGCCCTCTGCAGGGAGATATTTCTTCAGGATCTCCGCAGTGATGTACCTGTCATTTTCCAGTACCGATATCTGCTCAGCCACATTTTTCAGCTGTCGGACATTTCCTGCCCAACGGTACGACTCAAGCATCTCCTGGGCCTGCGGGTCAAGTTTGATCACAGGCATAGTATACTTGTCTGCAATGTCGAGTGCAAACTTTTTGAAAAGGAGATGTATATCCTTTTTTCTCTCACGCAACGGCGGTATATAGATAGGAACTGCATTCAATCTGTAGTAGAGGTCCTCCCTGAACTTGCCGGTGTTGATGGCGTGCATAAAATTGATGTTTGATGCAGCTATCACCCTTACATCTGTCTTGAGAATCTTGGAAGATCCGACACGCAGGAACTCACCTGACTCCAGAACCCTGAGGAGCTTCACCTGTGTGGAGAGTGGGAGCTCTCCCACTTCGTCAAGGAAAATGGTTCCACCGTTAGCCTCCTCGAAATACCCTTTTCTGGTCTCGTTGGCACCAGTAAAGGATCCCTTCTCATGGCCGAAAAGTTCAGATTCAAGGATACCACCGTGGATGGCTCCACAGTTTATGGCTACATAGTTCTTGTGTTTTCTGGGACTTAAAGAATGGATAATTTTGGGTATTACCTCCTTTCCGACTCCACTCTCACCTGTAATGAGGACAGACAGATCGGTCCCGGCTATCTGTTGCGCAGTGTTAATCGCTGCCTCCAGACGGGGATCGTGACCAATAATTCCGAACCTGTTTTTAATATCGTTTATATCCATAATCTGCAAAGTTAAAAAAATTTAAGTTGCTAAGACATTTTTGGCTAAATTTGTCATATGAGAACTCTTGCAATAATCCCATCCAGATATGGATCATCCAGATTCCCTGGAAAACCCCTGGCCGACATCGCCGGGAAAAGTATGGTAAGGCGTGTTTATGAACAGGCCAAAAAGGCATTTGAAGATGTGTGCGTAGCTACCGATGACGAAAGGATAGTCGCTGAAGTAGAGAGCTTTGGAGGGGTAGCGATAATGACATCCCCAACACACCAGAGCGGCACCGACAGATGCTACGAAGCCTACACAAAATATGCAGCCATGCACCCCGAAAGGGAGATTGGGCTGGTAATGAATATTCAGGGTGACGAACCTCTTATAGACCCCTGCCAATTGAAATCCCTCGAAGAAGCATTCACTGCGGACCCTCAGGTGTACCTTGGCACTATGGCCAAAAAAATAACATCTTCCGAAGAACTTTTCAGCCCCAATACCCCAAAAGTGGTAATGGATATTAACGGATATGCCTTATATTTCAGCAGAAGCACCATCCCCTACAAGAGAGATGCAGACCAATCGGATTGGCTCACGCAACACTCTTATTACAAGCATATTGGATTATATGCATACAAACCTGAAACACTCAGGACAATATGCTCTATGGAGCGCTCCAATCTGGAAAAATGTGAGAGTTTGGAGCAGCTCAGATGGCTTGAAAACGGATTAAAAATCAAGGTTGTAGAGACAAATAGCACGACTTTTGCTGTAGACACTCCTGAAGATTTACTAAAAATTGTTAGTTACATCGAAAAAGATTTATATCTTTGCAGTTAGTCTACATATGTAGGCAAAAATGTGAATTAATTAAGTATTAATACAATAAATTGAATTCAAAATGAAAATTTTCCAAAAACTATCATCGCTAGCCCTTGCAGCTTTGGTTATCACCTCTTGCGGTAACCCTGCAAAAATGGCTGAAAAAGCAGAACTTGTTTCTGTTAACTGTGATCCTCAGGTTCTTGAGGTAGTTGCTGACAAAATTGATGCAAAAGTTTCTGTAGTTATCCCTGCAGATTATTTCCACCCAAAAGCTATCGTTGAGGTAGTTCCTGTATTGGTTTACCAAGGTGGCGAATCAGCTCTTGAGCCAGTTATGCTTCAAGGTGAGGATGTTGCCAAAAACTACACTACAGTTCCTGAGACTGGTGCAACTGTAACCAAAGACCTCACATTCGACTACAAGCCAGGTATGGAGAAATCTCACCTTGAGCTTAGAATGACTGTTCTTTACAAAGACAAAAAGACCACTTACCCTTCTCCTTATAAAGTAGCTGACGGTGCAAACACCACTTACAAACTTGTTAAGAGAGACGGCGCTCTTGCTTATGCTCCAGATGCATATCAGGCTGTAATCCCTGAGACTGGCGAAGCTCAGATCCTTTACCTTATCAACAGCTCAACAGTTCGTCCTGCTCAGCTTAAATCTGATGAGATCAAAGCTTTCCAGGAGTTCCTTAAAAATGTAAAAGCTGACGAAAGAAGAGAGATCGTTGGTACTGACATCATCGCTTACGCTTCTCCTGATGGAAAAGAGGACCTTAACACCAAACTTTCAGGTAAACGTGCTGAGTCTGCTACCAAAGCTTTCAACTCTAAGATCAACGACAAGAAAGTAGGTGTTGAGACAGCTGTCAACAGCGTTTCTATCTCTGAGGACTGGGACGGTTTCAAAGACCTAGTTAAAAACTCAGACATCGCTGACAAAGAGCTTATCCTTCGCGTTCTTGAGATGTACAGCGACCCTATCGTTCGTGAGAGAGAGATCAAGAATATGTCACAGGTATTCACTATCCTTGCTAAAGAGATCCTTCCTCAACTTCGTCGCGCAAGATTCATCGCTAACATCGAGTTCAAAAACTACACTGACGAAGAGCTTGTTGCTCTTGTTAACGAGAACATCGAGATCCTTGACGAAGAGGCACTTCTTCACGCTGCTACTCTAGTTAAAGAGAACGACACCAAAGTTAAAGTTTACACTCAGGCTGCCAACAAATTCAACAGCGACCGTGCTAACGTTAACCTGGCTGTTACCCTTCTTAAACAAGGTAAAGATGCTGACGCTGCTGCTGCTCTTGCAAAAGTTGCCAACAAAGACGCATACTACTATAATACTCTAGGTGTTGTTGCTCTTCGTAAAGGTGACGACGCTGCTGCTGTAGATGCATTCAAACAGTCAAGCCTTAAAGAGGCTCAGTACAACCTTGCAGTTGTTGACGTAGTTAACGGTAAATATGCTGAGGCTAAAGCAAAACTTGCTGGTTCAAAAGGTTTCAACGAGGCTCTTGTTTGCATCCTTACCAATGACCTTGCTGGTGCTGAGGCTATCGTAGGTAACGCTAAATGCCAGTGCAAATCTTATCTTAAAGCTATCGTAGCTGCTCGTCAGGGTAAAGTTGACGATGCTAAAGCTGCTCTTGAAGTTGCTAAGAAAGATGAGAAACTTGCTAAACGTGCTGAGAACGATATCGAGTTTGCAAAAGTTAAATAATTTGTAAATCAGTTATCATTCACATATGACAATCGCCCGGCCTACCGCCGGGCGATTTTTTTGTGCCTACATCCCTACCATTACACAGCCAGAAGCGCTGCAGAACCGTCATGCAGGGATTCTCCTTAAAAGTGGTGCGACGGTCTGTATTTTGATAAAAAAGGGCCCTTTTCGCGACACACTATCAGCTTTTTGGGTTAAAAGTGGTGTGACGGTGGCGACAGAAAGCATGTTATGGAGGACTCTATTTGTAAAGCAGTAGTAGTGATAACAAAAAATCGGGCGATCTGGATAGACCGCCCGAAATCTATTTATGATTCAGGAAGATTTATTTAACCTCCTCAATCTTGTCAGCAATAACGTTAAGGAATTTTGGAACATCCTTGCTTGCACTAACCTGGAACAAGTAACCTGTTACTTTAACCTGTTTGCCATTAAGTGCGGCAACATCCTCTTGTTTGAGTGAAGTAGACAGTTTAAGAGAACCTTGACCATTACATCCCTCAGGGAAGATAACGTTGATATAGTTACCATCGATCTTAAGTTCACCCTGGTATGTTACATACTCGATAGGAAGAAGGTGATTTTTGGTCTTGTTGGTACCTGTAAGTTTAACGATAAGCTCGTTAATCTTCTCGGTGTTGTACTCTACAGCAGTAGGAAGTTTCCATGATTTGTCATAACCATTTTTCTCAACAAGATCAGGTTTCTGAATCTGAGCTGCCCAGTTGTAAAGGCTTGGTGCACCAAGAACTTTTACATTGTCTGCAGTTCTTGCAGATTTGGTATAATCTGACTGATAGATAAGGATGCTTGCTGTGCCGTCAGAAACGATGAAACCGTAATCTTTAGCAACAGACATTACCTGACCATAAATGTGAGTATATTCCTGCTCGAAGCAATCTTTGATAGCCACTTTAGCTGGCTCATTTGAATTTTGGGTAAGAGCTACAGCTACAGCTGACTCAGATTTGCCATTGTTAGAAGCGATCTCAACAGAACCTGTACGTTTTACAACAGATGACATGTTGTCAAGGTAAGCAAACTTAACAAGAACTGTATCACATGGATTAGGCTCAATCTTGGTAGCTTTACCTTTAATATAGTCCATGCTTAGAAGAGATACCCAAGAAGCTGTCTCATCAGGGATGTTAACCAAAACACCATTGCCTTTATAAGCAGCTTTGACAGTGAATTCACCACCCTCTTTGTCAAGAGTCTTAGAGGTAGCATCAAGTTTTACAAGTGATTTGGTGATGCTTAGTACAGTCACGTCAACTAGCTCAACAGTAGTACCGTAAGTAGTTTTAGGACCTTGTACTTCCACTTCGTCACCTACCTCAAGACCAAGGCTCAAGAAGTTTTTGGTAGCACCTTTAGCGTCAAGAGTACCATAGATGTAGATCTCACCAGTCTCATCTTTAAGATACCAGTTACCATACTGAGTGTTGGCGATGCTTGTACATACACCTTTTACTTTGTATGATTTGCCATCAGGACCGGCGATAACCTCTGCACAAGTAGCTGGAGATACCTCTTTGGTACCCTGCATAACTTTTACGAATTGGGTGTTTTTACCGGCAGTGATAGTCAACTCTACATCACGACCGTCAATAGCTTCAGTAGCTGAGAATGAAACAGTAGTCTCACCTGAATTACCGCTCTTAGGATTTACATCAAGCCACTCAGGGATTTTGGTCTCATCAAAAGCCCAAGCCTCAGTAGCAGTGATTTTGATAGTAGTAGCAGTACCGGCCATGTCGATAGCTACATAAGATTTGTCAAGCTTAATGTTATCAAACGACTCTTTGATACTTGAAGGCTCACAAGAGGTGAAAGCAAGTACAGCAGAGAGTATGATACCAAATATATATCTTAATTTCATAATTGTCTACGTTTTATTAGTTAAACATATACTTAATACCTACAGAAGCGTACCAGCATTGACCCACTGAGTGAGAAGGTACGAATGTTTGAGTGCTACCATTAACAACAGAAGGTGTAGAGAATGTTGGATAACCATCTTTGTCAACTTTTTCAAATTTAAGGATACGACCTTCAACCATGTTAGGATCCATATATTTGCTTACACCCCAGCTTGAGTTGAATAGGTTAAGAACGTTCTTAAGGTCTACACTTAGCTGAAGAGTGTTGGTAGAGTTACCTGATTTCACTTTGAAGTCATGTTTGTAACCGAAGTCAAGTCTGTGTACCCATGGAGAGTATACGCTGTAAGCCTCAGCATACTGACCCTGATGTTTGCTCAAGTATTTGTCATTCTTAACGAATGCCATGAAGTTGTCTCTATCTTTCTCTGATACGAAACGGAAGTCACCGTTTGCTACCTCTGCATCGGTAGGGATGTAAAGTGCATCATAGTTGTAACCGTCACCGTTCATATCGTTAGCCAACATGTATGAGTAGTTGTAACCACCTCTCCAAGCCTCGTAAACAAGGTTGAAGTGATTGCCACATTTGTCATCGTGGCTGATAGATGCGATTACACGGTCAGGAGTAACATACTGTGAGTTGTGAAGCTCGATGTTGTTAGGACCTTTAGATGTAGGTACATATGTGAATGCTGACTCAGCAGCTGAACCAGGCATACCTGTAATCTCTTTAGATACAGTGTGGCTATATGCAGCCATAAAGCTAAGACCCTCTACAGGACGCATATTGAAGGTTACGTTAGCTGAGTAACCGTAACCCTGGTGAGTATTCTCAAGAACGAACGCTTTAGTGCTTGTTCTGAAGTTAGAAGGGTACATAGGACGGTTGTCAGCACCGTTAAGTCTTGCAAAGCCCTCAACAGGCATCATACTCCAGTCAGAGATAGTAACACCGTTGATAGTTTTGTTGAAGATACCCTCAGCAGAGAATGACATAGGGAATGAAGTAGGGAAAGCGTAGTCGATAGCTACTGAAGTTTTCCATACCTGAGGCATCTTGAAGTTAGGATCCACTGCAGAGATTGATGAAGGAACTGCACCATCTTCAGGGTTGATAGTAGAAGGATAACCCATAGCATGAAGTTTCTTCAATAGTGCATCGATGGTAGCTTTACCATTCTCAGTTACAAGACCGCCAGTGAAGTGGTCAGCCATTGTTCCAAGACCCAATTTCTTAAGGTTGCTGTCATTTAGCTGAGCCTGGTACTGAACCATACCTGAGTTGGTAGGCATGTTGGTGAAGAATACAAGAGGAAGACGACCTGAGAATAGACCTGTACCACCACGTACTTTAAGGCTGTTGTCACCCATTACGTCCCAAGAGAAACCAACTCTTGGAGAGATAGTCAAGTTAGCTGTAGGCCATTTGCCTGTATCAATGCTACGCTCGTTGCCATTTTTGTCATAGTATTTAAGGGCAAGGATAGCGTTGTTGGTCATAAGGTCTGAGTTATCGAAGAACAGACCATCAAAACGGATACCTGCTGTAAGTTTGAAATTCTCAGTAGCATTCCACTCATCCTGTAGGTAAAGACCTGCTTTGTGGAACTGTACACGAGCTGCAGGATTCTGCTCACCATCGTAACCGTAGGTCAAACATACTACCTCAGGAGCAGCACCGTTGATGAAGTCATCTACACTTGCATAACGATAGTAACCTGTACCATTTCTCATATATGCGTTGTCAGCCATCTGATACTCATAAGTAAGACCTGCGGTAAGCTTGTGGTTACCTGCGTAAAGGGTCATATCATCTTTGATGCTGACGTGGGTGTTGTGAACAGCGTTGTTCCAAGTAAACAACTCATAACCAAGTGACATGTAGTTGGTAGTAGTACCGGTACCGTCAAGGATGTCGATATGAGGGAACATATCTGAGTTTGTACCACGAACGTCATCAAGTTTTGAGAAAGTAGCCAAGAACTGGTTAGATAGGTTGTCGCTCAAACGGCTGTTCAAATCAAGTGATACAGAGTGAACAAGGTTGTTCATTGAGTACATGTTGTTAGCAAAAGCCATTGAGTAAAGTGATGTACGTGCATAAGCAGAACGTGTACCACCGTCCATAGAAGAGGCGTTAGGACCATTCCAACCAGTATTGTTGGTATAGTTGTAACGAAGGGCAAGTTTGTGGTCATTGTTGATGTTCCAGTCAAGTCTTGCCAATACTTTCACGTTAGACTCATCAGCAGGGAACTCTGTGAAAGAACCTGTATCGTAACCGTATTTCTCTTTTACGAAAGCAGATACTCTCTCCATATCTGCAACTGTAGTATATGAAAGGTATTTGTTAGCATCACCTTTACCGTCTACAGAAGCTCTCCAAGGAACTGCTACAGAAGGAGAAGAAGAGTACTCAGCGTTCACGAAGAAGAAGAGTTTGTTTTTAACGATAGGACCACCAAGAGTCATACCGTAAGTGGTATTTCTGTCAGTGTCACGTGCACCAGGGATCTGTTCGCCATCTACTGTATCACCACGCATATTCTCATTTCTGTGATATACGTAAGCTGATCCTTTGAAGGTGTTTGTACCAGATTTGGTAATAGCGTTCACACCACCACCGATGAAGTTGGTCTGACGTACGTCATAAGGAGAGATCACTACCTGAAGCTCTTCGATAGCATCGATAGAGATAGGGTTACCACCACCAGGAAGACCGTCGTTAAGACCGAAGTTGTTGTTGAAGTTTGCACCATCGACAGTGAAGTTAGCTGTACGACCGTCAGCACCTGCGAAGCTCATACCGTTACCACCATAAGGTGAAAGTCTGGTAACATCAGAGATGCTTCTGCTTACTGTAGGAAGTGCAGTGATCTGTTTGCTTGAGATGTTAACTGAAGAACCTGTTTTCTCTGCTGCGAATTTAGAGGTAGCAGTAGTGATAACAGAAGCTGCACTAAGCATTTCAGCGTCATCTTTAAGTTCTACATTGATACTGGTAACCTCTGCAAGTTGAAGGGTTACATCAGTGTAAGTGATAGTTTGATAACCGATACAAGATACTTCTACCTTGTAAGGACCACCGGCACGCATACCTTGGATAGCATAACGACCGTCAGTGTTAGCGCTGACACCGTAAACTGTTCCTGATGGCTCGTGTGTTGCTACAACTGTAGCACCGATCACAGCTTCACCATTAACATCCACGATGCGACCACTAAGAGCAGAGGTAGTCACCTGTGCAAAGGCAACTGCACTCACGAACATTGTCGCAAAAGCGATCAATAGACACTTAATAGATTGTTTCATAGTGTGTTAAAAAATATTGTTAAAAATTTATTGGAGCCAAAAATATGTGGGTATTTTTTCACGGCGCGAATATAGTAAAATAATCGGACTCTCAAGACACCTTAATCAAAAATTCACAGACCATATCCAGATACCTATCATCTCCATTCATAGAGAGATACTCTTCTGTGCACCCCTGAAGAATCTCCCCTTTTGGGGTGAGTATGAATTCCATTATATATCTTTTGGGTGACTTGTGCGACACAGTACTCACCTTGCACAATCTCCTCAAAGCAAGTCTCACCCCTTCACCTGTGCCGACGTGATACAGCTCCGCATCCCGGACAAATGCCTCACCCTCTTCCCTGGGGAGTATCACTACCATCCTCCCCCCCACTTTAAGGAGCCTGAACGCCGAGGCGATAAGATCGGAGTGGGGCAATGAATCGGTATGCCTGGTGTTGCTTCTGCGCAATGATGGTGCTTTCAGGGAATCTACGAAATATGGCGGATTGGAGACAATCAGGTCATACCTCCGGCCGGGGGAGAAATCCTGCAAAGGGGTGTGCAGGGCACGGAGTGAGCCACTCCACGGCGATATTTCAAAATTGTGGGAGGCCTCCTCAATGGAGGGGAGGTCAATATCTATGGCATCTATGGATACCCCTTCCTGATGGGAGAGCCTCTGTGCAATCATCAGAGCCACCACCCCCGTCCCGGTCCCTATATCAAGAACCCTTTTATCACTATTCAGAAGAGGTGCCCAGGCACCAAGGAGAACACTGTCTGTCCCCAGCTTCATGGCAGAGGAGACATTTTTTACTTTGAATTGCTTGAACTTAAAGTACTCCATCGACTATCTTGCCATCGGACATCTCTATCATACGGTCCGACATTTTTGCCAAATCCTTATCGTGGGTCACAATTATTACTGTCAATCCATACCTGTCCCGGAGATCAAAGAAAAGCTTATGTATCTCCCGCTTGGTATTGCTGTCAAGATTACCTGAGGGCTCATCTGCAAAAAGAACTGCAGGTTTGTTTATTATTGCCCTGGCAATGGCCACCCTCTGCTGCTCTCCACCTGAGAGTTCGGATGGTTTATGGTCAAACCGCTCTGCGAGCCCCATTTCGGAGAGGAGCTTCTTCGCCTCAGATCTGGCAACAGATGCAGAGGTCCCTGCAATGAGGGCAGGTATCATCACATTTTCAAGTGCTGTAAATTCGGGAAGAAGGTGGTGGAACTGGAAAACAAAACCTATCTTCCTGTTTCTGAAGTCTGCCAAAGCATCAGAGGAGAGTGCAAAGATGTCAACATCATCTACAATCACCTTTCCGGCAGTAGGCTCTGAAAGCGAACCCAAAATCTGGAGCAGAGTGGACTTTCCGGCACCGCTGGCCCCAACAATAGAAACGACCTCCGCCCCTTCTGAACGGAAGTCTATCCCTTTGAGGACCTTCAATTGCCCGAAGGTCTTTTCTATTCCTGTAGCGACTATCATCAGTTACCCGGTTTTCTTGGTGGCTGCTTCTCTGAGGGGACCTCATCAATTTTGCCGGAATGTTTCTTCTCTTTCCACATATTGGTCAGAATCTCCCTGAACCCTTTCTCCGCTACAAATATCTTGGCAACTTTCTCCATCGGGAGAATCTTGTAAAACTCTTCTATGTAGATATCGAATACCTCAGACTCCAGCGAGAGTGCCCTGGAATACTCCTTTATGAGCTTCTTCATCTGGGGATCTGTATAATCACCCCTCTCTTCGAGGGCAACTATATCCTTCACCGCTTTATGGAGCTGTTTGTTGACCTCCTGTCTTTCACCCCACCATTTGTTGTATACGGGCCAGAAAACCTGTGCCTCTTCTGGAGTAAGATTCAGTTTCTCAGTAAAATATGCCACCTTGGTAGCTTCAACCTTCTCTCTGAAAGGTTTCTCATCCTGTTTTTTCTGTGACTGTCCTGCCATCGGGAAAACAATCAGGATAGAGATTAAAATAGCCAATGCTCTATTCATTGTTATATTCTTCTATAATATTCAACAAATCTTCCTGAGACATCTCATCTTCAATCCTCTGATAAAGCTCTTCATAGAGTACAACCTCCTTTGTGAGATAGTCCTTGTCAATATCTATTTCATCGTAAAGATAGTCAATAAAATCGTGTTTGATATACCCATCCATTATCAAAATGGCGAATTCGTCGTTTTCCATACCAAAATGGTCTTTCTGCATGGAACCTGTGAGGGAGATTACACCGTACCCCATACCAAAGATAAACAAGAACGAAAATGCAAGGGCAAAACCTGTCTTGATGGATGCCCAAATGGGACTATCTCCCCTCTTTTGAGGAGTACGGATCCTATCCTTTACACTATCCTCGACAGAAGAGAAATACCCATCAGGAACCGAAAACGGTCTCTTCTTGTTTTTTATTTCATCCAATATATTCATACCCTTTAGACTATAGTATAAACAAAAAGTTAAAATTGGCGCTTTAGATTTTCCTTTATTTTATTGTAAGCGTGATGATAAGAGGCTTTCAGCGATCCTTCGGTCCCCCCGAGAATCTCCACCATATCCTCATATTTCATCTCATCGAAATATCGCATCGTAAAGACTGTCCTCTGTTTTGGGGGGAGCTTCTGGATCTCCTTATGGAGGGCCATCTGCAACTCATCCCCATTGAAGTACTCATCTGCCAACAACTGCTTTCCAATCTTCTCATCCCAATTTGTCAATGAGATGAAACTCCTGAGCTTCTCTCTCTTCAAATGGGTAAGGGTCTCATTGGTTGCTATCTTGTACAACCAAGTAAAAAGCTTGGAGTCCCCCCTGAAATCGGGAAGGTACCTCCAAGCTTTAACAAGTGTATTCTGAAGCAGATCATTTGCCTGCTCGTGATCCAGGACAAGTTGTCTTATGTGCCAATACAGACGCTCCTGATATTTGCGGACCAAAAGGTTAAAGGCGTATTCCTCCTTTCCCCCCTCGCGGTAAATATCCAAAATGTCCTGATCTTCAACCATTATTTCCTGGCCAAAACTTTTTTCACTGATTCTACAATATTGTCTGCATCAAGTTTGTAAAGTTTCATAAGCTCTGCAGGTGTACCACTCTGTCCAAACTGGTCATCCACTGCTACAAACTCTACCGGAGCAGGGTAATTTCTGGCCAAAAGGCCCGAAATCAGTTCACCCATACCTCCAGCGATAAGATGCTCCTCTGCACATACCGCAGCTCCAGTCTTCTTTACAGATTCTAGGACTGCTTTTTCATCCAAAGGTTTAATGGTGTGGATATTTATGAGTTCAACAGAGATACCCTCTGCTTCAAGTTTCTCTGCAGCTTGAATCGATTCCCATACCAAATGCCCAGTAGCAAAGATAGTAACATCCTTTCCTTCAATAAGTTTAAGGGCTTTACCAATCTCAAATTTCTGGTCTGCAGGTGTGAAGTTGGGGACAGAAGGACGGCCGAAACGGAGATACACAGGGCCATCATGCTCTGCAACTGCTATGGTAGCAGCTTTGGTCTGATTGTAGTCGCAAGGGTTGATGACTGTCATCCCAGGCAACATCCTCATCAGGCCAAGATCCTCCATTGTCTGGTGTGTAGCACCATCCTCTCCGAGGGTTATACCTGCGTGCGATGCACAAACTTTAACATTTGTATTGCCATAGGCTATCGACTGGCGAATCTGGTCGTACACTCTGGCTGTGATGAAGTTGGCGAAAGAGCCCACAAAAGGGACTTTGCCACTCAAAGCCAAACCTGCAGCAACACCTATCATATTTGCCTCAGCGATACCGCCTTGGTAAAATCTGCCAGGGTTCTCCTTGGCAAACTGGTCCATCTTGAGTGAACCTGTCAAATCTGCACATAGTGCCACTACATCAGGATTTGTCCTTCCTAATTCTGCAAGACCTGCTCCAAAACCTGAGCGGGTATCTTTATTGCCACTGTTTTCGAATTTCATATGAGGATTTATCTTTAAAATACAGAGAAATATAAACCAACGTTAAAATATAGATTCTGGGCATTGTTTGTCGCCCAGTTGTATCCGGCTACCACATTAGCACCCCAAGGGGCGTGTTTGCCGAAAGGGATGTATACACCCACCTCAGGGCTCATAAGAAAACCCCACGATGAATTTGAGAATTCATACTCCTGGATCTGGGTGTACTCAACATAGCTTGTTGCTCCCAAACCGGCTGCAGCATATACTTTTACAAAGCCCTCCGGATTGAAGAGGTACTTGAACTGCGCCTTCATCGGAATAGTCTGGGTTGTTTTATAAAGGGCAGCGTAAACTGCACAATTTTCACTAACATGATAAACCTCAGCAGGGACGCTCTTCTGATTGTAACCCCAGGCGAAATCTGCACCTAAAGCAATATTGTCGGTAACAAAGAACCCAAAGTTGAAATCAGCACCATTGAACCCTGCACGGGAGATGAAATCTGCCTGTGCACCCAATGGAACAGATGTTTGCCATCCGAAAGAGTACACTTGTGAAAATCTGTGATTTGTCTGTGCAAATGATACACTTGCCACCAGCACTGCCACTACAGTAATTAAAATCTTTTTCATAATCTCTCTCCTTTATTTGGTGTTAGCAGGTGGAACCATATCAAAACATTGTCCGATAGCGGCGGCTCTCTCTGATGAGGTGTGTGTAGAGTTCAGTATGCTCCTCACGAGACCGTGCCATACTATAGGGGGGTTGGAATCATCACCCATATTCTTAACATCGACAATGTCTATTGTCAGACTGCCTGATGAATATGATGATGCCATAGGGTACATCGGATAAGGGTAATAAGGATAGAATGGATCGTAAGGGTAGTACGGGAAGAATGGATCGTAAGGATACCAGTCATAATAGTACCACCAATAGTCCCAGTCCCACCAATATCCGGGATAGACAACGGTAGTTGTGTTCACAATATATGCGAGGTCCACGATGAGGTCAGGTGTACTGAATTCACCTTTTCCAGGTGCAAACAGCTTATAGCCCAGAGCCGTCATCTCTTTCTCCACCACCGCCTTAACCTCTTCTGAGAGGTTGTTCTTCTGTCTCACGTTCTTGTCACCTTCCACATAAAGGATGGAGTCTGCTATTGCAAATGTCTTATACTGGGTAAAATCAACATTATCTGCCTTATATGCTACAGATACGAACTGATCTACTGTCTCCCTATAATCGTCATTCCAGAAAGAGCAGCTCCCTACCAGAAGCGATGTGACAAAAAGGAATAAAATTGTTCTTTTCATTGTTTTAAATTGTTAAAAATCTCCCAAAGTCTCCTCGAGCTGAGCAAGCCCTTTTTCGCATTGCTCTGCAGAAGGGGCCTTTCCGTGCCACTCGCAAGTACCTGCCATAAAGTCAACGCCGTGACCCATTTCGGTCTTGAAGAGGATCATAACAGGCTTCCCTTTGCCCGATTCACCTTTGGCTGTGTTAAACGCATTTTCAATACAGCCAAAATCGTGCCCGTCTGCAACAACTACTGTCCAGCCGAACTTTTCCCATTTTCCCTGGAGATCTCCCAATGACATTACTGAGTCGGTAGTACCGTCAATCTGCTGACCGTTCCAGTCTGTCATTGCTATGATATTGTCCACTTTGTGCTGTGCTCCGAACATTGCGGCTTCCCACACTTGTCCCTCCTGGCTCTCGCCGTCACCAAGCAGCACATAAACATAGTTTGGGTCGTTGTTCCCTTTTTTTGCCAATGCAGCACCCAATGCTACCGAAAGACCCTGACCCAAAGAACCGGCAGCCTCATAAATGCCCGGCATACCTTTGCGCACTGATGGGTGTCCCTGAAGACGAGAACCACATTTTCTGAATGTAGCCAACTCACTTACAGGGAAATAACCCGATCTTGCCATAACACTGTACAGAACCGGAGTCATATGGCCTGCTGAGAGGAAAAACATATCATTGTCCTTGCCGTCTCTGGTCCAATTTGCTGGAGAGTGCTTCATAACCTTGCAGAACAAAGCAGTAAGAATATCAGTACTGCTCATTGATCCGCCAGGGTGACCTGATTTGGCAAGTGTAACCATTCTAAGGATATCTCTTCTTACTTGAGTTGAGATTTTTGAGAGTTGATTAGCTTCACACATAACTTTATTTCATTATTGAATATTATGCTAAGTTACTACGAATTTGAGAAAAAACAAATTACAATGTATATTTGCACCCATAAATATTCGAGGATGAAGCACATTAGGAACTTTTGCATTATTGCCCATATCGACCACGGGAAAAGCACATTGGCAGACCGCCTTCTGGAGGCAACAAATACCCTTAACGCCAGAGAAATGGAGAATCAGGTCCTTGACTCGATGGACCTTGAGAAGGAGAAGGGTATCACCATCAAGAGCCACGCCATACAGATGCAGTATAACCGTAATGGTGAGAACTATACACTTAACCTTCTTGACACCCCGGGTCACGTCGATTTCTCATATGAGGTATCACGTGCCATCGCTTCCTGCGAAGGGGCACTTCTGGTAGTGGATGCCACACAAGGTATTCAGGCACAAACCATATCCAACCTCTACCTCGCATTGGAACACGACCTGGAGATCATCCCTATCCTGAACAAAATCGATATGGATGCAGCTATGGTGGATGTGGTTAAAGACCAGATTATAGATCTTATCGGATGTAAAGACGAGGATATCCTTCTGTGCAGTGCCAAGACAGGTGTGGGTGTTCCTGAGATTCTCGATGCCATTGTAGAGAGGATTCCAGCACCTCAAGGTGATCCCGAGGCCCCTCTTCAGGCACTTATTTTCGACTCGGTATTCAACTCATTCAGGGGAATCATCGCATACTTCAAAGTGGAGAACGGCGTCATCCGCAAAGGGGACAAGGTAAAATTCTTCAATACAGGAAAAGAGTATGTGGCTGACGAGGTAGGATACCTCAGGATGAAACTGTGCCCCACAGATGAGGTGAGCTGCGGAAATGTTGGATACATCATATCAGGTATCAAAACTGCAGTAGAGGTTAAGGTGGGAGACACCATTACCCATGTGGAGAACCCCTGCTCAGAGTCCATTGCCGGCTTTGAAGAGGTAAAACCGATGCTTTTCGCCGGTGTCTACCCTGTGGATACAGATGAATATGAAGATCTCAGGGCCTCACTTGAGAAACTTCAGCTCAATGATGCTTCGCTAGTTTTCGAACCTGAATCATCACTCGCCCTCGGCTTCGGATTCCGCTGTGGCTTCCTCGGTCTTCTCCACCTGGAAATCATGCAGGAGAGACTTTACAGAGAGTTTGACATGGATGTCATCACCACAGTACCCAACGTATCATACAAAGTCTACACTACACAGGGAGAGTGTGTCGATGTCCACAACCCGTCAGGTCTCCCGGCACCTACACTCATCAAACAGATCGATGAGCCTTACATCAAGGCACAGATTATCTCCAAGAGCGATTTCTTCGGCCCTATCATGAAGCTTTGTCTGGACAAGAGGGGTATCCTCATCAACCAGCACTTCATCACAGCCGACCGCGTGGAGCTTACATACGAGATGCCACTTGCAGAGATCGTCTTTGACTTCTATGACAAACTGAAATCTATCTCGAAGGGTTACGCATCTTTCGACTACCATATCTGCGGATACAAAAAGTCTGACCTTGTCAAGCTGGACATCCTCCTCAACTCGGAGCCTGTCGATGCCCTCTCGTCACTGATCCACAGAGACAGAGCCTACGACTTCGGCCGCAGAATGTGCGAGAAACTCAAAGAGCTTATCCCACGCCAGCAGTTCGACATCGCCATCCAGGCTGCCATCGGTGCCAAGATCATCGCCCGAGAGACAGTCAAGGCTGTCCGCAAGGACGTTACAGCCAAGTGTTACGGAGGTGACATCACCCGTAAACGCAAACTCCTCGAGAAGCAGAAGAAAGGCAAGAAGCGTATGCGCCAGATCGGTAATGTGGAGGTACCACAATCAGCATTCATGGCGGTACTCAAGCTTGATTAGACCCCCTGACAGCGTCGGAAATGGTCCAATCATAGGGCTGAGAATAAGAAAGGTGACCGAATCTGATCGGTCACCTTTCTTTTTATCGGAAACTGGAAGACTATTCGTCGCCCTCTTCCTCCTGGTAAGCTTTAAGAAGCTTGTCTTGTACATCGGCAGGAACCTGTGAGTACTCTGCATACTCCATAGTGAAGGTAGCACGACCTGAAGTGAGAGAGCTAAGGGTAGTCGAGTATTTGTAAAGCTCTGCAAGTGGAACTCTTGCTTTAAGCACCTCGAAACCTTTAACACTGCTCATACCTTCGATCATAGCTCTACGGTTCTGAAGGTCTGACATTACATCACCCATACAGTCACTTGGAACAAGGATCTCTACATTGTAGATAGGCTCCATAATCTTAGGACCTGCATTTCTGAACGCCTCTTTGAATGCATTTCTTGAAGCAAGTTTGAAAGAGATCTCATTTGAGTCTACAGGGTGCATCTTACCATCGTAAACATATACTCTGATATCACGTGCATAAGAACCTGTAAGAGGACCCTCTTCCATCTTCTCCATAATACCTTTAAGGATAGCTGGCATGAAGCGTGCATCGATGGCACCACCTACGATACAGTTGTAGTATTCAAGTTTACCACCCCAGTCCATAGTGTATTCCTCTTTACCTTTGATATTGAGAACCATCTCTTTACCGTCGATTTTGAAACGGTTGTTCTGAGGAGCGCCCTCAACGAAAGGCTCGATAAGAAGGTGAACTTCACCGAACTGACCGGCACCACCTGACTGTTTTTTGTGACGGTAAGAAGCGGTAGCCACTTTGGTAATGGTCTCTCTGTATGAAATTCTTGGAGCGAAAAGATCCACTTCAAGTTTGTAGACATTGTTAAGGTGCCACTTCAAGATATTGATATGGTGCTCACCCTGACCGCTGATGATGGTCTGTTTAAGCTCTTTAGCGTATAGAACCTCGATTGTTGGATCCTCTGCTGCATATTTGTTGAGTGCTTCACCCAATTTCTCCTCATCTTTTTCATCTTTAGCTTTGATGGCTGTGCGGAATTTTGATTGAGGGAATTCGATTGCTTTGAAAGCCCAGTCAACTGAAGGAACACAAAGTGTCTGGTTTGTTTTCACAGCTTTAAGTTTAACTGTACATCCAAGATCACCAGCTACCATTTCAGAAACTTTCTCTTTCTTCTTGCCGGCTACTGCATAAATCTGGGTAATTCTCTCTTTGGCACCTGTTACAGGGTTCACAAGGTCCATACCCTCAGTCACTTTACCTGACATCACTTTGAAGTAAGAAACCTCACCCAAGTGCTGCTCAACAGATGTTCTGTAGAAGAACAATGCAGTCTCTTTTGAAGCATCGCAAGGAACCTCAACACCCTCGGTAGTCACCTCCACATCTTTAACTGGAGATGGGGTGGCGTTGATAACGAACTCCATAAGACGTTTTACACCGATATCTTTTTTAGCTGAAAGACAGAATACAGGCATTACGCTACCTGAAAGGATACCAAGGTTAAGACCTTTGATCATCTCAGGGAAAGTAAGGTCATTGGTCTCAAAATATTTCTCCATCAGCTCCTCATCATTCTGGGCAGCAGCCTCCATCAAAGCGAGTCTGTACTCCTCAGCCTGATCTGCATACTCTGAAGGAATTTCAAGATCCTCACGTGTACCGTTCTCATCTTTGAATCTGTAGAATTTCTGTTTAAGAACATCTACAAAACCGTCAAAACCAGGACCTACAGCCACTGGGAACTGAACAGGAACCACTTTGTTGCCGAAAGTCTGTTTCAATGAATCGATGGTGGTATCCCAACCCGCTTTCTCTGAATCAAGCTGGTTTACACCGATGATAAGGGGCATTTTATACTGATCTGCATATCTTGCGAAGATCTCGGTACCAACCTCCACGCCTTGAGTAGCGTTAACGATCATGATACCTGCATCTGCCACTTTAAAGCCTGCAACCACGCCACCTACGAAGTCATCCTGACCCGGAGTGTCGATGATGTTAAGCTTGTTCTCCATGAACTCGGTATAAAGAGGAGTCGAATAGATAGAGCGCTGATAGATTTGTTCTACTTCAGTGTTGTCACTGACTGTGTTTTTGGCTTCGATAGTTCCCCTACGATCGATAACTTTACCCTCAAACATCATGGCCTCAGCCAATGTAGTTTTACCAGATTTAGAGCTACCCAATAGGACAACGTTTCTGATGTTGCCGGTTTGGTATGTTTTCATCTTTGGTTTGTTTTAATATTTATAATAAATTTACACTTTTTCAGATTAGTAGCCTACAAAACTAAAAACAATAAATTGAAAAAGCAATAATTTTGCAACCATGTTATCGCCCTTTTATTCAAATTTTATAGAAGCCGGCTGCGATGAGGCTGGACGCGGTCCCCTGGCCGGACCAGTTTTTGCTGCAGCAGTTATCCTCCCCAATGACTTCCACCACCCCCTTCTGAACGATTCCAAACAGATATCAGAGAAGGTAAGGGAGGAACTCCGTCCGATAATTGAGAGGGAGGCTCTGGCCTGGGCAGTGACAGCGGTGGAGCCAGAGGAGATAGACAGGATCAATATATTGAAAGCATCCATAACCGGGATGCAGCGCTCATTGGACAAACTTATCCTCAGACCAGAGTTCATAATAGTGGACGGCAACAAATTCTCCCCATACATAGACAAAAGCGGAGGCCCTTCGACCTCCGACTGGAAAATAATTCCCCACAAGTGCATAGTGAAGGGGGATGCAAAATATGCCTCCATTGCAGCGGCATCCATCCTCGCCAAAACATACCGCGACGACTACATGAGGGAAGCGGCAAAACAATACCCCCAATATGGCTGGGACAGGAACTTCGGCTACCCTACAAAAGAACACAGAGAGGCCATCATCCGCTATGGAGAGACCCCTCTGCACCGTAAAAGTTTCCATTGCCGCAACAGCGACATTGACCTTAAACTCGAGTTCTGATCCTATTTGAGTTCAAATTTGACATAAACAGTGGTTTCCACCCTTATTTTCTCAAATTCTATTTCAGGAACTCTGACCACCTCATCCTCAGCAAGGTTTCCTTTGACCATCATCATCTGCGGCATCCCGTATGTGCGGTAGTTATGCTCATTCTCAGAGATGTGCATTGCCCTTCCTATAGTGTGCCCTACCGCCTCGGAAAGCAAAGTGGCACGGGCTTTTGCACTTTTTATGGCAGCCACCCTCACCTCATCCTTGTACTTCTCTATCTGGGAACACTCCACCTTGTCCACCGACACCTCAGAGATTCCCAGCTGGTCCAGAGCCAGAATGACCTCCCCCGCCTGCTGGGCAGAGTGCACAGTCAACTGATACTCCTTCATAAGTTTGGGATCACTCTTGATGAGGAAATAATGCTTGAAATTGCTTGCCATATCCTTTACGACAAGATCCTTCCTGATATCAATACCCATTGCCTGGAGTTTGCCGATCATCTTCTTCTCCACAGAGGCCATTGAGGAGTTTTTGTAGTCCTTCTCATTGATGGTAATGGTCATATGAATCATATCTGGAGCCACATCCTTATGGGCTCTGCCAGAGACCTCTATATAGTGCTTGGTCAAAAAATCCTGAGCTACAACCTTAGTCGACGCTGCCCCTAAAACCATTAGGGAACAAACCGCCATTAACATTAATTTTTTCATATTCTATTTTTTTGTTTCCCCTTTAGCAAGGCAAATAGAGTGCCAAAAAATTTTCCCCTTTTATATCCGTTTTATATCTTTGTTCTTGGAAAAACTTTTTTTCAGAATATGGAATACGTTTATTTAGGCATCCTTATTTTTATTTTTGGTCTTGCAATCTTCGACCTTATAATCGGGGTCAGCAACGACGCAGTAAACTTTCTCAATTCGGCAGTAGGCGCTAAAACAGCCTCATTTAAAGTGATTCTTGGTTTGGCGGCAATAGGTGTTTTCTTTGGAGCTGCCACATCAAACGGTATGATGGACGTAGCCCGTCACGGCATATTCCAGCCACAATATTTCACCTTCGTGGAGATAATGTGCATCTTGATGGCGGTGATGGTTACCGATGTCATCCTGCTGGACACTTTCAATTCATTGGGTATGCCCACCTCCACCACAGTATCTCTGGTATTCGAATTGCTCGGAGGTACAGTGGCTCTCGCCATGATAAAAAGCATCGCTTCCGAAGGGCAGCTGACTTTCGGCGAGATGATAAACACCGACAAGGTGCTGACAGTGGTTCTGGGAATATTCCTATCGATAGCCATAGCGTTCTTCTTCGGTCTTATGATCCAGTGGATAACCCGTGTCATCTTTACATTCAACTACAAAAGGAACCTCAAGTGGTTCGCCGGCATTTTCGGCGGCATCGCCACTACAGCGATAATCTATTTTATGCTTTTCAAAGGGCTTAAGGACAGCTCCTTCATGACCCCTGAAAACAAACAATGGATCAATGAAAACACAGGTCAGCTTCTTGTATATGTTTTCCTTGGATCAGGTGTACTGATGCAGATACTGCATTGGTGCAAGGTCAACATCTTCAAGATTATCGTACTTATGGGTACCTTCTCCCTCGCTATGGCATTTGCCGGCAACGACCTTGTGAACTTTATAGGTATCCCCCTCACCAGCCTTGCCACATATCAGGACTACATGGCCAATGGCCAGGGTGTAGGGATGGATGTATTCACTATGGACAGCCTCAACGGCCCGGCCAATACACCTATCCTCTTCCTGCTCGGAGCAGGAGCCATTATGGTGTTTGCCCTGGTAACATCCAAAAAGGCCCATAATGTGATAAAGACATCTGTGAACCTCTCCAAACAGGATGACGGTGACGAGATGTTCGGCACATCAAGCGTAGCCAGAAGATTGGTGGTAACATCCAACTCATTTGTCAACTGGATCAACAAAGTGAGTCCGGAGCCTGTATCCCACTGGGTGGACAAACGTTTCAACAAAGATGAGATGATCATGGAGAAAGGTGCCGCTTTTGACCAGCTGCGCGCAGCGATTAACCTCGTAGTGGCAGCATTGCTGGTAGCACTTGGTACCTCCCTCAAACTTCCACTCTCCACCACATTCGTAACATTTATGGTGGCTATGGGTACCTCTCTTGCAGACCGCGCATGGAACAGGGAATCTGCCGTATTCAGGGTAACAGGTGTTGTTTCTGTCATCGGCGGATGGTTCATCACAGCTGGAGCCGCATTCATAATCAGCTTTGTGGTGGCGATAATAATGCATTATGGCGGCATTATTGCGATGGTTACATTGGCACTTATTGCTATCGTCATAATCATCAGGAGCAACATCAGATTCAGCAAAAAATCCAAAGAGGAGAAGAAAGATGACAAGATATTCTCTGAAATCCTCACCACTTCTGACAAACAGAGGGCGTGGGAACTCCTCAGAGGTCACGTACAGAGCAATATCCTTACTGAGCTTGAGTTTGTGGAGGAGTCATACACTGAATTCATTGAAGCTTTCATAGAGGAAGACCGCAGAACCTTGAGCAGACTCCACCGCACCATACGCAATGAGAAGGAGTTGTTCAAGACCAAGCGCCGCAAAGAGATTACCGGTCTCAAGAGAATCGACCCTGTTATGGCTGTTCAGGCCGGCACATGGTTCCACATAGCGACAAACAACACATCGCAGCTCATCTATAGCATACGTCGTGTCATCGAGCCATGCAAGGATCACATTGACAACAACTTCAACCCTCTTCCACAGGTGTGCTCAGATGAGATAAGACCATTGGTTACCAAACTTGTAGCCCTGATAGAAAATGAGAAGAACCTCATCTCCTCATCAGTTGACATTGCTCTTCACCTGAAAGATATCTCATCTTACAAAAAAGAGGTATCTGCTGCTATGGAGGCTCACCTCAAGAGGATGAGCAATGAGGTAGATTCCACCAATCTGAACATCTACATCCTGTACCAGAGCATCCTTCAGGAGACCTGGCAGATGGCCGATACCCTCAAGCACTTGGCAAGGGCCGTCGACAAACTCAAGAATTTGTAATATGAAACGCTGCTGCAGACAACTTCTCGGCAGCGTTTTTCATTGGATCCTTAGGGAAAAGGGATGATATTGCCACGAGGCGGCAGATACCATGACTCCTGTAGATCACCTCAGGGACAGAGTTTTTACCACACAGAAGCCATAAAGGTTTTCTGTACTGGGCACAAAGCTGTGCAATGCCCAAGGGCAATTTTCCTTCGAGAGACTGCCTGTCGAATTTCCCCTCCCCTGTAATGACAAGATCAGCAGAGGCAATCTCATCTTCAAGATTCATCATATCGGTGAAAACCCTCCACCCCTGGAGCATTTTCGCCTTGAGCACTCCGTGCAATGCAAATCCTACCCCACCGGCAGCACCTGCGCCGGGGAATTGCACCAGCTCTTCTGTAGGGAGACCTCTCCATTGGGCGACAGCCTCACTCCACTTCGCAAGCCTTTGCTCCAGAACGGGAATTGTCTCTGGCGAAGCACCTTTCTGAGGACCATATATTGCGGTGGCACCATTGGGGCCGAGAAGGGGGTTCTCCACGTCACAGGCCACCTCTATCTCAGTCTCTGCCAGGTGCGGTGTGATATTGTCAACCTGGGTGCTGTCGAGCATATTGGCCTTTTCATCATATCTGAAACCGAGTGCCTCCAGCATCCCTATACCTCCATCATTTGTGGCAGAGCCACCGATGGCCACTACCACCTTCCCGGCACGTGAGATCTCCACTGCGTGGCGGATAACCTCACCAAGGCCGTATGTGGATGCATTGAGAATATCCCTCCTGTGTGGGGGGATGAGATTGAGACCCGAAACCTGGGCCATCTCCACAAAGGCTGTATCACCAAGCATAAGATACGGAGCACGGATATTGGCACCGAGGGGATCTGTCGCCTCCACGAATACCTTCTCCCCACCTACAGCGCTCTCCACCACAGACAGACTTCCATCGCCACCATCCGCCATGGGGAAGAGCCTTATCTGTGCCAGAGGAAATCCCTTTTGGATCCCCGATTTTATAGCCTCTGCCGCCTCAGGAGCAGTCATTGTCCCCTTGAACTTGTCGACTGCCACCACTATTTTACGGTATCTATTATTTGGTGCTATTGGGCCCATTTTATTATCTTTGTCTCTTTAACTGGAACAAATTTAAACTTTAAAAATTATAGTATGAAAAAAATCAATTTATTGGTTATCGCAATGTTCGTCTTGTCATTGTTCCCAATGAAGGCAGATGAGGGTATGTGGCTGTTGCCTCTTCTCGAGAAGATGAACGGTAAAAAAATGGCTGAAATGGGATTTACCCTCACCCCTGAGGATATCTATTCTATCAACCACTCTTCCCTTAAAGATGCTATTGTACACTTTGGAGGTGGTTGTACCGGTGAGATCGTATCGAAAAACGGTCTTCTTTTCACCAATCACCACTGCGGTTACGGAAGTATCCAGAGACTCAGTTCAGTAGAACACAACTACCTGAAAGATGGTTACTGGGCCATGAATCTTAAAGAGGAGCTCCCTGCAAAGGGTCTTACAGTAACATTCCTTGAGAGCTTTACCGATGTTACCAAACAGGTGGAGAAAGGAATCAAGAAAGCCTCTACCCCTGCTGAAAGGGATTCACTTCTGGCAGTAGTTACAGAGCAGCTTCAGAAAAAAGCTGTAGGTGACAACAAGCACATTACCGCTCAGGTAAGATCTTTCTATGGCGGCAATTCATACTACCTTATCGTTTACAAAACTTACAGGGATATCCGTTTCGTAGGTGCACCACCTTCATCCATCGGCAAATTCGGTGCAGACACCGACAACTGGATGTGGCCACGCCACACTGGTGACTTCTCAGTATTCAGAGTATATGCCGACAAGGATAACAACCCAGCAGACTACTCACCTGACAACGTCCCTTACACCCCTAAGAACTTCCTTAAAATATCCCTTAAAGGTGTACAGGAGGGTGACCCTACCATCATTATGGGTTATCCTGGCCGCACAAACCGCTTTATGACCCGCTCTGAGCTTGTAGAGCAGAGAGATCTCTCAAACGCCATCGCCATCAGACTTCGCGGCATCCGTCAGGAGGTTCTTATGGCAGATATGGAGGCTGATCCAAAGATCATGATCCAGTATGCAAGCAAATACTCAGGCTCATCAAACGGCTGGAAAAAGTGGATCGGTATGAACGAGACATTTGCCAAACTCAATGTAGAAGAGCGTCGTTCCCAGGAAGAGGTCAAATTTACCGAGTGGGTAAACCAGAGCCCTAAGAGGGTGGCAAAATACGGAAAGGCCCTTGAGAAGATTAACACTGCTGTAGAGGGTCGTGCAGAGGCTTACGCATTGCTCCTCAAGACCAGTGAATCTGTAGGTAGAATCGAACTTACCGGCATCATTCCAAGAGCTCTTAGAAATATAGACAACCCGGAGAGACTTAATGCCACTCTCGAGTCATTCTATAAGGACTACTCTGTATCTACCGACAGAAAGGTGGCTAAGGCCATGATCAAAGCCTACCTTGAGGAGGTTTGTGCTGATAACCGTGCAGACTTTGTGAAAGTGATAGAGAACGATTTCGAGGGCAATGTGGATGCATATGTGGACTATATGTTCGACAACTCTGTATTTGTAAGCAAAGACAAATTCAATGAGGCTCTTGCTGCGGATGTTGACTTGAACGAAGATCCTGCTGCTAAGCTTTTCTATTCTGTATCCGCTGTTCAGCCAGCTCTTATGAAAGTGTACACTAAAGATGCAGAGATGTTTGCCCAAGGTAAGAAAGAGTACATAGCAGGTACACTTGAGATGCGCGAAGGTGAAGCTATCTATCCCGATGCCAACTCTACCATGCGTCTCACTTACGGTCAGGTGCTTCCATACTCTCCTCGTGACGCTGTGGAATATCTTCACTACACCACCCTTGACGGCGTAATGGAGAAAGAGGACCCTACAAACTGGGAATTCGAGGTACCTGCCCGTCTCAAAGAGCTCTGGAAAAACAAAGATTTCGGACAGTATGGTCTCCCTAACGGCAAGATGCCTGTATGCTTCCTTTCAAACAACGACATTACCGGCGGTAACTCAGGTTCACCTATCCTCAATGGCAATGGCGAGCTTATCGGTCTCGCATTTGACGGAAACTGGGAATCAATGAGCAGCGACATCATCTTCGAGCCAGAGCTTCAAAGATGTATCAATGTCGATGCACGTTATGTACTCTTCATCATTGACAAATTCGGTGGCGCGGGCTACCTTCTTGACGAAATGGAGATTGTGAAATAATTATGGAACAGGAAGTTTTAGCAATATTATCACAGGTCATTCACCCTGCCAAGGATGCAGATATCCTCAACCTTGGCATGGTGGAAGATGTGAGGGTAGAGGATGGCAAGATCAAGTTCAGACTTGTCTCCTCATCACCCGATCCACTTATGGGCTCCATCAAGAAACAGTGTGAAGCCCTTCTCAAGGAGACCTTCCCCGATTATAAAGTATCAATAATCGAGCTTGTCCGTGAGAAAAAGACCAAAAGGCCCCTGGAACTTGGACAGGAGCAGCTTGCCAATGTTGGGAAGATTATCGCCATTGCCTCCGGCAAAGGTGGTGTAGGCAAATCTACCGTATCTACAAACCTCGCTATCGCGCTGGCTAAAGCCGGTTACAAAGTGGGTCTTACTGATGCAGATGTCTATGGTCCGTCAATACCTAAGATGACCGGTACAGAGGGGATGATTCCCGAGGCAGAGCAAACCGAAAATGGTGGTGAACTTATCCTCCCTATAGAGAAGTTTGGTGTAAAATGGATGTCCATTGGATACTTCGCCACACCTGAACAGGCTCTCATATGGAGAGGACCGATGGCCTGCAATGCCCTCAAACAGATGGTACTTCAGGTCAAATGGGGAGAACTTGACTATCTTCTCATCGACCTCCCTCCGGGAACAGGCGACATCCATATCTCTATGGTACACGATATCCCCCTTTCAGGTGCAGTAATAGTAAGTACACCACAGGCAGTGGCACTTGCCGATGTGCTCAAAGGTGTAAATATGTTCAGGAACAAGGATATCAATGTCCCCATCCTCGGTCTTGTCGAGAATATGGCATGGTTTACCCCTGCTGAACTCCCTGAGAACAAATACTATATCTTCGGTAAAGAGGGCGGTGTGAAGATGGCCAGCCAGCTTGGTATAGACCTCCTCGCACAAATCCCTATATATATGTCTATCCGCGAGAATGGTGACCTCGGCACCCCGGACACTATAGCCGAATGGGCCAACCTCGCTGAAGAGGTGGTAAAAAGAGGCTAAAATGAACCCCGAAAGTCAGAAAAACTTTCGGGATTTGTTTTTATACCATTTTACGTCCCAATATGACCCCTGTTGAGATGGCGCAGCATGCTATCAGAAACAACATGTACTGCCTGTAGGGTTCGATTAAGATTTTTATCTCTTTTATCAGTTCCGGAGCCCCAACCTCTGATCCTGCCGGATACATCCATATAAGAAATATAGCCAATCCGCCAATGAGGGTACCTATTACAAGGGCAGCTACCAATGCGATTCTGCCAAATCTCCTTTGCCTGTCCACCTCCTTTTTTAGCCCCTCCACAGCTCCCATTTTATGCTGCACCTCGGAGAGAAATGCCGGATTATCCTTAACCTGTGGTTTATGCTCTCTTAGGAGCGATTCTATATTGTCATGTCTCATTGGAGTATCGATTTAAGATGGTTGCGCCCTGTGGACAAATAGTATTTTACTGTACCGGGTGGTATCTGAAGTATAGAGGCTATCTCCTTTACACTGCGATCTTCGAAATAGTGCAAGACAATAACAGCCTTCTCCCTCTCCTGAAGTCTCTCAAGGGCCTGATATAATCTCTGGTATTTGAATGCTGCATCTGTCTCATCTCCGGAACTGACCCCTAGTGCCTGCGGAGAGTCAGGTGTGATGCTCTCGAGCTTAGGCCTTCGACAGTGGTCCAAATAACAGTTGTATGCTATCCGGAAAAGCCATGTGCTGAACTTGGAGAGGCCCAAAAAAGAACCTGACACCACATAGGCCCTTACAAGTGCATCCTGCGCAATATCATCCGCCAGGGATGAGTCCCCTCCACACAAGGCCAGCAGAAACCGCCTCAACGGCTCCTGCTCAACCCTTACCATGTCTATGAAACGGTCAGGTGACATATGGGACTACTTGCTCTCCCTACCCTTCAATGAATTTTCCTCTGCCTCTATCTCTTTAGAAAGCATCTTCTTGCCTACAAAATAGACGATAAAGAGGGCAACACCTATCGCTAACAGGATACAACCCATAGCCAGAGTCATGGATAAAGTGCTTCTAGACAATGTCTCACCCCATTTTGCCCATTGGACAAGGTTAAGGATTATACAAGCAACACCCAGCAGTGATGTAACACATGCACCTGTAAGACGCTTGAGGAGTCGCTCCTTGAGAGAAATGCGACCTTGATGACTACCGAAGAGATTGGGATCGATTGTCGCCCCTGCTTCTATAGCCTTCAGCATAATCTCTGTCTTTCTGTTTGTCTCATTCTGACGGGCTTTCGTTACCAGCCACACAATCATTACGGGCAAAACCACACAAATGGCAATAGGAACTAAAATTTCTTCCATAACTGATATTAGTTTTAATGTTTACACCCGTTAGACGGAAAACGTGGGCAAAAGGTTGGAAAAAATATCAGATTATGACACTTTTCTCCTTCTGTGCAAGTATCCTGCTACTGCTACACCCACCAGAGCGAGCCACAAGAGCAAGGAGGTGACACGTGAGATATTGGCCCCCAGATGGAATGACTGGGGATCGAAACGGAATACTATATCGTGCTCACCCGCCGGGATAGCCAAACCCCTGAAGGTATAGTCTGCCTTGAGGATAGGGGCCTCTGTCCCATCAATATATGCTTTCCACCCCGCAGGATAATAGATCTCACTAAATACAGCAAGCTGCGCCGCCTCCGAAGAGAATTTGTATCTCAACTCATTTGGAGCATAATGGCTCAGGGCAATGGACCCCTCTCCGCTGAATTTGCTCTCTCCACTAAGGCCCGACTGCACAGCAGCCCCATCTTTTGCAGAGAGTATCACCTGCTTTGCAGGATCGATAAGGGCAATGGTCTCAATCTCCTCATCTGCAGTAGAGGCCATATATACATCCTGTACCAGCCAGCAGTTCCCCATTGGGTAAGGGTAAACCACAGGTGCTGTATTGCCGTCAAAAATGATATATTTGGTATTGAGCATCGAAAGCATCTTGTGGTATCCGATACCCTTCTCCAGATCCTCAACAGTAACAGCAGTGGCCATTGCAGCATTCAGCTCATCCACCACAGCGCCAAGCTCAGGGGTAATGTAGTACTGGATAAGATCCTGGTACCTCTGCAATTTTGCAGGGCTGTAACCGCCGATGGTCTTGTGGTGGTAGCTCACATAGGAATCATTGAACGTATTCACACTCAGATCCAAAACTCTGTAATATGGATCACTGTCCTGATGGATAATTTTGTCTACAGGCCTCTCGGCAAATATGTTCTTGTACTCCTGTCTCCTGATATAGTGTGAATCGTTGAGATACCTCTTGTCCACACTCCACAGGTCCGCAAGGATCAGGACTCCGATTATGGCCAATCCGTAAACGCTTTTCAACTTCTTGAGGTATGTAAACCACAAAGCTCCCGCTCCAAGCAGGATAAATACAAGGCTCCTGATGGCATCACTACGAAGGAGGGCCTTCCTGTCATCCACCAGTGCTGCTGCTATGTCACTAGGGAACTGGTCATCTGCCCTTCCTACAAAATCACCTGCCAACCCAGGGAACAGGGCAAAAAGCAGAGAGATTCCTGCGGTAAATCCAAGAGCAATAGCAAAACTTCTCTGAACCCTTTTCTTCTGGTCTGCCCCCATATCAAGCAGCTCCTTCACCGCCAATACACCCATCACAGGGACAGTAATCTGAAGCACAACAAGAGCCATAGAGACGGTCCTGAATTTATTGTAGAGGGGTGCATATTTGAAGAAAATCTCAGAGAACCACATAAAGTGGGATCCCCAGCTCAGGAAGAGGGCGAGCACAGAGACACCCACAATCCACCATTTGTATCTATCCCTGATAAGGGCCAGTCCCAATGCAAAGAGGAACACCGAGAGGGCACCAAGGTACATTGGACCTGCGGTAAAAGGCTGAGGACCCCAATAGAGAGGCATCTGCTTGATGAGCTGGTTTGCCCCCTGGTATTTGCCGTTGAGAACCTTATATGTATGAGAATCCCTTCCGAGTTCACCCTGCGATGCTCCGCCGTTGAAATTGGGGATAAGGAGATTTGGTGTCTCCTCTATTCCATAAGACCAGGCAGTAGCATAATCGATCTTGAGACCATCACCTGTCTGCACATCCTTGTCCTTTGTAAGTTCAGAGCCCCCACGCATTGTATATTTGGCATACTCATAAGTGGGGATAAGTCTGGTGGCATTGGTGGCAATACCCAGAAGTCCCGCTACCAGAACTATAAGGGAGGTGCGGAAAAATTTGGGGAATGCTTTGTTTTTTATTGCCCCGCAAAGCTCCGCAATAGCATAACCAAGGACAATAAATGCGAGGTAGTATGTAATCTGAGGGTGATTGGTCTTGATCTGGAAGCTGAGGGCAAAGCCGAAGAGGATGGCGCCCCAGAGGGCATTGCGTCTATACGCATACACAAATGCGCCAAGTACCCAGGGCATAAATGCAATGGCAGCCATCTTGGCGTTGTGCCCCACCTGGATTATCTGCATGTTGTATGAGCAGAATGTTATGGCTATGGCACCTATGGCTGCAAGCCATATATTGGCACCAAAAGCCAGGAAAAGGAGAAGACCTCCTATAAGGGAGATCACCATATAGCTTGCAGGACGCTCTCCCAGGAAGAGGAAATTGTATACAGGCTCGGTATAGTCGCCGGGGTGCTCTGCAGAGATGGAGGTGGCAGGCATACCTCCGAACATAGAGTTGGTCCAGAGGGTCTTGTCATCGGGATGGGCCTCGTTGTGCTCAATGATTTCGTGGGCCATACCCTCCCAAGAGGAGATGTCTGACTGATTAACGATCTTCCCTTTCAGAAGTTCGGGATTATATGCGTATGATATGAGGATAAATCCAAAAAGGACAATCAGATAGGGGTATATTGCAGCAAGCTTTTTCATACAAAAAATGTTTGCTGCAAAAATACACTATTTTTTCAATACCTCCACCATCTGGCCTGTGAGACTGCGACGTGAATACCGGGTTATGGAAGAGCGGTCTGCATCTGTCACCCAGATGCCTGTCAGATAGCACTTGTACAACATATTCAAATGGTCCCTGAGGTGCACCTTCTCATCCCATTCGAATATCTCCCCGGAATGGGTCTGCTCAAGAACACGTGCCATCTCCCCATCTTTAGGACCGAAGGCCACTATCGGGCGACCAGCTGCCAGATATTCGAAGAATTTGCCGGTAAGGATAGCCTTTGACTCAGGTTCGTTGCGAAGGGGGAGAAGGAGAGCCCATCCGCTTTGCTGGTAGCCTGTGATCTCAGAGTGGGGCCTGTAGCCCATATTCTCAAGATTTGGGGTGAGGCCATTGGCCTCAATCGCCTCCAGCACCTCTGCATCCACTTTTCCTATGAGGCGGAGTCTGAGGTGGGTGCGGAATCCAGGGTCCTCTGCACACATCTGCGCGAGGGTCTCCCAAAGGTTGACAGGATTTCCATCTGCAGAAAAGAGGCCTGTATGTGTAAGGGTAAATTTCTCCTCCGGAACGGTGTGTCCTGAAGTCTCAAAATCGGCTTCATCATAACCGTTACAGATGGTATGGAGCTTCTTTTGCCCCTCCTCTTCAGCAGGGTCAAGGAGTTTTGCAAAGTCAGCTGTCATCTGTTTGGTGACAGAGACCACCGCATCTGCCTCCCTTACGACAGAGCGCTCCAGTGATTTGTGCCTCCTTTTTGCCCAAATGGTCATAGGGAGGTGTTTGAAATAGAATATCTCTGTCCAGGGATCCCTGAAATCGGCTACCCATCTGACACCTGTACGGCGATGGAGTTCACGGGCTATAAGGTGCATTGAGTGGGGTGGACCTGTGCTGACAATAGCATCGACAGGGTTCTCCTCCAGATACTTGGTGAGGTAAGAGACAGAGGGTCTTACCCAAGAGGCCCGTGGGTCGGGGATAAAAAGATTTGCCCTGACCCATAGACTCACTCTCTGGATGAAACTCTTCTTCCCAGACTGGTTAATGGGATTTACCACCGCTGAGCCACCTTTTTGTGCTCCGCTGCGGCTGAAGAATTTTTTGTAGATCCTGTATGGTTCTGAAATGGGTCTCCTTATCACTACAGCCTCTGCCGGGACCTCCTTTTCAAGGGAGGTATCGATGGCGGGGTTCTCCGGATTGGACGGGGTATAGATTACAGGCTGCCATCCGTATTGGGGAAGGTATTTTGCAAATTTAAGCCAGCGCTGTACACCCGACCCTCCCGAAGGAGGCCAATAGTATGTAATGACAAGGACCTTTTTCATTTATTTCAAATATGCATTATAGATGGCATTGGTAAGGGTCTTCAAGAAACCTTTACCCTCAACAGGGGCATAGCCATTGGTCATAGCTACGATACCCCAACCATCTGCAGGGCTCCAGATCATAATGCTGTTTAGACCATATGCACCACCGGTATGGCCGATAGGGTATGAGCCAGGCTGATTATACTTAGGATCATCAAGATAGTCGATGAACTCTCTCAGGCAAAGTGCATATTGTTCGTCTTCCTCGCTCTTTACAATCCATACAGGGGTCTGCATAGCTTTGGCGCTCTCTTCAGAGATTATGCGTACACCGTCAAGTTCACCATAGTTCATATGCATCATCATATATCTGGCCAAATCATATGCTGAAATTTTCACACCACCGGTAGGAGAGAAGATAGGTGATGAGTAGCCGAATACATAACCTGGCATATCTTCAGATCTGCTTCTGTATGCACCTTTTGACTCTACAAATTTGCCATCCTCATATGAGTAGATAAGTGCAAATTTGTTGGCATCAAGAGAGTCGATGTTGTGACCTCCGTAAAGGCCGAGTTTGTGGATCACATTTGTCCTTACATAGTCGTCAAAACGTACACCTGACACTTTCTCAAGGATAGTACCTGCGAGGTTAAGGCCCATATTCGAGTAGTTGTAACCCTCACCCGGTGCATATTCGAAATATGACTCCACGCAGTCACCGTAAACGGCAGGATTCAGGTGGTCAAGGGTAAAATAGTCCTCTTTATCTTTGATACTTGCTGTATGTGAAAGGACCATTTTGAGGGTAATGGGAACCTCAGGATGGTGAGGGTTTCTTATTTTGAAGCCGATAAGATCGCTCACATCGTCATCAAGAGAGATGATTCCCTGATCCACAAGCTGAAGCAGAGAGGTAGCTGTAAATGATTTTGAAATAGATGCAATTCTCATCACATCACTGTTTGCAAGTGGAGCTTTGGTCTCAAGATTTTTATATCCAAAGGACTCATTGTAAACGATCTGGCCATCTTTAACGATAGCGGCAGAGATACCTACAGCCTGGAACTCTTTGAGTACTTCACGGATAGCTTTATCTGTCCTTTGTTCTGGAGTGGTGGCACAAGCTGACACCAATACCAAAGAGGCGGCAATCGCCAAGAAAAATTTAGAAATGCGCATAATATTGGTTTTTATATTGTTTTACATATTCATCGCTTTCACCGGGTCCATTCTGGCTGCAGACCAGGCAGGTATCACCCCCGACAGAATCCCGACCACCAACGCCACCAACAACCCCTCCACCATATTCAGAAGGGTGAGGTCGAATGGTATCGGAGAATCATTCCCCAAAATTAATGATATAATCACTACAATCAAAATTCCCAGGGCCCCTCCGACCAAAGAAAGGACAGCAGCCTCCGATAAAAATTGGGCAAGTATCATATAATTCCCGGCACCAAGGGCCTTCTGTATCCCGATCTGCGGAGTCCTCTCCTTTACTGAGACAAAAAGGATATTGGCAATCCCAAATGCACCTATCAGCAGGGCAAAACCTCCTATCAGCCACCCCACAAGGTTTATTGTCCTGAACACCTCATCCACAGCGCCCGACAGATAACTCATCCTGTTGATTGCAAAATTGTCCCCTTCTGATGGAGGCAACCCCCTTTTTCTCCTCACCAGGTACCTTATCTCATCTATGGTCTCCTGCTGCCCTGTCCCTTTTTTAGGGGCTATGGCAATGGCACCACCTCCCCCTGCACCACAAATTGTCTCACCAAATCCTATTGGGACAAAGATAGAGTTGTCAATATCAAAAATGGTGGCAATGCTCTCTCCCTGTGGTGTCGCCACCCCTATAACCTCGCCATTGAAACTCCCCACTTTAATCCTCTTTCCTACACCGCTCTCACCTCTGAACAGTGCAGAAGCAACCCCCGCCCCCAAAAAACACAGATTGCCCCTCCCCTCCTGTTCATTGGGGAGAAACCACCTCCCCTGATCCACACCTACGGTAAATATTTTCTCAAAATCTGTGGTAACGGAGACTATATTCCCATCGGTAAACTTCTCCCGCAGATAACTGAAATCACCGTTGGAAATAGAGAAAAATGTGATTGCCCCAAAATTCTCCGAATATCTTTTTACATATGTGTAATCATCTATTTCCACAGGGGGCCTCTTGGCAAACTCCCACCAGTTCCACTCACCCTCCATCTCCCAGGAGTCACGCTGGACAGTAATGGTATTGCTCCCCAAAGAGTCCAACCCACCTCGGATGTTCCCCTTCAGACCACCTATTACAGCCAAAACCAATACAATAGTGAAAATCCCTATTGTTACACCCAATAGGGAGAGAAGAGTTCTCAATTTGTTGGACCGCAGCGACGATATTGCGAATTGAACACTCTCCCACACCAATCCCAGCACCACCCGTGCCCTATTCACATTTTTCATCATAAGCCTATCTTCCTTTTGAGTTCCCGCAACAAGTCAAAAGCATCGAGAGGGGACATGCTGTTGAGGTCCATCTCTCTGAGTGTATCCCTCACATCCACCAGAATAGGGTCATCCAGCTGGAATATCGAGAGCTGCAAAGGCTCCTCAACATCCTGCACACGAGGTTTGGATGTGGGTCCCCCCTCTTCAAGTTTACGAAGGAGTTTCTGTGCAGAATCTACCACTTCGCGGGGCATGCCGGCAAGTCTTGCCACATGGATACCAAAGCTGTGGGCCACACCACCCGGGGTAAGTTTTCTCAGGAAAAGGACCTTCCCGTCCGCCTCCTTTACAGAGATGTGGAAGTTCTTGACCCTGTCAAATTTCTCCTCCAGTTCGTTGAGTTCGTGATAGTGGGTGGCGAAGAGGGTCTTGGCACCCTGACCCCTTTGATGGATATACTCCACTATTGCCCAGGCGATGGACATTCCGTCAAAAGTGCTGGTACCGCGCCCTATCTCATCCAGAAGGACAAGTGAACGGGGCGAAAGGTTATGCAGGATAGTGGCAGTCTCGAGCATCTCCACCATAAAGGTAGACTCCCCTCTGGATATATTGTCCGAAGCCCCTACACGGGTGAATATCTTGTCCACATAACCGATAGTAGCAGAAGAAGCTGGGACAAAAGATCCTATCTGTGCCATAAGGACTATCAGGGCAGTCTGCCTCAACAAAGCAGATTTACCCGCCATATTGGGACCGGTGAGGATTATTATCTGTTGTTTTGATTTGTCAAGATAGAGGCCGTTGGCCACATATTGCTCCCCCTCCTCCATCAGACGCTCTATCACGGGGTGACGGCCCTGGGTAATGGAGATAACATCGGAATCGTCCATCTGCGGTTTGCAGTAGCTGCAATCTATCGCAAGAGAGGCAAAGGATGCCAGACAATCCACCTTTGCCACCACAGCACAATCCCTCTGGATGAGTGGAATATTGTGCTGGATGCTGGCTACAAGATCGCTGTAAAGATTGCTCTCCAGGAGATATATCCTCTCCTCAGCACCGAGAATTTTCTCTTCGTACTCCTTCAGTTCCGGGGTTATATATCTCTCTGCAGATACAAGGGTCTGCTTGCGGATCCAGTCGGCAGGGACTTTGTCCTTGTGGGTATTACGCACCTCCAGATAGTAACCGAACACATTGTTGTAACTGATTTTCAATGAAGAGATACCGGTCCTCTCCTGCTCACGCTCCTGTATTCCGTTGAGGATATCCTTACTGTTCTGGGCAATATCCCTGAGCTGGTCAAGTTCCTGGCTGACACCACGGGCGATCACCTCCCCCTTTCCAATCTGCGATGCTGGAGTCTCCGCCAGACGGGTATTGAGAATCTTCAGTATTTCTGTACAATCCTCAAGACTCTCTCTGAGGGCAATGCTCTCCTTTTTGGCGAGTTTTGACAATTCGAGTTTCAATGGGAGTATCTGCGAAAGCCCCCTTCGGAGCTGTGCCACCTCCCTGGGAGATATCCTTCCACCAGCTGCACGGGAGATAATCCTCTCCATATCACCCATCTCGGATATTTTCTCCCTCACCGTATCCATAACCTCTGTATGGAGGGTGAAATCCTCCACCACTTCGTGACGGGACTTGATCTCATTCAAATGTTTGGAAGGCATCGATACCCATTGGCGGAGCAGTCGTCCACCCATAGGGGAAGCACATCTGTCGATAGTCCCGAGGAGGGAGACCCCATCCGAAGTTGAGGGATATATCAGTTCCAGATTGCGGACAGTGAATCTGTCAAGCCATACAAAATCGTCGCTGTCAATTCTCGATATTGAGCACAGATGGCTGAGACCTCGTGTAGGGAAATACTCGCAATGTGCCTGCTGGTTGTTTTCCAGATAGTAAAGGATGGCACCTGCCGCAGTAAGGCTGAGATTCATCCCCTCCACTCCGAAACCCTTCAAAGAGTCGAGGCCAAAGTGCTTTTTAAGCTTCTCATAGGATGTTTCATAGACAAAAGCCCACTCATCAAGTGTCGAGATATAGGCATTGGTCTGGAACCTCTCACGGAACCCTTTGGCATAACCCCTCTCCACCAGAATCTCTTTTGGAGCCATATTTGTGAGCAACAGATCTATATAGTTCATGCTCCCCTCCGCTACACGGAAAGTGCCTGTCGAGATGTCGAGAAATGCCACACCTCCCTTGTCTTTTTCAAAGCATACAGAGGCGAGGAAGTTGTTCTCCTTCTGAGGGAGCAGCTGTTCATTGTATACGACACCAGGTGTCACCAGCTCGGTAACACCGCGGCGTACAATTTTCTTGGTAAGTTTGGGATCCTCCAGCTGGTCACAGACTGCCACTTTATAGCCTGCACGGACCAGTTTGGGGAGGTAAGTGTCGATAGAGTGGTGTGGGAAACCGGCAAGCTCCACGTGCTGTGCAGAACCGTTTGCCCTCCTTGTAAGGACGATTCCAAGCACCTTGCTTGCCACTACAGCATCATCACCGAATGTCTCATAGAAATCACCCACCCTGAAAAGGAGAATCGCCTCCGGGTGCTGTGCCTTCACCGCGAAAAACTGCTTCATAAGCGGTGTCTCGACTATTTTTTTCTCTCCCATAGTGGCAAATTTAAGAAATTTTCTTCAGGGCCAAGGTCAATTCTACAAATTGCTCTACCGAGAGCTGTTCAGGGCGCATATCAAGAAGATTGACCTGGCTGCCATCAGGCATAACAGACAGAATCTCGGCGGGGATATGGTACTCCTTAGCAAGAGGCTTGACCGAATTGCGGATGGTCTTGCGACGCTGGTTGAAAGAGGTTTTCACTATCGATTTGAAAAGGGCAGCGTCACATCCGAGATCTGTACGGGTGTTGCGTTTGAGCCTTATCACAGCAGATTTTACCTTTGGAGGGGGGTTGAATACATGCTCGCTCACAGTGAAAAGGTACTCTATATCATACCACGCCTGAAGCAGTACAGAGAGGATTCCATACGCCTTTTTTCCCGGAGGGGAGGCAAGACGTTCCGCCACCTCTTTCTGCACCATACCCACTACCTGAGGGACCTGCTCTTTGTAGTCGAGGACCTTGAAGAATATCTGCGATGAAATATTGTATGGGAAGTTTCCTATGACGCAGAACTGGTCAGGGAAGAAGTTCTCCAGCTGGAGCTTCAGAAAGTCAGCCTCCATCAGCTTCCCGTTCACTTGGGGGAAGTGTTCAAGCAGATAGTCTATCGATTCCGAATCGACCTCCACCATCCTCAGATCCACATCCTCACGCTCCAGAAGGTACTGGGTCAGAACACCCATACCGGGGCCCACCTCCAGGGTAGGCATCACTGTACCTTCATCCACCTCAAGAGCCTGTGCTATCGCCCTCGCTATCGACAGATCGGTCAAAAAATGCTGGCCCAAGGCCTTCTTCGCTCTAACTTCCATATACATAGTGTTTATCACGACAAATATACGATAATCGAGGAACTCCGCGACCATTTTTTGGCAAAAACCGACGCAGAACAAAGAATTTCCACCTCCCGCGACAGAATTTCGTCAAATCTTGACGCGGAATGGAAAAATATAGGCTTCCGCGTCAAAAAATCGCAAAAAGTTGTCGCGGAATTTGATCAGAAGACTCTGGATGAGTAAACTTCCCGTCCACTTTCAGTCAGGCCTTCAACTACCAACTTGAATTTACCTTCGTATTGGGGAAGGATACACTTGAATTCAAACTCCCCATTTGCAGGTATATCCACTATAGGGTTCCAGTAGATAGTAGAAAGGAAATTGGGATACCCCTTCTCGGAAGCAGCTTTCATCCCTATAAAAGCTTGAGGCCAGCTGACACCCTCAAACCCCACAATACTCACATTGCGAGGCAAACGGACACCGGCCATATCACCTTTATAAGTAATGAAGTTCACGACTCCGTCGAACATAAAGTGGTTAAGCATATATCTCTTGGGATACACTACAATCTGTTTTATCAGATGCTGGTCTATCCCCAGTATTACCGAATGGTCACTTACAGGGATACCATCCAGAAGGGCCAGACACTTAGTCTGGGATTCCCACAACACCTTTATCTCTTCCACACCACCGCCTCTTCTTACCCTCACAAAATCTACATATTCCCTCAGCACCTCTTCCAGATTCTGGAATCTGGTATAATCATCAAGATTATACACAAGTGGTGCTGTATTACCAAAAAAGGAGTTATCCTTCTTCTGACACATCTCCCAAAGTGTATCGGCCTCAAATCTTCGTGAGATCTGCATCCTCCTTCCACGCTCTATCAATGCCCGCTCCATCTGAGGAACAATCTCCAGTGGTGGAATCTCTGACACCATGCGGCTATATTCCCTCTCTTTGATTTTAACGACAGGTTCAATAAGAAAACTGGTGGTATCTCCCTCCACTTCGAAGACCAAATCTCTTTTACCCATAATATTTCCAGTATGGAATACAGCAGTTCCATCTCCCCTTACTTTATTTACATACACATCATCAGTATTGCCCATAGCACTCATATAGACATACCTGCCGGCAGCACTGCTTCCATCTTTTCCCTCCACTTGCACCGTAACAATCTCCCCTGCATAATCGATCTCATCCACCTTCCTAAAGTCACCTTTTCTTTCCAAAAGGGAGGTCGTGTTATAACTTCCCGACATCTCTTCCAGTTCGCCCAGATGGAAAACTGAGATACTCAAATCAATATTTTCATTCTCACCGTTTTCAATCAATACAGGGACAACCCCATCTTGAGCCTGGCCGATAGTGATCTTAACATCACCTTTAGAATCAGGCTTATAAGCCACCGCCCTCTCTTGACCTCTGCTAACGACACCCCCTTGCACCCTGGCAGTGGTAGAAGTGTTGAATATGGAGATCACTTTTCCATTGAACGCACCCACTGCATCACCACCATCACATTTTGTGTACGACACTATTGAATAATTGCCCGTGGGCAATGTCATAGGGATTCTGAATCTTCCACAGCCTCTCCCTCCGATCAAAGCTCCTTTGGCAGTCGCAGCAACCCCATCATTGGATACAAACTGCAAATATGCCACATCGCTCAAACCTGAGTAGCCACCACCCTCCTGATCAAAGCAATACAGAGAGTACCATATATCTTCTCCGGCCAGATAAATATCCTTATCAGTAGAGACATAGACCCTCTCTTGTCCAAGAATAAGACTCCATGAACATATAAGCAACGCCAATATAGAAATCACTTTTCTCATACTACCATCTTTTGATTGTTATCTTGGCCAGAAATCGGGTTTGGTACTATTTGAGTACAATCTGCAGTCGGTACACCAATCTTTTTCTGCCCATAATGCATAATTTTTATAGGCTGGACCAAATTGTTCCCTATCGCCAAATACGTAAGGGCGATATCCCTTTCCATAATACTGCTTCCAAACGTATATAGGCTCTCCGTTTTCGGTATATCTCATCTTTACGAGGAGTTCAAGTGCACAATCTACCCTAAATATCTGCTCTTTAGCCCAATCTATGAAAGTCCTTTTAAAACTCAGAGTAGACACATTAATATAACCTAATACCACCTCATCAGGATTCTCTTCACATACAATATTCCCCCTCATCTCACTTGGTTGGGGCCCAAACAGTCCCCCTGTACCGGAAGTATTTTTTTTGATATTATCCCAGTAATCATATGCCTCCCTGTCAAGTGCCCTCTGTACAACTGATATTGAGTACAACTCCATCACCCTTGTATCAGTATTGGCTATTTCTTTAAGTATCGACTTATATATGAGATTCTGTGAAAGCTTCTCGGTATTGGCTATATAGGTCCAAACTGATTTGGCCTCACTGAAACAATACGTACGCTGGAATATTTCCTCATAACTCAGTTCCCTCATTTCATTCTTATATTTATCATATTCTATGTGTGATGGATATACCGCATTGCTTTCCCAATTTTCTACATAATTCCACTTGCAGTACAAAAAGTCATCTGTATTGTCATTATGAGTGGTGATCTCTATCTTCGCAGACTCCCTGTCTTCGGCCACTGTATAGGTTATACTGTCTATCTGCGGTGAAATCAGCACTTTCTTATATGACGATATATAGTTGCCTCTTCCTGGAACAGACACCACAAGTCTGTATCTTCCATTAAGATCAAGGCTCCTGGTGTCTACATCAAATACATTTGACTGATCTTCTCTCATCACTCCTGCAAATCTCTCCCCCGATTCACTCTCTACACATACCGAAACACCCGACGGAAGAGTATTCTCTTCCTCTCCTAATAATGGCTGAGTATAACCCACCGTCACAGTAGTGATATCTCCTACATTTATATCACCATCGATCACCACCAAAGGGATCTCCAGACCCTGTATCTCATCATCCTCAGGGGTGTAATCGTAGACACAACTTACAGAGAGCAGCCCTGTCAGCACAGCAAACAATATTTCGTAAATTCTCCTCTTCATACACCCCTAAAATTTAAAGTTAAAGTTCACATAAGGTATCGGTGCCCCGAAAATACAGAGTTTATGCCCCTTAACCTCACCGGCACTATTGGTGTCAAAATAGACGGAATAAACATTCTTACGTCCTGTGATATTATATACACCCACAGTAAATGAGAAGTGGGTGAAAGCATCCAACCTGTGAGTAGGATCAAAATTCATAGCCACATCTATTCTGAAATAATCGGGTATCCTGTGACTGTTTCTACCTGAATAGTATAGTTTTGTCGCACCGTCATACTGATACTTGGCCACAGGGATGGTTATTGGTCTTCCTGTGGCATAGTCACCATTCACAGACAGACTTATCCTCTGAGTGAATTTATAGTTTGCCACCAGCTTAACGTCGTGTGGCTTGTCGTATGATGCATAGTACCAATCGCCTCCGTTTATGGCCATATTACCTCTGTCACCCACCTCCCTCAACTGAGTTCTGGACCAGGTGTAGGCCAGCCACCCATTGAGTTTGCCCAGAGGTTTTTTCAGCATAAACTCCACACCATAGGCCTTACCTTGTGTCTGTACCACATCTGCTGCAAGGTTCCTGTTCATCACCAGCACAGCGCCACTCTTATAGTCCAGATAGTTCTCCATCTGTTTATAGTACCCCTCAACAGAGATCTCCACTTTGTTCTGGAACAAATTGGTATAAAAACCACCTGCTGCCTGCCACCCTTCCTGAGGTTTGATATCCTTGTCACTCAACTTCCAGATATCTGTAGGTGACATGGTAGTGGTATTGGAAAGCATATGGATATATTGTGTCAGACTGTTGAATCCCGCTTTGAAAGAGATATTGTCAGTTATCATAACTCGTCCTGACACCCTTATTTCAGGATGGTGGTATGTCTTCCCTTTAGTGGTAAAAAGTGAATACCTTAAGCCATAATCCATGAAAAACCTCTCTGAGATATTCCAGCTGTGGCTCAAATATGCAGATGCCTCTATAGCATTCTCCTTTGGCAAAATATCTGGCACCACCAGAGACTCCTCTCCATAAGGGAGATAACTTCCCGGAGAGAGATCATACCCTATAGCATCCACTCCGTAGGTAAGTGTATGATCCTTGCCCAACAGAGATTTGAACTTAAGTTTGCTGTACACCTGCTGGATACTGAAAGTCATCTCATAGGAGTTCACAGGATTATATTTGTCATAAGTGGCATATCTGTACATATCATAACCTGCAGCCAGCTCCATCTTATGCTTTTCATGGAAATTGTATCTCCACTTGAGCGATCCGTTTCCATTACTGTATCGGTAACTGGTATCGGCACTGAATCTGAAGCCATCCTGTGACCAATAGCCGTTAAGATGGAGAGAACTTTTCTCGCTGAAACGGTGGGTAAGACCGGCAGTGATATCATAGAAGGAGGCTGCACCATTATTGTATTCACTATTTTCCGGCAGGAGCTTCAGCATCCAGTCAGAATATGTCGCCCTTGCACCCACAATAAAAGTAGTATTCTCTGTAATCGGCCCCTCGATATGCCCTCTTGTGGTCAAAAGGCCCAATCCAAGAGACCCTGTCAGATTCTTGTTGTTGCCCTCCCTGCTGTTGACATCCAGTACAGAAGATATCCTGCCCCCATACTCTACCGGGATCGAACTTTTATACAACTCTATATCACTTACAATATCGGGGTTGAACCCTGAAAACATTCCAAACAGATGGGAAGGGTTATATACTGTACCCCCATTGAAAAGGACCAGATTCTGATCTGTAGCACCTCCACGGACGTTGAATCCACCACCGGCCTCTCCTACCGATTTTACACCGGGGAGTGTCAATATGATCTTCACCACATCTGCCTCGCCAAAAACCACAGGAACCTTCTTCATCCTGTCTATCCTTACCTTCTCTATACCTATTTCGTTGTTACGCACTTTATTGGTATTCTCTGCAGAGACTACAGCACCGGTCAGGGCATAGACCTTCTCCTGCACCGTAATATCCAGTGTTCCATCACTATATACCTGAAGATGGACTTGTGAATCCTCGAGAGAAAAGCCGCTCACATCCAGAGTACTCTCTCCTACAGGTAAAAGAATCTTGTAAAATCCTGCAGCATCAGACTGTGCAAAAGAACTTGATTTAAGATGGGCAATAGTAACCCCTATTGCAGGCTCACCAGTCCTGGAATCCCTGACATAACCACTCAAATAGGCTTGGGATCCTTTTTGATTGTTCTTCTCCCCTATCTGATATACTTTGTTCTGATAATTCGCCTTATCCGAAGTCCCAAGCAGATCCTGATACTCTACTTTCTCTTCCTTTTTCTCACTCTCTATAACAAACCAACCAGTAGGGAGCGACTCCTTTACAGGTATCCCCTTAAGCACAAACACAGCCCCTTCAGCATGAGAGATAATATATCCCTTTTCCCTCAACAATCTGGATATCTCATCCGACAAAGTAGGGTTTGATGCATCTATTGTAAATGTGAGGAGCCCGGATTCATCCCTATTATAGTATATCTTTTGCTGAGAATTTTGCTGCATGATACGGACAAGTGAATCGAGCCCGATATTTCTTCTGAAATCGGATGTTTGCGAAAAAGCAGACGCAATTGCAAACAAAAATACCAGAATAGCCAATCCACCCCTTCTCATAATCAATGCGCCCCCTCCACCATAGACATTAAATACACCAGATTGCTGTCCATATCATTCTCCGAATGGAGACTCATATACGATCTTATATCCTTTTTGAAACTCTTGTACTCACGCTGCAAGTCCCTCTCCCTTCTGATCTGCTTGACCATACCATCTTTTACCAGCCAATATTTGACTTTAAGGGCGAAGGCCTTGGTTATATTTCCGGACGAGAAGTCTGTATGATCATATATTTTTCGGTCGATCTGTTTGAGAATCATGTCCTTACCTTCATATAGCACTTGATAATACCCCGGAGCAAGCCCCTCTATCCCCCTCTCTCCAAATAATGCAGTATACCTCCTCTCTCCAATATTAAAATCACCCACAAGGCTATTTTTCAATGCTATACAATCTTTAGTCTCACCTATTCTCACATATAGCTCACCCTTATGGCTGTTTAAATTCATCATAAGCCCATAATACATCTTACCGTTAAACTCGAGATCTCCCATCTCAAATTCATCCGAATAAGCATATACAGTACCGATAAAAGGGAAACTATACTTGTCTGCAATCTCACCTCTGTAGATTGGTGAATCAAAACCCACCTCCTCATTATAATCATACCGCTGCTGAGAAAGCAACAGAGCAGGGACACTTAAAAGAAATATCCCGAGAGCATATTTGAAAAAGGAGCCCATAGGATTGGAAATACAATTTCAAATATACAAATACAATTTCAAATATTAAAGCAAAGAGGAAATAGAAAAACTGTAATATTCCATTTGTAGACTTTTAACCCCATGACAGATTCAATGAATTACGTCATGGGATTTGTTTTTATGTTAGTATACAAATTACCACCACTATTCACCATTGATATCGTGATTTTTATTATTTTTGTCGGTTGAATTATAGAGAAATCAAAATCTAAAAAATATATGTACAGAACTCACAATTGCGGGGAGCTCCGCATCTCAAATGCAGGCCAGAGCGTGACCTTGGCCGGATGGGTACAGAAATCGAGAAAACTTGGCGGCATGACATTCGTCGACCTTCGTGACCGCTACGGTATCACCCAACTGGTAGTGGATGCATCAGCAGCCCCTGAACTTATAGAGACAGCCTCTTCCCTGGGTCGTGAATGGGTTATCCAGGTGACCGGTACTGTTATCGAACGCCAGAGCAAGAACGGCAAAATGGCTACAGGAGATATCGAAATCTCCCTTTCAGAGATTAAAGTACTGAATAAAGCCAATACCCCTCCTTTCACCATCGAAGATGAGAGCGACGGCGGTGAGGAGCTTCGTGCAAAATACCGTTACCTTGACCTTCGCCGTAACCCACTTCAGAAGGCCATCAAACTCCGTCACCAACTCGCTCACGAGGTACGCAACTACCTGGATGGTGAAGGCTTCCTTGAGATCGAGACCCCATACCTTATCAAATCTACCCCTGAGGGTGCACGTGACTTCGTGGTCCCTTCACGTATGAACCCTGGTCAGTTCTACGCACTTCCACAGTCACCTCAGACCTTCAAACAGCTCCTTATGGTGGCAGGTTACGACCGCTATTTCCAGATCGTACGCTGCTTCCGCGATGAGGACCTCCGTGCTGACCGTCAGCCTGAGTTCACCCAGATCGACTGCGAGATGTCTTTCGTAGAGCAGGAGGATGTACTCAATACATTTGAGGGTATGATGAGAAGACTCTTCAAGAACATCCTCAACGTAGAGATCCCTAACCCTATCCCACGTATGAGCTGGTACGATGCTATGGACTTCTACGGCAGCGACAAACCAGATATCCGTTTCGGAATGAAGATTCACGAGATCACAGACCTGGTACAAGGACACGGCTTCTCTGTATTTGACAGCGTAGAGTATGTCGGCGCCATCAATGTGGAGGGTACTGCAGCCTACACCCGCAAACAGATCGACGAACTCACCGAATGGGTAAAAAGACCTCAGGTAGGTGCCAAAGGCCTTGTATATATCAAGATCAATGAGGATGGCTCAATCAAATCATCTGTAGACAAATTCTACACCCCTGAACAGCTTCAGGCAGTGGCAGAGAGACTCGGTGCACAGAAAGGTGATATGCTTTTGGTTCTCTGCGGTGCCAAGAGAAAAACCCAGAACATGCTTGGCGTACTCCGTATCGAGATGGGTAACCGCCTCGGCCTCCGCGATCCATTCAACTTCGCACCTCTATGGGTAGTGGATTTCCCTCTTGTAGAGTGGGACGACGAGACCCAGCGCTTCTACGCAATGCACCATCCATTCACCGCTCCAAAACCAGAGCACTTGGATCTCTTCTACAGTGATAAGAAAGAGGATCTTGAGAAAGTTTGCGCAAACGCATACGACTTTGTCCTCAATGGTACTGAGCTTGGTGGTGGTTCTATCCGTATCCACGAAGCAGCTATGCAGGAGAGGATGTTCGAGGTACTTGGCATCTCTAAAGAGGATGCAGAGTACAAATTCGGCTTCATCATCAACGCATTCAAATTCGGCGCACCTCCTCACGGCGGATTGGCATTCGGTTTTGACCGCGTATGCTCACTGTTCGGCGGTCAGGAGACCATCCGCGACTATATCGCATTCCCTAAGAACAATCAGGGCCGCGACGTGATGATCGACTCACCTTCATATATCGACCAGGTGCAGATGGATGAGCTTTTCCTTGAGAGCAAAGCAGAGAAACATGAATAATAAATTTTGAAGAATATGTTGGAACAACAGATACAGAACGACCTCAAGGCCGCTATGCTTGCAAAGGACAAAGTGGCTTTGGCCTCTATCCGCGGTATCAAAGCTGCCATCCTCCTCGCAAAAACTGCAGAGGGTGGCCAGAAAGATACCATTGAGGATGGAGAACTTGTAAAAATAATCCAGAAGCTGGTGAAACAGCGCAAGGAGTCTGCTGCAATATACACTGAGCAGAATCGTCCTGAGCTTGCAGAGAATGAACTTGCAGAGGCAGCTGTAATGGAAAAATACCTCCCCAAGGCACTTAGCGAAGAGGAGGTAGAAGCTGCTGTAAAAGAGATTATCACCGAGGTTGGCGCGTCATCTATGGCCGATATGGGCAAGGTGATGGGTGTAGCCACCAAAAAACTTGCCGGTCAGGCAGATGGCCGCGTAATCTCTAGTACAGTGAAGAGGCTTTTGAGCTAAATCCCAACAACATCCCGTAGAACCTGTCGAAGTTCTCATCACAGAAATTCTGATAGGTATCCCTCGGAGTGTGATAGTATTTATGATAGTCCCCGTCTACAGACATGTAGAATACGGGGACATTTTTTTGTGCAAATGCATAGTGGTCGCTGTCATCATTGAGCCCTTCAGGGTTGATGGCATCAAATGGTTCAGGCAGTTCCCTGTTGGCCTGCTGGAAAAGCTCCATAACTTTTTCCCCCTCCGGTGACATCTGATAGGTCAGATGATCTGCATTGTCTGCGATCATGTCTATCTCCACATACGCAAATATATCTTCAAGAGGGAGTCTTGGATTTTCAGCATAGTAGAACGCACCGAGAAGGTTCTCCTCCTCTCCATCGGTAAAGAGCAGCATCACAGAGTAATCCGGTCTGTTCTCCTGGAAGTGGCGTGCCAACAGAAGCATCATTGCCACACCCGAGGCATCATCATTGGCCCCGTTGAAAACATTTTCAGCACCCATAACCCCCAAGTGGTCGTAGTGGGAAGAGAGCATGAGACATTTCTCAGGATTCTTGGTTCCAGGGATATATGCTACAATATTGTGTGCGTCATGAACTGGGATCACCTCATTCTCTATATTGACAGATATCTTTCTGGCACCTGAAGGGAAAGTATTGTTTGTGAGGAGGACTGGCATATTGGTTGTGTAATAACTCCTCGCCTTGAAGTATGGGAAAAGGGATTCCGAACCCCCTTTAAGGATAACACCTCCCACATTCTCAAGTGGCATAAGGTATGGCATATACCTCTCCTGAGGATGGAAATCGAGATTTGCCTGATAGTAGTCCCAGTCAAGTACTACAAATGAGTTCCTGAACTTCCCGCTGTCAAGATATTTCACAAGCCCTTTGGAAGTAAGGTATTTATTGTCAATATATGCCACATCATAGACCCCTTTGGCACCTTTCGAGAACTCTTTGACCACATAATCAACTGTAGCCTCAAGGGTGTCTCCATCCACAGTCACCTCCATTGCCCCTCTGAACACATTCATAGGGTATGAGAAGTGTTGGAGATATGCAAGATCCTCAGCCGATCCGTCTGACCATCTGCCTGCCCCACAAGGGGATATCAGACTTTTGTTTGCTGGCTGAACAGCCACCTCTTCATGGCTTTGGGCAGGTGCAGGGGCCACTCCAAGTGCTTTAAGCTCACCAATAATATATTTGGCGGCCTTAACATCGCCGTCCATGTAGTTGCTCCTGCCGTAATATTGGTCCGACGAGAGTTCCTTGACTATCTGATGGTAGTACTCCTTGTCAGAGAGTCTGTTTTTCTCTGCACACCCAGCCATCAGGAAGGGAAGTGCCAAAATGATGATGAGCTTTTTCATAATGTAAATGTTATTTGATAATACTTGCTATCGCTATCGCAATGATTACAAGCGGTGCCACATATTTTACAATAAAATAAACAGCCTCGAGGAACCATCTCTTGATCTTGAGGGTACCTCCATTTGACATCTCATCCATAAAGTCCTCTTTCTTCAGCTTCCAGCCCACAAAGATCACCAGAAGCAACCCACCACCTGTCATAAATATGTTGGCAGACATGAAATCGAAAAGATCGAAGAAGTTGAGGCCGAAGATCTTGAAATCGGCCAGCACTCCCTGAGAAAGGGAGCTGAGGGTACCAAGTCCCATAAGGACAAAAATACAAACAAGGACAGATTTGGTCCTGCTCATATTGAACTCCTCCTTCAGATATGCCACAGGGACCTCAAGAAGAGAGATGGATGAGGTGATGGCTGCGATGAAGAGGATCAGGAAGAATGCTATTGCAATGACAGATCCACCAGGCATCTGCGCAAAGATGTGTGGGAGGGTGATGAACACCAGACCCGGACCTTCTGATGGAGAGATTCCGTATGCAAATACTGCAGGCATAATTGCGAGCCCTGCTATCAAAGCGAAAAGGGTGTCAAACAAACCTGTCAGAGAAGATGTAAGGGCAATATTCTCTTTTTTGCTCACATAAGATGCATATGTCATAATGGTGCCGCATCCGATACTCAAAGAGAAGAATGCCTGGCCCAATGCATTGAGACAGGTCTCTGCTGTAACTTTGGAAAAATCCGGTTTCAGAAGGAAGTCCACCCCTTTCTGGCTCCCCGGGAGCATAAGGGAGTTCACAGCTATGGCCACAACGAGGAAAAAAAGGAGAGGCATCACCATTTTTGAAAACTTCTCTATACCACCCTTTATACCTTTGATTACCACAAAACAGGTAAAGCAGAGGAAAAGTGCCAGATACATAAGCGGTTCCCACACACTTGATACAGAGTCAGTGAACATCGTGGTCAGTTGACCCTGGTCAGATGTAGTAAATTTGAAGGTTACAGCCTTTATCAGATAATCTATGGTCCATCCACCCACCACAGAGTAAAAAGCGAGGACACAAGTGGCACTGATTACTGCCAGAAGCCCCACCCAGTTCCATTTGGTACCGGGAGCAAGTTGCTTGTATGCTCCGAAAGTGTTGGATTGGGTCCTACGCCCCATCAGAAACTCTGAAAAGACTATTGGGGTACAAAGGACAAATACGAAAAACAAATATATGATGATAAACGCTGCACCACCATTGGTCCCCACCAGGTATGGGAATCTCCATAGATTTCCAAGCCCTACAGCAGATCCGATAAGGGCCACTAAAACTGCGAATCTGCCACTGAAACTGTCTCTTTTTGCCATTTTTATCTTTTATTGTATACTACAAATGAAAATTTGAGCCCCGATTTCTCATCGGTAAACTGCTCGCTGCGCGAAACCTCACGCCATATATTCTTGTCTATCGCAGGGAAGAAAACCTCCGCATCATCAATCACTGTCTCCACCTCTGTGATATAGAGCCTGTCTGCCAATGGGAGGGCCGCTGCATATATCATCCCTCCACCCATAATGAAAACCTCCTCATCCTGGGCACAGGCTGACTCTATTGCCTTAGGCAAAGAATTGAAGTATTCAACACCATCTCTCAGACCCTCGGGCTGCCTCTTGCTCACCACTATATTTCTCCTTTTGGGAAGGGGTCTGGAACCTATGGATGCAAATGTGTTGGTCCCCATTATCACTGCATGCCCGGAGGTTACCCTTTTGAAATATTTGAGATCCTCCGAGATATGCCAGGGCATATCATTCCCTTTACCGATAGCATTATTGGATGCTATTGCCACTATTATTGATAACATACTAAACTGCAATAGGTGCTTTGATTAGTGGATGAGGATCATAACCTTCGAGGGTAAAATCCTCATAGTCGAAGTCAAATACACTCTTCACTTCCGGATTGAGCTTCATCACAGGGAGTTCTCTGGGTTCCCTTTCGAGCTGGGTCTGTACCTGTTCAAAGTGATTTGTATAGATATGGGCATCGCCCAATGTATGCACAAAATCACCAAGACCATATCCGCACTCCTGCGCAATCATCATGGTCAGGAGGGCATATGAGGCAATATTGAATGGAACTCCAAGGAATACATCTGCACTCCTCTGGTATAGCTGACAAGAGAGTTTCCCGTCTGCCACATAGAACTGGAAGAGGGCATGGCAAGGAGGGAGAGCCATCTTTGAGACCTCAGAAACATTCCAGGCAGAGACGATATGGCGGCGTGAGTCAGGGTTGTTCTTGAGGGAATTGATCACCTCTGAGAGCTGGTCAATCGATTTTCCGTCTGCACCTGCCCAAGAGCGCCACTGGTGGCCATATACAGGGCCCAAATCGCCATTCTCATCTGCCCACTCATCCCAGATGGTCACCTTGTGATCGTGCAGGTATTTGATGTTGGTATCACCCTTTATGAACCACAAAAGTTCATAAATGATCGATTTGAGGTGAACTTTCTTGGTGGTCAGTAGTGGAAATCCTTTCGAAAGATCAAACCTCATCTGATATCCGAAGATAGACTTGGTCCCAACACCTGTCCTGTCGTGCTTCAAAGTCCCCTCCTGAGTTATTTTATTGAGTAGATCGAGATATTGTTTCATAAGCTCCTCTTTTAAAAGTCCAAAGATAACTATTTTTTATGTAGGACAATAGGGAGGTGATCACTCACCCCACCCAAATATTTGGGGCCGCTGTATGTCCTGAAAGGCTTCTTGGAGAGATATTTACTCTCCTTCTGCAAAAGATAATCCGGGGAATAAATGTCCATTGCATATCGTGAGAGGGGCTCAGATACCACAAAATGGTCTATAAGTTCCCACTCCCCCTGGTATTTGGTCGTACCCTCTTTCCTGGGATCAAACCCTTCAGAGAGTATCATCAGCGGAGTTCTGGCAAGTTTGAGGGCATTGAGTGGTTCAGAATGACATATGTCGTTCAAATCCCCCATAATTAATATATTGGGCTCCTTATCAGGATTTGAAAAGGCAATCGAATCTGCCATCCTTACCACCTTAAGGGCAGATGCAAGCCTGTTGGGGGCAGAGTGCTTCTCCCCGCCCAACTTGGATGACCAATGGTTTACAAAGATGTGGAGGGTGTCCCCTGAGCCCCTCTCCACCCCCTTTACATATAGGATATGACGAAGGGGCTTATCGTAATATACCCTCTCCACCTCGACATTATGCACCTCCAATGGGGTAAAATGGGCCTCACGATACAGGAGAGCACACTCTATTCCACGGGGATCATAGGAGTCTTTGTGAATATACCGGTAATCAAGCTTTGAAAGGGGGGTGTCGTTCACCAACTCTTTAAGTACGTAGCTGTTCTCCACCTCTACAAGTCCCACCAGAAAAGGGTACTCCCCATATGTGTCCTTTATAGATAGAATGGTCTTGGATATAGCATTACGCTTGGCCAAAAACCTCTTTTTACTCCAGAATTTATCCCCTCTGGGGGTGAACTCATCATCCGCTGTATCGGGATCGTCGTATGTATCAAAATAGTTCTCCACATTCCAGCACATTACAGGGGAATCCCACCCCTGGGCAAAAGAAACCGAGGAGAGAAGTATGGAGAAAAGTATTGCAAAAGTGCTATAGAAGCTCCTTCCACATATGGTACGCAGACGGAAGAAGATGGATACCATCACAAGTGTGTTTATTGCTTAAATCTCCGTTTTCATCCATTAGAACAGGGGCCACATCCACATACGAATAGCTGTATTTCTGAGCATTTGCCTTCAGCTGAGCGTTGAGGTATGCCACTTTTTCATTGACACCGGGATAAAAACTTGTCATAGGGTTTAGTGGTAGTGTTGATGATATGGTTAGATCCACATCCGGCATACGCTCTCTGATAGCCTCCAGTAGCTGCACATACCTGCTCCAGACCTCCTCCTTGGCCACATCCTTATCCTCGAGCATATCGTTGACACCGGCAAGCAGACATATTCTGGCGGGATTCTCATCCACAACCTCATCCAGACGGGCCAGAATACCGAGAATAGTATCCCCGCTGATACCTCTGTTTATGACCTCCGAAGGGGAGAGGCCGAGAAGCTCGTTCCACCAGCAATTGTTGGTGATGCTGTTTCCAAGCATTACCACCTTGCCACTGGTATTGGGGATGGAACGGAAGATGGAAAGTCTTGCTATGTAGTGCGCAGATCTCCCTTTATTAATCTCTTTATATGTCTTTGCATAATACTCAGAAGAGGGGGTACTGTTGTCATAATTGAGCATTACAGGGTCATTCGCAATGGTATTTCTGGCAACAAGCCCTATATATGGAGCCACAGCTTTGGATATCAGCTCATAACCTGCGCCATTGATTCTGTTTGGACCTACACAATAGTTCTCAGACATATATCCGCTTTCATCACAAAGGAGGATATTCAGATCAATGAAGTTCTCGGGGAATTGCCCCTTGATATAGTTGTTGACCACTTCGGCACTGTCTGCTACAGAACCCTCAACATCCTTTGACCCCAGATCAGGAACAATCGACAAATAGTAGTATTTTGTATTGGGTGATGTGGTTTTTGCCACCTTGAGAATCTCAATTATCCTCTCTTTGGTCTGATGTACACTGCACCCCCTTTTGAGATCATACAGACCTGTCGATATTACGACAATGGAGGGTTTGTTCTTCACAATATCCCTAATCCTGTACAGAGTACACTCTGTCCCCTCCAGAGCAATCCCCCTGTTCCTGATATTGTCCGCTCCATAAAATACATCCCACATACCCCTGTCTGCCACATCATCACCCATAAATACAATATCACCCCTCTCTACCGGGAATGTCCGGTAAAGTTCATCCTTCTCCTGAAAATAGGTGATTTGACCGTGGAGAGAAGGATACTCCTTAACCTCCTGATTCCCGTCTGCACAAGAGACTGCACACAGGCCACACAGACAGATGACTGCCAATAAAATAGAGTTTTTCATTTATATGTTTTAAGTTATATGGTTAGACATTAAACAGGAAGTGCATAACATCACCATCCTGCACTACATACTCCTTACCTTCAATACCAAGTTTTCCTGCTGCACGGCATGCCGCCTCAGAACCATATTCCACATAGTCAGCATATTTGATCACCTCCGCTCTGATAAAGCCTTTCTCGAAATCTGTGTGGATTACTCCGGCTGCTCTTGGAGCCTTGTCACCTTTATTGATGGTCCACGCCCTTACCTCAGGTTCTCCGGCTGTGAAATATGTCTGAAGGTTCAACAGCGAGTATGCCGACTGGATAAGTCTCTCCACACCAGATTTCTGGAGACCTATCTCCTCAAGGAACATCTGCCTCTCCTCATAGCTGTCAAGCTCAGCAATTTCCGATTCGATCTTTGCAGCAATTACAAGAACCTCTGCACCCTCATCAGCAATGGCAGCCTTAAGCCTCTCCACGTGGGCATTGCCGGTAGCTGCAGATGCCTCATCCACATTGCAGACATACATAACAGGTTTATTGGTCAAAAGGAAAAGACCTTTAGCCAATTTCTCATCTTCAGCATTGTCAAACTTCACAGTCCTGGCAGATTTGCCATTGAGAAGCACCTCCTTGAACTGGAGCAGGATATTGTAGAGTCTCTTGGCCTCCTTGTCCCCACCGGTCTGTGCCTGCTTCTCCACCTTCTTGATCCTGTTCTCCACAGTCTCAAGGTCCTTTATCTGAAGTTCTGTATCGATAATCTCCTTATCCCTTACAGGATCCACACTACCATCCACGTGCACAACATTAGGGTCCTCAAAGCACCTCACCACGTGCAATATGGCATCTGTCTCTCTGATATTTGCAAGGAACTGGTTACCAAGTCCTTCTCCTCGGCTTGCACCTTTTACAAGGCCAGCAATATCCACTATCTCCACAGTGGCTGGAACTACCCTTTTAGGATTTACAAGCTTCTCAAGGACATTGAGTCTCTCATCTGGAACTATTGTAGATCCCACATTGGGCTCAATAGTACAAAATGGGAAATTGGCCGCTTGTGCTTTCCCGGAACTGATACAGTTAAAAAGGGTCGATTTGCCAACATTAGGCAACCCTACTATTCCACAACGTAATGACATATTCGATAAGTTTTATCTTTCAATATTTTTACAAAGGTACAAAAAAACCATCCTACTCAAAGGATGGCTTTTCTGATATTTTAAAGTTTGGTTTCTAGAAGAAACGTGCTCTGTTGTCTTTTACATCACCCATCTCAGAGAATACATATGGCAATACATTCATCTGATAGGTTGCTACCTGATTCTCTCTCAATTTGGCATCATCCTCAGTGTAGAATGAACCGGTTTCACGACCGTTTACTTTCAATACGTATACACCGATGTTACCTTTCACTGGGCCTACCACTTTACCCTCTGGAGCACCTGCGATGGCACCTACAAGGATTGGGTCAAGTGACTGTGAGCTTACAGAACCGAATGCCACATCATTCTTTGAAGATACTGTAGTATTAAGGGCCTCTGCAATCTCCTCCATATTTGAAAGACCTTCAATCTTGGCTTTAACCTCACCTACAAGTTTGTCTGTCCTCTTCTCGAAAGCCACGCTGCTCTCAATCTGTGAATAGATAGACTTGAGTGGAGTGTAACCCTCTTCGCGAACCTTTGTAACTGCTACCACGAAGAAGTATTTGTTGTCAACTGTGATGATAGGAGAAACCTCACCCTCTTCTGCCTCATAGATCCATCTTGAAACCTCACGGGTATTCTCATACATCGATATTTTCTTTGCACCTTCAAGTACATTGAATGCCGGAACTACAGGAAGCTTCTCTTCATCAACGATCTGGTTGAATTTCTCAATTTTACCCTCGCTGCGTGAAGCAAGATTGTTTGCCTGGCTGTAGTACTCCTGGAATGTAGCCTGACTTGCTATGATCTCTTTGGTAAGAAGGGCAAGCTGAACTTTCTTCACAGGTTTTGTCCTCTCATTAACCCTTACCACGTGAACACCGTAGTTGGTCACCATCTTCACACATTTGCCAGGAGCCATAGATAGAACTTCCTCCATACCTGGAATCATCATATTCTGGGTCAACCAGCCTATATCACCGGCATTTACCACGTTAGGATTCTTGTCAAGTGAGAATTTGACAGCCATCTCAGACAAGCTGGTACCTTTGTTGATAACCTTTACAAGGCTGTCTGCCCTTGCCTCATCTGTAGAAGCCAACAGGATGTGCTGTACAAATGCAGAGTCAGACATCATTTTGGTATCATTTACCCTTGCAGCAATGAACATATCATCCTGCTGGAATGGCTCCAAAGCATTGACTTTCTTGGTTGCGAAAGCAAATTCTGCCAACTTGGCGTCTGTTCTCTCCAACTCCTCTTTTGTGAAATAGTAGTTCTGGAGAGGGGTGTCTGAGTTATGTGAAAGGAATGTCTTGAGATTCTCTGCAGTTACAAACTCAGCGTAAGCCTCGTCGATAAGTGCTTTTGCATCATCAATATCTTTTTGGGAAGGAACCACTTCGTAAACAACGAACTCGATATCACGTGACGCTGTCTGTTTGTATTGCTCCTTGTGCTCTTTGTAATATGCGTTCACTTCATTTGAAGTAACCTTGATTGTGCTGTCTGGCTCGAAACCGAAAGGAACAACCACAAAATCAACGATAGAGGTAACATTGTTGTCCTCAATACCTCTTCTCAACTCAACAGGGTTAAGGATATTGCTCTGTGACAGGAGTGAATTGTACTTGGTGAAATACTGCTGCTCCTCCACACTTCTCTTGAGGAATGCCCAGTATGTAGCCAAATTGCCTGACTGGTCGTTTGGAATAGCATCAAGGAAGCTCTTGAACTGAACTCTGCTGAAGTTGCCATTCTCGTCCATAAACATACCCTCCTGAGCGATAACTGGTGAAAGGGCATTGCCCTGAACAAGGTCAAACATCTCATCTTCACCAACTACAACACCTGAAGCCTTAATTGCAGGGAGAATCATAATCTCGTTCTGCAACTCCTGCCAAGCTGTATTGTAGATGTTTTCCAACATCTCCTCAGAAATGGCCTGTGAGCCTGTAGTTAGGGTATAGATATTTTTGTAATACTCTACCTTTTCGTTGAATTCCTCATATTTGATGGATTTGCCGTCAATCTGTCCAACATCATACTTTGATGAGAAAGAACGTAGAGTCATATCCAAAGTGCTTGGATCGATAATAAATGATAGTAGTGCCACTGCGATAAGTACTGTAATCAGTACTCCAAGTTTGACACGTATCTTCTCTAAAACTGCCATTTTAAGTTATTTATATTAAATTTTACACAATTCCTCAAATAAGTCGCGAAGATAATAATTTATTTTTACCTACGCACCAATGGTCCTATAAAGTTTGCAGAATCTACATAAGAAACTTTGGTGGTGTCGTTGTTTATTATTGCATAGCCGTCAAACGGGTTGAGCAATACGGCATTTCTGGCCATCTCATCAGACTCCATACCTATCCCCTGCATAAAACCCTGGGGTGAGAAAAGCTTCACATAACAATGTGTATATATTTTCTTCTCCTTCTGGTCCCAGTAGATGGTATCGGTCTCCATCTGTTCACCTTTGATGAAGTTCTTGATGATTACATTTCCATATGCCGACCACATCTCCTCCCCTTTTTTGGTGATGTGCTTCGCTTCATTGGAGACAATTGATGTCTCGAGCAGCCCTTCTTCATTGTAACCATATACATTCAACCCTTTGGGAAAAAGGTCATATGACTCTTTGGAATCGCTGTCATACCTCTCCAGAAGAGGGGCCTGCATCCTGAATTCTGCCAAAGAGTTACGGGACTGGACCATAACAATGTTCTCCACCACTTGCGATGGTGTGGTCTCTATGTCAATATCTTCGGTTTGAGAAATCTTGTTTCTGCACGAAACAGCAATGGTAGCAACTATAAAAACAGTTGCTACCATTCTGATTCTATTTGTATGCCGGTATAAACCGATCATAAATTAGTCTTGAGTTCTAACCTTTGTTGCTTCACGAAGACCGTTGCAAGATACAGTGTAAGTTGCACCGTCAAGAAGGTCAAACATAAATGCCTCAGATTTCAATGGGAAGTATTTGCGATACTGGTTGATAAGGTTATTTGCCTCTACAGCAAGGTTCTCATCTGCATTTTTGGCTTTTGTCAAGAAATCAACAGCCACCCAGTATGGAGCTCTGGTCTCAATATCGTTACCCTGGCATTTCTGTGAACCCCAGATTGTACCTGCAAGAAGGTAAGCTTTACCTGCATTTTCAGGATTAAGCTCTGCAGCTTTCTTTGCAGCCTCAACAGCTTTTGCATCTTTACCTGCTGATTTGAAGCAGTAAGTACCAAGTTCAAGGCAGTAGTCAGCAGCCTGATTTACCAAAGTGTCACCGCAAAGTGCGATAGCCTCTTCCATATATGCAATAGCTTTGTCAGCAGCATTTCTCTGTGAATAGAGTTTGTAAAGAAGATATGCAGAGTTGTGTGATGACTCCATTTTGTGCATCTCCTCTACAGCAAGCATAAACAAATCCTCATCAAGACAGTTTGAAGCTGAGAACATGGAGATAAGGTTACCCAGCATATATTTGTCGGTACGGTTTGCCTCGAAACGTGGGGTAAACATCTCAACAAGGTTCTCACAGCTTGCAACACCACTGATCATAAGAAGGTTCTCAATATCCTTCTTAGCATCGGTAATAGCCTGCGATGGTTTTGCTTTTTCGATAAGTTCTGCAGTTGAATAAGCTTTGTTGTAAGCAGCCATAACCTCTTCTGCGCTCATTGAACCAGCTTTGTAAAGGTCATTTGCATAGCTCATATATCTTACAGGGATAACTACAGCAGTTTTACCCTTAGCTGTTTCCATTGCATCACCGAGAACATTGAATACCTCCTGCTCATCACCTTTGGCAGAGTAGGTCATCATATCCATAGCTTTGTTGATCTTTGCTGTAACCACATACTTAGGATAAGTTGAAATTCTCATCTCGTGAAGCATCATCAAAGAGTCAACAAGAACCTCTTTTCTGATAGGGTTGCTTCTGAATTTGTTGATTTTCTTTCTAAGAATCTTCATACCGTCAAGCAACATATTCTGGCTTGCGGTTGGGGGACATAGTTTGATTGCCTGCTGCCATGCAGGGTCAGCTGCCTCAAGATTACCCTGTTTGATATAATCCTGATAGAACGAAAGATACTTGATACACTCAGCACTATCTGCTCCATATTTGCCTTGCGCAGAAACATTTGCTGTTGCAAGGAAACCTAGTGCCAATGCAAAAAGGATTGTTAGTTTTTTCATAAAAGCTTTTATATTGAAATTAATAATATACTTTTTTTCACATTACTTCATTAATCATATAGATATTTGACAAACCAAACATCGTGAAGATTAATGTTGACCATAAAATTTATATATCTTTCCCTAACCAACTGGTTCTGTTGTGAACCTCTCTGGCCCATATCCACCGCCACAGAAACAGCATTGTACCATCTGTATATAGGTAATGTGGTTCCGAAGGTTATACCCATCGATTCCACTTGCTTGCCGTTGAAACTGATGTATGACTTGTCATAATATACACCACCTCTATATGTCATTCTTTTGTGATAGTACCTTATATCGTATCTGTTGGGAACTATCTCAAATCCTGCTCTGAAAGATTCACTTACCTTAGGTTCAAAACGGGCATCTGAAGTGTTGAAGTCACTCTTGGTCCAATCCTGTCTCACATAATCGAAACCTATCATCCATTTGTCCCTGTGCCTATACGATATACCTGCTGCCAACTCTGGGGAAATTTTAAGTTTGGCATGCTCTATATTATTGTACATCACTGTATCTTTGGTGTCCCCCACCTGAGTATATGCATATCTGATATAATCACCTTTCAATTCGTTGCCGAGTCTGTAGGTGGCACCGATGGTAAGTGATGAATTGTTTTTCAATGGCTGATTGTACTGTATGCCGAACTTTCCTGAAAAACTTCCGACATTATACTCCCATCCTGTATATATCGAGTTATATGACGACTCCTCACTGAAGACCACATCACTGTGCCTGTCCATAGTACCGAAGTAATATATAGCCTCAGCACCTATTGAGATATACTTGAACATCACCATAGATGCACCCATAAACAATTGGTTGATGCTTCCGGTACCATATTTCCTGTACCTTACATCACCCAACTGGGATACTATCAGATCATCATCCTCAACACTCTCAAATTTATAACCCGTATTGCTGAATGGTGATACACCTATTATGAATGCTGATTTCCTATAGATAGGTGCCGTAAAGGCGAAGTTGTTCATATTGAACACATTGTATGCAGATTTGGTCTGATAGTCAGAGATATAGTAGTTCTTCTGAGTAATTCCAAAATCGAGCATGAAAGCCAAAGTGTCCCTCGCTGTAATGGCCGCAGGATTCGTATAGTTTATGAATCTGTTGTCCCTTACACCTACACCCAGACCGGCCATTCCGTAGTTGTATGCATTGCCTTGCTTGACAACATCACCAATACCCAACATAGAATAAGGTGAGTATGTACCAAGAGCATCAGTATTTTGAGCACTGACTGTCAAAGCACTGAAAACCACTGAAATAACCAGTAAAAATTTTATTGTTTTTTTAAATTGCATTTGCTTTTGCAATGTGGGAAAGCCCCATTAGCACTAAATTACAAACCACAAATATCGGACTTTTAAGTTTTTTGGCAAAAAAAATTGCATCTCCCCCTGTAAATATGAAATTATATCCAGGGTAAGCCCTTATATATCCCTCTATTTCAAAGATTGTGCCTAAAATGACACCCGACTCCATAGCACCTTTGGTACAGTTCCCTATCTGATCCACATTTTCAACCCTCTGAAGTAGGGGAAGCTTGCCTGTAAAATGGTTGAGAGCCCTGAATCTGGTATTCAGTCCGAGTGAAATGTTGCCACCAAGGAAATCACCCTCTTTGGTAAGGAAATCAAATGTGATGGCTGTTCCAAAATCCACTATCACACAGTCTTTGCCAGAAAAAAGGGAGTGGGCACCTACCGCAGCACAAATCCTGTCGGGACCCAATGTCTTTGGAGTACCATATCTGTTGTTGACAGGGAGAGGTGTATCACCTTTGACCCTGATCACTTTTTTACATATTTTCTCAAGATGGGTGTAAATCGTCTCAGGCAACCCCCTGACATCAGAGACGGCAACCACACCTATATGCCCATATTTGTGGAAATAACGGTCAATATCCCCGATCAAAGAATCTGCCTCACATCTTGTTTCATCTGTGATATCACCCCCCCTGGATATTGCCATCTTCACAGAGGTATTTCCTGCATCTATCAATAAATTTACCATATCTATAGACTTGACATTACTTTATATGCACCTTCTATGGTCCTGACCCTATTGACAGTCAGATACAATTTGCCGTTCTGTTCCTTGAAGGCGTATCTGTCACCTGGCTTCTGCTGGATATAATTTATAATATCGGCAAATTTTTTTGTCCTGTAGTATGGGGACATCTGGTTTCCTACAAAATAGGCAAGCAACTTCTCATTTTTCAAGACTATTTTCTCAAAACCCTTTGCCTTGGCCAGCCATCTTAACCTTACCACAAAACACAACTCCCTTACCTCATCCGGAACAGGACCGAACCTGTCCTGAATACTTGCTGTAAATCTCTCCAGTTCCTCCTCATCAGATATATTGTCCAACTCTCTGTAGAGCCTTATCTTTTCTGCCTGTATATTTATATAGGTATCCGGAATCAGAAGCTGTAGGTCTGTCTCAACAGCACAGTCATTTACATAGCATTGGTCTTCCAACTCCTCCTGAGGAGTCTCATCCGGATTCTCTTTGGAATAATCCTGTTTGATCTCTTCAAAAGCTTCAGCCAGAATTCTCTGGTAAGTCTCAAAACCCATATCCGCTATGAAACCGCTCTGCTCTGCACCCAGCATATTTCCCATCCCACGGATATCAAGATCCTGCATTGCAATATTGAATCCGCTTCCCAGATCAGAAAATGCCTCTATGGCTTTCAGTCTTCTTCTGGCATCATCTGTAACTGAAATGAGAGGGGGAACAATAAGATAACAGAAAGCCTTCCTGTTTGAACGGCCCACCCTTCCTCTCAACTGGTGCAGGTCACTCAATCCAAAATTCTGTGCCTTGTTTATTATTATTGTATTGGCATTGGGGATATCGATACCATTCTCCACTATAGTGGTGGAAATAAGTATATCATAGTCTCCAGCCATAAAGTTCAGTATCTTCTTCTCTATTTCAGTCGGCTCCATCCTGCCGTGTGCCACACAAGTTTTGATTCCAGGACAAATTCTCCTCACTATATCCTCTATACCATCAATATCCTCAATTTTATTGTGTATGAAAAATATCTGTCCACCCCTTTCAAGCTCAGCTGTAAGGATATCCCTTATCACATCCTCTTCAAAATCAATTATCTCCGTCTGAACAGGAATCCTGTTGGGAGGAGGGGTATTTATGATAGAGAGATCCCTTGCTCCCAGAAGAGAGAACTGTAGGGTCCTTGGAATAGGTGTTGCAGACAATGTCAAAGTGTCCACCGAGAGTTTCAAATGCCTCAACCTCTCCTTGGCCGCCACACCAAACTTATGCTCCTCATCTATTATAAGCAGACCCAGATCCTTGAAGAGGAACTCCTTGTTCAATAACCTGTGGGTACCTATAAGTATATCTATCTTCCCGCTCCTCAACCTCTCGGCTATGTCCTTCACCTCTTTGGCACTCCTCAATCTGCTCACATAATCTATATTGCATGGGAAATTCTTCAATCTGTCGAGAAAAGTATTGTAATGTTGCAGCGCCAGAATGGTAGTTGGTACCAGAACAGCCACCTGCTTGCTGTCTGCCACAGCCTTGAAAGCGGCCCTGACTGCAACCTCCGTTTTACCGAATCCCACATCTCCACAGACAAGACGATCCATCGGGTAACCCTTCTCCATATCCTCCTTTATGGATTTCAGGGCTTTCAATTGGTCAGGAGTCTCTTCATAGATGAAAGATGATTCAAGTTCTTTCTGCAAATACGAATCTGGAGAGAAGGCAAAACCCTCCGCCACCTTTCTCTGGGCATACAAACGGATGAGGTCTGCCGCTATATCCTTGACTTTGGACTTTGTAGTGGTTTTAAGCTTTTGCCAGGCTCCTGTACCCAATTTGTAAATTTTGGGAGGAGTTGAATCAGCAGATTTGTACTTGGATATCCTGTGAAGACTGTGTATTGATACGAAAAGGACATCATTATCCTTGAAAATCAGTTTTACAGCCTCCTGTATTCTCCCGTTGACATTGTTTTTGACAAGTCCACCAAACCTCCCCACGCCATGATCTATATGTACAATATAATCACCTTCGTGGAAAGCATTGAGGTCATTGATGGTCAGCCTCTCACTCTTTTCCACAGATCTCTTCAGTTTGAGACGCCTGTATCTGTCAAAAATCTGATGGTCCGTATAGAGACAAATTTTGGAATCAAAATCAATAAAACCTTCGTGAATGGTATATGTCTCATAATTCAACACCAGGTTGTGTGTGGAAAATATACTTTTCAGACGTTCAATCTGGGATATGCTCTCACTGAGTATATATACTGAAAACCCATCTTCCCTTTTGGACCTTATATCATCCGCCAGTACCTCAAAATGTTTGTTGAAAGTGGGTTGGGGAGCTGTTCTGAACATTATCTCCCTATCGTAGGTTATATGCTCATTTCCAAGAGTGGACAGATATATATGTTTGTGGGGACTCTCATAAATATCACTCTTCTCCACATCAGAAAGCCATATGACACTATCCTCCGGCAAGAATTCCAGCACAGGTACCGATGTTTCACTCTCAAGTGAAGAGGTGATATTGGGATATATGTCCAACACCTGCACCTCTTTCTCAGATCTCTGCGTATTCGCATTGAACATTTTTATGCTCTCTATATCATCTCCGAAGAAGTCTATCCTATATGGCTGGTTGTCTCCGTAAGAGAATACATCTATAATGCTCCCCCTTATGGCAAACTCCCCTGGCTGGGATACAAAATCTGCTTTGTTGAAACCTGAATCAAAAAGGAGTTCCTTCAGGAATTCGTGGGAAATGCTGTCCCCCCTCTTTATGGATATAATGCTTTTCCTCAAAAGCTTGTCATCCAGTATCCCCTCATCAAAAGAGTCTCTGTATCCCACAAGTACAATATACGGAAATGCTGATTTACCGTTCTTGTAATCCGATACGGCACCTACCGCAACAGTACGTTGAACTTTTGTTGAAAAGTCTTTGGAAGGGGGAAAAAAGAAAACATTATCTTCGCCTATGAGATTATAAAGGTCGTTTATGCAACCTGCCGCATCCTCCCTTCTGTTAAGTATTACAAGGTGTACACCCTTTGATACCGAAGAAGATATGACAAAGGATTTGGCAGACGAATATACCCCCTTTACCGATATATTCCTGATGCCTGAATCGAGGATAATATCAGAAAGTTCTTTTATTTTATGTTTATCAAGGATACCTTTTTTATTCATATTCTTCAACAGATTGCAAAGATATGATTTTTCACTGTTAATAACTCCTTAATAACAGTGTTAAAAAGTTATATAAAATAAATTTCAATTTTTTGATTCTTTGGTTATATGCTCAAGTTTTCAAAAAACAATGCATTTGATATCATTATTTGTATATGATTTTTTATTGGTGTTTTCAACATGTCAAAATTGTTGACTATTTGTACCACTTTTTTACAATATCACTTTCAAAACTTGTTATATAATTAAGAATCAACTTACTGAAACAATATAACCCACCATCTGAAATGTTCATATATTGTCAATACATGTTAATAAAAAAGTTATCAACCAAATTAACAACTAATAATAAAGAACAATAAATATTTAATTAAATAATATATTTGTAATATAATTTGTTTAAAAATGGCGGAAGAGTTTAAAGACAGATTTGACATTCACTCGGCAAGCAGTTCCAGAGACGGGGATTTTGAGGGCAAGATACGTCCTCAGGGGTTCGGTGAGTTTTCCGGACAGGAAAAGATCCTCGAAAATCTGAAAGTTTTTGTGCAGGCTGCCAAACTGAGGGGGGAAGCACTTGACCATGTTCTGCTTCACGGCCCTCCAGGTCTTGGCAAAACCACACTTGCCCATATTGTGGCAAATGAGATGGGGGTGAATATGAAAATCACTTCCGGTCCGGTTTTGGACAAGCCGGGTGATCTGGCAGGCCTTTTGACTGGGCTTGAACCTGGTGATGTACTCTTTATAGATGAGATACACCGATTGTCTCCAGTGGTGGAAGAGTATCTCTATTCGGCAATGGAGGATTATACCATAGATATAATGATAGACAAAGGTCCTGGTGCCCGTTCTGTCCAGATTTCCCTCAATCCTTTCACTCTTGTTGGTGCCACTACCAGAAGTGGTCTGCTGACATCCCCTTTAAGGGCCAGATTTGGCATACAGTCCCATCTGGAGTACTACGATTCAGAGACACTTGTAAATATAATAAAAAGGAGTGCTTCTATCCTTGATATAGATATTGACACAGATGCAGCCAAAGAGATAGCTTGCAGAAGCCGTGGTACCCCAAGAATTGCAAATTCTTTGCTCAGGAGGGTAAGGGATTTTGCTCAGGTAAAAGGGAGTGGGGTAATCGATCTTCCCATTACCAAATATGCACTCGAGGCTCTCAATATAGACAAGAGGGGACTTGAGCTGATAGACAACAAAATATTGACAGCCATCATTCAAAAATTCAAAGGTGGCCCTGTAGGCATCACCACTATTGCTACTGCCATAGGTGAGGATGCCGGTACTGTGGAAGAGGTTTACGAACCTTTCCTCATTAAAGAGGGATTCATCCAGAGGACTCCACGAGGAAGAGAGGTTACAGAATTGGCATACAAGCATTTGGGACTGAACAAATATAATGACAACAATACTTTATTTTAACTGATATGAAAAAAATTCTAACTATTCTGGTTTCAATTTTACTATTGGTACCATTCAATGAGGCAATTTCCTGCACATCAGCCATATTTACAGGCAAGGTGACCAAAGATGGAAGACCTCTACTTCTTAAACATAGGGATACAGGTGAACTCAATAACAGAATTGAGTATTTCCAGGGTCCCAAGTATGGTTTCCTGGCTTTGGTTGATAGCCCAAGCGAAGGTGGTGTGGCTTGGTCAGGCAGCAATAATGTAGGATTTTCCATAATCAATACCGCATCATATAACCTTAAAGATGATGATGTACCATCATCTATGATGGATAGAGAAGGTGAATTGATGTTCAAGGCTCTTGGTGTATGCAAGAACCTGAAGGATTTCGAACATTTTCTTGATACCCTTTCAAGACCAATGGGTGTTGAAGGAAACTTCGGTGTGATAGATTCAGAGGGTGGTGCCGCTTACTACGAGGTGAATAACCATAAATGGAACAAACTGGATGTAAATGATCCAAATGTGGCACCTAACGGCTATTTTATCGTTACCAACTTCTCATACACAGGTAGAGAGGATGAGGGTATGGGTTATATCCGCAACTGCAATACAACTTACAATGTGGAGAATTATGTAATCAAAGAAGGCGGTAAAGTGGATGTACAATGGATTTTTGAGAATATTTCAAGATCTTTCTACCATTCGCTTCTTGAAGTGGACCTAAGAAAAGATCAGGAGTTGGCTTCCGGTTGGTTCATTGATCAGGATTTCGTCCCAAGACGTTCATCTTCTGCATCTATGGTATTCCAGGGGGTAAAACCTGGAGAAGATGCTTCCAAGACTGTAATGTGGACAATCCTCGGTTATCCACCACTTGGTGTAGCTGTCCCTATGATAGTGTCAAATGGTGAAAATATCCCTTCTTTTATGGTTAAGAGTGAGAATTCGGAGAATGCACTTATGTGTGACATGGTACTTGAACTCAAGAAAAATGTATTTCCTGTCAAGAGGGGCAACGGTAACAAATATTTCCGTTTCAACTATCTTTACAATCAGGATGGTACCGGTTATTCACAGCAGCTTAAGGAGGTTGAAAACTATGTTTTCGAGAAATTTGACAGAGATATGAGCCCTAAAAAACTCAGCAATCTGTATACAGAATACTTTGAGAAAATAGAGAAGGCTTTCAAGTCTATGAAATAAAAAAAAAGACCCGCGAGGGTCTTTTTTTTTACTCTATTTTCAAATTCTGGAAGTTGCACGAATATCCGTCGTTAGGATCTGTAATTACAATCCTTACAGCTTTTACAGGTGCTTCCATATCTCTTATATATGCGTGGTATCTGTAGAAATTTTCACCTTTTATAAAGTTTACGCCATCATAAGAGTACTCCACATAACCGTTGCTTACACCATAAAACGGTATATTGGTATATCCGGTAGGGACATGGATGGTGTTACATTCCACAGGCTCTTCAAAGATATAGGTGAGGGTCTGTCCAGCTTTAAGTCTCTCTTTTGACCTTACACGCTTGTTGAAATTGTATGTGGTCAAATCCTCAAGGTTGCTCTTCTCCCACATAGGAATATCTGTCTCCACTCTCACTTTTGGGGTGATGTATTGGTGAAGCTCCACATTTTCTGCAGCTACAGCGATACTGTGAAGATCTCTGCTGAAGAAAGTGCTGAACCTGAAATCTTCCGGAGTATTGGTAATAATTCTGCCACTGTATACTTTGGATGTTGGTGTAGGTTCGGTACCGTCTGTAGTGTATCTTACCACTGCCGAAGGGTAAGGAAGTGTCACTTTCAGTTCTGAATCTTCATATTTTACAACAGGGGGCTCTACTCTGAATGCAATACCCATAGAATTGAGTCTGTCGTAGTGCTTGTTTACAAGTCTTGAATGGAAATCCTCATAGTTCTTGTCCCCTTTTGCACTCCATCCTATTTCAGCCAGGGCACACAGACGAGGGAATACCTGGTATTCTGAAAATCTTGGGGGGAATTGCATCAATTCAGTCCATAGACCAGCCTGTACACCCAATACAAGTTTCTCCTCTTCAGGTGTGAGTTCCATCTCCTGTAGCGGATCGTAATTGTATATTCTGTCAAGTGGTATAATGGCAGCCCAGCTGTGTCCCCTCTCTGCTGGGGTGTATTGCATATCCACATAGAGATATTGGGCTGCCTGCATGATTGTAGGCTGACCTTTTTTAATTGATTCCACACCTTTTGACTGGCTTCTCCAGGCTACTACGGTAGATGTAGGATTCAGACCTCCAAAGTCCTGAATATCATCCCAACCCATCATAACTTTGCCAAGTTTGTTGATGATCTTCTCCATTCTCCTTACGAAGTAGCCGTGGAGCTCTTCCACATCCTTGAATCCCTCCCTTTCCATTACAGCCTGGCAGTCGGGGCATTGTCTCCAATAGTCAAAAATCACCTCATCACCACCAATATTAAGATATGGTGAAGGGAAGATGGATGCGAGCTCTTTAAGTATATTTTCGAGAATTTTATAGTTTGATTCCTTACCTACACACCATACATTGTCAAACTCACCACAGGCTGAAGGGGTATCTGTGCTGGTCCCGCAGGTGACATTGCCAAACACTTTAGTAGAGGAGAGGCAGTGTCCTGGAAGGTCAAATTCAGGGATAATCATAATGTTCCTCTGCTGAGCATAATTGATAAGCTCTTTCATCTCCTTTTGGGTGTAGTATCCACCATAACGCTCATTTCCGGACAGGTATGTGGGTGGAATAAGCTCATCTTTTCCTCTCCATGCACCTTTATTGGTGAGTTCTGGGTATTTTTTAATCTCTATTCTCCAGCCATTGTCATCTGTAAGGTGGAGGTGAAGCCTGTTGAGCTTGTGGTTTGACATCCAGTCAATATAGCTTCTCAGATAGTCAAGATCGAAGAATGTCCTCGATACATCCAGCATAAATCCTCTGTAAGAGAAGCGTGGTGCATCCTCAATGGTCACAGCTCCTATAGGATACTCTTTGATTCTGAGTCTTGTACCTGAGTAAATTTCAGCGGGGAAAAGCTGCAAAAGTGTCTGTACACCATAATATTTGCCTCCGTTGTCAGAATAGGATATCGTAATGTCATCTTCGGTGACACACAGTCTGTAACCTTCAGAAGGGATACTTTTGTCCTCCACAAAAATGATATGTTTTCCACTATTGTCAGTACTGGTGATAGATACGGGAAAATCCAATGCACCATTCAGTTTATCCTGAAGATAGATGGCAGAGAAATCCTTTATGTCAGAAGTAACAATAGAGAGCCCCCTCTCCACCATAAATGTACCATTCCCTTCAATTATTTTATTTGGGACAGGGACAATATTCAAACCTGTTTCACACATACCTGAAAAAGCATTTCCCAATACAAGGGCCAAAACCAAAGCTAACCTTCTTTTCATAATTATTGTTGTTGTTCTACAAATTGGAAGTCCCCTTCAAATGAGATGGGGTCTCTGTTTACAAAACTGAGTCGTATTGAGCTGGATCCATTCTCATAGATTTGAATATAGAAATCTACTGTCTGATGGTCATTGTCATCCTTTGCCTTGAATCTTACATCGTGTCTCTTCTTCTTTTCATTATATTTGACTTGCAAATCGACCTTCTGGTTATCCATCTCTACCCTTATCTGCTGACCGGGCATAGGGGTTGTGTCATATTTTCCGAAATATGGGAGTTCAGTTGTAAGCATATGATCCTTGACAGTGATGTCATATTCAAATCTTGTGGTTTTGCTTGGGCGACCCATTGGCTTGATCTCGGTAATGTCTATTTTGAAATAACCAAGTTCCAGCATTTTATCTATTTTCTTTTTGTTGTCAACCTCTTGTCCAAACAGCGATGCAGTTATAAAAATTGACAGAACCAGTGTTAAAATCCTTCTCATTTTATTCATTTTTTTTGGTTTTAAATTTTTGTAAAGATAATAAAATCATTGTTTAAGTGATAAAAAATGGTTAAAATTGCAGACTCTTAACTATTATGAAGGTACTTATAATTTCAGATGCGCAGAGTGTCCACACTCAAAGGTGGGTCTCCTCTTTAAGTGAAAAAGGGGTGGAAGTGGTCCTTTACAGTATCAAGCCTTTTCTCGATGATTTCTATTCATCAAGGGGTATAAAATGTTATTTCTTTGACCTTTTCAGTTACAAAAGGGATGGAAGTGGCATTGTTGGTGCAGTAAAAAGGCATTTCCAGGCGGTAAAACATCTGAAAAAGGCCCTCAGGGAGGTGAAGCCCGATATCCTTCACGCACACTATGTCACAAGTTATTCTCTCATAGCGGCAATGTCCGGATTCCATCCACTTGTCGTCTCTTTGTGGGGTAGTGATATCTATATTTTCCCAAGACAACTGAAGGTAAACAAATTCATAGTAAAATATACACTCCGTAAGGCCGACAAAATCCTTTCTACCAGCCACGTGATGGCCAAGGAGGCTAAGAAGTACACCAGGAAGCAAATAGACATTACTCCGTTTGGTGTTGATACTGAGCTCTTCCACAGGAGTGTGGCACCACCCAAGGACAAGTTTGTCATCGGAAGTGTAAAGACACTTTCATACAAATATGGTACAGAATACCTTATCAGGGCGTTCAAGGAGGTCTGTGACAACAATCCCAAGTTGAACTGTTATCTTGAACTTGTGGGGAAAGGTCCGGATGAGAGGAAACTCAAGCATCTTGCAGACCAGTTGGGCATTTCGGACAAGGTTATATTTGCCGGATATATACGAAACGACATCTTGCCTCGCATCTTTGACAGGTTTTCCATTGCCTGCTATATGTCACTTTCCGAAAGTTTTGGTGTTTCTGCCATAGAGGCAATGGCATGCAACTGCCCGGTGGTAACATCCGATGCAGATGGCTTTACCGAGGTGGTAGAGAATGGCGTTACAGGTATAATTGTCCCAAGATGTGATTACCATGCAGCTGCAAGGGCTATCCAGACATTCATCGACGATCCTTCCAAAATCGCGACTATGGGTCTTGCCGGCAGGGAAAGGGTAGCAGATCTGTATCAGTGGAGTGACAATGTAGATACAATGATATCTATGTACAAGTCTGTATTATGAGTACTCTTAAAGAGAAGACAGCCAAGGGTTTAGGTTGGGGATTTGTGGATAATTTCGTCGGCACGGGCATAACTGCTGCTGTCAGTATTATCCTGGCTCGTATCCTCTCACCTGAGGTGTTCGGTCTTGTGGGTATGATTGCCATATTCATTTCGCTCGGCAGTTCCTTGATGGACAGCGGTTTCAGCGGAGCCCTCATCAGGAAGAAGGAGGCGACGGATGCAGATTTGAGTACAGTTTTCTATACAAATCTGGTGCTTGGTCTGATTATATATCTTATTCTTTTCTTTTCAGCCCCCGCCATAGCCCGTTTCCTGAACAATGGAACCCTTATCCCCTTGTTGAGGGTACTCTCCCTCTCTGTGGTGATAATCTCCTTCACTCAGGTTCAGAAGGTCAATTTTATAAGAAAGATAGATTTCAGGACCCAGGCAATAATTTCGCTGGCAGCTTCGCTGGTGAGCGGTGTTGCAAGCATATGGATGGCACTCAAGGGTTGTGGCGTATGGAGTCTCGTGGTCCAGCAGTTGTCCAAGCAGGTGATGGTATCGCTCCTTTTGTGGATTTTCTCAAACTGGAAACCTTCTCTGCTCTTCTCCTTCAGAAGTTTCAGGGAGATGTTCAGTTTCGGAAGCAGACTACTTGCATGTTCCCTGATAAGTGTCATATGGAATGAGATATACTCTCTGGTCATAGGAAAAATGTACAACCCCATTGCTGTAGGGTATTTTACCCGTGCGGAGAAATTCAAGACTATGGTGACCTCCAATATAGGTCAGGTGGTCCAGAGGGTGGGTTACCCGGTGATGAGTAGCATACAGGGTGACAAGGAGAGGCAATTGAGGGTCTACAGGAAAGTGGCAAGGCTCACAATCCTCCTTACCAGTACACTTGTACTGGGGCTTGTAGGTTGTGCAGATGCCATGATTGAGGTTCTTATCGGGGCAAAATGGCTCCCGGCATCGGGTTATCTGAGGATTCTGGGAATTTCCGGGATGTTCCTGCCACTGATTCTGGGTAGCGTCAATGTATTCAATGCAAACGGAAAATCGGAGGTAACACTCCGTCTGGAGATTATAAAGACAGCACTGGCGGTGATACCCGTCACATTGGGTATCATTTTGGATATAGAGGCCCTCTTGTGGGGTGTTGCAGGTGTGACAATAGTCTCCTATCTTATCCATGCCGGATATGTTTCTAAAGAGATACCCTACCCTGTTCTGCAGCAAGTGGCAGACATACTCCCTTTTGTTCTGATATCAGCAGTAATGTCTGTTGCAGTCCATTTCATAGGTCTCCTTGATCTTGCTGCACTCCCCCTTCTGCTGCTCCAGATCTCTGCAGGTGGAATCATTGTCCTTTTCTCTTATGAATTCCTCTATAAAGCCCAGGAGTACTCAGAGCTGAAAGGGGAAATGCTCAAAATGTTGCATCTCAAGAAGAGTTAGTCCTATGCCAAGGGAAATATCGATAATAATAGTCAACTACAATTCGGGAGAACTCCTCTCCAATTGCCTAGCCAGTATCAGGAGAGAGCTCAGCATAGATTATGAAGTAGTGGTGGTGGACAATGCCTCCACTGACGGTTCTATGGAGCAGTGTGCAATTTTTCAGGATGGGGAGAGGTTCATTTTCCACACTCTCGGGGAGAACCTGGGATTTGCTGCAGCGTGCAATATTGGGGCAAATCTCTCTTCAGGGAGCATTCTCCATTTCCTCAACCCGGATACGGAGCTCAATCCGGGGGCTAACGGTGATTACCTCAAGGTGATTGGGGATCCCGGGAAAATATACGTTACCCCACTGGTCAACAGGGACGGTTCTCCGGAAAATGACAAGATGGTTCTCCCTGTGCTGAGGGATATTTTCTGGTGGAATGTTGACCGTTCAAGGGCAAGGTTCTGGTGCAAAGGGGCTTCTGTTATCCTCTCAAGGGGCAATTTTATCAAAGTCGGAAAGTGGAGTGAAGACTATTTCATGTATGGGGAGGATCTGGATCTGTTCTACCAGTTCTGGAAACATGATCTTGAGATATCTCTCCTTACAGTGCCGGTCTACCATCTTGGCGGGGGGTGCAGCCAGAAAGTATGGAATCCACTCGAGAGGGAGATCAAGGTGCAGCGCTCTTTCAGAAAATTCTATGACAAGTACTTCAGCAGATGGCAATATGTGGCTGTAAAATTATATTTTTTGGCCCATAATCTGATAAAACACCCTGCAAAAGTAAAAGGTGACATAAAAGCATGGTCTAAAGTTTGATTTTTCTTTAGAAAATGACTAAAATTGCAAAGTTTTTTATTTCAATGATATATTATGGACGATAAGTTAATTTCTAAAGTTCCCGAAGGTCCTCTAGCCGAGAAATGGACTAAGCATAAGGCAGCTATCAAAGTAGTAAGCCCTGCTAACAAGCGCAAGCTTGAAATCATCGTTGTCGGTACCGGACTTGGTGGTGCTTCCGCAGCCGCTTCTCTTGGCGAGTTGGGATACAATGTAAAAATCTTCTGTATCAGCGATTCACCTCGTCGTGCACACTCTATTGCAGCTCAAGGTGGTATCAATGCTGCTAAGAACTATCAAAATGACAATGACTCTATCTACCGCCTTTTCTATGACACAATCAAAGGTGGTGACTACCGTAGTAGAGAGGCCAATGTCTACAGACTTGCTGAGGTAAGTAACCTTATCATCGACCAATGTGTCGCTCAAGGTGTACCTTTCGCACGTGATTATGGTGGACTACTTGACAACAGATCATTCGGTGGTGCTCAGGTAAGCCGTACTTTCTATGCACGCGGACAAACTGGCCAGCAGCTTCTTCTTGGTGCTTATGCATCTTTGAACCGTCAGATTGCTAAAGGTTCTGTAAAATCATATCCACGTCACGAGATGCTTGACTTGGTAATGATTGACGGTGAAGCTAAAGGTATTATCGCCCGTAATCTTGAGACAGGTGAGATCGAGAGACATGGTGCACACGCTGTAGTTCTCGCTACTGGTGGTTATGGTAACGTGTTCTTCCTTTCAACCAACGCTATGAACTCAAACGGTTCTGCAGCTTGGCAATGTTACAAGAAAGGTGCATACTTTGCTAACCCTTGTTTCGCACAGATCCACCCTACCTGTATCCCTGTACACGGTGATCAGCAGTCAAAACTTACCCTTATGTCTGAGTCACTAAGAAATGACGGACGTATCTGGGTTCCTAAGAAAATGGACGACGTGATGGCACTACGTTCAGGTGCTAAGAAAGCTTCTCAGATTCCTGAAGAGGATAGAGATTACTATCTAGAGCGCCGTTACCCTGCTTTCGGTAACCTTGTACCTCGTGACGTGGCTTCAAGAGCTGCAAAAGAGAGATGCGACGCCGGTTATGGCGTAAATGGTACCGGTCTTGCAGTGTTCCTTGATTTCTCAACAGCTATCAAGAGACTTGGTAAGGATGTTATTACCGCACGTTACGGTAACTTGTTCCAGATGTATGAGAAGATTACAGCTGTGAACCCTTACGAAGAGCCTATGATGATTTACCCTGCTATCCACTATACTATGGGTGGTATCTGGGTTGACTATAACCTTCAGACAACAATCCCTGGTCTATACGCTATCGGTGAGGCTAACTTCAGCGACCATGGTGGTAACAGACTTGGTGCTTCTGCTTTGATGCAAGGTCTTGCGGATGGTTACTTCATCCTTCCTTATACTATCGGAGATTACTTATCACACAAAATACAAGTTCCAAAAACTGATACATCTCACCCTGCATTCGAAGAGGCAGAAAAAGCTGTCAAAGAGAAAATCAACTACTTCCTTAACCTAAAAGGTACCCAGCCTGTGGACTACTACCACAAGAAACTTGGTCATTTGATGTGGGAATATGTTGGTATGGCTCGTGAAAAAGCTGGTCTTGAAAAAGCTATCGTAGAGATCAAAGCCCTTAAAGAAGAGTTCTTGAAAAATGTATATGTTCCAGGTGAGAACGCTGAGTTCAACCAGGAGCTTGAGAAGGCTATCCGTCTTGCTGACTACTTCGAAATCGGTGACTTGATGGCACGTGACGCTCTCAACAGAGAGGAGTCTTGTGGTGGTCACTTCAGAGTTGAGATGCAGACAGAAGAGGGTGAAACCAAACGTGATGACGTAAACTTCTCTTATGTAAGTGCTTGGGAATACAAGGCAGATGCTGAGCCAGTTCTTCACAAAGAGCAATTGAACTTCGAATTTGTTAAACCATCTACTCGTAACTATAAAGACTAAGGGGGATTTAATATGAATTTCACTTTAAAAGTTTGGCGTCAGAAAGACGCAAAATCAAAAGGTCACTTTGAGACCTATAAGATTGAGAACATCTCTCCTGATACATCTTTCCTCGAGATGATGGATATTCTCAATGACCAACTTATCAGAGAGGGCAATGTCCCTGTGGCTGTAAACAAAGGTTGCCACGGTTCTGGCCCTGTAGCATTTGACCACGACTGTAGAGAGGGTATCTGCGGTATGTGTTCACTATATATCAATGGTCGCGCACACGGACCTGACGAGGAGATCACTACTTGCCAGCTTCATATGCGTAAATTCAAAGATGGCGAGACTATCACTATCGAACCTTGGAGAAGTGCCGGTTTCCCTATCATCAAAGACCTTGTAGTGAACAGAAGCGCTTTTGACCAGATTCTTCAGGCTGGTGGTTTCATCTCTGTAAATGCTGGTAGTGCTCAGGATGCAAACGCAATTCCTGTTCCTAAGAAAGATGCTGACGAAAGTATGGATGCTGCCTCTTGCGTAGGTTGCGGTGCTTGCGTGGCTACTTGTAAGAACGGTTCTGCTATGCTATTCGTCGCTGCACGTGTAAGTTCTTTGGCACTTCTTCCTCAAGGTAAGATTGAGGGTGCAAGAAGAGCTAAAGCAATGGTGGCTAAAATGGACGAACTTGGTTTCGGTGCTTGTACCAACACCCAGGCTTGTCAGATGGAATGCCCTAAAGGTGTTACCGTTGGTCACATTGCAAGACTTAACAGAGAGTTCCTTTGCGCTAAGCTAAAAGACTAATTTGACACTAACTATGGAATTTTTCGCTACATCAAACGGAATTCCTGTACATATTTCAGATACCGAGAAGGGGGATATTTCTATCCTCCTTCTTCATGGTTATCTGGAGACATTATATGTTTGGGAAGATTTCATCTCACTCTTCCCCAATAATATTAGATTTATCTCCATTGATCTCCCGGGCCACGGCCTCACAGGGTCCCACCCCCACTCCAATTCTATGGAGTTCTGCGCAGATATAGTAAAAGGTGCACTTGACAGGTGTGGCGTCTCTGAGTGTTATGTTGCGGGCCACTCTCTCGGCGGATATATCAGTTTTGAACTGCAGAAGAGATATCCAGAACTTGTAAAAGGTATTATAATGATCAACTCAAATACCTATGCAGACTCAGAGGATGTGGCATCAAGCAGAGAAAAAGAGATCAACTTCATCCTGTCAGGAAGGCATCTAGCCCTTGCATCCATAGCTATTCCAAATATGTTCAAGAAGGATAATCTCAGACGTATGGATGACAAGATTCAGGAGATTATTGAGATAGCAGATACACATGATCCTGAAGGAATAGCGGCATCAGTAAGGGGAATGGCCTCAAGACAGGACAACACTGAGTACATATCATCACTTGACACCCCGGTATTGGCCTTTTTTGGCGATTCTGACCAACTCTTTCCTTTGGATCAAGTAAACAAATTAATGGCATCCCTACCTAAGGCAGAGTGCCATATTGTGCCAAATTCTGGCCACGACTCCTATCTTGAAGAACCACAATTTGTGGCAGACAGGATCCTGAAATTCGTTACCAAAGGAAGTTGTTGAAAGGGAATCTCCCTGCGTGAATCTCTGCAGCCATCTTGTAAAGATCGTTGCGGAGTTTGTCTATTTTTATCTTCTCCTTCGCAGAGATAAATATACATGGAGTATGTTCCTTTGCTATCCAGGTTTTTTGAAGCTCCTCAAGGGAATAATTTTCAGCCTTTTTCTCCTCAAATGAGAATTCGTTTTGCTCCACATGTCTGTATGCATCTATCTTATTGAAAACAAGATATACAGGCTTGTCGTGTGCATTGATATCTTTAAGAGTTTCGTTTACCACCTTGATATGGTCTTCGAAGTTTGGGTGTGATATATCTACAACATGCATCAATATATCTGCCTCACGTACCTCATCAAGTGTACTTTTGAAGGATTCGATAAGTTGGGTAGGGAGTTTTCTTATAAACCCTACAGTGTCTGACAACAGGAAAGGAACATTTTCTATAACCACCTTTCTTACAGTTGTGTCCAAAGTGGCGAATAGTTTATTTTCAGCGAATACATCACTTTTTGAGAGGAGATTCATAATAGTGCTCTTCCCGGCATTGGTGTAACCTACAAGAGCTATCCTTACCAGTGAGCCCCTATTTCCCCTTTGGGAGAACATCTGCCTGTCGATTTTTTTGAGCTGATCTTTAAGTCTGCTGATTTTCTCCAGGATGATACGTCTGTCAGTCTCAAGCTGTGACTCACCCGGTCCCCTCATATTAAGACCACCCTTGCCACCTCTCTGTCTTTCAAGGTGTGTCCACATTCTTGTTAGACGTGGCAGAAGGTATTGATATTGTGCCAGTTCTACCTGCATCTTAGCATAAGCAGTCTTAGCTCTCTGTGCAAAAATATCCAGAATCA
>JAZUMG010000016.1:0-1571 GCA_045603545.1 Candidatus Coprenecus sp. | reverse complement strand
ACCTCGGTTACTATCGGCAATAGTGTGACGAGCATAGGGGGTGGTGCTTTCCTTGATTGCTATGGTTTGACCTCCGTTCATATCTCTGATATCGCTGCGTGGTGCAATATCATATTTGAATCGGAGATTGGTCTCGTCGTGGGTACTCAAAATCCTTTATATTATGCTCATCATTTATATTTGAATGGAGAAGAGGTAAAGGATTTGGTAATCCCCAATAGTGTGACGAGCATAGGGTATGTTACTTTCTATGGTTGCTCTGGTTTGACCTCGGTTACTATCCCCAATAGTGTGACGAGCATAGGTAATTGTGCTTTCTGGGATTGCTCTGGTTTGACCTCGGTTACTATCCCCAATAGTGTGACGAGCATAGGGTGGAGTGCTTTTCAGTATTGCTCTGGCTTGACCTCGGTTACTATCCCCAATAGTGTGACGAGCATAGGGTATGGTGCTTTCGATGGTTGCTCTGGTTTGACCTCGGTTCATATCTCAGATATTGCAGCTTGGTGTAATATTGTTATTGCTGAGTATATTTCTAATCCTTTACATTATGCTCATCATTTATATTTGAATGGAGAAGAGGTAAAGGATTTGGTTATCCCCAATAGTGTGACGAGCATAGGGGGGGGCTGCGTTCTCTGGTTGCTCTGGTTTGTCCTCGGTTACTATCCCCAATAGTGTAACGAGCATAGGGGAGTGGGCTTTCTATAGTTGCTCTGGTTTGACCTCGGTTACTATCCCCAATAGTGTGACGAGCATAGGGGATGCTGCTTTCTGGGCTTGCTCTGGTTTGACCTCGGTTACTATCGGCAATAGTGTGACGAGCATAGGGGAGGATGCTTTCTATAAATGCTCTGGTTTGACTTCGGTTACTATCCCCAATAGTGTGACGAGCATAGGGGATGGTGCTTTCGCAATGTGCTCTGGTTTGACCTCGGTTACTATCCCCAATAGTGTGAAGAGTATAGGGGGAGATGCTTTCTATTGTTGCTATGGTTTGACCTCGGTTACTATCGGCAAAAGTGTGACGAGCATAGGGGAGAAAGCTTTCTATGAATGCCCCGAACTCCTTGATGTCAATTGCTATGCAGAAAAGGTGCCTTCTACAGGGAGCAATGCATTTGAAGGTTCTTATCCAGAACATATCACCCTGCATGTCCCTGATGCTTCCATTAACAGTTATAAGGCAACGGAGCCTTGGAGTGGTTTTGGCAAGATTGTGGCCCTTTTTAATTATGAATTTGATGCTGAGACAAAGCAGGCTACTGTTATAGCGAAAAGCAGTGGCAAGTATTCTGGTGAAGTTGTTATCCCAGAGTCTGTGGGGCACGATGGCACAGCCTATAGTGTGACGAGCATAGGGAATTATGCTTTCGATAATTGCTCTGGTTTGACCTCGGTTACTATCCCCAATAGTGTGACGAGCATAGGGCAGGAGGCTTTCTCTGGTTGCTCTGGTTTGACCTCGGTTACTATCCCCAATAGTGTGACGAGCATAGGGCAGAGTGCTTTCGAGGGTTGCTCTGGTTTGACCTCGGTTGTTGTGGATGATGAGAATCCTGTATATGACT
>JAZUMG010000015.1:0-13253 GCA_045603545.1 Candidatus Coprenecus sp. | reverse complement strand
GGGGATGCAGGTGACGGTGGAGGGAACTCCGTTCGCTCTTCCTGCAGGTGCCAAGGTAGGCGACACATTCCCTGATATAACATCGTGATGAACGTAGCAGGCCTCAAGACCACTTCTAACGTCACAGGTCAGAAGGTCGTCGCAGAAGAGACTCTGAATGTCGACGGCAGGAGCATAGAGTGTGTTGTCGTGGAGCAGACCACCTCCACAAAGGTTCTGGGCATGAATCAGTCCGGCACCCAGAAGACCTGGTACGGCAAGGGCTACGGCAGCGTGAAACAGGAGACATACAACGCCAAAGGCAAACTCTCATCTCAGCAGATTCTCATTTCTGTCACCGGGCTGTAGTGTTACTTGAGTGGCATAACAGGAATGATGGGTTGGGCTTTGACATAAACCCCGAAAGTTAGACAAAAAACTTTCGGGGTTTTGTTTTGTATATTCCTATAGGAAATATTAGATAGTTCTGCCAGGATATTGTTTAAGAGCTACCTCCAAACATTTCATAGCTGCTACCAAGTCTTCCTCTTTAAGAACGTATGCGATACGAACCTGGTTTACACCCATGCCTTTGGTTGCGTAGAAACCTTCAGCTGGAGCTACCATTACAGTTTGTCCTTCGTATGAGAACTCTTCAAGTAGCCATTGTGCAAATTTGTCAGCGTTGTCAACAGGAAGTTCAACTACTGCGTAGAAAGCACCTTGTGGGTTAGGGCATTTAACGCCTTCCATTTTGTTAAGGGCCTCTAGCATAACATCTCTTCTGTGCATGTACTCTTTCTTAACCATATCAAAGTATGATTGAGGAGTGTCAAGTGCACCTTCAGAAGCGATCTGACCGTATGCAGGTGAGCAAAGACGGGCCTGAGCAAATTTAAGAACGCCTTTCATTACCTCTTTGTTCTTAGATACGATGCAACCGATTCTCACACCGCAAAGAGAGTATCTCTTAGATACAGAGTCGATAAGGATAACGTTCTCCTCAAGACCAGGAAGGTGCATGCAAGAGTAGTGAGGCTCTTCAGTGTAGCAGAACTCACGGTATACCTCGTCAGAGTAGATGTATAGACCATGTTTTTTAGCTACTTCACCAAGTTTCTCGATAGACTCTTTTGTGTAAAGTACACCTGTAGGGTTTGCAGGGTTGCAAAGGATGATACCTTTGGTTTTAGGGGTGATCTTCTTCTCGAACTCTTCTACTGAAGGAAGTGCGAAACCAGTCTCAATAGTAGTAGTAATAGGAACCAATTTAACATCATTCTGAAGAGCGAATGAGTTGTAGTTGGTGTAGAAAGGCTCCATTACGATAACCTCATCATCAGGGTCACAAGTAACAGCAAGTGCAATCTGAAGAGCCTCGCTACCACCGGTGGTGATGTTGATGTCGGTGTAATCTACATTGATATTGATGTTCTGGTAGTATTTTGCAAGACCTTTTCTGTAAGACTCGATACCTGCAGAGTTAGGGTATTCTACCAAAGTAAGTTTGTTCATCTTAACTGCGTCAAGAGCCTGGTCTGGAGAGATGATGTCTGGTTGACCAATGTTAAGGTGATAAACTTTAGTACCACGTTTTTTTGCTTCATCAGCGAAAGGAACTAGCTTTCTGATAGGAGAAGCAGGCATCTTTTGTGCCTTTTGTGAAAGTGTTAGCATTTCGATATTTAATTAAAAAATTGTGTTATTTCTTTTTACCCGCATATACGGATAGTTCTTTCATAAAACCTTCAATCTGTGATTGCATTTTGGATGTGGTGCCGTTGTTGACCAAAATGGCAAATCTGATAGGACCCTGCGCGCTGATTACATATCCAGCGTAACATTTTACACAAGAGAGTGAGCCGCTCTTGGCATAAATGCGCTCTTTTACCTCCTGTGGTTCATCTTTCAATACCCTCTTCAATGTGCCTCTGTCTTCGCCGGGCTGAGGGAAACTCTCCAAATACTCTGCAAATGTATCACTTTTCATCATCATTTGGTAATATTTGGTGAAAAATCTTGGAGATACGTAATTTTCTCTTGAAAGACCGCTTCCGTCATCCTGGGTGTAGCCAACCAATGACAACCCCTGGCTCTCGAAGTATCTGTTTACAGCCACCCTTGCAGAGTCGTATGAGCCTACGCCGGTAACCTCTTTACCAATAGTTTTCAGAAGGTTCTCGGCAAACAGGTTGTTGCTTACAAGGTTGGTCTCTGAGATGATGTCGATAAGGGATGGTGAGTATGTGGTGGCGATAATCTGAGGTTCTGCCACGCACTCCATAAGTTTGGCATCTTTGATGGCGGTGTGGCACTCCATGCCGTTTCTGACCAGATATTTTTCAAACTCTTTTGCACAGCCCAGTTGAGGGTGTTTGGTAGAGAATGTAGGGGTAGCCTCTTCTCTATCGATAGGGAGATTGCCGTGAAGTTCAGAGTCGGTAGTGATGTCCTGTGTGTAGTACCATGATCTGTATCTCGATCCGGCTTCACCTGTGGTCATCTCGATTTTTACCCTTAGTCCGGGGATCTCAGGGTAAGTGGATTTGATTACTGCAGGTTTTCCGAGAGAGTCGCCAGGGGCGAGGAAGAACTGCTGTGTGTTCTCCACGAAGCATAGACCGGAAGCACCGCAGCCATAAGTCTCTGGGATGTTGCCCCATGTCCAGCTGTCGGGAATCATCTCGTCTGTAAGATATGTGTCATCTGCTATGATGGAACCATTGATCACTTTGATCCCCAGGTCATCGATTGCTTTTTTCCACTCTGCAAAGATATCTTCGATGGGGAAGGCAAGTGGTGCATCTGAACCAAGTGTGGGGTCGCCACCACCGATAATATGGATATTGCCGTTGAGTACTGAATCCACGATCTCGCCGCTATATCCTATTTTGGTCTCGAAACGGAAATCTTTGCCGAGAAGCTGAAGGGCTGAGCCGGTAGTGATGGTTTTCATTGTCGAGGCTGTAAGCATCGGAAGATCAGGATTCCATTGTGCTACGCACTTCCCTTTTGCGTCCTCAGCATAGATGCCCACTATGGCATTCTGGAAGAGTGAGTCCTTCTGAAGTACATTCCTGACATATTTCTGAACATTGTTGTTCTGTGCCATAGCACCAAGCGGTGCCAGTAGCAGTGCTAAAAAGAGTATTTTTTTCATAGGTTCAATTAAATGCTAATTATCCACAAAATTAAATTAAATTTGCACGATATAAAAGAATTTAAGATGAGTATTTTCAGAAGAAGTGCATTGGAGGAGTTTTCTGCACACAAAGCTCAGAGATTTTATCAGGAGGAAAGACCCGTATCTGAGTTTTTCGGACAGAATGTGTTCGATGACCAGAAAATGAAAAAATATCTCACCCCCAAGGCTTATCATGCTGTAGCTGCATCCATACAGGAGGGTTCCAAAATTGACAGGGCCATTGCAGATGAGGTGGCAGACGGGATGAAGGCGTGGGCTGTGGAGATGGGTGCCACACATTATACTCACTGGTTTTCGCCACTTACAGATTCGACAGCTGAGAAGCATGAGGCTTTCGTTGATATTGATAAGGATGGCAGGATTTTCGAGAACTTCAAGGGTGATGCGCTGGTTCAGCAGGAGCCTGATGCTTCAAGTTTTCCAAGCGGAGGTTTGCGCAATACATTCGAGGCCCGCGGTTATACCGCATGGGATCCCTCCTCTCCAGCCTTTATCATAGACCAGACCCTCTGTATCCCTACAGTCTTTGTTTCCTATATGGGGGAGGCGCTGGATATGAAAATTCCACATCTTAAATCGCTTCAGACAGTAGAGAAGGCCTCTTTGGGCGTTCTGGAACTTTTCGGGGATGAGGCCAAAAGGGTAAATGTGATGCTTGGCCTTGAGCAGGAGTATTTTCTGGTGGATGATGCCCTTTTCAGGGCAAGGCCGGATCTTCAGATCTGCAACAGGACCCTTATCGGGCACACTGCCGCCAAGGACCAGCAGCTTGAAGACCACTATTTTGGGGCAATCCCATCCAGAGTGATGGCCTTTATGAAGGATTTTGAGACTGAGGCATACAAGCTCGGGATTCTACTGAAAACTCGCCACAATGAGGTGGCACCAAACCAATATGAGTGTGCCCCATACTATTCGGAGGCAAACCTTGCCATTGACCATAACCTCAAACTGATGATTGTGATGCGCAAGATAGCGCAGAAGCACCATCTGGAGGTCCTTTTCCACGAAAAGCCATTTGACGGAGTCAATGGTTCAGGTAAGCACTGCAACTGGTCGGTGGTGACAGACAAGGGGAAAAATCTCCTGTCACCGGGTAAAACTCCCGGCACGAACCTGCAGTTCCTGAGCTTTTTCACATCCATCATCCGCGCCGCATATGAGCACCATTACCTGTTGATGGCAAGCATTGCCTCGCTCAACAACTCGCACCGCCTCGGCGGGCATGAGGCACCACCTGCGGTAATGTCTGTTTTCATTGGCAGCACCCTTGACAAATTGCTCAACTCGATTGAGAATATGGAGAATACGGCAGATTTCTTCAACGACAAGAGCAACGCCCTTGATATTGCTAAGAAAATCCCTGAGATCCTCCCTGACAATACAGACAGGAACCGTACCTCCCCATTTGCATTCACCGGCAACAGGTTTGAGTTCAGGGCAGTGGGATCATCGGTCAATGTGGCATCGGCGGCGTATGTGCTCAACGCAGCCATTGCGCAGCAGCTTTTCAGATTCAGGGAGCTGGTGGATGGGCATATGGCTGCTGGAGTGGAGAAGAATGAGGCAATCCTTAAAGTCATAAGGCAATTCATCATAGAATCAAAAAATATAAGATTTGAAGGGAACGGATATAGCGAAGAGTGGCGTAAGGAGGCTGCTGCCAGAGGACTGAAAGGGCTAGAAAGTGTCCCGGAGGCCTACAAGGCTTTCCTCGAGGAGAAGGCTGTGGAGCTTTTCGACAGTATGCATATCCTGTCACCGCGTGAGGTGGAGGCGAGATATGAGGTAATGAATGAGACATATACCAAAAAACTGCAGATAGAGGCGAGGGTAATGGGGGATTTGGTTATCAATCACGTGATCCCTACTGCAATCAAGTTCCAGAATACACTCATTGACAATGTAAAAGGTATAAAGGAGCTGTATGGGGATGACATGTACAGGGAGATGTGCGGTCAGCAGTTGAAAATGATCGGGAAAATTTCCGGATACATAGAGTCGCTGAGGGTATATGTGCACGAGATGATAGAGGCCCGCAAGAAGGCGAATGTAATAGAGGATTTCGCCCAGAAGGCAGAGGTCTACACATCCACAGTTCTCCCTTATCTGGAGAAAATCCGTGAAAAATCGGACAAGCTTGAGATGATAGTGGACGACGAATTGTGGCCGTTGCCAAAATATAGAGAATTATTGCTGTTAAAATAGATATATGGATACTACCAAAGGAAACAGATACGCTATGCGTGGTGTCTCTTCAGCCAAAGAAGATGTACACAATGCCATCAAGAATATTGACAAAGGGCTTTTCCCAAAAGCATTCTGCAAGATTGTTCCAGATTACCTGAGCGGTGATCCCGACTATTGTCTTGTAATGCATGCCGACGGAGCCGGTACAAAATCGTCCCTTGCATATACATACTGGAAGGAGACAGGCGATATGTCAGTCTGGAAAGGGATTGCACAGGATGCTATCGTTATGAATACAGACGATCTGCTATGTGTCGGAGTGACAGACAATATACTCCTTTCATCTACTATAGGAAGGAACAAGAACCTTATCCCAGGAGATGTGATTTCTGCCATTATTTCCGGCACCCAGTCTTTTGTGGATACCATGAAGGAGCACGGGGTGGATATGGTACTTACAGGTGGAGAGACTGCAGATGTCGGAGACCTTGTCAGGACTGTCATTGTGGACAGTACCGTATGTGCGAGGATCAAGCGGTCAGATGTTATTGACAATGCACGCATTGCCGCAGGTGATGTTATAGTGGCACTTGCTTCCTACGGACAGGCAAACTACGAAGATGAATACAATGGCGGTATGGGCAGCAACGGCCTCACATCTGCCCGTCACGATGTGTTCTGCAAAGAGGTGGCTCAGAAGTATCCTGAAAGCTTTGACCCGCAGGTGCCATCTGAATTGGTATATTCTGGATCAAAAAGACTTACAGAGGTAGAACCGGAGACAGGTGTGACATATGGAAAACTTGTCCTTAGCCCTACCAGAACATATGCCCCTATTGTCAAGAAAATTTTCGATCTGCACCGTGCAGATATCCATGGTATGGTCCATTGCTCCGGTGGTGCACAGACCAAAGTTTTGCACTTTGTGGACAACCTGAGAGTGATAAAGGACAATCTTTTCCCTGTGCCACCTCTATTCAAGGCCATCAAGGAGGAGTCAGGTGCAGAATGGAAAGAGATGTACAAAGTGTTCAATATGGGTCACAGAATGGAACTTTATGTGCCGGCTGAGATAGCCCAGAGCATTATTGAGATATCCCAGTCATTCGGAGTGGACGCACGCATTCTTGGAAGAGTGGAGGAGTGTGATCACAAAGAGGTAATCATCAGAAGTGAATTTGGCGAATTTATATATTAAAAAGTTATGAAGGCTAAATATTTGTCATTGGGTATGTTGTTCTCACTTCTTCTGGCCGCTTGTGGCGGAACCGGGCAAGTCGAGACCCTTATTCCCGTATCTGAAAAGGCATTGGGTGATACATCATCTGTGTTCTATGCCGATTTTGCATCATATCCGGTGGAGAGGGCACACCTCCCTATAGGTGTCTTTGATTCGGGTACAGGTGGACTGACCGTGCAGGAGAAACTCCTAACCCTTGATGAATTTGACAATATAACAGGTAAACAGTCACCTGACGGGATTCCCGATTTTGCAGGTGAGAACTTTGTTTATCTGGCAGACGATGCCAATATGCCATATGGCGACTATGATGCTGCCGGCAAGAGTGATTATCTTCGCGAACTTGTTGTGAAGGATGCACTCTTCCTCCTTGGGGATTCCTATTATAACCTGGCACTTGATGAGAAACCTTATGGCAAAAAGGAACAGGTCAAAATCCTTGTAATTGCCTGCAATACAGCAACAGCATATGGTCTCGGTGATATAGAGAAACTTCTTGGCAGGAGCGGCACTGGGGTCAAAGTGATAGGGGTCATAAATGCCGGTGTCAGGGCAACCCTTGCAGATATGGACCCTGCCAAAAATTATGCAGTGGGTGTTATGGCCACTCCAGGAACCATCTCTTCAGGGGCATATGCCAGAACTTTTAAGGAGATGGCAGCAGAACAGGGATTCCAGGGTGAGATCCAGGTGGTGAACCAGCCCGCTTTGGGATTTGCCAATGCTGTGGATGGGATTGAGGATTATGTAAAACCAGGTATCGTTCTCCCACGAGATGAATACAGAGGACCAAAACTGGGAAATCAGGAGGGAGATATCAACCCCTCAATTATGGATAGATACAACTTTGATTTTGCCAAAGGGGGGATAGTATATTCCAAAATGGATGGTGAGTATAGCAGGGTTCAGCTCAACTCCGCAGACAATTATGCACGCTTCCACCTCGTTTCATTGGTGGAGAAGCACAGATTGAGCGGCAGCAAAACCCCTATGACCCATATTATTCTCGGTTGTACCCACTATCCATATCACCTTGAGGTGCTTCAGGAGACCGTCGAGTATCTCCGCAACTACAAGAAGGACGGGTCCTATATCTACCGCAATGTCATTGCAGAGGATTTCAAATTTATTGATCCTGCGCAATACACAGCGATGGAGTGCTACTCGCTTCTCCGTCAGGCAAATCAGTTGGCATTGCGCCCAGAGAAGGGGACATTGTTGCCTTATATCTCGATACCTGCATATGGTTTGGCAGTGGAAAACCTCGATAAAAATGGTGATTTGACATACGATTTCAAATATGGAAGAGAGGTGGGAACTGAGGATATTACCACAAAGGTTGTCCCGTTCTCATCCAGATATATTGACCAATCTACAATTGACAGGATGGCACGTCTGGTCCCTGAATCTTACGCGCTGTTCAGAGACAGATTGTAATGTTTTTTGAAATGAAATTTGCAGAAAGTATATCAGTAGAGGAGATAGAGCAATTGGAGCTGGCGACCTTCGATGGTCCTATAGTGGTGATAGACCGGGTCAATGAAGAGTATGCAGAGGCTGTGGATTATCTGAGCAGCCAATCTGTAATCGGATTTGATACAGAGACAAAACCCTGTTTTCAGGCAAACCAGCCACGAAATAAAATGGCTCTGCTCCAGCTCTCAGGCCCGGATAAGGCGTATCTTTTCAGATTGCATGCTGTGGGGTTGCCAAAACCGGTGGCAGCAATCCTTGCTGACCCCAAAATTGTAAAAGTGGGGGCAGCTGTGAAGGATGATATAAGAGGACTTCAAAAGTATCTCAAATTCACCCCCAAGAATTTTGTCGACCTGCAGATTATAGGGCAGGATTACGGTATACAGGACAAGAGCGTCAAAAAGATGGCCGCCATCATAATAGGGGTCAAAGTGTCCAAAGCGCAGCAACTTTCAAACTGGGAGGCACCAGTCCTTTCCGGTGCCCAGCTGAAATATGCAGCTATTGATGCCTGGATATGCAGGGAAATGTATCTTAAACTTATAAACAGCCGATAGGGATGATTAAAAAAGTTATTCTGAAAAAGGGGAGAGATGAGTCTCTCAAAAGGTTTCACCCGTGGGTGTTCTCCGGAGCTGTCCAGAGGATAGAGGGTGAGCCGTACGAGGGTGAAGTGGTGGAGGTGGTAGATTTTGCGGGGGAGTTCCTTGCTTATGGTCACTATCAGGTGGGCTCAATCTCAGTAAGGGTACTGGCTTTTGATCAGGAGTATGAACCTGTAGATGGTGAGTTTGGCCTCGACTTTTGGGTAGAGAAAATATATCTTGCATACAAGATGCGCCGTACGCTGGGGATAGACAACTCCCAGACCAACTGTTACAGGCTGGTGCATGGTGAGGGGGACAATCTCCCCGGGCTTATCATTGACTATTATGATGGTGTAGCTGTGGTGCAGGCACACTCGGCCGGCATGTATATCTCTGAGGCGAAGATATGTGAAGCATTGAAGCACTGTTACGGAGGAGCCTTGAAGGCTGTTTATGACAAGAGTGAAGGTACAGCCCCATTTAAGGCCGGTCTGGAACTGGGTGACAAGTATTTGTGGAAAAGGGAGGATTTCAAGGAGGAGGAGTCTCCGGTTCTGGAGAATGGAAAGAGTTTCCTTGTGAACTGGGAAAAGGGTCAAAAGACAGGTTTCTTCCTTGACCAGAGAGACAACAGAGAGATGGTAGGGGAGCAGGCTAAAGGTAAGAAGGTCCTTAACCTCTTTTGCTATACAGGTGGTTTCTCTATCTATGCTCTGGCGGCTGGAGCCAAAAAAGTAGTATCTGTAGATTCGTCAAAAGTGGCTATGGCCATGGTGGACAGAAATGTGGCCTATAACGGATTTGAGCCGGAGCGCCACGAATCTGTCTGTGAGGATGCAATAGATTATCTGAAGAAGATCCCTGAGGGGGAGTTTGATCTCATTATAGTGGATCCCCCTGCATTTGCAAAGCACAGAGGTTCGTTGAACAATGCGTTGAGAGCGTATAAGAGACTCAATGCCTGTGCAATAGAAAAAGTGGCACGTGGCGGTATAATATTTACATACAGTTGTTCCCAGGTGGTGGACAAACAGGCTTTTGCCTTGGCAGTGTTCTCTGCTGCTGCATCAGTAGGGAGGAGTGTAAAAATTCTCCGCCGTCTCACACAGCCTGCTGACCATCCGGTAAACATTTATCACCCTGAGGGTGAGTATCTTAAAGGATTGATGCTATATGTCGAGTAGTTACCACGTTACACCAGGGGCTTCCAAGGAGGAGAAATATATCGAGTTGATCCCCCAACTCGAAATGGAACTTTCAACTTTCGATTACACTATATCCACATTGGCAAATGTGTCGGCAGCCCTCAAATCCGTATTTGGATTTTTCTGGGTCGGATTCTATATTGTTGATGGTGATAGGATGTATCTTGGACCCTTTCAGGGTGATGCGGCCTGTACTTTTATAGGTTATGGCAAGGGGGTGTGCGGGACAGCATGGATGATGCGGAAGACCCTTGTAGTTCCTGATGTGGAGGATTTTCCCGGTCACATAGCATGCAGTTCGCTTTCGAAGTCAGAAATAGTGGTTCCGATGTTCGGAAGTGATGGTAGTGTAATAGGTGTTCTCGATATTGATAGCGACAAACTGGGGGATTTTGACGACATTGATGCAAAATATCTTGAAATCATTGTCAAAATAGTTTGCAAAACGATAAATTAATGCTACATTTGCAGTCCTGAATCGGTACCATGGCCGAGTGGTTAGGCAACGGTCTGCAAAACCGTCTACAGCAGTTCGATTCTGCTTGGTACCTCAAAACAAAAAAGACGTCTTCGGACGTCTTTTTTTGTTTTGAGGTACCGGTTCCCCCCATAGGCCCCCCAGGGGGCATATCCTCCTTTCACTTCGTTTCAGTCGGGTGGCTCCGTGCTCGATATCCGGAGGATATCTCCAAACTCCGCCACGTCCTCTGAAGAGGACATATTATAAACGAAGAGCTCTTCGGACGTCTTTTTTTGTTTTGAGGTACCGGTTCCCCCCGTAGGCCCCCCAGGGGGCATATCCTCCTTTCACTTCGTTTCAGTCGGGTGGCTCCGTGCTCATAAAAGCAGTAGGGAATGAATACTGTAATCTCATTCCCTACTAAGGCTCTTTTTTGTCGAAATTGTCATTTTTGATGGATAGTAGGGAATACCAGGAGTGTTTTGTTCCCTACTTTAATAGGTCTTATTCCACCGGTGCAAGTTTGACGGTGAAGTGTCGGAGCAGTGGTGCCTCCCAGGTAATCTTGTAGCCGTGCTTGATCTCGTCCCTGCGGTCAAACACATTCTTGAGTGCCACAGCTATGACATCCATATGATTATTGGTGTATGTGCGGCGGGCAATGCACAGACGGAGAAGGTCAAGACCTCCGAAGCGATTCTCACGGGTCACAGGGTCGCGGTCAGCAAGGATGTAACCGATCTCGCATCCACGTACACCTGCCTCTTTGTAGAGTTCGATGGCGAGTGTCTGTGCAGGGAACTCCTCTTTAGGTACATTGGTAAGTACGAGAGAAGCATCCACAAACAGGGCGTGACCACCCACTGGTCTTTGGTAAGGGATGCCGAATTCGTCAAGTCTTGCAGCAAGATACTGCACTTGTCTGATACGGGTCTCAATAGTGTCGAGCTCTGTGTTTTCATCAAGACCCACAGCGAGAGCATCCATATCGCGGCCGTTCATACCACCATAAGTAAGGAAGCCTTCGTAGCGGATGCAGAACCCTTTTGCACCTTCGTACCAGTCCTCGTGGCGTGTGGCGATGAAGCCACCCATATTTACGAGACCGTCTTTTTTGGATGACATGGTCATACCGTCAGCATATGAGAACATCTCACGGCATATCTCTTTGATGCTCTTGTCTGCATAACCCTCTTCGCGAGTTTTGATGAAATATGCGTTTTCAACGAAGCGGGCAGAGTCAAATACTACACGTTTGCCATATTTGTCAGCCAATGCGCGTACCCCACGGAGGTTCTCCATTGATACGGGCTGTCCGCCGGCGGTATTATTGGTGATTGTGACAATGATAAATGTTATCTTGTCCCCTTGCTCTGCAAGAACTTTTTCCAGTTTGCCAAGGTCCACATTGCCTTTGAACGGGAGTTCGAGCTGTGTGTCTTTTGCCTCATCGATGGTGCAGTCCACTGCAAAAGCTGCACGTCCCTCTATATGACCTTTAGTGGTGTCGAAGTGCGAGTTGCCCGGAACAATGTCACCCTCCTTTACCAAATAGCTGAAAAGTACATTTTCTGCAGCTCGTCCCTGGTGGGTAGGGATAACGTGCTCGAAACCTGTAATGCGGGTAATGGTCTCCTTCAAATGGAAGAATGATGATGCACCGGCATAGCTCTCGTCACCTGTCATCATTGCAGCCCATTGGCGGTCGCTCATTGCTCCTGTGCCTGAGTCTGTGATGCAGTCAATGTAAACCTGATGAGATCTGAGACCGAAAAGGTTGTAGTGGGCATCTTTAATCCATTGTTCACGCTCTTCGCGGGTCGATTTGCGGAGAGGTTCCACCATTTTGATTTTGTAAGATTCTGCAAAAGGAAGTTCCATGTTTCTTTATATTTTTAATTATTAATAGACTTTTAACTTCCAAATATAATAAAATATGTGGAAATACCTTCGTTTTGTTAAAAAAAAAAGATGCCCGAACAGATGATGTGACCCCCAAAAGTTGGACGGTTTAACATTATTAAGAGGCGGACTTAGATTGGAACAGAGCTCGGTATTGCACCGGGCTCATTCCTTTTAGCCTCAGTTTGATTCTATCATTATTGTAGTAGCGTATGTACTTGACCAGTTCCTTCGCGAACTGTTCTACGCTATCCCACTCCTGCAAATATAGCAACTCTGACTTCATAAGTCCAAAGAAGTTCTCCATCATGGCATTGTCCAGGCAGTTGCCTTTACGGGACATACTTTGCACGATATTCTTGGTTTTCAATGCTTTCTGATACTTCAGATGCTGATAATGCCATCCTTGGTCAGAGTGCAGTATAAGGCCTTTGGGTATATCAGTCTTCTTGAACGCTTTATCTAGCATTTTCATTGCCATCTTCAAGTCTGGATGGTATGATATCGTGTAGGATATGATTTCACCATTGAACATATCCAAGATAGGAGAAAGATATATCTTCTTGTCCTTTATCTTGACTTCAGTAACGTCTGTTGTCCATTTCTGGTTCGGTGCAGTTGCGATGAAGTCCCTGTCTATTACGTTAGGAGCAACCTTTCCTATCTCACCTTTATAAGACTTATATCTAGCCTTCTTTCTCTTACCATACAGATTCATCTCCACCATAAGCTTCTGTACGGTCTTATGGTTAAGAGGTATGCCATCATTACGCAGCTGAGAGGTTATTCTACGATAGCCGTAGCGTCCTTTATGATGGTCATATATCTTACGGATTGCAGTCCTGGCATCATCATAACCATCAGGCTCTGACAGCCTTTTTGTATGATAATAGAATGTTGCTCTGGCCATCCCTGTCTTCTCGAGAAGGATCTCGAGATCATGTTCCTGCCTTAGTTCTTGGATGGCTTTCGCCCAATCTCTCTGAGACGGGCTTCTCTTTCCTCTACT
>JAZUMG010000014.1:0-61940 GCA_045603545.1 Candidatus Coprenecus sp. | reverse complement strand
ATAAATTCCATTATAGAGGATGGAGATGCTAATATTAGAGATAGTGGTATTTGGAATTTGTTGCGAGAAATCAAGCCAAATCAAACTCCTAGATGGGAACATACTACAATAATTATAACTATTTCTGGTTCTCTTTCTCAGGCTGGAAAAATAAATCTCTACAGAAAAATATTTGGTGAATCATATTATAGTTTAGTCAATACACTTAAAAATGTTACTGTCAATTTTGATGATCTCTTCAGTAAAGAAGATTTTAGATTGATGGTTTCAGAAATGGTCAGAAGTGGAAAAATCTCCAGAAATCAAATTCGGCCAGGAAATTATACGATAGGGTCACTATTTATTGATGAAACAGAAATATTAAACAGAATTCAAGGAGAGTGTGCTGAAAATCCAGCTGCCATAGATTTTTTTAAATCCTTAATTCTATATCAGATGTTCTCAAGGGTGGCTGACAGAGAGTCAAGAGAAGATATATTATCTGTGTTTTGTGGAATATACAATCGCTCTTCAGTTGAATTTGATGAAAGGGTAGAATCTCTTCGTAAACATGCTCTTATTGTGGCTAACAGGGAAAGAATCATTATTGACCCTTTTATACTTGACTCTATATCAAAAACAAACAATATCCCAAATGCCGATATTGAGAAATTAATAAATTGTGTTACCAACAACAATATTCAGGGTATTGTCACTCGCGAAAGAATAGGATATCTGTTGTGTGATAGAAATAATCTGTCTGATGACCAAATTAAATTCATTATTGGGTGCATATATCAGATGTTGTACCCAAATGGGCAAAGAGATATATCTATTTTAAAAAAATGCATAAAAATATGTAATAAGGAAAATGATAATGTATATACATATAATTTTTGTGCTACTGCCATATCCAGATTATCAAATTTTGATAAAATAATAGAGTACGCCAATGCATTAGAAAAGAATTTTTGCAACAAAACAAAAGGATTAATTTGTCTCAAACTATACAAAAACATTATATACAACCTTTTATCATCTCAAAAGAATCTACCATACGATCAGGAGCTAAAAGTTCTTAACATAATTTTTAATGACAAAGGTGAATTTAAGAGTCCTTTCGGTAAAGAAGACCTTAATGAAATAATTACATTACGGAGATTGATTCCTCATATTGATTTGAGTACAGATGAAATTCTAGAGATAGCATCTACTGCTCAATCAATATCCGGAAACCAGCACGAGAATAGCTCTTCTGATGATATTATTTTAATTGATGACGATGAAATTGAAGATGGAAGTGCAGATAACCAAATCATATTATTTTCTCAAATAAGGAAGTTGTGCTGTTGTATACTAGAGAGTAAATCCAGTTTCGAAGAATTTAAAGAGATACTAAATAAAATAGAGGAAAAATGTAAAAAAAGCAACAACCTTAAGAATGCTATCAGTGAATATTTCTCCATCATTCTTTACAAAAGGACGCAATCAGTAATAAAATTCTTTGATTACCATGACAAGAAAAGCTATGGTGATTTTTTAATAAATATTGATGACAGAAAGGGTGTATTAAATAATTTGGAGATAGAAGATGAAAATATAATACAGGAACACCGCATATGGCGCATAAAGGCATTGAATAGGCTATTAAAAGACTTAGATGAAAATGACTCATTAGAACTATATAAAAAAATGAAGGATAATGGTCTTAAAGATGCCTATACATTCTCTATGCTTATTACAAACCAGACATTGGGTTTTGAACATCTCATTCATTTATATGATAAAGAGGAACAATCAGTCTTAATTGGAAACCAACTACTTGATAAGGCTCCAAATAAAACAGAGATGAGAATTTGTATGGAAAAGATGCAAATTCCAGATCATGACCCAGCATCTCTCAAGAGCGAGGAAGCACTAGGATCATACATAAAGAAAAAGGATATTAGTTACAAAGAAGAATGTGAAGATGTAATAATTCGCTGGAGGGAAATCAATAATGGTAAAACACTTAATGCAGTAACACTTGGTCAAATAACATCAAAAATGCCATATGAAACATTGAAAAGCATTTTTGACAATGAAAATGTGGATTGGTTAACCGATAACGAAAAGAATATCATACGGAATAATCCTATCTGTATCAACCACCTGTTTACTAAAGGGAGAAACAAACAGAATGAAAGTGAATATTTACGTGAAAAATATGAGGAATTGAGTAGGAATAATTCTGAAATTTTGTTCAATACTGATCAAAATGCCAATGACTCAATTATATCCCCCTTTATACAAAATTCCTACATTCATGATAATATAGATGAATTAGTAAGTTTTGTTTATAAGACTATTGATAGCAATACATTATATAGGCCATCTCAATATATTTATAGAGCATTACTTCAGCGAATAGTACGCGACAGGACAAAGGATAAATCCACATTAATCGACATGATTAATGATGTACACAGTAAAGCATTTGAAACCTTTTCCAAGCATTATTCCAGAAATGATGTTTTAAACAAAATGTCTTTTCTCTATGCTTATAGAATAATGATGGTTAAGCAAAAAGATTACTCAAAAACGCAAAAATACTTTTGTTCAAATAGATTGATAGAATGTGACTTTTACACCTATTTAGACAAAGTAATAGAAAATAATATTATCGTTGACAATGTTTTTATCAACGAGGTACTAAAAGGAATGAATACATCCCTAGATGAGAAAGTATATGATAAGATTAAACAAATAGCAAAGAAAAATAATGTCGGGATTGTCATAGATAGTATCTATAGTAAAGAAATGGCCAATCACATACAGAACGAGCTCATCAAGATTAACGAGAATGCCATTGAGAGGATAGACAAAGACCTTATTCTACATTATTCGCCCATAAAACTGCTTTGGTGGTTACTTAACAACAATAAAATAAGATATAAACATGCAAAAAAGTTTCTAGAAGATAATCCTAATATTCAAGAAACTCAGACATTCATGAATATTGCGTTTAAAGCTATTTCTAATGACAAACATTTAACTGATAATGAGAAGAAAGAGGAGATTAATAATCTATTAGAAAAACTTAAAGATAACAACTATCTATATTTTAGTATGGAGATGTTTTTAGCTACTCTTAGAGTATTCAATCTCAAAGAGATAAATGCAATTAGAGATATTATACCAAAAAGTTATTTTAATGATTATCATGCATTAGATGCCATTATGCGTAAGCATATACGACTATATAAAAAGTCACAAAAAGTAAAAAATACAAAGGACCATATTGACATACTTTTAAATCCATTGCAAGAAATTATCAAGAGAAATTTGGATCACGTTAATACTACGATTATAAACACATATATATGTGCATTATTTGTCGCAAATGAAAGCAGTACACTTGATTTGATATGGAACAATTTACAAACGACTAATACCATCATAATTAATAATGAGATAATTGAAGGTATACCAGAAAAGAGTTTCCATGCAAATTGCCAGACATATATCTATTTCCCAGATAGATTATCGATTGTGGAAATAGATGAAATTTTTAAAGGGAAATTTAATTATGAAGAGAAAAAAAGTTGTCTATATGATGCAATAAACAACTATAAAGGATATCTTGAAATATCAGGGGAAGATATAGATTCAGATTATTTCGAAAAGATAGTCAAGATTCTGGAACGAGATGAGCATCAAAATATCAGACAAAAAATCTACAATGAATATATACTGAAGAACCATAAAAAAATTGATATGTTTTGGTTTAATATGATAAAAAAGAGTCGTCTTATGAGAGAGGAATTATCAGAATTATACTCTAATTGTCAAGGGATAGAAAATTTTCGTCAAAACAGGATTCAGGAGATAGAGGCATGTATCAATAGTAAATGAAGACTATAGGGATAAATAAATTAATGTTTTAATTTTGTAGGAAATAAATAATTAAATATGTCGGGCTATTTCTCTTCGGACTTCTATAAGTCGGTAACTTTCTATATTGGGGAAGCTTCTACGTGGGTGGTTGCTTCATTGTTGATTTGTGTTGCTTTTTTTGTCGCAAAATCCTTGCTAAAATCCAATAGGAACAAGATGATGGCGACTAACAAGTCATTACTTGTCTCTTCATTTATAGTATGGATTCTAGGGTTAGTTATTTACACTTTAGGATTTTATAAAGAGGGGCATAGTGTATTTGCTGTTATGCCAAGAGCTGTTACTGCAGCTTTCAAAATGTTTGTTGCCAGCGACGAGTTAGGAGAAGTACTGGACCCTTTGAAGGAAGATTCTGTATACTTGCTGTTTTTCTCAATCATTCACTTCGCAGCTGCAATAATAAGTGTAATTTTCATTATTAACCTATTGGGATTCAGAATAAAATCAGCCATCAGTTTATATGCCACCAGATGGTTCAGAAAAAAATATGATGTAGTAAATATATTCTGGAACATTAATGAGATATCTTTTACCATTGCGGAAAGCATAAAGAATAGAAACAAAGCAAAAGAACTTTTCATTTTCATTAATACAGAAGACTCAAAGGATAAGGGCGATTCCCAGCTGACACTGGTAAATGCTTTTGGTGCTGTACAGTTAAGTGACAGCGATATTTACCAACTGCAGGAATTAGGAGCAGAAGTATCTCATTGTCAAAGAGATATTACCGATATTGATATTTCAGACAAAAGGTTATTTGAGCAACTGGGACAAAACAATGTGGATAAAATAGTAAGCTCATCCAAGGAAATCAGGATATTCTTCACATCTGAGGATGATGCTAAAAATATTAATTCTGCCAGAAATGTTTTTGCCCACAAAGCAGATTTCCATGTTAAGACTACAGTATATGTAAACATCCAATCAAATAATTGCACTGATATATATAATCATTACTCCCAATATGTCACCGAAGATTCATTGATGAAGATTAAAATAATGGACTCATCATTGATGTCAGTATTGCAGTTGAAATTGCATCCAGATTACCATCCTGTAAATTTTGTAGATATTGACACCACAGACTGTACAGTTTCTTCTCCATTTAATTCTTTAGTGATAGGATATGGAGAGACTGGTCAGGAGGCATTCAGGTATTTGTACGAATTTGGCTCATTTCCCAATAAGGATGGAAGAAAGTCACCTTTTAAAGCAACCATCATTGACAAAAAAAGCGTTGTCAATTATTCAATGCCAGGAATAGATGAAAGTGAATTGGAATTCATACAGGCTGAAATTGATTCAAAAGAGTATTGGGAAGTAATCCAATCCATCATAACAAAACTGAATTATGTTGTTGTCACACTCCATAATGACGATATAAATCTCCAAACTGCCATTGATATTTATAAATTGTTTATAAAGAGCAGAAAAGACAATAAACAGAAGCTGGGCATATTTATCAGATGCCATAATCCTTCGAATTATGCCAGGATGGAGGATATTGTCAATAAGCTCAATACATCAAATGAAAATTCATCTGGCAAGTTGTATCTTTTTGGAAATATCAAGGATGTATACACCTATGATGAAATAATTCAGGATGATATTCTCAGGAATGCCCAGATATTCCATAAAATTTATAAGGAGGAAAATAAGAAAACAGAAATATCACCTAAAACTATATGGGAAAATAGTTTTGGCAATAACAAAATCGATGAAACGCTGAAAGATTATAAAAAAGAAGACCCCTTATGCACAAGGTATAATGTCATTGAAGAAATTAATATGAAAAAGAACCAGAATATCTCAAATTATCTTCATAGACATACAAAATACAAATTATTGGATATTGACAAGTTAGATCTCACAGCATTAAAGGTTATCATAGACAATCGTGAGAGCACTGATTACAAAACAGATGAGGTGCTACAAAAGAAACTTATCAATCTTGCAATTTGTGAACATATCAGATGGGAATCCCATACAAAACTTGAAGGATACGTTTATAATCCTGTTAAATCCGTTGTCAAAAAACACAATAATCTATTAATACCATTTGAGGAGATACCGATAGTACCGTATGATTACAAGTCATATGACTGTAATGTCACAGACACAAGTATACGTATATATATATCTGAGACCGATACAAATAATAAAAATGAATATGTTCCAAAGCCTCTTGACTGTTCGGAAATAGAACTGCCAAGAAGTCTTAAGCAATTGACTGAAGAAATAGCTGAAAATGTCCATGAAGTATGGGCACAAGGCAGGATAGATGAAGGTTGGAAATATGGTCCGGAACGTAATGATGAGAAAAAAGAGCACCCTTGCCTGGTTCCTTACAATAAATTGCCAGAAACAGAAAAGGAATACGACAGAAATACCGCCATCGGAACTTTGAAACTGATAATGAAGTTGGGATATAAGATCACCAAGAAGAAATAAAGTATATTCATCTATGTTTAAGCGCAAATACGACATATTCATAAGTTATCGTCGAAAAGATACATCAGATAAGGCCCAGCACTTATTAACTATTTTGGAGTACAATGGCTACTTTGGAAGGGTAAGTTTTGACAAGGAAAATCTGCATGGAAGATTTGACGTCGAATTGCTTAACAGGATCGACAATTGTACCGATTTCATAGCAATGATTAGTGACGAAACTTTTAGTGATGTCACAGATGAACATACGGAACTATATGTAAAACTGGCAACTTGTGATCCAAAAGACTTTTACTCCATAATTGAAGCCAGTGGGGTAAAAGAAATTAACTTTATGAGAATCGAGTTGGCTAGAGCAATAGCTAAAGAGAAAAATATAGTACCTATTGCTCCACAGAAATCTGATAAATTTAATTTTGATGATCTTGCAACTATTTTGCCTGTTGATATCAAGCAGATAAGCAGATATCACGCAGCATTTTATAATGATAAAGATACAATGACCTTTAGGGATGTAATCAAAACAAAGGTTATCCCTAAAGAACACTCTTTGCTGAAGTCAGAACCGCGTTATTACCTGTCTTACAAAAATATACTAGTCACTGTGTGTATACTTTTGAGTATGCTTGTAGGATATTCCGCTCTTGAAGACTACATAAAACTCAACAGATGCTCCACTATCAACGACTATAATACATTCCTTGAATCTAATCATATATTTTTTTCAAAGAGTGCAAAAAAGAAAATTGTCAACATAAGGGACAATTTCAATTTTGACAATATCAATAATGACATTACCGAACGTATAGATCCATCTATCCTCCCGACATTGAATTTGAATCAGATTTGTGCAATCAGGTCTATTTTGGAAAATATGGTATACGTGGATGGCGGTGAATATATGATGGGATCAGATACACTTGATTCAGATGGGAACAGAAATCATGACATAAGTAAAAAAGAGATTCCTAAACATAAAGTCACTGTATCTGGCTTCTTCATCAATAAATATGAACTCTCCGTGGAAGAATGGAATAGTATAATGGGAATTCACGACAAAGAAACTGATCCTGATATTTTGACTTCACCCAAGACTCATATTTCCTGGAATGATGTACAGGATTTTCTTATAGAATTGAATTCTATCGTACCATTGAATTTCAGACTACCTCACGAAACCGAATGGGAATACGCAGCCAAAGGTGGTCTCAAATCTCTTGATTTTACATATGCCGGCTCTAATGACATTTATAATGTTGCTTGGACACTATCCGATTCTCTGTCTGCACCTTGTTATAGACCCCGAGACGGGATATCTTGGTGGAAGGAATCGAATGAGCTTGGGATTTTCAATATGAGCGGGAATGTTGCTGAATATTGCAGCAATAAGTTTTATTATTATGATAACCCAGAAAGACCCTTCAATATGGATTTGATTATAGTTAGAGGAGGAAGTTTCAAATCTTTGGATAAAGACTGCAGAGTAACATCAAGAGATATGGTCTCTTCATCTACCAAAAGTGAAAGCATAGGTTTCAGATTAGTTATTGATTAAATATCATAGTTATGAAATATAAAATACTGTTTACTGTTCTTATATGTCTGTATAGTATCCAATTATTTTCACAAGAACCATCAAAAAAGATGATGGAATTGAAAGAAATATGTCTATCTCTAAGGGATAATATTGGAAGTGATGACATCTTGTATCAGACAAATAACAGATTCAAGGACTTCAGAAACAAAAACAGTTTTACAAGTGATCTATCACCATTAAACTTCAATATCGTATCAGGAGAAGAAAATCTTTTACCACTGGACAATCACATTATTTTCATCCCGGAGTATTTTGATGAACTTCTTAAAAATGATGGGAGCTTCAAGAAAGCTGAGGAGCTTATGAGAGAGTGGGAGGAGATGAATAATGTATCAAGAAGGGGGTCATCTGGATACGTTTTTTACCAGCATAACTTTGTATTGAAAAAACACTCATCTATGGTATTTGAGGTTCAAGTGCCATCAGGTCCTGTGGATTTTATGGTAGTATCAGAGCCTAATTCACTGACAACAATGCATATTTATGATATTGTCAATAAAGAATATTATAATGAACTCGATTCAGATAAGGAAGGAAGAAAATACAGACATCGCACAATGCGTATGAGATCACCTTCGAAACTTAAAATCACCATATATAACAGATCTGCGAAAGATGCCTCTATGGTATTCTTTTACTTTTAATCAGATAATCTTATATGAAAAACAAGCTAATCATAGCAATCTTACTTCTGGTCAGTACCCTTGTTTACCCTCAAAACAAGAGAGGGATTGCCCTTATAATAGGAAATAGCAATTATTCAGAAGGATATCTGAAAAATCCAGTAAATGACGCTACTGCTGTAGGGGAAAAACTCCAAACTCTGGGTTTTGATGTATTATTACATACTGATTTGAATTTGAGACAAATGAAGGAGACGGCAAATTCGTTTATTGATAAGGCATCAAATTACGATGTTGCTCTTTTTTATTACGCCGGGCATGGTATTCAATCAAAAGGTCTAAACTATTTATTGCCTTTGAATGCAAAATTGGAGCGTGAAAATGATATTGAATGGGAGTGTATGAATCTTGCGCGTGTTATAGATAATCTCAACTATACTAAATGCAAGTTAAAATTTGTTATGATTGATGCTTGTAGAAACAATCCTCTGGAAAGATCTTTCACCCGCAGCATCCATACAGGAGGACTTGTAAAACAAAATACACCAATAGGTACACTCATATCTTATGCTACAGATTACGGTAAAACAGCAAAAGATGGTGAAGGCAAACACAGTCCATACACCAGTGCATTCCTAGAATTATTGGATAGGCCAAATATGGAATACAAAGATCTATTTGAGGAAATAAAATATCTGGTCGCTCAACGTACAAACTATGAACAGTTTCCTGTAGTAGAAGACAAAATATATGAACGTGGTTCATTTTGCTTTAATCTTAAAATAAATTCATCTATATTGACAGCCGAAGAGATGAATCTTCGTGGTGATGACTACCTATTTGGAAAAAATAATACTGAAAAGAACTACTCCGAAGCCGTTAAATGGTACAGAAAAGCAGCAGAATTGGGTAATCCAAAAGCACAAAATAGCCTTGCCAAGTGCTATGAACATGGATTAGGGGTAAAGATAAACCATCAAGAGGTAATAAAATGGTACAATAAAGCAGCTGAACAAGGGTACTACGAAGCATTTTTCAATCTGGGTAACTACTATCATCATCTTACAGATTACGACAATGCATATACATCATATAATAAAGGGGCAAAGATGGGTGAGCCCTATTCTCAAGTAGCTCTTGCTCAATGGTATTCTTTCTATTATCGATCATATTGCAGCACTCATGATATCAAATATGATTATGAGTATGATAAAGTAAAGGAATTGTTCAGTGAAGCAGAAAACGCTATTCAAAAATCTGCTGAAGAGGGAGAACCTCTAGCACTTATTGCACTCTCTATAATGTACAATCAAAATTATTACGAATCCCAGACACGTAGTACTTATAATAAGAATTTTGACACAGAGGAGTATGAAAATATAGATGAATTAAAATACCTGTCTCAAGCAGCAGAAGGCAATGATGGATATGCCTTATACAAATTAGCTGAGTATTATTACCTGGTATATGGGTTGACAAAAAATAACAAATACTCAGCATTAGCGATAGGATTTGCACAAAAGGCATATAAAAAAGGGTATATATATGCAACCACGCTGCTAGGAGAAATTTATTGGCGCCTGAATGATTCAGAAAATTCGAAATACTGGTTTACAGTAGGTAAAGATATAGGATTGGCTTCATCCATCCACCATTATGGTCTTAATTGTTCGGACCCTAAAGAGAAATTAAGCCATTTGACAAGTTCTCTGGAACAAGGCTATTTGGAATCATACTACGAATTAGGGAAAATATATTATGATGGAGATATCGTAAATCAGGACTATAAAAGAGCTTTTTATTACTTTAAGAAAGGTGCAGAGCTTGGTTCTGATATCTGTAGGCCATATGTTGCTTTATGTTATCTTAATGGACATGGTGTCAAGAAAGATATTGATGAAGCAAAAAAATGGTATAAAAAGGCAATCATCAAACTTGAAAACAAGGACCTAAACTCCGCATTAAAATAATATATAAACTTATTTTATAGATTTACCCTACCTTAGCTTAAGGTGTTAGTATACATATTGCGTATTCCGCCGCAATGTCGGTCAGGTAGTCCGGTGATACTCTGCCACCTTTTTCGGGACACACATGCAAGAAATCCGGCGAAAACTTGTGGGTGTGCAGGAATATGGCGTGACGATGCCTGCGATTTATCGACTTTCGCCGGCATCATGTAGGTAAAAGCATTCAGATGGAGTAGCGGCTACGGGGATTAAGGTTCTGAAGGCCTAAGCACTTTTGATATCGGCTCTCGCCGAACCAGCGCTCCCGGCCTTGCCGTATTTGCTGCGCAAATACACGGCCTTCGCGGGGCGTCTGATGACGCCTTGTTGCCTCCGCAATGAGTGAGCAACGCGAACGCCTGAAGAACCTTAACTCCGAGCCGCAGAAAAATTGCCAAAAGTAGACGCGGAAAGCGAAAAGTCAAGCTGCCGCGTCAAAAAAACGCGAAAATTAGACGCGGGGAGTGCGGTCGAGGGGAGGTTAAACCAGGAAACTTACATCAAAAAGAACATTGCGACGCCGACCATACTGAGGATGACGCCAAGGATCTCCTTGGCCTTGACTTTCTGCTTGTAGATGATGGCGTAGGGGGCGATAATAAGTACCGGAGTGAGGGCCATAAGGGTAGAGGCGATACCTGTGTCGGTGTATTGGACAGCCGCCAGTGAAAGTGATACACCGATTACCGGACCGAATAGGGTGGTGAGGGTCGCGAATGTGATGCCACGGCGGTCTTTCACTGCAGTACGGAATTTTCCGAGGTCTTTCTGCAGCCCCATCCAGATGATGAAACCGATACCACCCACCATTGCCCTTATCATAGTCGAAGCAAATGGGAGCATCGAAGCCATTGCCTGTGGCGCATCTGAAGGGATGGCAGCCGAGTAGTGCTCCAGACCGATCTTGCTGAGGACGAGCCCCACGCCTTGCCCCAGACCTGCACCTATACCCAGAAGAACACCTTTCAGAGGGAGGGAGAAACGGATTTTGCTGTCATTGCCTTTGCTCAGGATAGAGAGGGCAATACCGCTGATAGTCACCATCATAGCGAGCCACGATTTCCACGACATCACCTCACCGAGAAGAATCCAGCCGGTGATGGCTGAGATAGGTGGGGCGAGGGTCATGAACAATTGTCCGAAGCGGGCACCGATAACCACATAGGAGTTGAAGAGACAGAAATCTCCGAAGACATACCCCACAAGGGCTGACAGCGCCAGATAGAACCATGCACGTCCATCAGCATAAACAGGGTAGGGACTTTCCACTGTAACCCACAGGATGATAGCGAGAAAGAGGGTCGCCAAAACCATACGGATGACATTGACAGTCATCGCCCCCAGACGGCGGCTCGCCTCATTGGCAAAAAGTGCCGTAATGGTCCACGAAAATGCCACTACAAGCGATATTATCTCTCCTAAATGTTCCATACTCTATTGCGGGTTATCAGGGGGACAAAAGTAGCAAAATTTCGGTACAAGAGTAGGGGATATTTCATATATTCGCATCGAAAACAGACACAGGACATGAACAGTAAACTGAAAGGGTACATCTACGGTATTGTCGCATCAGCCACATATGGTATGCTGCCGTTGTTTACCCTACCTCTGTATGGAGCGGGGATGGACCCGTTTTCTGTCCTCTTCTTCAGATATCTTATTGCAGTATGCATCTTTGTAGTGATGCTCAAGAGCAGAGGCGGGAACTTCAGTTTGGAGAGAGGTGATATCGGTGTACTTGCCCTGTTGGGAATCATCTTTACCACCACATCCATATCGCTATTTTCCAGCTACAAGTATATGGATTCCGGTGTAGCATCCACACTCCTTTTCGTATATCCCGTTATGGTCGCTGCAATAATGGCCATTTTCTTCAAGGAGAGGGCTTCATTAGGGACATTGCTCTGTATGGCAGTCTCACTGGCCGGTATTGTCCTCTTGTATGACACAGGAGGCAGTGATGCAGCAGTGTCCATAAAAGGAATTATACTTGTAATGATATCCGCGTTGGCATATGCAATATACATTGTACTTATCAACAAGAGCAATGTCAACAGGCTCGGTTCGATCAAGCTTAATTTCTATATGATCCTTTTCGGCGCAATTATTTTCGCCGTACTGCTATGCCTCCGTGGGGAGATTACTGCACCTCCTGCAGAGAAATGGTACCTTTGGGGATGCCTCTTGGGGCTTGGTTTGCTCCCAACTGCATTTTCACTCATCTGCACCACCAAAGCGATACAGCACATAGGTTCCACACCTACCGCTATTCTCGGAGCAATGGAGCCTGTCACAGCAATATTTTTCGGCATCACCATCTTCGGGGAGGAGATCAGCGGGCGCGAATGGCTCGGTATCATCCTCATTATAGCAGCTGTAAGTGTGGTGGTAGCCAGCGGCAATAGAAAAAGAAACAAACAATAGACAATATGAAACGTATCCTAATCACTGGAGCCACATCGGGCATCGGACGTGCCACAGCTCTCAAACTTGCCAAGCCACAGACACAAATCATCATCACAGGGCGTCGCGCAGAGCGCCTTCAGGAGATCGCACAGGAGATTCAGGCCCGCGGTGCAGAGTGCCAGACCCTCTGCTTCGATGTCCGCAGCGAAGAGGAGTGCCGCCAACATTTGGAGCCCCTTGGCAGGGTAGATGTTCTTGTGAACAATGCAGGGCTTGCTGCAGGACTTGAGCATATCGACAAAGGCTCTACAGCCGATTGGGATGCAATGATTGACACCAATGTCAAAGGGCTTCTCTATGTCACCCGCATCATCAGCTCCGCAATGGTAGAGGCCGGTCAAGGTGGCCATATCATCAACATCGGATCCATCGCCGGTACAGAACCATACGAGAATGGAGCAGTCTACTGCGCTTCAAAACACGCTGTACACGCCATTTCACAATCAATGCGTGCAGATCTTCTCAGTGCAGGTATCAAAGTGGGTGAGGTCCGCCCGGGAATGGTAGAGACAGAGTTTTCGGAGGTACGTTTCCATGGCGACAAAGAGCGCGCTGCAAATGTATATAAGGGTATCACACCTCTCACCGGTGAAGATATCGCTTCCGCAATAGAGTGGATGTTGTCGGCACCAGCCCATATGAATGTAAATGAGGTAGTCCTTATGCCAACCCCTCAAGCAGGATCGTATTACACTTACAGAGGATAACTACAGAGCCTTTTTCAATCTGTCTGCCAGTATAACACAGGTAGTGAGTATCTCAGAGACCGGCATTGCCAGCCAGATCCCCTCTGCACCCAGAAATCTGGGCAGAAGCAGGAATGCCGGTACAATGAATATCAGCCCCCTTAGGAAAACGAAGAATGTCGCTTTTCCTACCCTCTCAACACTCTGGTAATAGCCAATTATTGCCACATTGAGGATAAAGAACAATATCCCCACTGCGAGTAGGGGAAAGCCGTTTATTGCAATTGTTGCTGCTTCACTACCGGTATCGATAAAGAGCCCCACAAGCCCTTTGGGAAGGAGTGCAAAGAGTGCCCCCACTGCAAGTCCGAACCCAATGCAAGTCCCCAGAAGGAGTCTTCTGGCCTGCACAATTTTCTCCCACCTGGCCACTCCGTAATTATAACTGATTATCGGCTGGGCAGACTGGGCGATGGCATTGCCCACCATAAAGAAGAAAGGCATATAGTAGCACGCAATCCCATATGCACCCACACCGGTATCCCCGAGGTAGTGCATAAAGACCCTGTTCCCGATATAGAACATTACAGCCAATGCCAGCTCTGCAAGCAATGTGGATGACCCAATCCTGCAATGATACCCCACATTGCGTAGCGCCAGGGCAATACTTTTGGCACTAATTTTCAGCTTTATAAGTCCCAGATCCTTCGCTTTGAAAAGGAGGTATCCCAATGCCATGAATCCACCAATGCTGATGCTTATGGAGGTGGCAATCGCAGCCCCTTCCACCCCCATTCCCAGAGGGAAAATGAAAAGCCAGTCAAGTACCACATTCAGCAGCCCGGGGAGGACATTACACCACATTGCAAACTTCGGTGCACCGTCAAGTCTGATGATGAAGAGCCCGATCATGCTCCACATCTCAAAAATGAAGCAGGGCAATATATACTTGAGATACCCTGTTACCTTGGGGAGGAGTGTCTCCGAAGAGCCGAGAATCAGTGCAGTCTTTTCGGGGAAGATCAACATTGTCCCGCAGAGCAATGTCATAAAAATGGTAGAGAGGACAATTGCCTGCGTCACGTGATATCTGGCCACCTTGACATTCTGCTGCGAATATTGGATAGATGCAGCCACAAAGCACCCTGCACCTATCATCAGCCCCACGCCAGACACAATTTGGAATATAGGGACAACAATATTGACAGCAGCCACTCCGTCTGCACCGACACCTCTCCCGATGAAGATACCGTCTGCCATTGTCACCAGGGCAATGGAGAGGGTGCCAAAGAGGGTAGGGAGGAGCAACCTCCAGAAGAGCCCCATCACCTCACCATTCTCAAAATCTATTGCATCCCTTTTCATATGGGGGGCAAAGGTACAAAACATTATCCAATATGGGACATTTCAGCCAGGTCTGCAAAAAAGTGTCCGACCTGGCCGGCGCTACAACACTTAATTCATTGAATTACAATGTTTTTACAAAGTATTATCCGGCCAGGTCTAACATAATTCCGCAGACCTGGCCGGCAAGTGACGACTGTCAACTACATCCACACAAGTACATTAAAACACCTGAGGGTGGAAGACTTACTCCCACCCTCAGATATTGGCTGATCACAATCAAATACTAGTATTTGTGCTCTGACTGTGCTATCTCGTCTTCAGTGATCTTTTTCTTGTCCATCTGGCGCCAAGCGTACACGATATAAGCGAGTACAAATGGGATAAGTAGTGACACGATAGACATCACCTGCAGGGTAAATCTGCTTGAAGAGCTGTTCACGATAGTGAGAGAACTCTGCAAATCAGTGTTTGAAGGGTAGTAAGATGTACCATTGAAACCTGCGATGAAGAATACAGCCATCACAACAAGTACAGTACCGATACCGCCGAACCATATACCACAACGTGATTTGGTAAGGGCACCTTTCCATATTCCGAGCAATACACCTACAACGCCCACAAGGAACATTACCAATACTGCCGGCATCTGGATAAGGTTGTGTAGGTATTTGTATTTCTCCATCGATACTACACCAAGTTCGTTTACAGCGAAACCTTCACGACATAGGAGAATCCCCAACCAAGTAAGGAAAATTACCAGGAATGGAATAGCTGTAATCTTGATGGTGCGACGCATTTGAGTCTCTGTCTCTGTATCGTCAATGTTGATGATAAGGTAGAGGGCACCCAAAATCACTGTTAGCCCTACAAGTGCAAGTCCCAGGAGGACAGCATGTCCCTGAGCCAATGCTTCAAGTCCTCTCCAATGGCTGTCCCAAGTACTGATTACCGGGGCAGAGAGGTCCATGATGGCGGTCTTGTTTACTGTAAATGGTGAACCTGTAAAGAATGTGCCTACAGCTGTACCTACCAGGAATGGAGCCAAAAATCCGTTGGCTACCAATGCAATACGGAATCCTTTCACACCCAGAATATTCTCCTTTTTGTGAAGGAATTCATAGGCGACTGCCTGGAATACGAAAGTGAGCAGAAGAAGCATCCATACCCAGTAAGCACCTCCGAAACTTGTGCTGTAGAATAGAGGGAATGATGCGAAAAAGGCACCGCCAAATGTGACAAGTGTAGTGAATGCCAATTCCCATTTACGTCCTGTGGAGTTGGCTACCATCCTCTTCTGAAGATCAGAGAGGCGACCATTGATAAGGTGTACATTGGCTCCCTGGACAAACATCAGGAAGACGAGGAGACCGCCCAAGAGTGCGATCAGACACCACCAATAATTTTGTAAGAATGTATATGACATAATTTTATATTTTAATTCATTTTCAGATGCCCGAACAGGTCGGGCATGACACTGATTTCAAGGCTTGCGAAGATGAGAAAACCGGAGTTTACTTTGGTAAATGAGGATTTTCGAATCAAGCATAACGACGAATTTTCCCAATAAAATTAATCAACAGAGGGACCTTTTTTGATAGCATTAATCATAATCCTAATCTCAATAACCAGGAACAATGCAAAGACACCGAGGAAGACGAAGAATGTGGTCATTACTTCACCGATACTGGTGTCTGAGATGGCGACATTTACTGGGAGAAGTCCTTGGATAGTCCAGGGCTGACGTCCCACTTCCGCCACGATCCAGCCTGCTTCTTCACAGACGTATACAAATGGGATACAAGCCATTGCAGCAAGAAGGAGCCATTTCATCTGTGGCAATTTGCCTTTGTAATTGAACCATAAAGTGAGAACAAGGATAAGTGCTATAAGCATACCGAATCCGACCATAAGGCGGAATGACCAATACACGATTCCTACTGGTGGAACCACATCCTGGGGTGATTCAAGGTAGCCATATCCCATATATTGGACATTTGCATCAAGAATCTCACGGGCAGCAGCCGCTGCTACGGGATCTGTATCTTTTAGTGAGCGGTATTGTGCCAATGCATCAAGTGCAGTGCGACCCATCTCCATTTTTTCAGCAACTGAAGGGATGATGTTGCCGTCATTGTCGGTATAACCATTGATTATATCATTGATGCCAGGAACAAAGCCATTGAGGTCGTGGGTTGCGAGGATTGAGAGCATACCAGGGATCTCCACTCCTGGGACAATGCTGAATGGTGCACGGCGTCCACCATCTTCAAGTCCCTCCATAGCAGCAAGTTTCATTGGCTGATATTCAGCGGCATGGATTCCTGATGCATCGCCTGAAAGCATAACGGCAAATGTTCCGAGAAGACCTACAAAACCACCTACAAAGATGCTTTTCTTGGCAAACTGGGTGTTGCGTCCGCGCCAGAGATACCAACAGCTCACGGCTACTACAAATACACCACCGGTCACCCAACCGCTGGTCACTGAGTGGAAGAATTTGCTCACTGCCACAGGATTGGAGATTACATCGAAAAATGCCTCTGCCGATGCCATTTCACTGCGTACTGTGTCAGGGTTGAAGGTGGTTCCCACAGGGTTCTGCATCCAACCGTTGGCCACAAGGATCCAGAATGCAGAGATTGAGGCTCCTATGCCTGTAAGCCAGGTGGAGATGAGGTGGAATCTTTTGCTCACCTTCTCCCATCCGAAGAACATCACTGCAAAGAATGTTGCCTCCATAAAGAATGCAAGGATACCTTCGATGGCAAGAGGTGCACCAAAGATGTCACCTACAAACCAGGAGTAATTGCTCCAGTTGGTACCAAATTCAAATTCCAGAATAATACCGGTGGCAATACCTACGGCAAAGTTGATGGCGAAAAGTTTCATCCAGAACTGTGCTGTCTTTTTCCAGTACTCATCTTTTTTTACCACATAAAGTGTCTCCATAATGGCCATTGCCATGGCAAGTCCCAATGTCAGTGGGACAAATAGCCAGTGGTAGGCTGCTGTCATGGCGAATTGGAGTCTTGACCAAATAACTGCGTCCATAATTTATTCGTTTATAATGTGTAATGTATCTTTATTGTTGAATTTTTCCGGCTGTGTAAGGTGTTCTCCCACCTGCTCACTTTTCTGCTCATCTGTCATTCCGGCCATTGCAGGCTTGAAGAAAAAGACCCGAAGGACTGCAAAAAGTATAATGACTTTGAGAATAATGAGCCCCCACAGGGTCCTGCCAATAGTCATATTCCTGAATCCGTCATAATACAGTTCCCAGACGGCACGTATGCTTTTTTTAATCCCTTTCATAATGTAAATTTAAGAATTATTTCCCGAAATTGTTATATTTGTCCTATTCAAATTATAAAATTTCTGTACCATGATTGTTTCCGAATTCCTCCTTGAAAAATACTTCGCCAAATACGAATTTACGGCAGATTATATGTTATCCTGCTCAGATTGTGACGGTTATTCTATGAAATACATTCTGAATCAGGCATCTGACACTGAGAAAGAGATGTGGGAAAATCTCCATATGGGTTACACCGAGACTCCGGGAAGCCCTTACCTTCGCAAAGCCATTACCCAATACTATGGAATGGTGGAGGAAGACAATATAATCGTCGCTTCTCCCGGTGAGCTGAGCTTTATGACCATGAATATCCTTATGGAGGGGGTACAGAAGCCCCACGCAGTGGTCGTTTCACCTGCATACCAATCACTCTACCAGATACTTGAATCGCTTGGCTGCGAACTTTCATACTGGAGAGCAGAAGAGGGGGAAGGGGAGTGGAAATTCGATGTTGCGAAGCTCCGTGAGCTTGTCCGCCCAGATACCCGTCTGATAGTGATCAATTTCCCCCACAACCCCACAGGTGCATATCTGACCCGCGAGGAGCTTGAGGAGGTGGTGGCCATTGCACGTGAGTGCGGCGCATATATCTATTCGGATGAAATGTACAGGGATCTTATGGTTCAGGGGGTAGAGCCGCTCCCTCCGGTATGCGACCTTTATGAGAGGGGGATCTCCCTTTGGGGAATGGCCAAATCATTCGGCCTGGCCGGGGCACGCATCGGTTGGATTGCATCGCAGGACAATTGGCTCATAGAGCAATTGCACATATTCAAGCCATACCTCTCGATGTGCAGCAGTGCCCCTTCAGAGGTGTTGTCCGCCATTGTACTCAATCATCCGGAGGCATTCCTGAGCCCTAATATTGAGAAAATTCAGCGCAATGTGGCCCTATTCCAGGAGTCCATTGCCGCAGGCAAACTCCCTTGGGTGGAGAAATTCATCCCGCCTGTGGCAGGAAGTGTGGCGTTCGTGAAGATCAAGTGCGATGGCGCTGCAATGGAGTGGAGCGAGGCACTGGTTCAGAGCCGCAGCATCCTCACAGTCCCTGCAGAGATGTTCGGGTACCCGGGGACCTACCTCCGCATCGGATTCGGCAGAGAGAATTTCCCTGAGGTGCTGAAGATGATGGAGCAATAGGGCAATCGAGGCCCCAATTTACTCGCGGGATTTTATGCGGGCAAATTCGAAAAGTGCCTTAGGGAGGTGACAGTAGCCAGTAGGGTTCTTGTCCAGATAGTCCTGATGGTACTCTTCTGCGGTGTAGAAGTTTCTGAGGGGTTCGAGCTCTACAGCCAGCGGAGTATCGTATTGTGATGCCACTTGGTCATATACTTTCTTAAGTATTGGAAGGTCCTCCTGATCTGTGTAGTAGATACCTGTCCTATAGCGTGTTCCGGTATCTTCTCCCTGTTTGTTGAGAGATAGGGGATCTATCGAATGGAAATATAGGTCAGTAAGGAGTTCCAGCGATATGAGCTGAGGGTCATATACCACTTTCACTGTCTCGGCATAACCGGTGGCGTCGGTGTATACCTCCTGATATGTAGGATCAGATGTGTGACCATTGGCGTATCCGACAGCTGTCTCCACCACACCTTTAATCTGTTTGAAATAGTGTTCTGTGCCCCAGAAACACCCACCTGCAAAATAAATTTCTTTCATAACGGGAACAAAGATAGGTTAGTTTTATTAAATTTGTCACCTCAAAATAGAAATCTATGAAAACTGTAATCAGTCACAAGGCCCACCCTTGGCACGGAATCAGTCAGGGTGAAAATTTTCCGGAAGTAGTAAGGGCATTTATTGAGATAGTCCCTACAGATACAGTAAAATATGAGGTAGATAAAGAGTCTGGTTATCTGTCACTTGACAGACCTCAGAAGTTCTCCAATATTGTACCTTCATTGTATGGCTTCCTGCCTAAGAGTTATTGCGGCCCCAAAATGGCAGAACTTACAAACAAGGCTTTGTGCAGGACAGATGTGGAGGGTGACGGTGACCCACTTGATATATGTATCCTTACCGAGAAGGATGTGACCCACGGTGATATAATTGTGAATGCCAGACCGATAGGTGGTCTAAGGCTTCTGGACCACAATCAGGCAGATGACAAGATTATCGCTGTCCTCAGAAGTGATGCTGTATATGGTATGATGACAGACATAGAGCAGGTTCCAATTGACATCATCCGCCGTCTCATCCACTACTTCAGCACATATAAGGATATCCCCGGCGAGAACACATCACGTATGCAGTTTGTCTCGATTTACGGAGCCGACATCGCCAAAGATGTCATCCTCAGATCTACAGAAGATTACGAGAATCTGTTTTCGAAATAGATCTTCAAATACAATAGAAGCGGGCCAGGTGGAATAAAATGTCGTCCACCTGGCCCGAATTCTTTAGCTAATTGCTTAATTACAAGTGCATTAAGAAATCAAGGTGGGCCAGATAGAAGCATTTTTATTCCACCTGGCCCACTTTGTAATAAAATTCTGTAATCAAGTCACATGATAAAAGAGTGTGTAACTTCTGATAACTGGACAAGATGCCCGAACGAAGTCGGACATAATATCGGGGGAAATGTACTTAATGACTGATTTTATCAGTTATTAAGATAGTAGGTTACTGATGTCACTACCCGTACCTTTTTGATGTGAGGGGTATTCGAGTCACGGTCTGTGATAGTGAATGTTCCCTGGCTGGCGGTCTTGATTTTACCAAGACGGCTGTCTGAGTCCTTGGCGAACTTCTCCGCTGTCTCACGGGCATTCTTGGTAGCCTCCTCAATCATAGCAGGCTTGATGTCATTAAGGCTGTCATACTGGAACTCCACAGGATTTTCCCATTTGTTGCCACCGGTAACGATACCTTTTTTCAAGAGGTCTGACTGTCTGGCCATAAGCCCCAGAACGACATCCACTTTGTTTGTGCAGACTGTGATGATATTGGTGGAAATGTATCTGTAGGCACGGTCATTTCCGCCATATTCATTGGCGTATTTATCTGAGATAGCAGGAGTTGCCACTGATATTTCAGACTCTTCAATACCTCCGTTTTTGAGGAACTTGATGATGGCGGCATTGCTGTAGTCGGTCTGGTCATATACCGACTGGATATCATTGGCCATCACCTTATATACCACTGGCCAGATAACCTTATCAGCCTTGACCTCCCTTTCACAAAGCCCCTTCACATTTACTGTCCTGTCAAATGATCTGAAGTCCTTGACCGCCTTGGGCAACATAATGCCCAAAACAATAAGCCCGACCATTATGGCCAGGCCACTGTAAAATTTCCCTTTATCCATCATATTGTCATTAACCTTGAGATTTTTCAAAAGCCATCTGGATCTTCTGGTATTGGGCTTTCACCTCTTTGGCGAGGGCCTTCTCCTCATCTGTCTTAGGGCATCTTGCTGCTTTTTTAAGTGCCTCTTCTACCTCTGAAGCCTGCATAAGGAATGCCATCATATCATCGAAAGGGACTTTTTCAAGTTCATCAAGTCTCACTTTTACCGCTTGCAAATCTTGTAGTTTCTTTGTCATAACTCTAAAATTTAAATGGTTGGACAATTTGATTTCGTTGACAACAAATATATGAAAAGGGACTAATAAATTCAAATATCAATTCCCATTATGTAGTCATTCATATAGAACCCGTTCCCTATGTGGAAATCACCCTGACGGAGTATGGTCAGTCCCAAATGGCTGTAGAATTCCACTGCAGTGTTGGATCTGTTTACATTCAGCTCTATCCTCGCCTTTGGAGATCTCCTATAAGTGTTGACGTGCGACACTGCCTGATCAAACAATTGGCGTCCCAGCCCACACCCCTGAAAGGTTGGCATAACATATATCTTCTGAAGATGGAATACCTCGATATCATCAGAATCCACACCCTCCCTCTGGACAGAGATGTATCCGCAGGGTTCTCCTGAGTCTTTGAGGGCAATATAGTATACGTGCCCCTGGTCAAGTTGCTTCCTGAGGTTTGGGAGCGAGTACATCCAATCCATCATATACTCCATCTGCTCGGGCGAGAGTATCTCCCGATAGGTGTGACGGAACACCACCTGCGCCATATCGTGTATGGTCTGCAAGTCATCAAGGCCGGCCTTTATGATGGTCATGTCCTGCATTGGCTATATCTCCCAGTCACAGGCCACACGGGATTCGCGTACCTTTTTGCAGTATGAAGATATCTTCACGTGTTCCGGATGCACTTTGTATGCAGCCAAGTCCTCCAGTGAAGCGAATGTGGATACCAGACAAGCGTCATAATTGCCATCCACTACATTGATCCCCACTTCACACGAGAGGAGTTCAGGAACCACCCCCATAAGCCCCTCCAGGTGCTCTTTCATCCATTGTGCATTCTCTTTGGCTGTAAGCCCCTCTGCTTCGGGCTTGAGTTTCCACATTACGATATGTTTTATCATTGCTCTAAATTTTAATTGCCGAAAATCACCAGCAGGCCGAGGATGGCGATGATGATTCCCGATATCTTATTTATGTATTGTTTGAAATTTTCCGGAATTCTGTGTCTGAGCCCCCCTAGAAGGGTAGTGATGAATACCCACCAGAGAAGTGCACCGAAGAAGAAACCGACAAGTGTCACAGCATTGCTTTCTCCACGATCCATAATCGAACCTATCATGGTCATAAATGTGAGGATGTAGGGGATAGTGGTGAAGAATGTAGTGATATCTACCCCGAATGCTGAGGTCACGTATCGCCAACCGCTCACGCTACCGGAAGCACTATCACGGGACGAGGTACTGTCTGAAACTTTGCTAAAAAATATCCCTGCACCTATTGCTATGACTATCAGTCCTCCCACAATAGAGAGCCAACCCATATTCTTCTCCAGAAAAGGTGATATGACAGTATAGAAAAAGAGTGCTATTGCCGCATAGATGGTATCACACAATGCCACACCTGTTCCCGATAGGAATCCTGCTCTGCGCCCATCTAAAATGGTTCTCGAGACACACAACACCTGCATAGTCCCGAAAGTGATGGAAGAGGAAAAGCCCACCACCAAGCCGAATAAAATAGCACTAATCATATCCCAAAGATAAGTCATTTAGTCCAATATTCTGAATTTCTCCATTGATTTTCCGTTGGTAATCACACACAATTATGGTATTGTATTTGGAATATATTTGCTGCAACAAACATTAAAATTGACAAATATGAAAATTTCAAATTCAAAGATATTGATCACCGGAGGGGCATCCGGTATGGGAAAAATGATGGGAGAGATGGCACTCATAAAAGGGGCCAAGACATTGGTTATATGGGATATAAATCAGGAGAATATAAATAGCACAGTGGCTGAGCTCAGCAGATATGGAGAGGTAAAAGGGTACAGGGTGGATGTATCCGATTACGATATGGTGCAGAAGGGGTATGAGCAGGTGATAGAGGATTGCGGAGCTATTGATATTTTGATCAATTGCGCCGGGATCATCACCAGCAACAAGACCTTTGACCAGCAGACCCAGCAGGAGATCACCCGCACCATTGGGATCAACACCATTGCCCCGATGTTCGTAGCCAGGGCATTTCTCCCCGATATGCTCAAGCGAAATAGCGGCCACATCTGCAATATCACCTCTGCCGGCGGTATGCTCGGCAACCCCAGGATGTCGGTATATGGTGCCAGCAAATGGGGAGCCATCGGCTGGTCAGAGTCACTCCGCATCGAGCTCAAAGCGGCACACAGCAAAGTCCGCGTCACCACAGTGGCACCTTATTATACCAATACAGGGATGTTTGACGGAGTAAAATCCAAAGTGTTCCCAATCCTCAAACCCGAGTATGTCTCACGCAAAATCATCAGGGCAATAGAGAAAAACACCATTTTTGCAGGGATTCCGTTTGGCTACCACTTCATCAGATTCTGGCAATTCATCCTCCCATTCCACCTATTTGACTTCATTTTCGGAGAGGTATTTGGGATTTACCACACAATGGACCATTTCACCGGTCGCAAGAAATAGCTACATTTGCCATATGAACACACCAAAAGATAAAATTCAGGCCATTGCGGTAGCGCAAAAGCAATATTTCCGCACCGGGGCCACACTTGATATAAAGTTCCGTCTGCAGATGCTACGCCGTCTGGAGGAGGGGATACGTGCCCATGAAAAAGCCCTCTGCGATGCGCTATGGGCTGATCTGCACAAATCCTATGAGGAGGCATACCTCACCGAAATCAGCATTGTCTATGGTGAAATAAGGCAACACCTGCGCCACCTGCGCCGTTGGGCACGCAGGGAGAAGCGTCCAACTCCGATTACACTTTTCCCATCGCGTAGCTACCAGGTGAAAGACCCCCTGGGCAATACCCTCATTATTGCCCCCTGGAATTACCCTGTGCAACTGCTGCTGAATCCACTCGTGGGTGCCATCTCTGCAGGATGCACAGCGATGCTGAAGCCCTCACCATATGTTCCGACCGTATCAGCAGTGCTCGCACAATTGGTAAGTGAAACATTTGCCCCTGAATACATTGCACTTGTGCAAGGCAATAGGGAGGTCAATGGTGCATTGCTCGAAATGCGTTGGGACATGATATTCTTCACCGGCAGTCCTGACCTTGGGAAAAAGGTGATGGCCGCTGCTGCCAAGAACCTCACTCCGGTGGTGCTGGAGCTCGGTGGGAAGAGCCCGTGCATAATAGACCGCACTGCAAACATCGCTCTGGCTGCCAAGAGGATAGCCTGGGGAAAGACCCTGAATGCAGGGCAGACTTGCATTGCACCCGACTACATACTCATACATCCCGATATAAAAGAGGAATTTGTAAAAGCCTTCGGCAATGAGATCCGTAACCTTCATGGAGAGGATATCAAAGAGCACCGACACTATGTAAGGATGGTAAGTGACCGTGCTTTTGAAAGGGTAAGCAAATATCTTCAGGATGGAAGTATCCTCTATGGTGGTCGTATGGATGCATCTGAAAGATTTATAGAACCTACACTGCTGGAGGTTAACGATATGTCTGTGACTGTAATGAATGAAGAGATATTCGGACCGGTATTTCCTGTAATTGTCCTGGAGGGGGACTTCATGGAAGAGGCAGTGAAGTTTGTCAATGAAAGGGAGAAACCGCTGGCCTTCTACTATTTCGGCAGAGAGGATGACGGCTGGGAGTGCATAAGACGTACATCTTCCGGTGGTGGATGCATAAATGATGTCATCATGCATATTGCCAATGACCGTGTACCCTTCGGCGGTGTCGGCAATTCGGGAATGGGTCGCTACCACGGGCGTGAAAGCTTCAACGCATTCAGCCACAAACGTACCGTCATCTCGACCGGCACATGGATTGACCTACCATTCAGATACATGCCATACAAAATGTTCTCACTTGTGAAGAAACTGCTGTAGGGTGTGGTTATATGACACATAGCGGGCCAGGTGGAATAAAATGGCTTCCATCTGGCCCGTTACAATTTTCTAAATAACTTATTTTATGATACTTACGATTTAGGAACAGGCCAAGTAGAAGATATTTCACTCAACCTGGCCCAGAGATTATTTACTTTTTATTGAGTAAAGAGTATACTTTCTCTCTACTTATCTCAAATATTCTTGCCAATTGGTTGGGGGTTGTCCGATATGTTCTGTAAATATATGGAAGTAATCTGGCCTTTTTCTCAATCGGTAGAGAGTTCAGATGATTGTTATACCAAGTACAACTTATATCATCTACACACTTTATCATCTCTTGATCACTTTTTCTCTCCTTAAAGTTGTCAATCAATTTTTGCTTCATCTCGGCTGAATTTACAGTTCCAATGGACTTCATAAAAAAAGAATGGTCATTCAGAAATGCTTCTTCCACATACTTCCAGTCACATATGCTGGCTGGCTCCAGTGCATTACTGGGATTAATTTGCCACATTACATCATCCATTTTTTGATGGGAACGCATGATGTCGCGCTTCTCACGTTTGGAAAGAGAATTGACATATCTTGTAGGAACCTGGATTTTTCCGTTACAGAATATACTTCTGAAAGATGACCACTCATATTCATTAACATTATTTGCACCATTATCAAGAGCATTTCGGATATCATATGCTATTGCATTACGCAGATACCTATCAGAATCTATTAGTATGACATTGACATCTATCCCTTTCAGAACTTTCTTCTCTGAATATCTTTTGGTCAAATACATGGAATAAATCCTTTTGACCTCATTAGCAATCTCCAATGCTGTAAAATATGAATGTGCAAGCAAAATATAGTGTGCATGATTAGAAACTACACAATACACTACTACAGAACTCAATTTCTTATGTGTACTCAAAACCAATGTCTTGATAAACACATCATAATCTTCATCATTACGACACAGAATTCTGCTCTCCATCCCCTCCATACTTATATGAAATGGGTACATTCTGACTATTTTACCATCGGGCATTTCCACCAATGGGCATCTTTCAAATTTCATAATACTCATCTTTACGGTTAATAAATTATGTCAGATGAGCGCAAGAAAGGTGTCAGATACCTAGCCAGAGTGGCCTGCAGAGCTTGCTAATACATAGATGCGCCCGTTCTATGTGACAAATATAATGATTTTGGTTATCTTTACATAAAATTAAGATTGATAATATGGAAAATGTAATGAACAATATCCCAGATTGGGCAAAAGAGTTGAATTGTGCTATAACTGTTTGTGATACAGAAGGTACAATTATATATATGAATGACAAGTCTAAGGAGACATTTGCCTCATATGGTGATCTTGTCGGGAAAAATCTTATGGAATGTCACAATGAACATTCACAACAGATCATACACAAACTGCTTGAGACTGGTGGGACAAACTGCTACACCATATCCAAGAAGGGTCTCAAGAAGATGATTTATCAGACCGTTTGGAAGAAAAATGGTGAAGTGGCCGGACTAGTAGAGTTCTCCATAGTCCTCCCTGAAGATATGCCTCATTACGATAGGGGGTAATCATTGACACTCGATTATCCGGTATTACAGGATTCGGTATTCCAGTATCAGGCATTTTGGGCCAGGTAGACGAAAAAGTCTTCTATCGGGCCCACCCTCAATATGTAATCATCTAATTATCAGTAAGTACAAAATACATACCGGGCCAGATGGAAGCAATTTTATTCCACCTGGCCCGGTATCGTAATAATCACGGATATAATTTGAAGTAATCACTGGATTATATACAATAATAGATGGCGTAATGCGATTGTGTTACCCAACTCTTATCAGACAGATCTATCTATATGTGAATAGTAATGTCATCAGTTTCTGTAATGAAGTGATCTGGCAAAATGCGACGATATCACCTTATTCAGTAATGAGGATGATGACAGGGGATATGACGACAGTGGACATGACGATGTCATCTTGTCCTGTAAGGAGTATGATGACGGGTGGAAAGGGATATCAGCGGATTCTGTCTTGCAGGTAGCGGCGGCGGGCGTAGAGGAAGAAGAAGATGGTTCCGAGGGTGTTGATGACTAGGGCAGATATGAAGGCTGACATATATCCGCCCAGGTGTTCGGTAATGGCACCACCGAGGATGATACCAAGTCCCATACCGACGTCCCAACACGACAGGATGGTAGAAGTGGCTGTCCCTCTCTGACTGTTAGGGGCGAGATTAATGAACATTGTCTGCATGGCCGGATATACATTTCCATTGCCAAGACCTATTACAAATGCAGCCAGATAATAGCCAAAAACGGTGGGGACAGATATAAAAATGGCATAGCCTACCAAGGCCACCACAAGACCCAATGATGCATTGCGGAGCACCTGTCCCTGTCTGAGGGCCTTGTTTCCGGTAAGGCGAGCGGTGATCAGTCCCAAAGCCAAAAGCATAAAGAAACCACCTGTACCTGAGGTAATTCCGAGCATCTCCTGACTGTATATTGCTATATAGGTAACAAGTATTCCATAGGCAAACGATACCCCCATAATGGTTATTCCCTGACTCCACCCTTTTAGAAGTATAAACCGGTCAAGTGAGAGTTTCTTTTTCTCATATACAGGCTGACGGTCACGGCATTTGATGGTAGTATCGATGATAAGGCCTGTTACGGCAATAAGTATGGAGAGGGTGAAAATCAGAGGGTAATTGGCTGTGGTATGGTAGATCACAAGGCCTATCGAGGGGCCTATTGCCATAGCTATGTTATTGCTCAGACCGTAGTATCCGATCCCCTCTGCACGCCTTTCCGGATGGAGGACATCGATGGCCACAGTATTGCTCGAAACAGTGGTAATTCCGAAGGGGGCCCCGTGCAGTGTCCTCACCACAGCGAAGAATAGGAGTGAACCGGTGAAGTAGTATCCGAAGAAAAACGCCATGAAGCTGGAGTAGCAGAGGATAAGGACCTTCTTTCTGGGAAACCTGTCCACAATATACCCGCTGAAGAATCTTATCAGCAGTGCAGTAATGGTGTACCCGCTAAGGACAACACCTATTGTTGCCTTGTCTGCTGAAAAGACATCCCTGAGATAGAGGGGAAGGAGGGGTGTCACCAGATAAAATGCAAAATACATCAAGAAGTTGGCAATCCACACTTTAAGGTAGTCGCCGGTCCACAACTTGGGTCTGGTATTGGTCTGAACTGATGTTTGCATGTGGCAAATGTAGCAATTTTTGCCTAATTTTGAGGGACAATATGGCAACAAGAGGAACCAGGATATTCATTGACCCGGAGATAGGGGAGGTGGTGCTAAAAAAGAGCATCAGGGCCCGCCACATCTCCATCAGGGTGCATCCTGCAAAAGGGGTGAGTGTTACATTGCCATATATCATCCCTTATGCTGCTGCAAAACTTTTCTTCCAGTCGAAAAGGGGATGGGTGCTGAAAACCATTGCGAAGCAGAAAAGGAGGGGAGAGGCAGCAGAGTCTCAGGGCAATGCACCCACCGCTGCAGAGATAGAGGCACTCCGCCTCAGGGCAAAGGCCGAACTTCCGCCCAGGCTCTTGGAGTTCGCTGCAAAGTATGGTTTCTCCTGCCACCGCATCACCATCAAGCACAACTCCTCGAACTGGGGGAGTTGCTCTACCAAGGGGAATATCAACTTGAATCTCAATATTGTACGTCTCCCTCAGATTCTGCAGGACTACATCCTTCTGCACGAACTCTGCCACCTGCGGCACCCTAACCACGGGGAGGAATTCCACCAGCTGCTGGAGAGACTTCTGCACGACCATACAATGGAATTGCTCCGCAATGAACCCACACCGGAGACCATTGCATTTGCCTCGGCAGCATCGGGGTCCAAGGGGCGCTTCCCCATCAGCCAGGCACTTTCAAAGGGGATTAAAGGGTACAAACTGTGGTAATTTTTACTAACTTTGCTAAAACTAAATTTTATTCAATATGAAAAAATCGGCTATCATTCTTATGAGTGCAATAATTCTTAACAGCTGCGCAATGAATAAATCAGAGGTTCCGGCACCCAGCAAGGAATATTATGACAGTGTTGTCAAAGAACTCTCATCTGCAGAGTATTACGGCAGGAGCAACTACATGGACGGAAGCGTGAAGGCTGCCAAATTTATCCTTGGAGAGATTCAGGGATTGGGGGTAAAACCTATTCCCCAGGAGGTGATTGCGAAAGCATGGGAAGGGAAACAGAGGCCTGAGTTGCACTCGCTGCAGCCCGAATTCAAGAGCGAGATAGTGCCATCCGATGCTGGCAGATGGAGCAGCGGCACAGAGGCTGAGCTCTCATATATGCAACACTTTCACCATCCTCTCAATGCACAGAGGGGTGCTGTGGAACTGATTGTGGATGGAAAGAAACTGGTCAATACCGTAGATTACACCCTCAAGGAGTTTTCACCCACATACAAAGGGGAACTGGAGGTTGTTTATCTGGATAATAAACACTTGGATCCCAATACATTCTGCAAATATATGGACAGCGGAAAATTCCGCAATAAGGCTATAGTCCTCGATTGGGACCACTTCAAGGAGACAATGTTCACATTCCCCGGGATCGAGGTTTACAAAACCTATTTTGTCCCACTGAAGAATGTCGGTGCAATAATTTGCCGCGGTGAGGAGCTACTTCCATATTTCAAATCCCGCAACCACTTCAACACCCCTATGCCTGTATTCATGGCAGATGCATCTTTCCCATTGGATGCACGCAAGGTATCGATCAATGTGGAGGCAGAGATGATAGAGAATGATGGACACAATATCATCGCCTACATCCCTGGAAGCAAGCACCCTGAGAAACATTTTATCCTGGCCTGCCACTATGACCACTTGGGAATCTGCGGCCAGAATGACATTTTCTATGGTGCCAATGACAATTCATCAGGTACAGCAATGCTCCTTAACCTGATGAGGCATTTTAAGGCCAATCAGCCTGAGTACTCCGTAGTATTCATATTCTTCGATTCAGAGGAGAACAACCTCCTCGGTTCATTCTTCTATGCAGACAATCCACTACTTCCTCTTGAGGATATACAGTATTTCGTGGAACTCGATATGATAGGGGACAATGGTGAGAATATCTATTGCCAGATTTCAGATCCAGGTGAGGCAGGCCTTGAGTACCTTAACAAGATCAATAGTGAGATGGCCAAACCATTTGCCAAGCTTGACCGTCACCCAATGGATGACTACGCTGACCACTACCCATTTGGTTTGAAAGGTGTTCCTGCCATCTATATCGAACTTGACGGTGATACCAACAAAAACTACCACTCACCACGCGACACTTACGAAAACTTCCACAATGTCAACTACGACCGCATCTTCACCCTCGTAAGCCGCTTTGTGGAGGGGTATGCCAGATAATTTGCCTCTTTATTCGCCGGGGTGGGGAGAGGGGTGTAGGGTTATTAAGGTGATTTCAGGGGTGGCTCCGAAGCGGAAAGGGGCGGTACAGCCAAGACCTATATTTACATAGAGGGTCTGGTCTCCAATATCGTAGCGACCATCGGTATGGTCAAACATAAGGCTCGACGGATTCCATCCGAAGAGCTTTATTTGCGCTGCGTGGGTATGTCCGGACAAAGTGAGTGGGATATCTGTCTTTCCGACTACCTGATGTGACCAGTGGGCAGGGTCATGAGAAAGGAGTATTCTGAACCCATCTCCAGCACCAGACATCGCCCTGGACAAATCTCCACGCTCAATGGTCCTGAACCCCTGTTCCGAACCATTGATATTATCGACTCCGATTACAGATATTGTGAATCCGGATTCATCTGTAATGGATATATTTTCATTGCGGAGCACCTTCCACCCGAGGGTATTCTTTTGATAATCAACAAACTCATTTACCCCATTTTCACGCTCTGAAGAGGTGCGACGAGTATGTGAATATATGAGGAAGTCGTGGTTACCGAGGACGGAGACTACACCGTATGGAGCCTTCAGTGATTTGAGCATACCGGTATAGGGCAGGGCCTCGTCGACTCCTGTTGTCACCATATCGCCTGTGAAGCATACCAGGTCTGGCTCCTGTTCATTGATTCTGTCCACGATCTTCTGGACATGCTCAGGTCTGTCATCAAAAGTGGATAGGTGAAGGTCTGATATATGGACAATTCTGAAACCGTCAAATGACTCGGGTATGGAGTTATGACAATACTCTATCTCAGAGGTGGAAATTCTCCATCGCCCAATAAAATAACCGTAAGCCATCACAGCCCAGAAGAGAAGTACCAGTCCCAACGCACTCCATCCGAATGGTGGATACGAGACCCTGAATCCACCAACTTTCCCGATAATCCAGGTCAACAACCATATAATGTGAGGAACAAGGGCTATCATCACCCCTGCGACAAATGAAAAAAGGAGCATCATTTTGGATACGGTCATATGGGTAGAGTATTGGAGGTTACTTGGGCCAGACAAAGTGAGAATTGATGGACTCACCACCATCCACCAAGATGCTCTGACCAGTGCAGAAAGAATTGGTAACAGTAAGGAAATATGCCCATTGGGCAATCTCCTGAGTGGTAGCCCATCTCCTCAGAGGGGTCTGTTCCATAATTTTAGCCCAAAGAGCAGGGTCTTCCATTACGGGGGCATTGAGAGGGGTAATGACACCACCCGGATCAAGACTGTTGGCTGTCGCACCATATCGGGCCACACGGAGGGCAACATTTTTCGTATATGCCACTACACCACCTTTGCTGGCGCAATATTCAGGGAATTCCGAACCGGTGTGGGCACTTGCAGACCCAATATTGAGAATGGAACGGATATTGGGCTGGACTCCGTATCTCTCGGTAATTGAGATAAGTCCTTTAAGATTTATATCAATATCAGAGTCGTTTTGCGTACCGGCATTATTTACAAGTATCTCCACGTCATCAATCTGTGGATGTGAGTCTGTATCCCTTATGTCGCACTGGAAATGGGTGTACCCAGGGTGCTGGACGGAGGCCGGCTGGCGATCTATGCCGACTACGATATGGCCTTTCTCCAGGAAAAGCTCCGCAATCGCCTGTCCGATCCCCCGCGAAGTCCCGGTAACCAATACTTTATATTTTCTCATATTCATATTGCAAATATAACTATTTCCCGTACCCATCCGGCCAGGTCTGCGAAAAAGTGTTCCTTACCTATCCGGCCAGGTCTGCAAAAATGTGTCCGACCTGGCCGAAGACAAAATACACAATCAACTAACTGACAACCACTTAACCAAAAACAAACCGGCCAGGTCTAACATAATTTTGCAGACCTGGCCGAAATTACACCACATTGACCTCAATGCTCTCTGAGCAGATATATAGTAGCACTTTCTTCATCTCCATTAAATATTATTTGTTGCAACGCATTCCGGGCCAGATGGACTAAAAAGCCTTCCACCAGGCCCAAGAGAAAATCACAATACACTAATTAACAATCACTTACCCATATACAAATGGGTCAGGTAGAAGCAAAAACAATCCACCTGGCCCGAAACTAACTAACTAACTAACTAACTAACTAACCGACTATCACCTCAAATATTCATAAATCTGAATTCTCTTCTTACGGATCTTATCCCTTTTCACTTCGATAAGCCTCTTGTACTCATCTATTATATCCTGATCCTCCCCATTACACTCCATATCATAAATAATAGAATCCAGCCTGTCTATATCATCATTGAGTTCCTCTATCTGATCTTCTAGATCGTCAACAATATCATCTACACTAATTCTTCTGTGCCTATCCACCACTGGGATAGGAGCCTCACTGGCCAGATACCTGGCAATACCTACAAGATCTACATTTCCCTCTGAGTCCCTCACCTTTGGCAACTTCGATGAAGGAGGATCATTGACCACTTCACAGGATTCAGGCTCGCAATAAGCAGATTCGAAAAGTCCTGACCCTAAAGTATCCCTTTCCCTTTTTTCTCCTCCTTTTTTCGACAATCGATTCTATTATTTTATCCCGGAAAAAGAAGAACGACAACCATAATACACCAAATACCGTCAAGCCTATATTTTGATTTTTCCTTAGAATTAACGCCATCAATTATGTCAATAACAGGGAGTAAAATCATAATGAATATTGCGAGACACCCCATCATAAACGCAAGAGGAGCTTCATTGGGACCTGCCATTAACCCATAAATTGCGATAATCATAAATATAATACCCATAATTAATTTAATTTCCTGCAGATACACCTGCGATTATAAAAATGAACAAACCGATAACAGCGAACATGATTGCTTCGTTTTTTAGTTTTATGATACAAAATTACACCCACACTTTGACAACTTTTGTCAAAGAATAATTATATTTGTAAAAATTTGAAAAGATTATGGATCAGCCGAAAATTGAAAGAGTTCTCAGACTCATCAAACTGATGACAGGGAACATTAATTACACTATAGAGGAACTCGCCGACAAAATTGACACTTCTTACCGTTCCATCTACCGCTACATCGACACATTCAAGAATGCCGGATTCGTGGTCCACAAACTCGAAGGAGGTGTCTACAAACTCGGCAAGGAGAGCCGTCACTTCAAGGATATATCCCAGCTGATCCATTTCACCGAGGAGGAGGCCTACATCTTTAACCAGATGCTTGAGGGGCTCGACGAAAACAACACCCTCAAGACCAATCTCCGCCACAAACTCTCCAGCGTCTACGACTGCACCTCCATGGCCAAAAGTACCATCAGCCAGAAGAATGCGACCAACATCAACCATCTTCGTGAAGCCATCCAGGAGGGGAAACAGGTTATTCTCAGGCAATACTCATCATCCCACGGCTCCGACATAAGAGACCGCCACGTGGAGCCTTTTGCCTTTACCACAAACTATATCCAGGTATGGTGCTATGATCCACATGACAAAGCAAACAAACTTTTCAAGACCTCCCGCATCGGCTCAGTAGAGATTCTCCCCAATGGGTGGGTTCACACCGAGGAGCACCAGCAGGGCTTCATAGACATTTTCCGTATCAATGGAAACAGTCAATATCCCATCACCCTCAAACTTGGGGTCCTCTCCCACAACCTTCTACTGGAGGAGTACCCACTCGCTGAGCAACACCTCACCAAGATAGATGACACCCATTGGCTCCTCAAGACCAATGTCTGCAGTTATACCGGAGTAGGGCGCTTCGTCATAGGACTAGCCCAAGACATAGAGATAATAGACTCCCCAGGATTGGAAAAATATGTGCAGGATTATGCCGTCAAGTGGCTCACCAAATAGTTCTATTTAAGGGTCTTATAAGACAATATATGAGCAGTTACACCTGCGGCAATGGCGATGAACATCAGGCGGAGAGCCCAGTGCTCTGCTACAAAGATGGCGCAATACAAAAGTGTAATCCACAGGGTGGTAATGGCCACCACTTTTATCCTGAGAGGGATGGCCTTATGTACCATAAAGTTCTGGATGTAAGGTCCCAGTTTGGGGTGGTTCATCAACCACTTGTATAGCCCTTTATTTCCGCGGAGAAAAAGGGCGGCAGACAAAAGGAGAAATGGGGTAGTGGGGAGTACAGGGAGAAATGCACCCAGAACACCAAGTCCGAGAGATACCAGTCCCAATATGGTAAGAATCCATTTCATAAGGGTGGCAAAAATAGCAGTTTTAGAGGAATTTTAGTAGATTTGTAGATATGAAAAAGAGATTTATCACACTACTGCTCGGGTGGCTGATGGCCACAATCATTGCGCTGGGCGCAAAAGGGGCTGAACTACAGGATTATAAGCACAATATTGATGGCATTGAGCGGAGTTATCGCCTCTATATTCCCCAGAACATTGCACCGGGGGCACCACTGATTTTTGTACTCCACGGATACGGAGCCACCATTGACCATATAAAGGACAAAGGGTTCAATGAAGCGGCTGACCGCCACGGATTTGTAGTGTGCTACCCTCAGGGTTCAAAGGACGGTAGGGGGAATCCTTGCTGGAATGTGGGATACCCTTTCCAGGAAGATATGAAGGTGGATGACGTGGAGTATCTGTGCAGACTGGCCCGCATCCTCCAGAAGGAGCACAATCTGAGCAAAAAAAACACATTTCTCACCGGCATGTCCAACGGAGGTGAGATGTGCTACCTCCTCGCATACAGAGGACAGAAAACATTCAGAGCAGTGGCCCCTATTGCAGGGCTCACTATGGCATGGATGTCCGAGGAATACACCCGCACACGTCCGATTCCCATCTTTGAGATGCACGGCACTCAGGACAGGGTGTCAGAGTGGGGAGGAGATCCGGAGAATAAAGGTGGCTGGGGTGCATACCTCCCTGTTCCGGATGCAGTGGAGTATTGGGTAAAACGCAACGGCTGCACCACTGAAACCACCGACACCATCCCACCCAAAGGGGAGAAATCCCACCTTACCATTGCCCACAGGCATACAGATGCCAAAAGTGGCTGCGATGTTTGGCTCTATGAGGTGGTAGGGGCCGGACACTCCTGGTTTACAGAGGATTTCGATACCGCAGAGGAGATTTGGAAATTTTTCAGCAAGTATATAATTTTACAAAAATAAAATCAAACTTAAATTACTATGGCACAAGAACAAAGGACAATGTCGCGTCGCGAGGCGATAAGGCATATAGGTTTTGGTACATTGATGTTGGCTGGAGGTTTTACTTTGGCTACAGGATGCAAAGGGAAAAACAGCGATAAACCCGGCAAATATGTGATGGCAATGAGAAAAGACAATGTCACAGGTAGGGAGGTATCTCTTTTGGGTTACGGCTGTATGAGGTTCCCCACCTACGAGACAGATGAGCTGGACAACAGGGGAAGAAAGATCAAGGCTATCGATATGAAAAAGTCTCAGGAGATTATCGACTACGCAATAGCAAACGGCATCAACCACTTCGATACAGCCTGGAACTACCACAATGAGAAGTCGGCTGTAGCTATCGGCCAGATGCTGAAAAAATACCCACGAGAGAGCTTCACCCTCGCCAACAAGATGCCTGGTTGGCTGATTACAAGCCCAGAGAAGGCCCAGGAGCTCTTCGATGAGCAGCTCAGAAGATGTGATGTGGAGTATTTCGATTACTATTTGTGCCACGCAATCTCAGAAAAAGAGGGTTATGACAAACCTTACGAGGAGTTTGGCGGTTATGATGTTCTGGCCAAAGAGAAGGAGAAAGGGAGAATCAAAAGACTTGGCTTCTCATTCCACGGTGACAAGGAGCTGTTCACATATCTTCTGAACAAACGTCCATGGGACTTCGTATTGCTCCAGATCAACTATATCGACTGGGTGGACCAGGAGGCTGAGTTCTTCTACAATGAGCTTGTAAAGAGAGGTATCCAATGTATGGTTATGGAGCCACTTAAGGGTGGTGCACTTGCCAGCCTTACCCCTGATGCAAATGAGATCCTTCTGGATTACGCACCAGACAAATCGGTCGCTTCATGGGCATTCCGTTATGTAGGTTCACTCCCTAATGTCCTTACAGTCCTCAGCGGTATGACACAGATGGAGCACCTGAAGGACAATCTGGCCACTTTCACTGATTTCCAACCACTCACAGATGAAGAGAGGGTAGTACTTGACAAAGCCATTGCCGAATACAGAAGATACAAACAGATCGGCTGTACTGCCTGCAAATACTGTATGCCTTGCAAATACGGTGTAGATATCCCGGCTATCTTCGAAGCATACAACAAGTGTGTAAGAGAGAGCAATATCCCAGATATGAATGGTCCAAGAGATGGCAAGTTCAACAAGAAGAGACGTGCATTCCTGGCCACATATTATAACACTGTTCCGGAGGGATCAAGGGCAGAGAGATGTATCTCATGCGGTGAATGTCAGACACATTGCCCTCAAAAACTAAATGTACCTGAACTAATCTTCAAGATGAAGAATATGGTCCAGGAACTTGAAAAATAGATACTCATATGAAAAAGTTATCAATCATCCTGCTCACGCTGATGTGGGCAACAGGGCTCTATGCCCAAACCCCTAAAACATGGTTTGACGGTGATGCCTACTTCACGGAGTCCATGCCGGGAGATGGCACCTATCACTATACCGGCACATCTGCAGACAAAGAGTACAAGTTCTCATTTTCTCTGGATCCGATGGTTGATAACAGTTACAGACTTGTCAAGTCGGATGAAAGCGACGTGATCCCTTTCCGCGCTGAGGGGGGGGGACGCGTCACCCGATTTGTGAGGGGTAGTATCGATGTGTACCTCATCGAAGACTCTTCTGGAGAGGTAGTATGGACACTTCAACGCACTACCCAGACCCATCAGGACGCCCTGGCCAACCAACTGTGGATCAAGGACCAACCCTTGGATCAGATCCTCTCTTCCACAGTCCTGAACACCCACTATCTATCCGAGTTCTCAAAGACAGAACTCCGTTCACTAGCAGAGTTTATCAGCCAGAAACAAAACACCAACCCTATAGAGAAGATAAACCTATCTCTTATCAATAGCGAACTTGGGGTACCCGATTATGACAGATACTATGTAGGTGATATACAGATGATAGAGGATGCCTCACGCTCCAGGGTATATTATGTGGACAACGCCATCTCATTCCTCAAGGCACTCCAGAGCGGTGCCACCATCTGCATCAAACCAAACACCGTCATCAATCTCAGCGAAGCCCTCAATACATACGAGAACTTCAAAGGTATGGGCTATGACTGGGTAGATGATATGTGGGAATATGATGGAGATGGAAAAATCATAAGCGAAGCTGTCTATAACGGCCGCCAGCTCACCATCAGAAATATCCATAACCTCACCATCATAGGTGACTACAATACCCATATCCTTGTGGACCCTTCATATGCATATGTCCTCAATTTTGTCAACTGCAACAATCTCAAGATCGAGAACCTCACCATGGGGCACACAGTGGAGGGGTACTGCACAGGTGGTGTGGTAGGACTTCAGGGGTGCAATAAAGTGAGTATCTCATACTGCGACCTCTATGGGTGCGGAGCATACGGTATCGTAGCGGAGAAGAGCTCCGGAATAGAGATGTACCACAGCATCATCCACGACTGCTCATACGGGATAATGCAACTCTTCGATGTGAAAGATGCCTACTTCAGTTCCTGCGATTTCGTCCGCAACAGGGAGTTCCTGATGCTGGAGGTGGACTCACAATGCAGGGAGATAGAGTTCAGTGACTGCCGCTTCGCACAGAACCAGGGTGTACTCTTCCCGGCAGAAGGGAGGATGAAATTTGAGAATTGCGTCATTTACCATCCCGAGGGGGGACAATTGCACTCAGGGGAATTCCACGACAAAAGCTTGATCCAGATGGACGAATCTACCGAGGTCAAAATCACCAATATGCCACTTGGCAAACGACCGGTAGGCCCGGATAGCAAATTTATGAACTAAGGGAGCTATGAAAAAGATATTATTGACAATACTGGCCATTTGTGCCATCTTAAGGGTAGATGCACAGGTCATTTCTACCGGCGACCACTGGTTTGACGGGAGCAAATTATATACCTCTCAGGTTCTGGACAATGGGGAGATCTACTCCTCAGGGATGAGTCAGGAGGGGGATGCTTACTGCTTCAAACTCCGCAAACTCGATTATGCCCCCGGTGAATATATGCTTATACCTGCCAATGTGCAGGATGATGCCCCTTTCCGCGCCCAGTACGGATGGAGGGTCCAATATATCCGCCAGAGCGGAATGAACTTCCTGGCGGTGAGAAACAGGGAGGATGTCATTGTATGGACACTTGTCCTCACCCCATCATCCAATCTGGAAGAGGGGCTTGCAAGTGAGAGGTTTGCCGAAAGCCAGCCTGTGGACGAGATGCTCTCCGACTACCTTATGAACACCACATATCTTGCCCGATTTGACAAGTATGAATTGCTGGAGATGTATGAAAAGCTCGAGGCTATGAAGAGCCATACCATAATCACCAGGACCAATATGAACCTTATTGCCAGCGAGATAGAGGTGGTAGAGAGTGAGAGGGAGCTACTGCTTGGCGACGTGGCCACTGAGGCTCAGCCATTGGATGAATACTTCGCTCTGGTATCTGCCTACTTCAATATAAGGGAGGCAATGGAGTACATCAGTTTCATGGGGTATCCCACACCGGCCGTATATGGCACCTGGGGCGAATATGACAGGACATTTGTGGTTCTTCCGGGCAAAGAGGACACAGTGCTGGAGATATGGAACGTGGAGCTGAATAACGAATATGTGGTAATACCCTCAGGTGAAAAGCCCATAATAAAAGCCAATCCAGGCCAACCACTATGCTTCAGTTACATGCCTCCAGAGGGGATGCCAGGCCTGATAGTAGTATGCCGCAAGTCAAATGGGGAGATCGACACATGGGTCCCTGTATTCAGCGGCATGGACGGCTCACTGATGACTGATGACCAATTCGTTGACGGAACACCTGTAGGATAATAGCACCCATATGAAACACAACCATTTTTCCATCTTCTGCTGTATATTGGGATTGACATTTGTTATGGTCAGCACCAATGGATCAGCCCAGGTAACCTATAAGGACTACCTCAGGGCAGACAGCGTAATGACCTATTCGGATTATGTCTATTCTTCTGCTGTAAATCCCCACTGGCTGGGGGATTCCCACTATTTCTGGTATAAAAACCACGAAAAGGGTGGCGATCACTTCTATCTGGTGGATGCAGAGAAGGGGAAAAAGTATCAGGCCTCTGACAAGCAGGGACTTGCAAAATATCTCCCCAAAAAAAGTGATGACCTGAAAACCTTGCTCCTTAGCGAAGAGAAAGGGGAGCCACGCAGGGGGCGCTGGCCAAACAGAAAAGCGGACGAACCGCTCATCTCTCCCGATGGAAAATGGAGTGCATATATCAAGGGGTACAACCTCTATATCGCCCCTGCAGATGGTAAAAAGGGGGAGGGTGAGATTGCCCTTACTATGGACGGCAACGAAAAATTACGTTACGACTGGAGATCTCTCAGCTGGTCTCCGGACTCACGCAAAATAGCTACACTTAAGGTTAATGATGTGGAGAGAAGACGCATCCCCCTTATCGAGTCTTCACCATCCACACAGAAGCAACCCATCCTACAGTGGAGGAATTACAATAAGCCAGGCGATGTACTCTCCACATCACTTCCCGTCCTTTTCGATGTGGAATCACATAAGCAGGTGCCTCTCAACACTGAGATCTACTCACACCAGTTCTCACTCTATCTGACAGGGTGGAGAGGTGACAGCAGAGGATTCACATTCGAGTTCAATGAACGTGGCCACCAGAGATATATTGTAGCGGAGGTCAATGCATCCACAGGTGAGATAACCCACCTTGCAGATGAAAAGGTGGAGACATTCTTCTACTACAACAACAGGTTCCGCCACGATATTGGCGACGGTAAAGAGATGCTCTGGATATCTGAGCGCGACGGATGGCGCCATATCTATATCCAAGACGATAAGGGTGAAATCAAGAGACAGATTACAAAAGGGGAGTGGGTGGTAAGAAATGTCGATGTTGTCGATGAACAGAACAGAGTGATATATTTTACCGCATCAGGTCTTGTTCCCGATGAAGACCCGTACAACATCCACTATTGCCGTATAAATTTTGATGGCGAAGGTTTTGAAGACCTTACCCCCGAAAACGGTAACCATACTGTAAACTTCTCAGAGGACCGCCAATATTTCACAGATGTATATTCACGTCCCGATTGTCCACCTGTAAGTCTCCTCAGAAGCACCTGTGACGGCTCAGTGGTGATGCAACTCGAGTCGTGCGATGTAAGCGACCTTCAGAAGCGGGGATGGGTGATGCCTGAGGTATTCTGTGCCAAAGGGCGTGACGGCAAGACCGATATCTGGGGCAATATACACCGCCCGTCAAACTTTGACCCTTCCAAATCCTATCCTGTAATCGAGATGATCTATGCAGGTCCTCACGACAGCCACGTCACCAAGGACTTCAGACCGGCCAACCACCTCATCACCAAAGTGGCAGAACTCGGCTTCATAGTGGTCTCTATCGATGGAATGGGTACCTCGAACCGCTCAAAGGCTTTCCACGACGTATGTTGGAAGAATCTTAAAGATGCAGGATTCCCCGACAGGATAGCATGGATCAGGGCTTTAGCCGAGAAATACCCTTATATTGATCTGGATAGGGTAGGTATCTACGGATGGTCTGCCGGAGGGCAGAATGCTATGGCAGCACTCCTGTTCCACAACGATTTCTACAAGGTGGCAGTAGCTTTCTGCGGATGCCACGACAACCGTATGGACAAGATATGGTGGAACGAACAATGGATGGGCTACCCGCTCGATGAGTCCTACAGCGCATCATCCAATGTGGACAATGCCCACCTTCTCAAAGGCAAATTGCTCCTTATCAATGGTGAACTTGACGACAATGTGGACCCCACATCCACTCTTCAGGTGGTGGATGCCCTTATGAAGGCCAACAAGAATTTTGAGCAACTATATCTGCCTGGCAAAGGGCACAGCCTCGGCGGCACATTTGAGATGCACAAAATGTACGACCATTTCGTCCGCTATCTTCTGGGACAGCCTGTACCTGAGTGGGAATAGGCAGCAAAGTGGCACCTGTTACTGAGCTGAAGAGGAGAGAACCTCCTCATACATATAGTAATGGCACTCGTCCATGCCGAGCTTCTTGTAGACTTGTTGTGCTGAGTAATTGGTCTTGTCCACATAGAGTCTGACCTGGGAGATATTCTGCTCATGGGCCATCTCTTTAATCTTCTCATACATAGCTCTGTATGCACCTTTCCCTCTGTATTCAGGCTTTACATAGACACTCTGGATCCACCAGTACCATTGGTTGTTCCAGTCACTCCACTCTCTGGTGAGCATCAGGCTGCTGATGGCATCCCCATTGGCCCTGCAGACAAGATATGTCCCTTTGGCCACATCGTTTACTGCAGCAGTTACACCCTGTAGCACTCTGGCCTTATCAAGCACAGTCCCTTCAGATTCAAGTGCCATATCTACCTGAAATTGTGCAATAGATTCGATGTCGGCTGAATTTCCCACTGACACCTCATAGTTTATTTTATCTGTTGTACTCATAGCAATACTTTTTCTATGCACACAAAGTTAGCCAAAACTCTTGGAGTTGACAGCCAATATGACTATTTTTGTTGGAAATGGAGGCCTATATGGACAGAGAGAAGGAGATAAGAAATATAACCCTCTGGGGATCAGTTGTCAATCTGATACTGACCATTATCAAGATTGTTGCCGGATTTCTCGGCAGGAGTGCCGCGATGGTCGCCGATGGTGTCCACTCACTCTCTGACCTGCTGACCGATTTCGTAGTTATTGCCTTTACACGCATATCCGCCCAAGAGAACGACAGGAAACACTCATTCGGACACGGCAAGTTTGAAACAATGGCCACCCTGATAGTCAGCGTCGTCCTCATCGCTGTAGGTGCAAACCTTATGGCAGATGGCGTGAAAAGCATTGTGGGGGTGATACAAGGTGAGGCTATCCAAAGGCCCGGTTACATAGCACTTATCGCAGCAGCCATCTCTATCATTTCAAAGGAGATAATGTACCACATCACTGTGAAGGTAGGAAAGAGGACCGGCAGCCAGGCTGTTATTGCCAATGCATGGCACCACAGGAGCGACGCATTCTCTTCTATCGGCTCGTTCTTCGGAATCGGCGGTGCTATTTTGCTTGGGGAGAAATGGACCATACTCGATCCTATAGCAGGATGCTGCATAAGCATTGCCATTATTGTTGTGGCCATAAAAATATGTATCCCGAGTCTTGCTGAGCTGCTTGATACATCTCTTCCGGAACATATTGAGAACGACATTATAACCACTGTGCTTTCTGTGGATGGGGTAAATGACGTTCACGGCCTCAAGACCAGCAGAAGCGGTATCTCATTCATTATAGTGGCCCATATAGTCGTCAATCCTGCAATCTCCTTAGTGGAGGCACACGACATCTCTACAGATGTGGAAAATGCACTGAAAAGGAGATTTGGCGACCGGACACAGATCAGTATCCACGTGGAGCCGGACATCAACGCGAAGTAATTTTCTCTGAAATTTTATCGAGCAAGGCAAGATCTGCGGGGAGCCACCTGACTGAGTGGAGTGTATCTGCAGTGAGCCAGGCAGAGGCCTCGTGTTCATTGAGGTGAAGCGATTCTGACAGTAGAGAGCATACGAAGCAGTGCATTGTGAGGTGAAAAGTGGGGTAGTCCCACTCAATGGTATCAAGCAGCTCTCCTACAGATATATCGGCATTGAGTTCCTCCAATATCTCCCGCTTGAGGGCATCTTGGGGTGATTCACCCTCCTCAATCTTCCCTCCAGGGAACTCCCACCAATCTTTCCATTCTCCATATCCCCTCTGGGTAGCAAAGACCTCATGGTCCCTGACAATTATTGCCGCTACAACCTCTATCCTTTTCATATTGTCTTACTGCTGACTATTTTTCAAACTGCTCCAGCAGCCAGTCGAGGAATGGGCGGAGAGCCTCTGCTGCAGGTTCTGCTGTCTGGATAGAGAGGGTGATGTCTGAGCCCATGCCGCGGAGGATATCAAACTGGTGATCTTCATCCTTGTCCATACCTTCGATTGCAGACCAGCATTTGGCAAATGTGACACGATCCATATCCCTCTGTGCATCAGTAGGTAGGGCCTCAAGCATGGTACTTGCACACTCAGACATAGCTCTAAGTTTGAGAAGGAAAGGTCTGAGGTCTGCATAAAAGAGGGAATCACACCTCTTCTGGGATTTCTCCATCTGCGCAATGATATCACAAGCACCGATGATGCGGGCAAACTCCCTCTGGAGAGGCTGAATAGGGGCAGTGGCGGGATCATGGCTGTAGGCCTCCTTGAACTCACCGATAAGCTTCGCAAGGGGTGATTGGGCATCGAAATAGCGAAGATAGGGGACAAGTGCCTCCAGTGCATCTGCACGCTCTTTTCCCACCACTGCAGGGAGTGATGCCCTCCAGCTCGCCATATTGTCAAATGTCTCCATATTCCATGAATAATCGGCTACGCTAAAAAGAGGAATCTGCGACAATTCGCCCTGCTGCATAGGGTTGATAATTAGAGTTCTGAGGGGGAGATCCGATTCAAGGCGCGACTGCGAGTCAATGTGCTTCTCGTCGGAGAAATTGGTATAGGTATCGGCAATGAAAATCTTGGTGACATCCACATCATTGCAAGGGTAGTTCCACCACCATGCCACTTCGTGTCCAAGGTAATCCTCGAGAAGCTTCACATCCCTGGTATTGGGGACTGACCACACTTTTTCACCTGTGGTATAGATATTTACCCTCTCAGGAACAGGGGTGAGTGAGCTCCAAAATCTCTCTGCCTGCTCAGGTTTCACCCAGCTGTATGCATAGAGCTGAGGGACATACTGGAGTGGCTTCACTGTGTCTGCAGGGGCTGCTCCAGGGGTGTTCCAACGTCCCTCCAGAAGGTGTTGCAATGCAGTAAGCCTATCTGCCCCCTGACGGAGAATATTGTCATCACTTGGGACACCCACATCGTCTACAAATACACCAAACTGGCGTACCCCAAGCTCATACATATGCTCAAATTTTGACATTATGCGGTCGAGAACATCGGTGCTGGCAGGGTCTGTAAAGCTCTGGCCAGGGTGGATAGACCAGATGAAATTGACCTTGCACTGGTGTGCCACCTGGGCCAACTGCTTCATCATATCCTGGGTCATAAGGCCGAAGCGTCGCTCCCTGTCATTGATTTTGGTGGGGTATGGCTGGTCCCAGTAGCGTGAGTGGTATGGATCACTCTTGGCACCATACATATATGTATTGAGTTTGTAACGGGCCATGAAGCGGAAGAGGTCCTCTGTCACCTCCATACTATACGGAACTCCGTAATAACCCTCAATCACCCCACGGTTCTGCACATCAGCATAGTCATAGAATGTTACGCAAGGGAGATCCTCTGTACCTCTGTCAAGCATTTGCTCCAGGGTAGCGAGGCCATAGAATACAGCATCTGTGTTCTCACCGAGGACCACCAACTGGGCCTTCCCTTGAGAAGAGGTGAGACTCACCACATGGCGGTCATATTTTGGTTGGGAGAATACATCCCTTTTTATCTTCAGTGCAGTGCCCTTGCGGTCTGCCGCACCTGCTGAGCTATTGATTCCCAAATAAATGGCAGAGTTGCCTTTTTGTGGCTTCTGCACAAAATCTGCCTTGTGCCCATGCTCCTGCAGGATCTGCACCACTCTGTCGCGGGTATAGCTGTCGATGCCATCCTCTGCCACCACACTCACCACAGGGGTAAATGAGGCACTCCCCTTCAGAGCTATCTGCTCCTGAGGGATAGGGTAAATGGTGTATGAATTCTGTGCAAAAAGGGCTCCTCCCAAAAGGAGAGAGGCGATAATGAGAATTAATGGTCTGTATTTCATAGTCAGATTGGTTTTCATCTCTACAATAATACAAAGTTATTGCATTTTTTCATCAATGGGAGGAAAATTTTCATTACATTTGTCTTGCTGTTAGGGGTGCTGAGCACTTGAAGCTTGGCTGAGATTATACCCTATGAACCTGATATGTTTAATAACAGCGCAGGGAAACGGTATTTATTTTCAGAATTGTAATATGTTTATGATAGCCGTATTCCCATTTGGGAGTACGGCTTTTTTTATTTGGTAAAAGTTATGGGATACAAAAGTTTTGACTCATACGCAGCAGAGTATGATTCCTGGTTCATTAAAAATTCAAACGTCCTCGAAAGTGAGGTCAAGCTTGTGGCTTCCTGTATGCAAAATGCCGGAGAGGTCCTCTCAATAGGGTGCGGCAGCGGCCTGTTTGAGAAAATTCTTTCGGATGACTATGGGATAATAATCCGTAAAGGTATAGAACCGTCTGCTGCCATGGCTGAGATTGCTGCAAAGCGGGGCATGGACGTGATGATTGCTACTGGCGAAGAGGCGGACTATGGTACAGAGCAGTATGATACTGTCCTGTTTAACGGCTGTCCGTGCTATATGCAGGATCTCTCCCTTGCCCTGAGGAAAGCCTTCACATCACTGCGCAAAGGGGGCAAGGTAGTCGTAATCGATGTACCTAAGGAAAGTCCCTACGGACTTATCTACAATCTTGCTCTCTCTGTCGGAACCTGGGATCACCCACTCCTGGAGGGGTGCACACCATTGATGCCATATCCTATAGAACTGGTAAAGCAGGCAAACTGGCGCACCACAGCAGAGAAGGTGGAGCTAATCCAAAAGGCAGGCTTTGAAGAGCTCTCATTCGCACAGACCCTGGTCTGCTCACCATGCTATACTCACCTTAGTGCAGAAGAGCCCTGCGAAGGTTATGACAAAGGCTCATACGTGGCAATAACAGCATATAAAAAATAGGACCGATATGATCAATAAAGATAGACTGAAAGAGAATTTCCGTGCCGTAAGGGAACACTCTCCACTTGTGCACAACATCACCAACTATGTGGCGATGAATTTCAGTGCCAATGCATTGCTTGCGGCAGGAGCATCACCTGTAATGGCCCATGCAGCCGATGAGGTGGCAGATATGGCCCTTATCGCCGGTGCACTGGTGATTAACATAGGTACACTTGATGCCGGATGGGTAGAGTCAATGGTTAAAGCGGGTAAGGCCAAAAGTGAGGCCGGAGGAGTCGTTGTCCTTGACCCTGTCGGGGCAGGAGCCACACCCTACAGGACAGAAACAGCCTGGAAAATAATAGAGGAGTGCCACCCAGGGATAATCCGTGGAAATGCATCGGAGATTATGGCCCTTATCAATGCAGATATCAAGAGCAAGGGTGTTGACAGCAGCTGCAGCTCCGATGATGCTGTGGAATCGGCCAAAAAGCTTGCCCTCCGCACCGGTGCGGTAGTGGTCATCAGCGGCGAGACCGATTATGTGACAGACGGCACCAGAGTGGAGACAATTGCCAACGGATCCCCGATGATGCCGCGGGTGACTGCAATGGGGTGCACAGCATCATCGATGGTAGGGGCATTTGCAGCGGTCAACCCGGATCTTTTTGAGGCATCCCTCCATGCTATGGTCCTAATGGGTGTAGCAGGGGAGATTGCTGCCCGAAATTCGGCTGGCCCCGGGACACTTCTGACCCATTTCGTCGATACACTTTACAACATCAATGAGGAGGAACTTGCACAAACAGTAAGGCAATGAGAAAGGATATAGACCTATCACTTTATCTCGTGACAGACAGGGATCTGTCACTGGGGAGAACTCTCGAGGAGGTGGTAACAGAGGCTGTGGCCGGAGGTGTTACCATCGTTCAGCTGCGGGAGAAGGGGGCCTCTACAGGAGAATTTGTCGAATTGGCCCGAAGGCTTATGGGGATGCTCAAACCTCTTGGTATCCCCCTTATAATCAATGACAGAGTGGATGTGGCTCTGGCAGTCGATGCTGATGGGGTGCACATAGGGCAGAGCGACATGTCGTATGAAGATGCACGCAGGCTTCTTGGTCCGGAGAAGATCATCGGTCTCTCAGTGGAGAGTTTTGAAGATATAGAGGCTGCCAATGCACTGGATGTGGACTATATAGGTATCTCACCTGTTTATGGTACCCCGACCAAAAAGGATACAGCCGAGCCGTTCGGCCTGGAAGGGCTCCGTAAAGGGTTAGAGATCTCTGCACACCCCACTGTCGCTATAGGGGGGATGAACAGAGATACCATCGGCGATGTGATGGAGGCCGGAGCTGATGGCGTGGCTGTGGTATCTGCCATTTGTTCTGCCGAAAATATCGCTGAGGCCACTGCAGAACTCAAAACCATTGTCGGGAGACATTCCAAAAAATTATGGAGCCGGTATATATGGCGCAAATCCCTGAAAATATACAACGCCATCCTGGAACTGCCGTTTCTGAAAGAGCTCTCTGAGGGGAGGCTCAGCAATGATATTTTCGGACGCTATATTGCTCAGGATAAGATATATCTTAAGAATTATTATCACCAGATGTTCATGCTGGCAGACCTGATGAGTGACCCGAAGGAGAAGGAGCTCTTTGTTTCATTTGCGCGAAGCGGGATGGAGGGGGAGAAGGCGATGCACGATATGCTGATAGGGCGTTTTGGGGTGGATACTGATATCATTGCATCCAAAGTGACCTCCGACTACAACGAACACATCTGCGAAGGGATTGCCACCGGCAACCCTTGCATCGCTCTGGCTGCCGTATTGCCCTGTATGTGGATTTACAACCAGGTAGGGCTCCATATTCTCAGCCACGCCAGACTCGAGGGCAATCCCTACAGGGAGTGGATTATGGAATATGGTCAGGATGAGTTCACTGAGGGGGTCAATCAAGCTCTGGATCTGATAGATGCGTGGGCACCCGGGGCAGATGAAGATACCCTTAGGAAGATGGAGTATTACTACCTTAAAGCTGCCCTCTACGAATACGCCTTCTGGGATTATGGTTACTATGGCGACACCAAGTCATACGACTATACAGAATCGCTGGAGGGGTGGATATAACTTATAAAACATTAAACAATATGAAAAAGAGATATTACAGAGTGCTAACCATCGCAGGGAGCGATTCGGGTGGTGGTGCAGGAATTCAGGCAGACATCAAGGCCATCAGCGCCATGGGGTGCTATGCAGCTTCAGCCATCACAGCCATCACAGTGCAGAACACCCTGGGGGTGGAGGCAGTACATCCCGTCCCACTGGATATCCTTAGAGGGCAGATAGATGCAGTCCTCTCGGATATAGGGACAGATGCAATAAAGATAGGGATGCTGCACTCCTCCGAGGTAGTTTGCCTGGTGGCAGAGATGATAGAGAAATACGGCATCAAAAATGTCGTACTGGATCCAGTGATGGTATCTACATCCGGTCACAGACTTATAGAGGAAGATGCTGTAGAGACCATTATAAAGAGACTTATGCCCCTTGCCAGGGTAATTACCCCAAATATTCCGGAGGCGGAGATTCTTGCCGGCTGCCCGATAACGGGAGAGGGGGATTTTGACAGGATAGCACGAAAACTCTCCGGAAATGATAAAGTGTCGGTACTTCTGAAGGCTGGACACCTGAGTGAAGATACACTGGTGGACTACTTCTACAATGCAGAGGATGGGACCATGACCAGATTGGCATCACAGCGTGTAGAGACCCAAAATACACACGGCACAGGGTGTACACTCTCTTCGGCATTTGCAGCAGCTCTTGCCAGGGGTGAGGATCTGACAAGTGCGGCAATATCTGCCAAAGGGTATATAGAACAGGCCATTATCTCTGGTGCAGAATATGAAATCGGTGGTGGACACGGACCGGTAAACCACTTTTTCGGTCCGATAAAAATGGCTGCAAATGAATCTTAAAGGGTATCAACTCCAATTTATAACTCACTTTACTGAGGAGTATTCTTACATAGACTCCGCCCGTATGGCACTCGAAGGGGGATGCAGATGGATCCAGCTCCGGATGAAGGGGGCAGATGATACTCTATTGGAGGAGACCGCACTGGTCATACAGGGGATGTGCCATAAGTATGGAGCCACTTTCATCATTGATGACAAAGTGGAACTTGCCCTGAAGATAAAGGCAGACGGGGTCCATCTTGGGAAGAGTGATATGCCTGTCGATCAGGCCAGGAGGCTTCTTGGTGGAGATTTCATCATAGGGGCCACAGTCAATTCTTTTGAAGATGTTTTACACCATTTGCAGGGTGACTCTCCCGATTACTTCGGGTGCGGGCCATACAGATTTACCTCTACCAAAGAGAGACTCGCACCTATATTGGGAGTAGAAGGGTATCAGTCCATTGTCCGTCAAATGAGAGAGAACAATATCGGGATTCCGATGGTAGCAATAGGGGGTATCTGTAAAGATGACATTTGTATGCTGATGGAGAGTGGGGTAGATGGTATTGCCCTTAGCGGCTCTGTCTTACGGGCCGGGGATCCTGTCGGGGAGATGCGCCGGATCATGGATATAATTAACAGAAACACACATAAATAGGATTATTATGATTGAAAGAAATGTATCAAAGGGTATAATTAGTACCTATTTCAGCAAACTGGAAAGAAATCTGGACCTGGATGTGGCTATCGTGGGAGGTGGCCCTTCTGGTATAGTGGCTGCATACTATCTGGCAAAGGGTGGTTTGAAAGTGGCCCAATTTGATAGAAAATTGTCTCCAGGAGGTGGTATGTGGGGTGGTGCGATGATGTTTAATCAGATCGTAGTGCAGGAAGAGGCGATGCATATCATCAGGGACTTTGATATCAACTACGAGAAATACGATGAAAATCTTTATGTGATGGACTCCGTAGAGAGTACATCTGCATTGCTCTACAAAGCTGTTCACGCAGGTGCCACTATCTTTAACTGCTACTCTGTAGAGGATGTCATCTTCAAGAACAATGTTGTGAGTGGTGTGGTGGTCAACTGGACCCCTGTACTAAGAGAGGGTATGCACGTCGATCCCCTTAACATCATGGCAAAATGTGTTATCGACGGCACCGGTCACGACAGCGAGATGTGCCGTACTGTGGCTCGTAAAAACGGTATTACTCTTGCGACAGAGACGGGTGGTGTTATCGGGGAGAGGTCACTGGATGTGGTGGCTGGTGAGCAGGAGGTGGTCAACGGCACCAAGGAGATCTATCCCGGTCTGTATGTTTGCGGTATGGCCGCTTCAGCCGTAAGCGGTACCCCCAGGATGGGGCCCATTTTCGGAGGTATGCTCCTCTCAGGTAAAAAGGTGGCTGACCTGATTTTGGAAAAATTGGGAAAATGAAGATAATTGCTATAACTACCCCTAAGGTAACATCTGATGATTTGCCCATCATTAGAGGTCTTATCGGCAAGGGGATAGATGTCATTCATCTGAGAAAGCCGGATTCCTGCATTGATGAGTGCAGGGATCTGTTGCTCAAATTGACTGATAAGGAGAGGGGGAGGATCGTGATCCACGATTACCCCGAGTTGTATGATGAGTTCCAGCTGCTGGGGATTCATATCAATAAGAATGTCACCAGTTTCCCCTCAGGGTATTCTGGACTCAGAACCCGTTCGTGCCACTCTTTTGAGGAGGTCATGATGTATAAGGATGATTATGACTACCTGTTTCTCAGCCCCATCTTCGACAGCATTTCCAAACAGGGTTATCTCTCCGGGTTCTCGCATGACGAATTGGTCCGAGCTTCTGAAGAGGGGATTATCGACCGGAAAGTAGTCGCCCTCGGCGGTGTCACTTTTGATAAAATAGAATATCTGAAAGGGCTGGGTTTTGGAGGCGCAGCCATGATCGGTGCTCTATATGATACCAGCCAGATCTGACCTGACCCTGCCAATGCAGGCATGGGCGAAAGGATGATATCGCTATCCTTCAGTCACAGGACAGGCCAATGCAAGCAGTTCGCTGAAGTCATCTATGAGCCAATCGGCAGGGGAGAGGCTTTCGCGTGAGCCGTTGCCGTAGGTAACACCGCAGGTTTTGGTCCCGGCGTTGATTCCCATTTGTATATCGAAGATGGTGTCACCCACCATTATTGCCTGATCGGGGGTGAAGCCGTATTTTTCCAGGGTTTTGAAGATTGCTTCTGGGTGAGGTTTCCCATTCTCTACATCGCCGGCTCCGAGGATATATGTGATGATCTCTGTGAGGCCGAGGTTCTTTACGAATTGCGATAGCGATGTCTGCCCTCGGCTGCTGGCGATAGTGAGTGTCAGGCCACGGGCTTTGAGTGCCTTAAGGGTCTCTATGACATGGGGATAGAGTTTTACGGCTCCATCTTTATTGTGCACGTCGAAGAGTCTGCGGTAGGTGTCCGCATAGAGATCGACATCTATATTGCATTCGGGGAATAGGACAGGGGGGATCTCCACCAGTCTGAGCCCGATCATCGCTGCAGACTCTGCATCGGTGCGTGTAGGGAGCCCCATCTCGCGGATGGTCTCGTGCATGGTCTTTATTATTACCGACGCTGTGTCTCCCAGTGTCCCGTCAAAATCTAGAATTATAATTTTAGTCTCTGCCATGGTGCAAAGGTATGCAGTTATTGGATTAATTCATCATTGGATCCCTGAATTTTCGCAATGCTTTTCAGTTGCACGCACACCAGATTTTCACTTCCCGCGTCGGCTTTTGGCGTTTTTTTGTCGCGGCAGGACAGATTTTCACTTCCCGCGCCGACTTCTGGCCTTTTCCTGCCGCGCGCGAAAGGACTGTGCGCATGGCTCCTTGCTAGAGAGGCGTCTGAGAAGGGATGGCGCGCACAGTCCAGACTTCCAGGGCGTGACTTAGCACACGTACCCACACCAGAAGGGCATCTAAGACGGTATAGTGCGCACAGTCCTTTTGATCTTTACAGCACATTAATCATCCCCGTCTTCCGGCTGCGGAGATCAGGTTCTTCAGGCGTTCGCTTCGCTCACTCACACCATATCCCTGGGATACCGATGGCATTTACTGCATCGTTCTATTCTGGACTTGGCCCCATGCTCGTTGTCGCAGCAGTGAGATTTATGGCTGCCGCCAGAGTTGCATAGCAGATTTTATTTCGTATATTTACATCACGAACAAATATAAAACTAAAGAATATGGAAAATAAAGAGAAAGTATTGGCAGCGATGAAACAGGCAGGTGAGCCCCTTAATGCAGGTAAAATAGCAGAGTTGAGCGGTCTTGACCGTAAAGATGTGGATAAAGCCATGAAGGTGCTCAAAGAGGAAGGGGCCATCGTGTCTCCTGTCCGCTGCAAATGGGAGCCTGCAAAGTAATCCATTAGCAATATCAGACAATAGGTGAGGCTCCCCTCAAAGCCAATCTGACTTTTGAGGGGAGCCTCTTTTTTTGCACTTCGGCAAATCTGACCAATTTGTCGGAAGAAGTGAAAAATCTGTTCCAATCTCTTGCCATACTTTTGCAGCCGAAAAATTAATGTAGAAAAACATACATTTTAACATCAATAATAATGGCAACACTTAAACCAAAAAAGACAAAAATCGAGGACACCGTAGTAGGTGCGTATCAGAAAGTAGAAGACACAGTAGTAGGAACTTATCAGAAAATCGAGGATGCTGTCGTAGGGACATACCAGAAAATCGAGGACAAGTTCGTGGAGAAATTCCTTGAAAATGATGAAGACAAAGAGAGTAATATTTAAAGAACCCCTTCATCATGTGTGCTTGATGTATGGATTGAAGCAGACTTATGAAAAGATGCCCTTCCTTAACAAAAGGGTGCGTGAGATCAAAGGTGAGCTGGTAGCAACCGATAATATCGTGCCACCGCCACCAATGATCAACAACCCCGTCAGGAAAGCAAGCAACAGAGTGACTAGAAATATGATAGGGGTCTCATATTGGAAGGAGAAACTTTCTATTGAGTACAGGGAGGAGATGTGCACTCCAGAGGAGATTACTGCATTTGTCAATAGCCTTATCGAAGATTATCTCCATTTCAGACATCCATTTATGAAGGCAATAGTCAAAGATGGCACTCTCTATGAAGAGTCAACAGGCCATCAGATTGCTGAGATTTTATAGCATTGCCGTCAGTCTCTGGACAAGGACTGGCGGTATGCTTTTGGAGAGACCCCTTCAACCCTCTTGAAGTATTTTCCAAATACAGACTGAGAAGGGAAATCCAGTTCGTCACTTATCTCCTGGATGGTCATCGATGTGGATGAAAGGCAGCTCTTGGCATACAGAACCACATGTCTCTCTATCCAATCAAGGGCGGTCATGCCGGTCTCCTGCTTGAGCATAGTCGAGAGATATTTGCTGGTCACGCAAAGTTTGTCGGCATAGAATCCGATGTCACGCTGGGTCTTGAAGTTTTCTGCTACGAGTGACATGAATTTTTCACATTTTTCCTGCTGGATAGTCATAGCAGCCGGCTGGCTTTGCAGACCATGCATATAATACCCAAGACCGTAATAATAGGCTGAAAAGAGGTGTCTGATGATCTCCTCCCTATAAGGATTGTCTGGCTGCTTCATCAGACTTGAGACCTGCCTGTAAACAGATGTAAGGACATCTATGACCTCCACTGAGACGCTATAGAATTGGGTATCTTTGATAAAGAGCCTCTCCTGCAGACTTACAGGAAGATTCAGCGAATCGGTGAAATCCTGATTCATAACCATACCGAACCCTACAAACTCATCATCGACCTCAATCGACTCCACCACCTGACCGGGGAGGAACAGGGCCACAGAAGGGGCATTGAGGGACCACATACGAAAATCCACCAGACAGGAAAACTGTCCGGAGGTAATCACAATCTGGGTCACTTTCTTTATTTTGTGAGGAAAGCGAAGCCCCTTCAGCAGACTCTCACTTTCCAAAAGTTCTATATCTTCCAGCATAGTATCGGATTTCAGCACAAATTTACCAAATAGGAATTATTGGACAAATATTCCCGAAATATATAGGAATTTTGGAAGAAATCTGAGGAAAAATTGACCAAACGAGCAGCAATGCTTTCACCCTGCCAGAAATAATAATCCGCTATTGCAGAGCAAAAGTGGCCGTTTCTCCCACACTCGCCGGAACAGGATATTTTAGAAAATAAAGTAATTTTGCTATGAAAAGAGTAGGACAATTATGCTTGCATACACATATATCGAAAAAGGGAAGTTTGCTTTGGTGGATAAGCCGAAGCCCGCATTAGTCGAACCAACTGATGCCATTGTCCGTGTGACGATGAGCAGCATCTGCACCAGCGACCTCCATATCAAGCACGGGAGCGTACCTCGCGCCGTCCCCGGGATCACCGTGGGCCATGAAATGGTGGGGGTAGTCGAAGAGGTGCTTCGTATGATAGAGGAGGGGAGGATCGACACCACACCGCTCATCACACACCGTTTCCCACTGAGTGAAATCGAAGAGGCCTACCGCATCTTTGAGAACAAACTGGATGGGGTGATCAAAGTGGCCATCATTTAACTTGACGACAATATGCAACCTCCCAAAATAGACAACTCCACCAGGGAAGAGAGGCTGGCCTTTGTTCAGGATGCCTGGAAATGCCTTCACGACTGTGAAGCGTGTGGCAAATGTCACTTTCTGAAAGGTGGGGATGCCGAAGTGCTCTATACCGACTACATCGAAGGCAAACGCAGCTATATAGACATCACAATGGAAATCCGAGACCGCTCCATCCAAAAGTAAACGGGCACGAAATCGTGGGTTTCTGTGTCCAAAGTGCCAGCCGAGAATAAATCTGAAGGTGATTCGGAGGATCAGGTTCTGAAGGCCTAAGCACCCGCGCTTGATAGCGGGGTCGTGAGCGATTAGTGAACACCCAGTGAGTGTTCACAGCGAGCAGCCGCGAAAGCGGTGGTGGGAGTGAGCGTAGCGAACGCCTGAAGAACCTGACCTCCGATCACCGCCAAACCAAAGTGCCGAAAAAATGTCAGATGGTCATGGGATACCGTAATTGTATGCCCCCTCCCGGCCAGGTCTGCAAAAAAGTGTCCGACCTGGCCGAAAACACAAAAACCAACACACTGAGTAACTGATACTTATCCCAAAAGCAACCGGCCAGGCCTAACAAAAAAATGCAGACCTGGCCGAAAAACGAAACATCTGAAAGAGCAAAATCTAATACCGGCACGGAAAGGGCCGAATCTGTGCCTAAACTGCCCGCCGTACGTATTCTACCAGATAAATGGAATTACCTTATATTTCACCCGCATCTGGTACTCCTTGTAACCATCAAGACCAGCCGCCAGAACCTCCTCTTCATTCCTTATCCTCTTGGCAATCACAGGAAAATATCCGATCATAATGACAAATGATATTGGCGAACCGAGGACTAGTGGCATAGACAGGAACATTATGACTGTCGCCAAGTACATCGGATGACGGACCATGCCATATAACCCGGTATCAATGACTTTCTGCCCCTTCTGCACCTCAATGGTCCTGGAGAGATATTCGTTCTCCCGCAACACTTCCGCATATAAAATATATGACAGAATGAAAATGGCCGCCGCTGTCCACACTGCCCACTCCGGCAACATCCACCAACCATATCTCCAATTCAGACCCGCTGTGACAAATGAAACTATGAACAGCACACCACTCAATGCCACAACTCTCTTCTGTTCACCCTCTTTCTCCTTGGCATCCAATCTTTTGCGAAGCAACCCCTGATTCTTGACCATCATAACCACTCCCGCTATGAGCATAGGGACAAATAGGACTCCCATAAGAAGCCATCCCTGCCAAAAGCCAAATGATCCTGCAGGGAGAAATACCATCAGTCCGACCAAAATGATTCCCGCAGACAATTTAACCAATGCCTGTATCAACAAATTTCTATTCATTCTCCAACTGTATTATTCTCTTTGCTATCTCTTCGGGACGATCGACAAGAAGCTGTCCGTGATTCATCCCCTTGAAAACTTCAACTGACGTATCTGGGTGCAATGCCATCAAATGCCTCACCTGAGGTTTGGCGACAAATGCCTCCTTGGTTCCATACCAGTAATGGATATCGGCCCCTGATATGCTTTCAAGTCTTGTGGTATAGACCGATGTGTATCCATCCAAAACAGCCTTGCTACCTCCATATGGATAAATCTTCCTGCATTCATCAAGCAAGACATCAAAATAATGGGAATGGAATAACCACCTCCAGAATCGTGTCCAATGATAGCAGCTCCACACATTGGCACACTGAAGATATTTCAATGGGCCGACAAGCCAGCGGGGAAGCGGCAACAGGGGAGCAGCATCCAATATCGCATGCTTAATCGTGACCTCATCTGCCTCAAGAATTCGTGACAAAATCTTCCCACCCAGAGAGAGTCCATAGACTATGTCCATATGACCTTCATGATACTTTTTGACATATTCAGATACCTGCCTGGCCTGGTCATCTATGGAAGTGAATTCAGTATAGTGCCCCAGGGTAAACCCATCCACCTGAACGGCAATGATATAGAACCTCTTCTCCAGCATGCCGATAAGGGGGAGGAATATCTCGTATGATACCCCCAGGCCAGGAATAAGCAGAAGAGTAGGAGAGGCTACATTACCAAAAGTCTTGAAGTCCATGGAGTCCAATAAAACATTATTTATACGAGTAAAGTTATGCAATATTGATTTGAATTGCAAGACAGATGGCACCTCCCCGAGATAGCCCCGCTCCCGGCCAGGTCTGCAAAAAAGTGTCCGACCTGGCCGAAAACACAAAAACCAACACTCTGAATAACTGACACTTACCCCAAAAGCAACCGGCCAGGCCTAACAAAAAAATGCAGACCTGGCCGGGAACCTACCTCTCTAAACCATCAGATATTCTGAAGCTCCTGAATCTGTTTCAGAATCTCTGCCGATTTGGCGACAATCTTACGATTGATACGATAGCCTACGAATCCACCTATGATGACTCCTACCGCTGAACCGCTAAGAAATCCCACCTGCATCGGACTGGGCTCCATATTTGTAAGTACCTCATAGGCTAACCAGGATACCCACAAAAGGATCAATGGAAGTCCTATCTTTATCCACTCGTGATAATGTGTCTTCACCCTATTCAACTTCTCTGCTACATCCACCAGATTTCCCTGGGTAAAGTCCATATTCTTCAATGCACATCTCTGCTTAATCGTAATCCATAAGCAGACTGCCAACATAATATCTGTGGCCACGATAAAATACAACGAGAGTCCAAATTTATAAAATATCCATGTGCAATAGGGTACTGAAAGCATACCGACAAAGATGGTTGCCGCTATTATTCTCGTCATATCCGACCTCTTGGAGATCATCGAATTACGGATATGGGTGTCACTGATAATGGTCTGTTTATCAAGTTTCTTCTTGAGTATGGCCACTTGTGAGCGCATCTCTTCAAGTTCTCTAGAGTATATATTATTTTCCATATTCTGTACAATTTATTCGTTTGACATTTTTTTAAGCTGTTCCTTGATCCTGACAAGACGTACCGACACATTCTTGGCCGATATTCCGACAATTGCCCCGATCTCATCATAACTGAGATTCTCCAGCCACAGAAGAACTATGGCACGATCAAAAGGTCCGAGTTTATTGATCCTATCTCTCAGCATCTGAACCTGTTTGGTATCATCATCCGAATCAGAGAACAAATTGATATCCATCGTCAGGGGCAGCGTCTCCACCATGCGACTCTTTTTTCTTTCGGATGATATGCATGTATTCAGGCTGATACGATATATCCAAGTCCTGACATTGCTTTCACCCCTAAATTTTGGGAATCCCTTCCAGAGATTTATCAGAATCTCCTGAAAGAGATCCGCGACCTCATCGGGATTGTTTGAGAACATATAGCAGACAGTATATATCGTCCCTTTATGCTCCCTTACGGTTTGTGCGAATTCCAATTCCATATTTTTTTGATTCTTTTGTTTTGCACATTAGACGCCAGATTCAGCCATTTACTACAAGACTGAAGCAAAATTTTTTCACTTTCCCCTTTTGCTCATGCGATTGGCCACAAACATCAGGACGATGCTGAGGAGGAAAAGGGGCGCAGCAATATTATGGGTCAGCCCCCAACCCTTTGTATTGAATATGTAGAGGCAGGGGAATTATCATTTGCCCACTGGCTTACTGCAGGGGCAATCAGCTCCATTGCCCTTTCATAGTCCTGCCCTGCCACATATATGGCAATGCCGGGGAGAGGACCGTGCGCACCTGTCCTCTGGTCCGCCGTCTCATCGTGGAGACGGAACGCAATACCATTGACCTCCAATATATTTGCCACCACATTGGCCTCGACGCTGCCGTCGCATCTGTATAGCAATTCCTCATTCATTTCCATTGATATTCATTTATTGCAACGCATTCCGGGCCCGGTGGACTAAAAAGCCTTCTACCTGACCCATAAGCGAAACCATAACACCTTAATCAATAACAATTTGCATGCAAGCAAGTGGGCCAGATAGAAGCAAAACAAGTCCACCTGGCCCGAAAGCGACATGTCTGCTACTCATCCATTGTCCTTCCTAATAATCCAACAGTCTTCCGTAATCGTTCCAGTCGCCGTAGAGCTTCCCTCGGAGGGTCTGCTCAATCAGGCGGGCAAGGGCCTTCTCGTATGCCTCGGGGTGCCTCTTTTTGCTGAAAGCCACATTGTACGCACGGATCCGCTGATAGAGTGGGGGGAATTGGGTGAAATTGGTCCAAACTCCCGCATCCTTCAGAGCTGCAGCCACTTCCGGATCCACCTCAAAGCGGGCAATATCCATTTCGGGAAGTGCATCCCTCCCTGCCTGGGTCATCAGCCCCAGTTTCTCAAGCCTACGGCAACGCTCCTTGTTCAGCTCTGTCCAAGGGCTGTTCTTCCTCCTGGGGGAAAACCGCTGCATAGTGACTCCGTCAATGGATTTCATCACGCTGTCAATCCACCCGAAGCACAATGCCTCCTCGACTGCATCCAGATAATAAAGGCAATTGTCATCGGCAGGTCTGCCCCGCTTGACCGGCACCCAGCACTCCGCCTGGCTCCCCGCATTCCCCAGCAGCCACTCACGGAACTCTCCGCGGCTATTGATATTTAGGATATTGTTCATACTCATCAGAATTAATACAAAGTAAAGTATTTTATTTCACATAATTAACTTATTGGTCCCAATTCAGGTTCCTGATTCGGTTCCGGCCAGGTCTAACATATTTTTGCAGACCTGGCCGAAAACTTCTTTCCAAAAATCATTTACGTGACTATATCGCGGAACCTGCAAGATTTGCCAGAGGAAGAAGACTCAAGTCTCAGATGAAGGTTGCCGACTGACCGGCAGGGAAGTGGGCAAGTGCCGCTTATATATACAATGAATCCCCGGCATGAGTGCCGAGGATTCTGGTTGTTAGATAAATACGAATTTTACTGCTACCAGAGCTAATTAAAACCTGATGCCTATTCCAGCTCTTGCAGGACAGTACATCCAGCCCATTCCCAATTCTGCAAAACCGTAAAAGGTCCTGCCGTATGACAGTCCAATCGGTATGAACTGAAATCCGTGTGATGGACGATAATCTGAATCGATATAGCCTCCCATAGTTCCATAGCCGATACCAGAGTATAATCTGAGATGTTTCTTAGTAAGCCAGTTTCCGTAGATATTCAGCATAAGATTGGCATCATACGATATCCCTGTATCAGGTTCTCCTTCTTCTACAGGTCCTAAGCTGGATCCTCTACTTTTATCTCGTAAACCACACACAATTCCTATACTGACCCATTTGATTGGTGTATACTTGACTTCCAGCATAGCAGAAAATGTAGTGTGAGCTCCACCATCCCATCCTAACATAGCTTGTGGTCCACCATAGCTGATATTGACTTCAATAGGTTTTTCAACTTTCTCTTGAGCAAATATTGAAACAGGAGCTAAGACAAATATTACAAACAGAACTATTACTTTCCTCATAATTGGATATGTTTATTGTTAAGATGCAAAATCGGAGTCAACTGTGACCGATAAATTCCGATTTATGCATGTGAAGATATGTGATTTGATCTTGAATGGCAAATATCTGAGGTGATTAATCGAGCGAAGCGAGTTATGGATGGAAGAGGGCGTAAGCATTCTGATACCGCTCTGCCCAAAGGGCAAGTCTTATGACAGCTGTGCTGGCTGAAGTCTTGCCGGGCGTTTTATAATAGTCATAATGGTACTCCATAACTCCCATCAGCTAATGGAAGTTTTGTTTATTCATCCCGCAGATAAAGAACCGGATTCTTCATCGCAGCACTCCTCGCTTGAAGATAAACGGATAGGAAAGCAATGCTGGCAACAAATATAATAGCCAATATATAGATCCAGTATGTAGAGTTCAGGCGGTAGGAATAGCTCATGATAATGGCATCGTTTATTATAATTGAAAGGATGATACCGATGACACTTGCGGCTACTACTATTTTGAGGTATCGATAGATGTGACGACGGATTTCTTCACCGCCTGTTGCCCCGAAAACTTTCCGGACAGCCGAATCCTTCCTATGTAATGAAATATAATAAGTGCTCATTGCAACCAAGCCAAGAACGGTCAA
>JAZUMG010000013.1:0-42820 GCA_045603545.1 Candidatus Coprenecus sp. | reverse complement strand
CATCCAAGCGGAATGCGGATACCGATTCCTCTAAGGTATCCTAAGATTCAGAGGATAAGGGTAAGGTAGTTTGTCCTTTAGCAGCCTTGCCCCGACAACCACTAAAGGAATAAGCGTGTAGAAAGCTTTTGGGTGCTATGTATGGACGGCGGTTCGAGCCCGCCCATCGCCACTGTGTTTACTGGCTCTCGCCAGACTAGCGCTCCCGCCCTTGCCGTATTTGCTCCGCAAATACACGGGCTCCGCGGGACGTCTGATGACGTCTTTTAAGAAAGTTCAGCCATTGGCTCCCTTTTCTTGTGGAGATATTTCGCCCCCCAATCAGCACACGCTGACAGCCCCCGATGGGGGCATATGCCGACCGTTCGTTTCACTCAGGTCGGGTGCCATCGCTGCTTCAATCTGCTATGCAGATCTCGCTGACGCGAGTGGCACGGTGCTGATGCACCTTTTTGTCGCAGATGTACTGTCTGGGGTTTATATATATTACTGTGCCAAATGGGTGAGCACGGCACAGATTTGTAACTTCTTGATAATTAGTCGTTTGACTTTTTGAGGCGTGCTCATACCCCGCCCAGTAAGAGGGGTTGAGTACGCTTTCGTTTAGTAATATCTTGACTTATAATGAATTAGCTTTTTGAGATGTGCTCACTGAGTTGGTGAGGTCCGAGTGAATCAGCGGAGAACTGAGTGAGTCATAGGAGAACTGAGTGAATCAGTTAGCGGGTGTACCGCGAAGGGACTGGACGCAAAAAGGGCCTTGGAAGGTGGAAAATGTGCTTAGTCACGGTTTTTAGAGGGGGAATAGACGTAACCACCCCTGCTGGAGTTGCCTCTAGTGTGGGGTGGCGTGCTTAGTCCCTTCGTGTTAGGGCAGTGTCCTTAGTGTTAGCGTAGTCCACTTAATGTTGAGGTAGTGTTCTTCGTGTTAGTGTAGTCTACTTAGTGTTATGGTAGTGTTCTTAGTCCTTTGGATAGGGCGTGTGTCTTTAGTCCTGTCTGGCGGGTCAGTGTGCTGTCCCGGAGGTGACAGGGCGGATGCTGAATCCGTTGTTGCGGGAGCCTGATGATATATTGATACCGCTGTCCCTGTGGTCAAAGTTGATATTGTAGGAGTCGTAGCTGGTCCTGCCGGTGACAGGGGTGTCAGGAAAACAGTGTCACTTGTTTCTGGGATGAAGTCAGAATTGGATAACAAATTATTGGATATCCTCCCGAAATTCCGTAATATTGTATCAAATAAAATGCTAAATCATGACTGTTATGAAAAGAAGAGAGATGATCAAAAAGACGGGGGCTGCCCTATTGGGGGCTTCTGTTGTGGGACTGCCCGCATTTGCACAAGATACACAGAAATCTGCATCAAAAAAGAGAACAGCGGTGATTGTCGGAGCACATCCAGATGATCCGGAATCTGTTTTTGGCGGGACAATGCTTGCTCTAAAGGCTGAAGGCTGGAATGTTGTGAGCATTTATATGACCAAAGGTGAGGCAGGTATCCCTGGTAAATCTCATGATGAGGCGGCTGCCATCAGAAAAGTGGAGGCTGAAAATGCGTGTAAGGTGTTGGGTGTCAAAGCTGTGTTCCTTACCCAGATCGACGGCAGTTCGGAAATTAACAAGGAACGTTATGTAGAGATGAGAGAGGCTATTGCAGCTGAAAATCCCGATATCGTATTTACCCATTGGCCTATCGATTCACACGCCGACCATAGGGTATGTGCATCTCTTGTATATGATGCATGGAGAAGATTGGGATACACTTTTGAATTGTATTATGGTGAGGCTATGACCGGTCTCCAGTCGCAGTCATTCTTCCCTACAGACTATGTGGATATCTCAGACTATGCAGACAAAAAGAGGGAGGCTCTGTTCTGTCACGTAAGCCAGGACCCTGCAGGATGGGTAGATGACTGGCACGGCAATATGGCCAAGTTCCGTGGCAGGGAGATAGGGGTGTCAGATGCTGAGGCGTATGTCCATCTGAAAAAAGGGAAGGGCTCTATAGATTTTTAGTGAGCCTGAATTTTTACCATTGAGTATGCAAAACAAGATTTTATATACGGGGCTGAACTATCCGCAGGTGAAAGAGTTCTGCGGAGATATGGTGTTGGCCCCTTATTTCTGTATGGGGTTCTCCATGCTTTCACTTATGACCCTGGAAGGGTTTGTAAATGTCAATGAAGGGGATACCATCTGCCGCGATGATAAGGGTAATTTTTATGTAGAAACAGTTTAAAATGAGATAATTATGAAGAAGTCAATTTTCTTTATGGTTGCACTTTGTGCAATCTCTTTAGCTTCTGTCTTTGATGCAGTAGCACAAAACCAGAAGTCTCGTGAGATGGCGGTGGGAACACAAATGCCGGATTTCGTCCTCAGTTCAGATGTGCATGGAAACCTATCCTCTGCAGATCTTAAAGGGAAGGTGGTCCTGATGACCTTCTTTGCCACATGGTGCGGACCTTGCCAGAAGGAGCTGGCAGCGGTGCAGGAGAAGTTGTGGCCTGTGTACAAGAACAAGAAGGGTTTCCGTCTGGTGGTAGTAGGGCGTGAGCATACAGATGAGCAGCTGAAAGATTATAATGAGGTCAAGAAGTTTTCATTCCTGATGTACCCCGATCCAAAACGCGAGGTTTATTCCAAGTTCGCAGACATAACCATTCCCCGTGCATATCTGTTCGGCAAGGATGGAAAGCTTATCCATGCCTCCAAAGGGTTTGAAGAGGGGGATATGGAGAAGGTTATGAAGATGATAGAGGGGGCATTGTAACGCTTTATGAAAAAATGGATTGAAGCTATGCGTTTGAGAACACTCCCGGTGAGTATTTCGGGGGTGCTTGTCGCTATGGGTTGTATGCTTCTGTGCGGATTGTTCTCTATGGTACCGGCCCTCTTGTGTCTGGTATTCGCCGTACTCGCGCAGATAGCTTCAAATTTTGCAAATGAGTATTTTGACTACAAGAATGGCCTTGACCGGAAAGGGAGGGAGGGGTTCCGCCGCGGTGTTACCGAAGGGGACATTACCCCCGGTGCCATGAAGAGGGCCACATTCTTAACTTTGGCCCTGGCTGCAGCAGTCGGGTGTACAATGCTTCTGTACGGACCCTGGTGGCTGATTCTTGTCGGTGTCTCGGTGGGTATTTTCGCACTTGCATACAGTGCAGGACCATATCCGCTTTCGCATCATGGATTGGGCGATGTGGCGGTTATAATCTTTTTCGGTATAGTCCCGGTAACCCTTACCTGCTATCTGCAGGCAGGGGGATGGTATGGCTGGCAAATATCGCTCCCTGCATCCGTTGCTGTGGGTCTGATGGCTGCCAATGTGCTGGTGGTCAACAATTACAGGGATATGGAAGATGATGCTGCTGTCAATAAAAGGACCACAGTGGTCATTTTTGGAAGGAAGGTGATGGCGTGGTTCTACCTGATGGCGGGAAATCTGGCAATGGTGGTGATGATTCCTGTATGGAAGGAACTCTCCATTTGGGCAGCTCTTCCCCTTGCTGTATATCTTGTTCTCCACATACAGACATGGCGCCAGATGGTAAGGTGCAGAGGTGCAGCCCTTAATCCAGTTCTTGGGAGGACTGCAAAGAATCTTCTTGTTTTCTCTTTGCTGCTGATAGTCGCAGCCGGAGTGTCGATGGTTGCTTAGGATCTTTTTTTAATCACATAAACATAGATGAGCAGAATCACATTCATCATCAGTGCATAGATGATGGCAGGGATTGCCATCTCTCCACTATTGAATATGAATGGTGATGAGGCTATCGCAATGGCTTGAGCAGCATTTTGCATACCCACCTCGATCACTATGGTTCTTCGTACTGCAGTGCTGAATTTCCCTACTCTTGAAAGGGCGGAGCTGCATAACATGGCAGCCAGAATGAGGGCTGTAATTGCTATGCCGAGAACTGTAAAATTGGCGATGATCTCTTCTGTGTACTGGAGGAAAAATATGGCAGCCAGAAGCATAAGTGCCGGGAAGGCACCTTTGCTTAGGGTCTTGTTTACTTTGGCCGCTTTTTCAGGGGCAAAATGCCTGAAGGCGATGCCCGCCAGAAGGGGGGCAAAGAGCAATACAAGATTCTGCACTATCAGCTTCCCTACAGGGAGGACAATCTGAGTCCCTGTCTGTTCCGATACGAAATTGGAGACGAATTCCATAATGACAGGAATGGTGAAAAGGGTAATTATGCTGCTGATGGCAGTAAGTGTGACCGATAGTGCCACATCCCCTTTTGCCAGCATTGAGAATACATTTGAAGAGCTTCCCCCCGGGCAGCATGCAATCAGGACAACACCTGTGAAGTATACTGCAGGAAGTTTTAGTGCCCAAGCTATGCAAAATGCAACCAGTGGAAGTATAATGAGTTGTCCTATCATCCCCACAAGCACTGCACGTGGGTTGCGTGCCACATCTGTAAATGATTTGCGGTTAAGGTCTGTGCCGAGGAGGAACATCAGTATGATGAGGATCGGCATTACTATCCAGATTGTATTCATATTCTCAATATTTTTGGGGGTGCAAAAGTAATAAAATGTGGTCATATTGCCACAATCGGATTGTAATCTTGAATATTTAAGTAATTTTGCATAATTGGAATTTTTTGTCCCTTTTTTATTTATGTTACAAGTTTATAAGAGAATGCAGAAGATGAGGGAAAAGTATGTTGATACCCTCGCCAAACTATACGAGTATGCCACTACGGTATATTCAAAAAAACAATACACCCAGTGGTACGATACCCAAAAAGGTGGTTATACATACGCCTCTTTTAAGGAGAAGTGCGACAGCCTCTCAAAGGTGCTAACCCAGTACGGTATCGGAGCTGGTGATAAAGTGGCTATCCTTTCGCAGAGTATGCCTAACTGGTCAGTCGCTTTCTTCAGCCTTGCACCTTTCGGAAGAATAGTTATCCCTATTCTTCCTGACAGTTCACAGAACGAGGTTACCAATATCATCAACCACTCGGAGACTAAAGCGATATTTGTCTCACAGAGATTGGCTGGCAAGGTGTCAGAGGAGGTAAAGGACAAAATGGTCCTCATTATAGATATCGATACATTGGAGATAGTGAAGTCAGATGATGAGCACTTCACTTGTGACGGCAAGACTTCTGTACCGACACCTGAAGATATTGCTACCATTATCTATACATCCGGTACCACAGGAAGTGCAAAAGGTGTGGTGCTGAGTCACAGAAACCTTACTGCCAATGTCATAACCTGTTACCACTCCTGCAAAAGAACATCGAAAGACAGATGGCTCTCGGTGCTTCCGATGGCTCATACACTGGAGATGACCCTCTGTATGCTTTACCCTATGTACTGCGGTGCTACAGTATATTATCTCCCTAAGCCACCAGTTGCCTCATTGCTCCTTAAAGCACTTAAGGTGGTGAAACCCACCACTATGCTTACTGTACCTATGATTATCGAGAAGGTATATAAGGGGAGTGTACTCCCTACCATCAGGAACAGCCGTACCCTTACCTGGATGAATGAGCATATGTATGGTCTTATGTGCTGGATCATAGGGATGAAACTTAAAGCGACTTTCGGAGGTCATATGTCATTCTATGGTATCGGAGGTGCAAAACTTGACCCTGAAGTGGAGAAATTCCTCCTTAAAGCGAAGTTCCCATACGCTATCGGATACGGACTTACTGAGACATCTCCGCTACTTGGATACTCTATGCACGGATGGAGAAAGGTAGGTTCATTCGGATATCCTGTCTATAATGTAAAACTCAAACTTCACAATATGGATCCTCAGACCGGAGAGGGTGAGGTTGTGGCCCTGGGGCCAAATGTAATGCTTGGTTATTATAAAGATCCTGTACGTACCAAAAGTGTTTTCACTGAGGACGGGTGGTTCCGCACCAGTGATATAGCTGTTCAGGATGAAAAGGGACGTTTCTATATCAAAGGGCGTAACAACAATATGATTCTTGGCCCTTCAGGTGAAAATATCTACCCTGAGGAGATCGAAAATGTGGTTAACAATATCGAAGGTGTAAGCGAGTCTATCATCGTCGAGAGAAACGGCAAACTTGTAGCACTGGTACAGCCAAGTGAAAACTTTATCCAGTGGGACAATGAGTCTGAAGACAGACTGTACGAAAAACTTGACGGATGGAAAGAGAAAATTCTCAGCATTACCAACAAGAACGTGAACAAGTCTTCACAGGTGAGCTCTGTAGAGGTAATGAAGGAGCCTTTCGAGAAGACAGCCACACAGAAGATCCGAAGGTTCAAATACAAAGAGTCAGCTCCTACTGTTGAGGAGAAGAACAAGCAAGAGAAGAAGTAGGCTGTATAATAATCATCCGTTATTTTTTCTGTTTGAACAGCCACTCCATAAAATCCGGGTAATTGAATGCGGGGTTCCAACTGTTGTGGGTGCACCCCGCAAATTCTATATACTCCACATCGGCCCCCATTGCGCGAAGCGCTTTGTATGCCTCTCGTGACCCTTCTGTGGTTACAGCCTTGTCTGCATCGCCGTGGAATAGCCTGAAACTTACATCTTTGGCACTGATAAGCCTTTTGGGATTGACCGAGCCGCAAATAGGGATTGCTGCTGCAAAGGTGTCAGGGAAGCGGCATACCATATCAAATGTGGCCATTCCTCCCATAGATATGCCCATAATATAGATTCTGCGGCTGTCTACTGATGGGAGTGCTATGTATGAATCTATGAGCTCCTTGAGGGTCTGCATTATAGGTGCAATAGGGGGATTCTCAGGCATGCCGTCCGGTCTTAATGTCTCCAGTGGCTTATGATAGGCACCTGATACCCCTGCAGGGCATTGGGGGAATACTACATACGCAGGATACTTTTCCCGGTAAACTGGGTTAAGGAACATCTGCCCGCCGTGGAATAGCTGGGCCTCATTGTCATTCCCCCTCCCTCCCGAGCCGTGCAGGAAGATGACCAATGGGTATTTTTCCCCTTTTTTCATATTCTCCGGTGTCAGGTAACGGTACAGAAGTGTGTCAGAAGTGGTGGGCGAGATAAATTTGCCCCTCTCATAGCTCCCTTGTCCCCAAAGAGCGGAAATTGAGAAAAAAATTGCAATAAGCAGAGTGATCCTTTTCATAAATATTCTCTTTTGATTACTTTACAAAATTAAATAACTTTGTAGAATATCTATAAAATCTGTGATATGAAAAGAGTTTTATCCATCCTGTTTTTTGCATCCCTGACACTCGTGGCAGGTGCCCAGATCAATGAACTTCCACGCTGCACCCCTGAAGAGCAAGGTGTCCCCTCCAAGGCCCTTATCGAACTTTTTGATTCGCTCCACGCAATGCCAGGGACAGATATCCATAGTGTGATAGTGATGCGCCATGGAAAGGTGGTGGGAGAGTTTTATCCTGCACCTTTTGCCCCTGAATATCAGCATACACAATATTCAAGTTCAAAAACGCTTGTAAGTATGGCTGTGGGTATTGCCATAGATGAGAACAGACTCCGTCTGGATGACAGGGTGGCCACATTCTTTATAGATTACCTTCCGGATACCATCTCAACACGTCTTGCAGATATGACAGTGAGGGATCTCCTTACCATGACCTCAGGTATCAAGCCCGACTGGGCAATGAGGAGCCGCGGCACAGAGTGGATCAGGACATTCCTCTCCAAAGAGGTCATCAATGAGCCGGGTGAGGTCTTTGCATATGACTCGATGGTAACATACATGCTATCTGCAATAGTACAGAAGGTGACAGGGATGAAGACCCTTGACTATCTCAAAGAGAAGCTCTTTACCCCAATGGGCATCACTAAGGTCAATTGGGAGGAGAGCCCCGAAGGTGTCAATACAGGGGGCTGGGGACTCCATATCCAGAGTGAATCTCTGGCCAAAGTGGGACAGATGTGGCTGCAGGGTGGCGTATGGGAAGGTAAACAGCTTATCTCCCGTGAGTGGATAGAGCAGATGAGTGCAAAACAGTCTGATGGTGGGGACTATGGTTATGGCTTCCAGACCTGGCAGTGTGCTTATCCTTCGGCTGTCCGTGCTGATGGTGCGTTGGGGCAATATGTTATAGTGGTCCCAGAGAAAGATGTGGTTATAGTATTGACAGAGGCTTCGTTTACAAATGGCAAACCACAGAGGGGCCTTATCTGGAATAAATTCCTCCCGGCACTATCGGATGAGCCACTACCAGCAAGTGAGGATTATGAAATTCTGAAGAAAAAGGTCTCATCCTACCAGTTGGAGCTCCCTGTGGGGAAACAGACAAATGATGCACTCTTGAGAAAGGTGGCAGGGAAGACCATCAAGGTTCCTGCAAACAGATACGGATGGAAGGAGATATATCTGGCGCAGAGTTTTGTAGGGATGATGATGACTATCGTCAAGGAAGACGGTACACGCTATACCCAACCTCTTGGTTATAACAAGTGGTTAAGGGAGAAGATTGCAGGACTCCCACCATATTCCATCAATCCGGTCGATTGGCACGTGGGGCTTGAAGGGCCATTCTACGCTTCTGGTGCATACGGTTGGGAGAAGAACCGTTTTAATGTCAATATTCACTATGTGAATTGGGTATCTTCTTTATATATGGTTTGGGATTTGTCCAAAGTGAAAAAGGGGAAAGTGACTTTGACTGTTTCCAATAACTACCTCAAAAACAAGGTGGAGACCTTTGATTGTACCATCGAGTAGATGTATATCTTCAATCCCGAACATGACCTGTGTCTGGCAAATGGTGATCCCCATTTTGTCCCTCCGGAGAGTGCTCTTGCCTTTGGGAGGGATTGTGCGGACCTGACACGCTGGATGGTTGGGCTTGATGGTGACGCAGATGGGCAGGCGGAGATCCCACTGAAAATTCTCCCTTGGGGCTGGAATTTTGTGTTGCGCAAACGTTTGCGTAAAGAGGGATATCCTGAGAAACTCCTCCCTGATGACGGGCAGATTGAGACCATTGCGGAGCTCTCTGACAGGAGATTTGCCCTTGATGCATTGGAATATATCCATACCCATTGCTCTCGTGGGGCTGATGCCCCAATGACATCACCTGATTATCGGACAGCTGCCACTTCTGTTGAGGCGGTGGAAAGGTTTGTTTCCAAGCACAGAAATGTGGTCCTCAAGGCCCCGGTTTCGGGGAGCGGAAAGGGGATCCGTTGGGTAGCAGACACCCTTTCGCACAGTGACGAGGGGTGGTGCAGAAATCTCATTCTCAAGCACGGATGTGTCATAGTTGAGCAGAGATTGACCCTTCAGGAGGAGTTTGCAATGCTCTACAGGGTAACTGCTGCAGATGTTGCATTCTGCGGATATTCATTGTTCTATACCGAAAATGGCGCATATAGGGGGAACGTTCTGGCCTCGGATGGATTTATTGAGAGGCGGCTCTCAGAAATGATCCCGTTGTGTCAGTTGCATGAGGTGCGCGAAGGGTTGAGGCAGTTTCTTAAAGAGAGGGCTTGCGGGAGATATGAAGGGTTTGTAGGGGTGGACCAGTTCTATAGTGTGGAGTCGGGATTCAACCCGGTGGTGGAGATAAATATGAGGATGACCATGGGGCTGCTGGCCCGCAATATATATGACCGATTCAGTGAGGAGCTCTCCCTGGGCGATGGGACCCACCACTTTGATATAGTCAGAGAGAAAGGACAGGCCGGCGGAAAGTACTCCTACAGGATTGTTGTCTAGAGTCCCGCGTCCATTTTTGGAGATTTTCGTGCGCAGTAGCACTTTTTTTTAATCCCCGCGTCCATTTTTGCCCAAAATCGTACGCGGAAAACTATGAAGCAGAAAGTTGGTTTATGGAATACAAAGTTATACATATTGGTGACACTATTGAACTGGGATACTCTCCCGATTCCGGGGTGAAGATTATCTATGTGGATGGACTTCCATTTAAAGATTTTATAGGTGATGGTGTGTTGAGGCCTTATGAGGACTGGCGTCTCACCCCTCAGAAGAGGGCGAGGGATCTTGCCTCGAGACTGAGTGTGGAGGAGATTGCAGGACTTATGCTATATAGCCCTCAGAATCACCTTGATACCTCCGATATAACAGATGCCCAGAGGCAGTTCCTTTTGGAGGACAATGTCCGTCATGTACTTGTCTCGAGGGTAGATTCCCCTTCGGTGGCTGCAAGGTGGAACAATAAAGTGCAAGCGCTGATAGAAGGGCGTACTCACGGCATTCCGGCCAATAATTCATCCGATCCAAGACATCTTGCCACACCTGATGCAGAGTTTGCTGCCGGTGCGAGTGGGAAAAGGTCACTTTGGAGCAATCTCCTGGGGCTTGCTGCTACGTTTGATCCTGAGCAAGTGGAGGAGTTTGGACGGATTGCGGCGAGGGAGTACAGATTGCAAGGTATTGCGACAGCGCTTTCTCCTCAGGCGGACCTTGGAACAGATCCCCGCTGGTACCGCTATAGCAGTACGTTCGGGTGCGATCCAAAATTGGTTGCGGACCTTACCAGGGCTTATGCTGACGGCTTCCAGTCGCCTGATGGCAATGGCTGGAGCAGAAAAAGTGTAAATACAATGGCCAAACACTGGCCTGGTGGGGGCTGTGGAGAAGGTGGACGTGATGCCCATTATGGAAATGGAAAATATGCCGTATATCCCGGAGGGTGTTATGAACTGCATAAAATTCCCTTTCTAAAGGGCGCTTTTGACCTTCGGAGGGGAACTGGGGCCTCTTCTGCTGTAATGCCTTATTACACAATACCCTACGGGCAGACTCCGGAGGATGTGGCAAATGGATACAATAGCGACGTTCTGTTGCGTCAGCTTCGCCAGGAGGCTGGGTTTGAAGGTGTGATATGTACAGATTGGCTGGTGACCCACGACTCGCAGGATCCCGGTGTACACTCAGGCAAGCCTTGGGGTGTGGAGAATTTGAGTGTGGCAGAGCGGCACTATAAGGCACTGATGGCTGGGGTGGACCAGTTTGGAGGGAACAACGAGATGGCTCCCGTACTGGAGGCGTACAGGATGGGTGTCAAGGAGCATGGGGAGGAGTGGATGAGAAGGAGGTTTGAGGAGTCTGCTTACAGACTTCTGCTCAATATGTTCAGGGTAGGTCTTTTTGAGAATCCCTATATAGATGTAAATGAGGCAGAAAGGGTAGTGGGCTCTCCCGAATTTATGGCCAAAGGGTATGCCCAGCAGCTCAGGAGCATTGTCCTTTTGAAAAATAAGGGCAATGTGTTACCATTGGAAAAAGGTTCAAGACTATATATTCCCGAACGGAGAATTCCCGAAGGGCCAAATTATTGGAGACAGATATTGGACGAAAGGGTGTATGACCCTGTACCGCCACAAGTGGTGGAGAGGGATTTTGTCATTGCTGCCTGTCCCGATGATGCAGATGCTGCTGTGGTATTCATAGAGTCTCCCCACAGCTACCTTATGGGTTATGACAATGGATATATCCCCATCTCTCTGCAATATGAGGATTACACTGCCGCAGATGCGAGGGAGCACAGCATAGCGGGGGAGAGGAGTTATCGTGACAAGTCGGCCAGAACTATAAACAAATGTGATATGGAACTGGTGCATAAGGTCAGGAGGGAGATGGGAAAAAGACCGGTGATAGTGGTGATCAATATGCTCAATCCTATGGTGATGAAGGAGATAGAACCATATGCCGATGCGTTGGTTGTGGGATTTGATGTGCAGGCCCAAGCCATTATGGATATAATTTCGGGCAGGGAAGAGCCTTCGGGTCTTCTCCCTTTCCAGTTGCCGAAAGATATGTCGGCGGTGGAGTTGCATTGCGAGGACAAACCTCACGATATGGCCTGCCATTGCGATACAGAGGGGAATATGTATGACTTTGCCTTCGGATTGGACTGGAGTGGGAAGATTTATGATGAGAGGGTGGCGAGATGGGGTGATGTGCGCATTTCTGAAAATCTTTAGTTTTGTTGTATAAAAAATGGATATATTTTGTTATCTTTATACCGTTGTAATTTTAAAAACCCATTTACTATGAAAAAGTTATTTATAGTAGTGCTAATGTTCCTCCTTACATTCGGAGTTGCCCACGCACAATTGGGTAATTTGGGTAACAAACTGAAAAAAGGTATCAATGCACTAACAGAGGAGGTGAACAAGTCATCTTCCTCTCAGAGTCAAAGCTCGTCTCAGACTCCTCCAGCGCAGAAACCTGCCACTACTCAAACTTATCAGTCGCCACAGTCCGCTCCATCTGCTCCGGCAAGTGCACCTGTGGGTCTTGATGAGTTTACACCTGCCAACATCCCGGCAAATGCCCTCTATGTAACCATTGACAGAGGTTCAGCAAGGGGAACAGGTGCAAAAGAATCTCCTCTTAAAGATGTACAAAGGGCCATCGATCTTGCACCCAATGGCGGTGTGGTATGTATTGCTGAGGGTAACTATCTCGGTAATCTGGATCGAGGTTGGATCGAAATCAAAGGTAAATATGTATCCCTTGTAGGTGGATTCAATTCCGATTTCACAGAGAGAGACCCTCAGAAGTATGTTACCCGTATCCAGCCTACAATCCAGCAGAGAGGTACCATCGGTATGGGCCTTCTGATGCTTGAGTGCACCTCAAATATGGCTGCCACTATGGTTATCGACGGTATCTCCTTTGACCTTGGCAACTATCTTGAATATTGCCCTGCAGATCCGACAGATCCACGTTGGGGCTGCCCTGAAGGTTGCGAGACAGGTCGAGTGAAGCCAATCAGTGAACCACCCAACTCAGCAATCCGCTCTATAGGTGGCAATTTCTCAGGTAACCTTGCGATAAGGAACTGCATGTTCCTGAACTCATCGTTCTATGGTATCCTCCTTATGCATAAAGGTGGAAACTGGCAGATTTACAACAATGTGTTTGTAAGTAATATCTACGCGAGTTGCGAGGTTAATGGTGCACTAAACCAGACAACGAATGCACACAAGTGTAAAGTGGATTTCCACCACAATACTGTTCTGTTCTCCTGGTGCGCTACCAAAGAGATGGAGGATATGGGATACGGTTACCGTATGCGCAACGGTGTGGACCACGATGTTCACCACAACATTTTCGGTTGCTCAAACCTGAGCGCCATCGACAATGCGTGGGACGACTCTACACTGCCTGCAGACAAACGCAAGATCACCTCTGCCTGGGACAACCTGTTCTTTATGAACAAAGGTGATATTACTATCCCTGGAACAAGCGGTGGACAGTGGTTGTTTGTCCCTGCAAAACGTTTTGATGAGGTTATGTCACTTGTCAAATATGAAAATAACAGGGAGTTGCCAGGTACAAGCAATTTCAAGGAACTGATCGATCAGCCTTATCTGAAAGGTTTTGCAAATCTGAAGGTTATGACCACTTCAAGTTATGATCCTAACTCTGCAGCTAACCTTTACCGTGAGGCTCACGGTTTGAACAAACAGGGTACTTCCACCACCAGAGTTTCAATGTACGGTAACAGATACAGCTTCGACAAGGCACTTGTTTTCTTCGGAGCAGAGGAGGGTTACGGTGCTCAGAAATTCAAATAGAGGCCTATAGCCAAATCAAATTAGAGCAGCATCTTTACAGGATGCTGCTTTTTTTTACTACTTTGAAAAAAAGTAGTTAACTTAGAGGGTTAAAATCCAATTCAATATAAATAAAATTATGGCATTCATTAGAAAAGAGAATAAGTATGATTGGGACTTCGAGATAATCGGAGGCTGCTCACGTGTTAAAATAACCAAAGGTGAAGATATCGCCCATTTGCACGAACTTGATCCCAAAATGTGGACAGTTCTGTCTTGTCCCGTAAAAGGTCTTGAGATAGATGAAAAGAGTCTGGTATATATGGACGCGGATGGTGATGGAAAGATCCGTGTACAGGATGTGATAAGTACATCAAAATGGGTTGTTGATGCAGTAAATGATTCTGATCTGCTCCTTAAGGGTGAGGATAGTATTGAAGTGGACAATTTCTCCAAAGAGAGTGAACTGGGGAAAAACCTCTCCGTATGTGCAGGGAGAATCCTTGAAAGCCTTGGCAAGCAGAGCGGCAGAATCTCCATATCAGATGTTTCAGATATCTCTGCCATTTTTGCCAAGACAACATTTAATGGTGATGGCGTCATAATTGAGGCATCGGCCGATGATCCTGACCAGAAGGCTGTCATTGCTTCAGCTGTTGCAGTATCAGGTGGTGTTCCGGACAGAAGTGGAGTGGTAGGTATCAATGGTGAGATAATCGAAAATTTCTATAAAGCGCTTGCCGATTATGCAGCATGGCAGGCAGCCAAAGTGGAGGCTCCCTACGGTGATCAGACTGACAAGGCCGTAGAACTCTACAATGCTCTTGATGCCAAGGTGAAAGATTACTTTATGCGTTCTAAACTTGCAGCATTCTCACCTGACAGCACTTCTACCCTTGATGTTCAGAACTCAAGAATTGAAGCCATAAGTGCAGATAACCTTACCGGCAAGACTGATGAGATTGCGACATATCCATTGGCAAGGATTACCGGTGAAGATACATTGGATTTGAGGGCAGCCATCAATCCTGTATGGGCAGCACAGTTTTCGGCTCTTAAAGAGATAGTGATGGATCCCAAGAAAAAGGAGCTTACTGAGGCAGAATGGTGTGAAATAGGTGCCAAATTTGCGGCATATGCGGCCTGGAAAGGTTCAAAAGCCGGTGCAGAAGTTGAATCCCTTGGGATGGAGACCATTAAGAAATATCTTGACCAGAACCATAAGGATGCTCTCCTGGCACTTGTAGCCAAAGATGCTGCACTTAAAGGTGATGTGGACAATATCGCTGTTATGGACAAGTTCCTCCATATCTACAGGGATTTCTACAGATTGCTCAAGAACTTCATCACTTTCCACGATTTCTACGACAAATGCAAGGAGACCAAAGCGATATTCCAGTCGGGAAGACTTATCATTGACCAGAGGGAGTGCCTCTTCTGCATGAAGGTGGATGATATGGGCAAGCACTCTGCTGCGGCACCATCAAGCGGTATGTATCTTGTGTACTGTGACTGCACAGCTAAAGGTATAGCCGGTAAATTGCAGATTATGGCAGCCATCACCGTGGGTGATATAGGAGATGTGGTAGTGGGTAAAAACGCTATCTACTACGACAATAAGGGTGTAGAGTATGATGCCGTAATTACCAAAGTAATAGACAATCCTATCAGTATGTCGCAGGCATTCTGGTCACCATACAGAAGAATCGCCAAGACAGTTGAGGGTTTCATCGCAAAAAATGCAGCCGATAAGGATGCCAAGATTATGAAGGATGTAACCACATCCATCAATAATGCCCCCAAGGCTGCAGCCGATCCGAAGGCCTCAGCAGCGGCAGCAGCACCATTTGATATAGGTAAGTTTGCCGGTATCTTTGCTGCCTTAGGTATGGCTGTCGGCATGATAGGTTCTGCTTTGGCAAGCCTTGTAAAAGGTCTTGTAGCGTTGAGCTGGTGGCAGGTGATCCTTACTTTCATAGGGTGTTTGCTTGTAATATCGGGTCCTGCTATGGTTATGGCGTGGATGAAACTCCGCCGTCGCAATATTGCACCTCTTCTGAATGCAAACGGATGGGCAATGAATGCCTCTACCCGTATCAGCATTCCATTTGGCGAGACCCTTACAAATATTGCGAAATTCCCTACTTTGAATCTGAAAGATCCATATGCCAAAAAGGGTATTCCTGCTTGGAAAAAATGGGCGATATCCATCTCTTCACTAGTGGTAGTTTTGGTTGTATTGTGGATTTGTAACCTGTTTGCATGGGCAAAACTTCCATCTCCACTCCCTTGTTTCAATAAAGAAGAGGTAGTGGTTGTTGAACAGACCGTGGAAGAGGTTGTTGCTGAGGAATCACCTGTTGTTGTTGAGTAATATGAGAAGAGTTTTTGCAGTTCTGTCGCTTCTTATGGTGTCAGTGTGTGCTTTGGCGCAGTCGCAGGTGGAGCAGCCTGACTATGATACTTATTTCCACCCTTACAGGCTAAGGGTGGACCTCACTTTTGCCGGTGATGCCTCATATCAGAAAATTTTCCTTGATGGTATGGCCAGAGAGTGTGACTGGAGCGGTTCCAAAGTGAATCTTGTAGATACTTTCCGTTACGGCGAATACAGGCTTGAAGTCCATACTCCCGATGGAAAGGAGATATATTCAAAGGGGTTCAATACCCTGTTTCAGGAATGGAGAACTACTGCAGAAGCGAGAACCACACCTCAGGCATTTGCCAGTTCTTATGTTATTCCGTATCCTAAAGACAAATTCCTTTTCAAGGTATTTGAGAGATCGAGAGAAACTGGACTTTATGGGGAAATTTTTTCAATCGAGGTGGATCCCTCAGACAAACTTATCAGCAGAGAGGTGCCAAATGACTTCAAGGTAGACAAGATACTGTACAATGGGGATCCTTCCAATAAAGTTGACCTGCTCTTCATAGCGGAAGGTTATACTGCGGAAGAGATGGACAAATTCAGAGCGGATGCACAGAGATTTGCAGACTATATGTTTATAATGGATCCTTATACCCGCCATAAAGGTGACTTCAATATATGGATCCTGGAATCTGTGTCAGAGGAGAGCGGTACAGATATTCCCCAAAAGGATATCTGGAAAAGGACAGTGGTGAGCTCCAATTTCTATACTTTCCGCAGCGACAGGTATCTCACAGCGCAGAATCACAAACTTGTAAGCCAGGTGGCGTCCAATGCCCCATATGATGCCCTTTATGTGCTGGTAAACAATAAGGAGTATGGTGGTGGAGGCATCTATAATTTCTACGGTTTGAGTGCAAGCGACTGCATCTATGCTGAGCCGGTCTTTGTTCACGAATTCGGACACAGTTTTGCTGGTCTTGGTGATGAATATTATGACTCAAGCACCTCGTACGAGGATTTCTACAATATAAAAATTGAACCCTGGGAGCCTAATATTACCACTCAGGTTGATTTTGACAGCAAATGGAAGGATATGATGGAGAGCGGTGCAGAGGTGGGACTCTATGAGGGTGGCGGCTATATGGCCAAAGGCATTTTCAGACCGGTTCCTGATTGCAGAATGAAGACCAATACGGCTCCAGGGTTCTGCCCTGTATGCCAAAGGGCCATCGAGAGGATGATTGGGTACTATACCAGATAGTCTGATGCATTCTACTGAGATAGAGATAACTGCTGATGGCTCGGCAACCCTTTTTGTCCGGGAGTTGGATGAGCATTACCACTCCGTAAAAGGGGCACTTACAGAGTCAAACCACATATTCAGGGATTCAGCTTTTTTATACCGTGCTGATGGTTCACCTCTAAGATTATTGGAGGTGGGCTTCGGCACTGGACTCAATGCTGCAGTTACAGCAATGGTGGCTGATGCAGAGCACCCTGTCCACTATATTTCACATGAAAAATATCCTGTTCTGTCAGAGACATTGTGCCAGCTCCAGTATGGAGAACTGGTAGATGGGGAACTGCTAGGGAAAATCCATGAAGCGCCCTGGAATCTCCCTGTGGAGATTACCCCTTGGTTTATATTGGAAAAGAGGCATTGCGATTATATTGCAGATCCATTGCCCGATAGGGTGGATGTGGTCTATTTTGATGCTTTTGCCCCCGAGAAGCAGCCCGATATGTGGACGGAGGAGGCGTTCCAGCGCCTTGTGCAGGTGATGAATCCCGGCGCAGTTCTCACTACATATTGTTCAAAAGGGGTAATAAGAAGACGACTCGAAAGCCTGGGCCTTCGAGTCGAACGTATTCCCGGTCCTCCGGGGGGTAAAAGGGAAATTCTGAGGGCTACTCGCTGATAGTAAGCTCTTCACCTTCTGATTTGGCAATCACCACTGCGGCACACATGTCGCCGTATGAATTGGTGGCAGTGCGTGGCATATCGCAGAGCTGCTCAACTGCAAGCACAAGGCCTATTCCTTCAAGTGGCAGACCTGCTACAGAGAGGGCAACCGATAGCATAACGAGTCCTGCCATAGGGATGCTGGCTGCACCTATTGCTGAGAACAGAACGGTTACTACAATAATCAGCTGCTCTATGAATGAGAGATCCACTCCGTATACCTGTGCAATGAAAATGACAGCTACGCACTCATAAAGGGCTGTGCCGTTCATATTGATGGTGGCACCCAGTGGCAATGTGAAGCTTGCAATCTTGTTTGATATGCCGCATTTCTCCTGTGAGTCCTTCATTGAAATAGGGAGTGCTGCACCTGAAGAACAGGTGGAGAATGCTGTGAGGATAGCTGTGGACATCTTCTTCATATGCTTCCAAGGGTTCTCCTTGCCGACGAAATATACTATAGCAGGGAGGATTATGAAGAACTGGATCATACATCCTATCCATACGATAAGGACGAACATACCGAGGCTTTGGGCGATCTCCATAAGTTTGGCTGTATCACCGGCCTGCTCCGCTATCATCTTGGATACTATGGCAAATACTCCGATAGGGGCAAGTTTGATAACGGCAAGTGTGATCTTCATAATAACATCAAACACAGCCTGGAATACATCCACAATCATATTTCTCGACTTTTCCTCCACTTTGGTTACAAAGAAGCCGAATAGGATAGCGAAGAAGATGATGGCAAGAAGGTCTCCCTCAGTAAGTGATCTGAAGATGTTGTCAGGAACTATGGTGATCAGTCTTTCTCCAAGTGAAATCTTGTTTGCTGTTACAGTTTGGGCAGCGCCATTGGCCTGATCAATAAGGGTAGAACCTACTCCAGGCTCCAGAATGTTCACGAAGAACATTCCAATAAATGCTGCTATGAGGGTGGTGATGATGTAGAAGCTGAAGGTCTTTCCGGCGATTCTCCCAAGACCACCGCTGTTGCCCATACCTGCCACACCTACAACCATAGATGAGAATACGATAGGTACTACAATCATCTTGAGGAAGCGGAGGAATATTACCCCTGCCCAACTGATATATTTTACATATTCATGACCGAAGATTCCGAATATGACACCCAAAACGAGTGCTATCAGAATCTGCATAGGTAATGCTATTTTTATCTTTTTCATAGTGGAGATTTGCTATTTATGGTTGCTATTTGTGGTATAACTCTCTGATACATCCATCTGCTAGTGCTTCAAGGGATGAGATGGCCATTTTGGGATCAAGACCGGTGTTTGCATATGCAATGGGAATTTCAGTGCAGGCACCTACGATCGGAAGCTTCTCTATGGCCCAAAGCTGTTCAATGATACCTCTAAACTTCTCTCCAGCCTCTTTATGCTTGCCAGCCTTTACCATATCGGTCACATCGTGAATCTCCACTTGGAGTTCTTCTGATGCTACTCTGAAATTGTAACCGCTCTCCTGAGCATGTTTCTGGTACAGCCCTGTCCTCATGGTGCCGAGAGTGGCTGTAAGCCATGCACCTTTTGGGGAGATAGTTGATGATTTGAGTATAGTCTCATCCACTATGTGGACTATAGGTTTTTCAATTTCATCCCTCATTCCGTCGATGAAGTAGTGCGCTGTGTTGCAGGTGGCGCAAAGGATATCGGCTCCCCATCCGATGAGGGTTTTAAGCCCATCTTTCAGGTATTCAGTGGGGTCCGGCCCTTTCCCAAGCAAAAATGTTGTACGGTCAGGTGTGATTGTATTTGAGTAGACGATCATTCTAGGGTGCTCTTGATCGCAGCTCGCAGGGGTTTTTTCAGCGAGAACTCTGAGGAAATCTGCTGTGGCAGCAGGTCCCATACCCCCTAAAACTCCTAAAGTTTTGTCTGGTCTCATATGTATAGTCTGATTATTTGAATAAGCCCTTCAAACAATGATACAATGCCGATAGCCATAATGATGGTACCAGCAATCCAGTTGGTTACAAGCAGTTGTTTGAGTCTGAACTTGTTTCTGAACATATTTATCACTGTTGATAATGTGAACCACCATCCGAGAGTCCCTATAAATACTCCCAATAGTGCGGGGGCAAGGACAAGCCCGAATTCGTAACTGCCCGAGTCGATACCGATAAAGGCAAACATCCCTATGATAAGGAAGATGGCGCCAGGGTTGGTGATGGTCATTATGAATGAGGATGCAAAATCCTGAATGTACTGATGATTACCTTCTTGAACCCTCTTGATTTGCTTGATGGGGTTAGTGATGAAAATTTTCAATCCGAAACCGGCAACAATGGCGCCACCAAATAGCATTACCCACTCGCGATAGGTGGTGAGAAAGTCATTGACAAAGGCCAGACCCAAAAGGGCAATTGCGGAGAATATTATATCGGAAATCGCGGCTCCCATGCCTGTCGCGAACCCTGACCATTTCCCTTTGCTCAGAGTCCTTTGGATACATAGAATACCGATAGGTCCCAATGGGATAGATGCTCCCAATCCGACTATTATCCCTTTTATTAGTTCTTCAATCATAAATTGTCACCATAATAAAGACAAAGATATAATAAAAAATGAAGATTTAGTATATTTGTAGGCTTTAAAAGGTTCCCTTATGAAATCGAGAAAGAGTGTTCACATGTATATATTGGGGTGGATTCTTATTTCCTCCTTGCTGTTGTCATTACCTTTTCTGGTAGACCATCTTGGCTTTCTGGCTCTATTCGGGATGGTGCCTCTCTTCTTTATTGAGGATATATGCAGAAAGCATGATGTCAAAGGCGCTACATGGTATTACTATTTGCTGTTTGTGGTCTGGAATACCATTACCACTTATTGGGTTTCATATGCGACACTTCCAGGGGGGATTGCAGCTGTCCTCTTGAATGCTTTCCAGATGTCGCTGGTATTCTGGTTCTACAGATTGTTCAAGAAGCAGATTCTCAAAAGGGATGGTGCTTCCAGGGACAGTTTTATACCCTACCTCTTTTTTATTGTAACATGGCTCGGTTGGGAGCACTACTATTTCGATGCAGAGGTCTCTTGGCCATGGCTTGTTTTAGGTAATGCTTTTGCAGGTTCGATAAAGTCTGTACAATGGTATGAATATACCGGTACTCTCGGTGGCAGTCTGTGGATTCTCCTCTCCAATGTCCTTTTATACAGGATTATAGTCAAGGAGGTGAGAAGGGACAGAAATGTTGGGGAGAACATATATCAGCGCAGACAGCGGTATGCCCTGTATGGAGGATATGCGGCATTGGCAGTACTTCCATTTAGCATCTCTTTTACGATGTTCTCATCATACGAAGAGAAAGAGAGACCCTGTGAGTTTGTTCTTCTTCAACCAAATATAGAACCGTATCAGGACAAGTTCAATACCCTCACCAGAGATGAACAGGATGATATCCTTTTCCGCCTTGCTGAGAGAGGTGTTACCCCTCAGACATCTTTTGTGGTAGCCCCGGAGACATTTACCTGGTTTATTAATGAAGATGCTCCGTACACATGTCCTACTGTAAGGAGAATGGGGGCATTTGTAAAAAAATATCCACAAGCGAATTTTATTACTGGTGCTATAACTATGCGCCAGTATGTCACACGCAATGCACCATCACTGACAGCCAAAAAGGGGAGAGGATACTGGTATGACACCTTTAACGCCTCTGTGATGATGGATTCTTCCGGAAGGTGTGATTTCTTCCATAAATCAAAACTGGTAGTTCTTACAGAGTTCATCCCTTATCCTAAGCTGCTTGCACCCATCAATAAACTGGCCATTGAACTTGGTGGGGCGACAGGGAGTTACGGTACGCAGCCGGAGGTGACCATCTTTACAGGATCTGATGGCACCAGGATCGGTACAGCCATATGTTATGAATCTGTATATGGAGACTACTATAGGGACTATGTACTTAAGGGGGCACAGGTAATGTCCATAATTACCAATGATGGCTGGTGGAGCAATACTCCTGGTTACAGACAGCATCTCAGGTATGCTTCCCTTCGTGCCATTGAGACCCGCAGATCCATTGCACGCAGTGCGAATACAGGAATCTCGGCATTTATCAACCAAAGAGGGGAGAGGGTGGCAGAACTTGGTTGGTGGCACGAAGATTGCTTGACAGGGAGTATCAATCTCAATGATGAGCTTACATTTTTTGTCCGTCACGGAGATTTCATAGGAAGAATATCGACATTTATGTTTACACTACTTGCACTTCTCTACTTCACCATCGCCGTCACCAAAAGGGCGAGAAAGAAATAACTCTCCAGTTTTCTTCTTTTAACCTCCCGCGTCAACTTTTGGAGTTTTTTTGTCGCGGCTGCGAATCTTAGGCTCTTCAGGCGTTCGCTATGTGTACGTCCTTCTTTTTGAGAAAATTATTGATTTTTCAACTATAAAGTTGAAAAATATTGCATTTTTAGAATATTAAGTCTACTTTTGTTGAAAGTTCAATGAGAGAGGAGTATGGATATTTTGACTAAAGATGAGGTTCAGTGTTTTCTTGATCAGTTTCATGCTAAGATGAAAGTTTTTGGAATAATTTATCGTGATGATAGAGGAAAGAACCAGAAAACATTGGAAGAACTGGAGATAGTGCCGTTGGCGGAAAGCCCATTGAGTTATCCATTTAAATTGTAAAATATGAAAAGTCCATTTACTGATAAAGAGATGAAACTTGAGTACGAAAAGCGCACTTGGAAGTTTCGTGGTGAAGAGTATGACTATATTCATACTTCGTGGCTTTGTGAGGATACAGGAGAGAGATTTACAACAGATGATACAGATACAGCCGGATTTATACAAGTGACAAATCAATATAGAACCAAATATGGTATACCATTTACTGATGAAATTGTAGCAGTAAGAAAAAAGTATAATATCTCTGCCTCAAAAATGTCGCTGATTCTTGGTTTCGGAGCCAACCAGTGGAGACATTATGAGGCCGGAGAAGTTCCTAGTGTGTCAAATGGCAGGATGATACGTTCTATAATGAATCCTGATGTATTTATAGATATGGTCCACAGTTCCAGGCATATCTTGCTGCCAAAAGACTATGAGAAGATAATAAGACAATCAGATGTATCTCCTCTGCATCCTGAATATCAGCCCACTATTTTTGTATGCGAAAGGGGTATATATAACGGATATGGAGTATTGTCTACAGATAGGGTTAAAAATGTATTGCTGTATGTATTGATGAAATGCGGCGATGTTTTTTATACCAAAATGAATAAATTGCTCTTCTATGCAGACTTTGTAGCATATCGCCAATTGGGCATATCCATTACAGGTTTGTCATATAAAGCCATAGAATTCGGCCCAGTTCCGGAAAGGTGGGACAGAATTTACAGTTCCTTTGAAGAGATAAGTATTGAGCCTCGTATCATAGGCGATAGAGAGGGAACAATACTTACAACCTCTGTAAAACCTGATACGTCGCTATTTACAGAAAGTGAATTGCATATACTGGATGAAATATGTTCCTCCCTCGCTTGCTACACATCAACAGAACTTTTAGAACTCAGCCACCAGGAACCAGCCTGGATAGACAACCATCATTCATCCTCCCGTATATCATACGAATATGCCTATGCTCTAAAGGTGTTGTAGTATCCATGCGAATCAAATACACCCTCAGCAAAGGTGCTCGCTCCGATTACTCCGAGCTACTCATTTCGCTCACATCGACTTGACAGACAACTCTTCCTTTTAGTCCGACTGCGTCGGCCTAACGTCATCAGACAGAGTCTGTCATTGGCTTCGCCACACGTCGATTTACCGCTCATTCGCTTAACGCTCTCCGTAAAGTGCGCTCGCGTCCTCTTTGCTGAGGGGGGGATAACTATATAGGAGTCTGTCAAGACAAAATGGGCACGAAATACTGAGTTTCCGTGCCCATTTTTATGGATGTGATCCTGCACGCTAGGGTCGCAGGATGATGAAGCTATTCAGAGCATCTGTCAAGCAGATAGAGGATCGATTTGAATTCTAGTCCGCTGTGATATGAGAGACCAATCTCGCAAGTGCGGCTGGTGGCGTAGCCTGAATCGCATCCGTAGACTTGCTCCTTGAGATATCTCAAACCATGTGCGTTAAGTTCCGGAAGGGTAAACCCTTTGTCTCCTGAGAAACCGCAACAATTGCTCTCTACCACTACTACATCTTTGGCACAAGCTCTTGCGATATTGGCAAGTGTCTGGTCTACGGCTAGTTTCTTGGCTGAGCATACGGCAAAGATTGCCACCTTTTCATCCACTTTGTTTATTTTAAGACGAGGCAGCAGATACTTTTCTGCAAACTCTGCTGGCTCATACAGTTTGAGGGCCCCTCCATCCATATTGGCGTGCATGGTATAGAGGCATGGGCTCATATCGCAAAGTATAGGATATTTTCCCCCGTTTGAAACCTCAAGCAGGGCTGCTTCGAGTTCGTCAGAGAGTTTCTTGCCGGCATCGACAAATCCTTTTGAAGAGAAAGCCATACCGCAGCAGAGTTTGTCAAGGTTCTTGGGATAGATTATGTTGTATCCGGCCTTGGTAAGGAGTCTCTTGGTGAGCTCGGTAATTTCCACCTCTTTACAGTAGCTTCTGGACACGCCCATGCTCCTGGTAATGCAGGATGGGAAATAAACTATATTGTTCTCTTCCTCAGGATTCACAGCCGCTACAGGTTTTGAGAATGTGGAGTGTCTGTTCCCTTTGGGGAATGGTTCGGTCCATAGAGGTATAAGACCGAATGTAATCTTTCGTAAGCCACGGGCGATGGCACCGAAAAGGCGTCCACCGATTACTACCCTTATATAGTAAAGAAGATTGAGGCCGAAGCGGGCGAATGATGTTACTCCGCTCATATGATTGGCCAGGAACATTGCGATAGAGTCGCTGAATTTGCTGTGACTTTGTTGTTTCAATACCTTGACCATCTTTCCGGTATCCACTTTCACAGGGCAGCGCATAGCACAAAGGCTGTCTGTCGAGCAGGTATCGATACCATGGTACTGATAATTCTTGATAAGCTCGGCAGCTCTGTGTGGCTCCTGTCCTGATGCCTGGAGACTCTTGATTTCTCTGTAGACAGCTACCCTTTGGCGAGGAGAGAGGGTAAGCCCCTCTGCCACACATTTGCTCTCGCAGAAACCGCACTCCATGCATTTGTCCACAAGTTCATGGGTTGCAGGATTGGGCTTGAGATTGGATACATGAATTTTGGGATCTTCATTGAGGATTACACCAGGATTGAGGATACCTTTAGGGTCGAAGATCTCTTTTATCTCTTTCATAATGGCATATGCCTCGTCTCCCCACTCTTTCCTTACATATGGAGCGATATTCCTACCGGTTCCGTGTTCTGCTTTCATCGAACTGTCATACTTCCCAACAACCACCTCTGCGATTTCATCCATGAATTTGTGGAAACGCTCTACTTCGGATGGGGTCTGGAAGTCTTGATTGAACATGAAGTGGAGGTTGCCGGCCAGAGCGTGGCCGAAAATGCCGGCATCATCGTAGTGGTTGCGGTGGAGTACCTCGCGAAGGTCTGCTACCGCTTTGGCAAGCGAGTCAACTGGGAAGCATACATCTTCTATGACTGCTGTAGTACCAGTTTTTCTCAGACCGGCCACTGTAGGAAGTGCTTCCTGGCGTATTTTCCAGAATGCAGCAATCTCCTTGAGGTCTCTGGTGAATATAAAGGGTAGGGTAGTTTCAATATGTTTGATACTCTCTGTAATCTCATCGATATTGGTGAAGAGTTCTTCTTCTGTCTGAGTGTGGGTCTCGACAAGAAGGGCACAGCATCCGTCAGGGAGATCTTTGATGAATGGTGGTACACCAGGAGCTGATTCTACAGATTTGAGTGATTGTCTGTCAAGTAACTCCACTGCTGCTACGGGTTCGTGACGGAGCACCTGCACAGCTTCGCATGCTATCTGTATAGATGGGAATATGATTAGCGATGTTGCTTTGAACTGTGGGTTGATAACAGTGTTCAGTGTTACATCCGAAAGGAATGCAAGGGTACCCTCAGAACCTACTATTATGTGCTTGATGATATCTATGCCGTCAGAATAGTCCACAAAGGTGTTGAGTCCATAGCCTGAGGTGTTCTTGATGCTGTGTTTCTTGACAATCTTCTCTTTCAGAGCAGGATTGGCTGATATCTTCCTTGATATGTTCTCCAGCTTCTCAAGCATATCCTTATGGGTTTTTCTGAAACTCATCACGGACTCCTTGTCACCTGTGTCAAGGATAGTGCCGTCGGCAAGGATAATTCTTGCATCTGCGATTGTCCTGTAGGAGTTTTCGTGTGTGCCGCAGCTCATGCCGCTGGCGTTATTTGCTATAATACCACCAATCATTGCAGAGTCGGTAGATGCTGGGTCGGGACCAATCTTGCGGCCATATTTGGCCAGATACTGGTTTGCACGTATCCCTCTGATTCCCACTTGAAGCCTTATTTGCTTAGCATCATTGAGTATCTGGTATTTGTCCCATCCGTGGGATACAAGTACAAGTACGGAGTCACCTATAGCTTGTCCTGAAAGCGATGTGCCTGCAGCACGGAAGGTGACGGCCACGTCCAGTGCATCTGCGGCAGCCAGTACTGCTACTATATCCTCCTCCTTTCTCGCTTTGACTACCACTTTTGGAAGAATCCTGTAGAATGATGCATCTGTTCCAAATGCAAGCAGACTCAATTCGTTGTGAAGGATTCTGTCGCTTGGGATAAATTTGCTTATCCTATCTACAAACTTTTTGTAAACCCCATTAATCATATAGCAAATAAGTTAAAATTTCATGTAACATTTTAGGTGTGATATCCTTGGCCAGAGTGCATTTCTCTTCATCGAGAAGATAGATGGCAGGGACTGCTGCCAGATTGTATTTGGCAAACATCTCCTGTGTATCCTTTTTGTCGATAAGATTGGTCCACTCATATTCCTTTTCTGAAATATATTTAAGCCACTCTTTTCTCTTGGCTTTATAGCTTCCGGTATAGATGGCCATAATCTCGACCCCAAGAGGGGCAAATTCCTCCTGAATCTTCTCCATCTGTCCTGCAACAGCCTCGCACAGTGCACAATCCATATTATAGAAATAGAGTACTGTGAATTTGGCCTTGCCATCATATATGGAGAATGGGCTCTTGTCTGGCAAGCTCAAGTGCAGGTTCTCGGTGGGTTTTCCAAGCTGATTGCGGTAGAAGAGTTCCACTGCCATTTTTGTCTCTCCGATAAAGGCTTCAGACGAGGCAAACTCTATTCCGAGAGGTTCTCTCCCTTTTGCATCCTTTTTCTCGGAGAAATTGGCATCTTTCCACATCTGTGGCATCTGACAAATGTATTTGAGCCCTATGTACGCAGCACCTTTCTGCATATCGTATTCCTCGTGTTTTTTGAGGTACTGATATGAGTTGTAGAAAACCTCCTGGAAAACAGAAGTGTCGCTTTTGGTCTTCTGGTAGAGATCATCTATGGTGCTTACTACAAGTGTAGTATCAATATCATGTGTCTGGTCATAGGGGAGGAGTGAGCTGAATAGCTGATCCAGGAACAGTCCCAGTTCGGTGGGCTTGTTGTAGTCCATCGCTATAAGCTGCTCAAGTGCGTTAGGATCGAGTTTTCTCCCCAGTATTATGTTGTCCCTGTCCAGTAGAACCATCTGCGGAGTGGATATTACTCCATATTTTTTGTGGAAGTCTGAACTGAAATCGGGGTCCCATACATCATAAATGGTCACATTGTCAGATATGGGGAATTTGGCGTTCACCTTTTTTACATATGAGCACCATCTGTCCCTATTGTCCTGTGTATACACGCGATACAGAGTTAGTGTGCCGTAACTGTAATTTTTCAGGAACTTCATCAGATGAGGGATATACATGTTGCAGGTGCTGCACTGGTCGTCGTAAAAGAAGACCACTTTGTATCTTGATTCTGCCTTTCTAAGAGAGATCTCCCTGCCCAATGAGTCGGGGAGGACAAGTTCCGGAGCCATGAGGCCAATCATAGACTGGCGGTTGAACTCTGCAAACATCTTTACCATCAGGTATCCCTCTTCATCTGGCCACTGGAGCTTTTTGTTAAGGAAATAGTTGTCTGCCATATAAAGAGCTATCTCCTCATAACCCATATATTTGGACTGCTGGTAGTAATCAAAAATGTATGAGGCGATGAGTGCCTGCTCCTGAGGATCTTGCCCTGAGGCGACAAGTTGATCTGCCTTACTTTTTATAAGTGAAATCTCCTGCCCGTCGAACATCCTCATAATGAGATGGACGGTCTCTTTGTCCATAGTTGACAAAGTATCAGCCGGAGCTGTCTCCTGTGCAAGTGATTTGAAGGACAGGGCAGATATGGCAAGGATAAATATATATCGTAATATTTTCATAATCATCTCTTCAGATACTTGTTCAAATCAATATTTCCGGACATGAAGTCTTTTGGATCTCCACCATTGATCACCACATCCTTGACTACAGTCGAAGATATGAATGAGTACTCGGGTGATGCATTGATGAATACAGTAGTGATGCCAGGTGCCATTTTTTTGTTGGCATGGGCTATTACTGACTCCATTTCAAAATCTGCAGTGCTCCTGACACCCCTTACTATGAATTGTGCCTGGTGTTTGTGGCAGGCATCAATGGTGAGTCCGCTGTACGATATTACAGCAATATCTGCACCATCTCCTTTCAAATCGGCAACAGATTCCTCTATGATAGAGACTCTCTCCTCCAAAGAAAGGAAGCCTTTTTTTGTATGGTTGTAACCTACAGCGATTATCAATTTGTCAAACAGTGGAATAGCCTGTCGTACGACATCTTTGTGTCCTATGGTGAATGGATCGAATGATCCTGGAAATAGTGCAATTCTCATCTTGTAAGTTTTGTAACCTACAAATATAAAAAAATCCTACCATTTGATAGGATTTTGTCCTCTATTAATGAGAATATTGTTTGTCTGTGAAAAGTGCCTGCATCCGAAAAATGCTCCACGGGCCAGAGGGGAGGGGTGTGCTGTCTCCAGAACATAGTGTCTGGAGTGGTCGATGAGATCTCTCTTGCTTCTGGCATAATTGCCCCAAAGGAGAAATATTACACCCTCTTTGTGGTCCGAAAGGGCTTTGATGACCGCATCTGTAAAGTTCGTCCATCCTATCTTGCTGTGGGATGTGGGTTCTGATGCACGGACTGTAAGGACTGCATTGAGGAGAAATACCCCCTGTTCTGCCCAATGGGTAAGGGAGCCATCCCTCCCTGCTGTAGATATTCCTGTATCGCTCTCTATCTCTTTGTATATGTTCTGCAGAGATGGAGGAAGCTTGATTCCGTGAGGTACAGAGAATGACAACCCCTCTGCCTGACCGGGACCGTGGTATGGGTCCTGCCCGAGAATCACCACCCTTACTTTATCAAATGGGGTGAGGTCAAAGGCCCTGAAAATCTTGGGCCCCGGGGGGTAAATCACTTTCTGTTCCCTTTTTTCTTTATGCAGGAATTCGACAAGATCCCTGAAATAGGGCTTGTCGAACTCCTCTTTAAGGATATCTTTCCAGGATTCGTGAATTTTTACATCCATTTCAGCTGATTTTAGAAAATTGCCTCCAATACTTCTGAAATATTGTTCACATAGATGAATTTAAGCCCCTTGATATACATCTCCTTGATCTCATTGATGTCTTTTTCATTCTCTTTTGAGAGGATGATGGTATCAATTCCTGCCCTTTTGGCTGCAAGTATCTTCTCCTTGATGCCGCCAACAGGGAGAACTTTGCCTCTGAGGGTCATCTCTCCTGTCATTGCAATTTTTGATTTTACCATCTTGCCCATATAGGCTGATGCCATTGCGCTCACCATTGTGATACCTGCTGATGGACCATCCTTGGGGATTGCACCTTCAGGGACGTGGATATGGATGTCACGTTTCATTATATCCTCAGTGGTGAGATTGAGCAGTTCAGGATGTGCTTTGATGTATTGGAATGCAATGGTGGTGGACTCTTTCATTACATCGCCAAGATTGCCTGTCATAGTCAGGTTGCCTTTACCCTCGCTCAGACTGCACTCTACGAAGAGGATCTCTCCACCCATCTCTGTCCAGGCAAGACCGGTGACTACCCCAGGAGCCTCATTCCCTTTCTGCATATCGTGTGAATTGGTAGGGATACCAAGAATTTCGCGCACTTTCTCAGGGGTGATGGTTACCTGAGTCTCCTCTTCAATGGCAATCTTTTTGGCCGATACGCGGGCAAGTTTGGCAATCTGCTTGTCAAGCCCCCTGACTCCCGATTCGCGGGTGTATTCGTCAATGACCTTGTTGATGGCAGCTTTATTTATTTTGAATTGCGATTTTTTAAGGCCATGGGCTTCCAATTGTTTCGGCACAAGATATCCCTGGGCAATGCTTACCTTCTCCTCTGCGAGATAGCCGTTTACAGGGATCATCTCCATCCTGTCTTTTAGGGCAGGGTGGATGGTGCTTATATTGTTGGCTGTGGTGATGAAAAGCACCTTTGACAAATCGTAGTCGATGTCAAGATAGTTGTCATGGAATGTGTTGTTCTGCTCAGGATCAAGTACTTCAAGCAATGCATATGCAGGATCACCTTTGAAATCTTTGCTGATCTTGTCTATCTCATCCAGAACAATGACGGGGTTCGATGATCCGGCTTTCTTGATGTTCTGTATGATGCGGCCGGGCATGGCTCCGATATATGTTTTCCTGTGTCCCCTTATTTCAGACTCATCGTGCAGACCACCGAGTGAAATACGGCCATATTTTCTTCCAAGTGCCCTTGCAATCGATTTGCCAAGAGAGGTTTTGCCTACACCCGGAGGGCCGTACAGACAAAGGATAGGGGATTTCATATCACCTTTCAGTTTGAGAACTGCCAGATACTCAATGATGCGCTCCTTGACGCTGTCAAGACCGAAGTGGTCCTTGTCAAGTACCTTCTGGGCGTGTGACAGGTCGAGATTGTCCTGAGTAAGTTCATCCCATGGGAGATCCACCAGTAGTTTTACATACTGGTATTGGACATTGTAGTCTGGAGAGTTGACATTTGTCCTCTCAAGTTTTCTGAGTTCAGACTCAAATGCATCAGCGGCGTGCTGCGGCCATTTTTTACCCTCTGCCTTTTGCCTCAGATCATTGATGTCAGAACCCTCTGAATCTATTCCAAGCTCCTCCTGAATGGTCCTAAGCTGATTGTTCAGATAGTACTCCCTCTGCTGCTGGTCCATCTCTGTGCGTACCTTCTGCTGGATGTCATTCTTCAAAGTGAGGATATCCATCTGCCTGTTGAGAATCTCCAGGAGTTTCATGGCCCTTACCTTTACGTTACTCTCCTTGAGCAGTCCCATTTTATCAAAGACATCGTCTATGTCCATGCTTGAGGCGATGAAATTGGTCAGAAATTCGTAACCTTCCAGATTTTTGATGGCAAATCCGGCCTCTTGTGGAAGGTGTGGGGATGATTTGATAATCTGCATGGCAAGGTCCTTGATATTTTCTGCCAAAGCCTCCATCTCCTTATCATTTTTCTTTGCCAAAATGTCATTGAGATAGTTGACTTTGGCAAACAGATATGGCTCGGATGCTGTCTGCTCCACTATTTTGAATCTCTTTACACCTTGTATTATTGCAGTAATGCTACCATCGGGCATCTCTATGATTTTAAGGATTCTGCCCAATGTTCCTATATCGAAAAGATCGATTATTGAGGGGTGTTCCACCTCGTTGTCAATCTGAGCCACTGCACCAAGAATCTTTCCGGACTTGTAAGCATCCCTTACCAATTTTATAGACTTCTCTCTCCCTACAGAAATGGGGATGACGGTCGCAGGGAATAGTACCGCATTCCTCAATGTGAGAATCGGAAGTACCTCGGGAAGTTCCTTTTCATCAAGGTTCTGGATAGAATCCATATTTACAACGGGAAGAATATTTACATCTCCAACACCGGCATCAAACAATAGGTTCTCTTTCTTCATAAAATATGTATAGTGACATTATGTCAGTTAAAATCTGTGTTAAACCAAAAAATTTAGGTAGAGGCTAATAGGTCAATCATTATGCCAAACTTTTTGCCCAAAAAAAAGATATAATGTTTTGCAAACTAAAAAATATTAAATACTTTTGCAGACCCAAAAAAGATATAACGTTTAATAAAGAGAGATTATGACTAAAGCTGATATCGTAAACGAGGTTGCCAAAGCAACTGGTATGGAGAAAATAGCTGTTCAGAATGTTGTTGAGGCATTTATGGAAAGCGTTAAAAATTCACTAGCAAAAGATGAAGATGTATTCCTTCGCGGTTTCGGAAGTTTCATCACTAAAAAACGTGCTCAAAAAACTGCACGCAATATATCTCAAGGTAAAACAATCGTTATCCCTGAGCACTATATCCCTGCATTCAAACCTGCAAAGGTGTTTATGAATAAGGTAAAAACCAACGTAAAAGTTAAATAATATCAGTTATGCCAAGCGGAAAAAAAAGAAAAAGACATAAAATGTCTACGCACAAACGTAAAAAACGTTTGCGCAAGAACAGACATAAGAAGAAATAGTTAATTGACTAATCTTAATGTCACAACATATAATCTAAAGTAGTTTGTATTAGCTACTTTAGATTATTGTTTTAGGAGGTATCTAAATGGAGAAAGATCTGATAATAGATGTTAATTCGACGGAGATTACAATTGCTTTGTTGGAGGATCATCGCCTGGTGGAGTTAAATAAGGAGAAAAATGAAGGCCGCAGTTTTACTGTGGGTGATGTTCATTTGGGTAAGGTAAAGAAGCTTATTCCATCCCTTAATGCCGCTTTTGTGGATATCGGAGACAAAAAGGATGCCTTTGTACACTATCTGGATCTCGGTTTGAATTTCACTGCTTTCGATACTTTCGCAAAGCAGTTGAATCCAAACAGGGATTTTTCTACATTCTACAGGAGTATTGATATTCACAATATCCTGGAAAAGGAGGGCAAAATTGAAAATGTCCTCAAACCCGGTCAGCCCATTATAGTCCAAATCGTCAAAGAGCCAATCTCGACAAAGGGCTCAAGGCTGACATCTGAAATCTCCATAGCGGGCCGCAATATGGTCCTTCTTCCTTTCGGTGATAAGGTAAATATCTCGCAAAAAATAACAGAAAAGGCGGAGAAACAGCGTCTTGAGAGGCTTATGTACAGCATTTTGCCCCCAAGCTACGGTGTGATTATCCGTACTGCCGCTGAGGGGAAAAAAGCTGCTGTCCTGGACCTTGAGCTCAAGATGCTCATCAACAAATGGGAAGAGTCCTGGAAAAAGATAGCTACGCAGAAAATGCCTCAGCTACTTTTCAGGGAGAGCAGCAAGACCACAACTGTCCTAAGGGATCTCCTCAATGACTCGTTCTCAAATATTGTGGTTAACGATGAGCAGATATACAGCGACATAAAGGAGTATGTCTCTATGATATCGCCGGAGTTTGAGAAGATTGTGAAGCTATATAAGGGTGATGCCCCCATTTTTGACCACTACGATGTGACCAGACAGATAAAGTCTGCCTTCGGAAAGGTTGTTCCCATCAAGCAGGGCGCTTATCTTGTTATAGAGCATACTGAGGCGTTGCATGTCATTGATGTCAATAGCGGAACACGTGTCAAGACCGGTAAAGATCAGGAGCAGAATGCTTATGATGTAAACTGCAATGCGGCAGAGGAGGTTGCCCGTCAGATAAAGCTTCGTGATATGGGCGGTATCGTCATTGTAGACTTTATCGACATGGATTCAGGCGAACACAGGAACCAGCTGCTCAAGCATATGCAGGAGTTGATGCAGAGCGACAGGGCAAGACACAATATTCTGCCACTCACCAAATTTGGTCTGATGCAGATTACCCGTCAGAGGACCAAGCCTGCAACAGAACTTGATACACAGGAGACTTGTCCATGTTGTGGTGGTACAGGGAAGATCTCATCAAGCATTCTTGTGGATGAGACAATTGAAAGACAAATTTCGTATCTTGTCCAGGAGAAACAGATCAAGTCTTTTACCCTGATTGTAAACCCATTGGTGGAGGCATACATAACTAAAGGTATCTTCAATTCCATTGAGAAAAGGTGGGAGAAGAAGTACAAATGTTCTATAAGGATAGAAGCAAATGCAAATCTCCCCCTTCTATCTTTTGAATTTATCGATAAGAAAGGGGAGAAAATATCAATTGACTAAAGATTCATTCTTAGAATCTTGAGTTGTTTTCCATCTTATTTCTGATTTTCTGTGTAGAGAGATTACCTACACTCCCTTCGTGTGTATGGTGAAGTGGAGACAGGTTTTCATCCTTTTTGAATGTACCCTCTTTAACCTCCAGACCCACCTGCTTGTAGGCATCCCTGAAAGGGACTCCGTCCAGAGCAAGTCTGTTGACCCTTTCCACTGTGAACAGGTAGTCATATTTGGGGTCTTCCAGGATATTTTCGTTTATCCTGATATTGTCAAGCATAAGCAGGGTCATTGAAATACACTTTCTAATCTCCTCAATAGCAGGAAATGCTATATCCTTAAGAAGTTGGAAATCACGGTGATATCCGTGAGGAAGGTTTGTGCATAGCATATTGAGCTCATTAGGTATGCTTTGCAGTCTGTTCGATTTGGCTCTGATGATCTCCCATACGTCAGGATTCTTTTTGTGTGGCATGATGCTTGAGCCTGTAGTCAATTCATCCGGAAATGATATGAACCCGTAGTTGCTGCACATATATTCACAGCAGTCTGCTGCAAGTTTGTTTAGTGTGGATGCTACAGAGGCAATGGCATTTGCCACCGCTTTCTCAGATTTACCTCTGCTCATCTGAGCTGCGATGGAGTTGTAATTCAGTGTCCTGAATCCAAGCAGTTCTGTAGTCATCTCCCTGTCCAGAGGGAAGGAGTTGCCGTAGCCCGCTGCAGATCCAAGAGGGTTCTGGTTTACAGTATCATATGCAGCTTTGAGCATAATCATATCGTCAGCAAGGGTCTCTGCGTATGCACCGAACCACATTCCGAAGGATGATGGCATAGCCACCTGGCCGTGTGTGTAACCTGGCAAAAGGGTACATTTGTACTCTTCACTCAGTGACTGGAGTTTGTCAAACAATCTGAGTACATCTTCCCTTATATTCAGAAGTTCTTCCCTGAAATAGAGCTTGATGTCGACAAGGACCTGGTCATTGCGTGAGCGTCCTGAGTGAATCTTCTTCCCGAGTTCTCCCAATTTTCTGGTCAGTAGCATCTCTACCTGTGAGTGGATATCTTCAATTCCCTCCTCAATCTCAAAGTTACCTTTGATTATGTCATTGTATATGTCATTGAGGGCTGCAGAGAGTGTTTTTTCCTCTTCCACCTCCAGTAACCCTATGGTGCTGAGCATTTTGATGTGTGCCTTGGATCCTGTTACGTCGTGTTTGGCTATCTTCAAGTCAAGTATATTGTCATTTCCTACAGTAAAGTCCTCGACAGCCTTCGATGCCTGTACCCCTTTGCTCCAAAGGGTCTCGTATGATTTAGTGTTTCCCATTTCTGATTATGTCTCCTATTGTATTGATATAACTGATGTATCTTCCGATACCCTCTTCTATCTCATTTATATATATGTATTCGTCTGCTTGATGAGATCTTGCAGAGTCTCCTGGCCCCATCTTGACAGCGGGAATGTTTATCTTCATCCAATCAGATGTAGTGGGGGAGACGAACTTCTCTATGCCGCATATCTCCAATGCTTTCAGTAGGATATGCCCTTGTGGTGTTGCTGAACTTCTGTTGGTCAGTCTTCTTGGGGTCAGTTCACTCTCCGTCACATTCTGCAACATTTCCCATATCTCCGCTGATGTGTATTGCTCTGTGGTGCGGATATCCAATACAAATGTGCAGGTGTCCGGAACTACATTGTGCTGTGTCCCGGCATTGATTTGGGTTACTGACAGTTTTATATCTCCCATTGAAGGGGACTTTTTGTGAAATTTGAAGTTTTGCAGTCTGGTTATATCCCTTATGGCAATATCAATGGCATTTATCCCCTCATTTCTGGCAGCATGCCCACTTTTTCCTGTGGCTTTTCCATCCAGAACAAGAAGCCCCCTCTCACCGATGGCACCTCTCATCGAGGTGGGCTCTCCGATTATTGCAAAATCGTAATTTTCAGAGATATAATCAGACAATGAGGCAATTCCACCTTCCCCTGAACACTCCTCTTCTGCTGAGAGTATGAGACCGAGATCAAAAGGTAGGTTCTGTTGATGGAAATGCTTGAATGTGTACAGCATGGCTGTGACACTTCCACCTGCATCATTGCTCCCGAGTCCAAGTATTTTCTCTGATGTGTGTGGAGGATTGAATGGATCGAAGGTGTATTTGGGAGATGGTTTTACTGTGTCAATATGTGAGTTCAGCAAAATGGATGGTGCCCCCTCTGTGTCGCAGCCTTTATGGAGAAGAATGTTGTTGCCGACCCTTTTGTAGGGCAGCCCTTCATCTTCCAGCCAGCTGCAGATATAATCAGCCACCTTATCCTCTTCACGTGAGAAGGATGGGACAGATACCATATTTTTCAGCAGATCAAATGACATGTCATTTAAGCAGTGTGCCCAGTTGGATATTCAGATTGCTTGCGTGCTTGATCTCTACCTCATTTACCCCATTTTTGATGGCGTTGAAAGCGTTGTCAAGCTTGGGGATCATCCCTTTGGAGATTATCCCATCTGCTTTCAATTTTTGGAAGTGGTCGTATGTAATGAGTGAAATTACAGATTCATCGTTGTCGGGGTCTGATAGTACACCGTTTTTCTCAAAGCAATATACAAGTTTTGTGGTGTAGTGCTTTGACATTGCTATAGCAATGCTGGAAGCAATAGTGTCAGCATTTGTATTGAGCAGCGCTCCGTTTTCATCGTGGGTGATGGCACATATTACTGGGGTGATGCCCATGCTCAATAGGGAGAAAAGAAACCTGTCGTTGATTTTGAGTGGATTCACATCGCCCACATATCCGAAATCAATAGGGTAGGGTGCCCTTTTGGTAGCAGGAATGATGTTAGCATCTGCACCTGAAAGTCCTATCGCATTGCATCCGTCTTTCTGGAAGCCCGCCACTATCTCCTTGTTTATCAGACCTGCATATACCATAGTAACCAACTTGAGTGTCTCATAGTCAGTTATCCTTCTCCCTTCGTGCATTTTAGCCTCAATACCCATCTTGGCAGACATCTCGGTGGCCAGTTTTCCCCCTCCGTGGATAAGAATTTTGGGTCCTTCGATTTTTACAAAATCTGCTATGAATTTCTCAAGCAGGTAGGGGACATCAATAATGTTCCCACCTATTTTTAGCACAGTAAGTTGATTCATATCTTTCTTTATAGGCTTGTAAGTATCTCTTTTAATACAGTTTGCGCAGAAACAACCCTGTTGGCAGCCTCTGGAATCACGATGGAATTGGGGCTCTCTATCACAGCATCGCTTACTATCATATTTCTCCTTACAGGGAGGCAGTGCATGAAGTAGGCATTGTTGGTAAGTGCCATTTTTGCCTCATCCACCATCCAGTCCATATCTTTACATAGAACTTGGCCATAGTTCGGATCCTGGTATGCAGACCAGTTCTTGGCATATATGAAATCTGCACCCTCAAATGCCTTTCTCTGGTCATACTCCACTTTGGCGCGTCCAACGAATTCGTCTGCGAGTTCATATCCTTTAGGATGAGTAATTACAAACTCATAGTCAGTTGCATTCATCCACTCTGCAAATGAGTTTGGGACAGCCTGCGGCAATGCCTTAGGGTGAGGAGCCCAGGTCAATACCACTTTGGGTTTGGCTGTTTTTTTGTACTCCTCTATGGTAATAAGGTCGGCGAAGCTCTGCAATGGGTGCCTTGTGGCAGCCTCCATGCTGAAAACAGGTTTTCCAGAGTATTGGATGAACTGGTTGAGAATTTTCTCGGTATAGTCATCCTCTTTGCTTTCAAAGCGGGCAAATGACCTTACTCCAATCACATCACAATATGATCCAATTACAGGAATGGCTTCAAGAATATGTTCCGGTTTGTCGCCATCCATCACCACTCCACGCTCTATCTCCAATTTCCAGGCTCCGCTGTTGATATCCAATACGATAACATTCATTCCGAGATTGAGGGCAGCTTTCTGTGTGCTCAGTCTTGTCCTCAAACTTGAATTGAAGAATATCATCAGAAGGGTCTTGTTCTTCCCAAGGTGCTGGTCAGCATAGGGGTTCTCCTTTACGAATTTTGCTTTTGCCAATGCTTCGTGAAGATCGCCAATATCTTGAACTTTAGTGAAATGTCTCATTATGCAGTAAGTTTTTTAATAGCATCAATAAATTTGTCAGCTGTCCCCCTGTCAATGGTAAGTGGAGGAAGGAGCCTTATCACATTTGCGCCGGCACCACCGGTAAACATATGCTCTTCAAACAGCAGTCTGTCCCTTAAAGTCTCGTATCCAGGATTGAGCTCCATTCCAATCATGAGACCCCTGCCTCTGACCTCTTTGAAAACAGGGATTTTAGATAGCTCTTCTATAAGATAGCATCCCATCGCCTCTGCATTTTCTACCAATTTCTCCTCCTCTATGACCTTAAGGACTGCAAGAGCTGCAGTACAGGCGAGATGGTTTCCACCGAATGTTGTCCCAAGCATTCCGTATGAAGGTTTGATGTGTGGTGCTACCAATACCCCACCGATAGGGAATCCGTTGCCCATCCCTTTGGCGGTGGTAACAATGTCAGGGACAATGTCAGAATGCTGGTGTGCAAAGAATTTGCCTGTCCTGCCGTAGCCTGACTGGACCTCATCCAGTATCAATGTTGCAGAGTGTTTTTTGCAGAGGGATGATACCTCCTGAAGGAATTGAGCATTAGGTTCATAAATGCCTGCAACACCTTGGATTCCCTCTATTATTACACCGGCATACTCACCTGTAGAGAGACACTTGTCCACAGCAGATATATCATTCATAGGGACAAATGTGATATGGTCTGTGAGGTTGAATGGTGCCCTGATTTTGGGATTGTCAGTAGCTGCTACTGCTCCAAATGTCCTTCCGTGGAAGGCCTTTTCAAAGGCGACAAATTTCTTTTTTCCAGTATGGAAAGATGCGAGTTTAAGGGCGTTCTCATTGGCCTCAGCTCCCGAGTTGCATAGGAAAAGTGCGAAATCTTCATATCCGCTGACCCTTCCCAATGTGGAAGCGAGCTCCCTCTGAAGAGAGTTCTGTACAGCATTCGAGTAAAAGCCCAACCTGTTCAATTGCTCCTGAAGCATATTTACATATGTTTCGTGGCAGTGGCCGATCGAAATTACAGCGTGTCCGCCGTAGAGATCAGTATATTCCACACCATCCTTATCCCATATTTTCAATCCTTTGGCTTTTACCGGTTCGATAGGCCAGAGTTTATATACGTCAAAAAGTTCCATAATTAGAAGGCATTGGCTTTGAGTTTGAGACCTGTGCTCTCAGGGAGCCCAAACATAAGGTTCATATTCTGTACAGCCTGTCCGGATGCACCTTTTACCAGATTGTCGATGATAGAGGTGATGTGGATGTATCCATTGTGCATCTCCACGTGCAGGAGGGCCTTATTGGTGTTGACCACCTCTTTGAGGCTGATGCCCTCGTCGCTGACCTTCACAAATTCTGCACCCTGATAAAACTCTTTGTAAAGCTGTGTAGCCTCCTCTTTGGACAGGTCGCATTTGGTGTAGATGCTGCCAAAGATACCTCTGGTGAAATCTCCCCTCATTGGGACAAAGTTGATCTGAGGTATCTCTTCCCCTTGCAGGGCAGTGAGGGTCATGCCGATCTCTGCCAGGTGCTGGTGGGTAAATGATTTGTATACTGAAATGTTTGAATTTCTGTATGAAAAATGTGAAGGCTCTGCCAGCTTTTTGCCAGCACCAGTAGAACCGGTGATGGCGTGAATGTGGACTTCATCGCTGATTAATCCTTTGGCTGCAAGTGGAATAAGTGCCAGTTGGATGCAAGTGGCGAAGCAGCCAGGATTAGCGAGATAATCGCACTTGGCTATCTCATCTTTGCGAAGCTCAGCAAGTCCATAGACAAAGTCCTTCCCTTCGTAGGTGCTCTCTACCCTGAAGTCGTTTCCAAGGTCAATGATTTTGCACCCCTGAGGGATATTGTTGCTGGTGATGAACTCCCTTGAGAGACCGTGTCCAAGGCACAGGAAGATTACATCAGGAGTCTCGCTCTCATCAAGAGAAGAGGTGCATACCAAGTCTGTATCACCAAGGAGGTCTCTATGGATGGAATCCACTCTGGTCCCTGCAGATGTGGTGCTTAAAACCGAAACCACCTCTGCGTACGGGTGGTTGAGCAGGAGCCTCAGAAGCTCTCCTCCTGTATAACCTGTACCACCGGCAATCGCAACTTTTATCTTATTCATTGTCCTTATTGTCTTGTAGAGAGTAGAAAATTTTCAATGGATTGGCCAAAACTTTGGTGAATCCAACGATATCTCTTCCTGAGAACGATTTGTTTTTCTCACCGTAGTCGCCGAATTTTGAACTCATCATATCATATTTGCTCTCGCAACCAAGTACGCTGAAGTGATATGGCATCAATTGTACCTGCACAGTACCTGTAACAGTGTTCTGTGTACTCTCTAGGAAAGCTTCGATATCTCTTGAAAGTGGCTCAAGATATTGGGCCTCGTGCATAAGCTGTCCATAGTAGTTTGAAAGCTGGTCTTTCCAGTTAAGCTGATTCTTGGTAAGGACGTGTTTTTCAAGAAGATGGTGCGCCTTGATAATGATAAGAGGGGCAGCAGCCTCGAAGCCAACCCTGCCTTTAATGCCTATAATGGTGTCTCCTACGTGAGTATCGCGGCCGATACCGTATGGCTCTGCAATCTCTTTTAGTTTGTAGATAGCCTGAACAGGGCTTAGCTCCTCACCATTGATTGAGCACAATTCACCTTTTTTGAAACCGATGGTCACGATCTCGCTGCCATCTTTCACCTTTTGTGATGGATATGCCTCTTCTGGAAGGTAACCTGATGATGAAAGTGTCTCAACACCACCTACACTTGTACCCCATATACCTTGGTTGATAGAGTATTTTGATTTCTCCCAAGAGAAGTTGAATCCGTGTTTTACAAGGTAGTCAATCTCCTCCTTACGGCTAATCTCAAGCTCGCGGATAGGGGCGAGGATCTCCACTTCAGGGGCCATAATCTCAAATACGATATCGAAACGTACCTGGTCATTTCCTGCACCTGTGCTGCCGTGTGCAACATATTCCGCACCTATTTTCTTCACAGTATTGAGAACCTCCAAAGCCTGGAATACCCTTTCTGAACTTACAGATAGGGGATATGTGTTGTTCTTAAGGACGTTGCCATAAATAAGATATTTGAGTCCCTTATTATAATAGGTATCCACTGCATCTACTGTAGTATGGCTTGCCGCCCCGAGTGTAAGAGCCCTCTCTTCAATCCTGGCAGCCTCCTCTTTGGAGAAACCACCTGTGTTTACCAATACTGTATGGACTTCAAGTCCTTTCTCATTTTTTAGATACGGAACGCAGAATGAGGTGTCTAAACCACCACTGAATGCTAAAACGACTTTTTTCATTGTTTTTTCTATTTATATTTTTCTTTTTTTTCTTCTCGTCTGGATCATAGAGCAGACCTGTGCACAGGCACATCCTGTAGTTGTTCCTTTCCAGGATGTCAAAATTCTTGCACCCTTGGCAACCTGCCCAAAACTCAGCATCGTCAGTAAGCTCTGAAAATGGAACAGGTCTGAAACCCATCTCAGAGTTGATTTTCATAACTGCTGCCCCTGTCGTAATGCTGAATATCTTGGCATCTGGATATTTTCTTCGGGAAAGGTTGAATACCTCTCTCTTTATCCTTTTTGCCAAACCTGTATTTCTGTATTTGTGGGCAACAATCAAACCTGAGTTGGCCACAAACAGTGTATGGCTCCATGTTTCAATGTATGCAAATCCTGCAAGTTCTTCTGTCTCAGTTAGAGCTATTACAGCTTTGCCGTATTTCATCTTCTGTGCAATGTACTCAGGGGTCCTTTTGGCAATGCCAGTGCCTCTCTCCTGTGCAGAGACATAAACTAAATCACATATTTCTTGTGCGTACTTAATGTGGCTTTCGTTTGCCACATACACATTTATTTTCATATAGGGTCTTAAGAAGTTTTGAATAAAATGAAAAAGGTATCTTATATACATAATAGTAACGCAATAATAATGGGGGAGAGACCCCTATCGTCGGATACGAGACTGCGATGTAGATACTATTTTAACTCCTGTTTTCATTTCGGTTGCAAATATAGTATATTTTCAAATATATGTGTTATCTTTGGGGGAAAATTCTGGGGCTTTGGCAAGAAAGAAGAAAAATAAGAAGATACTCACACCTGATTTTCTCCGAAAGGACAAAACCAGATACCTTAGATTGTACGGAAAGACCATCCGCTTCAACAGGATGGAACTCGAGTATATTGATGAGTATTGCAAGAAGTATAATGTCCATTCCAAGGCTGCCTTTTTCAGAGATTGCATCATCGGTACAGTGATGAAAGAACTCGATCAAAATTATCCACGTCTATTCTAGCGAGTTAGCAAAAATTGGCAAAAAAAGTGTAAAAAAAATTTGGTGGTTTTCATCAAACCGCATATCTTTGCGGTCCCTTTTGAGAGGAACACCTCCGAGAAGGAAAAGTTGATTGAAATAATGAAGAACAAGTACAATTTATAAGTACCAAGAAAAGAGTACAAGCGTTGATTTCTTTAGAGAAATTTATTAGTACAGAGAGTTCAGGACAAGCTAGAAATTTATATAAAAAATATACAATGAAGAGTTTGATCCTGGCTCAGGATGAACGCTAGCGGCAGGCTTAACACATGCAAGTCGAGGGGCAGCATGATTAGTAGCAATACTGATTGATGGCGACCGGC
>JAZUMG010000012.1:0-2243 GCA_045603545.1 Candidatus Coprenecus sp. | reverse complement strand
ATCATTTTTATCTACAGGATACCATTTTATGCGTTCAGTAGCTCCATCAGGATAAAGCTCATTTCCTCTGTAATATGTTTTCCTTATTCCCTGAGGGACACAATCACAATTAGCAACGATTGTAAATGTTTTACCCTCTTCACGTGAGATTGTTATATGACGTGGCTCAAATAAAACAAACTTATCACCAACAATATCCTTATCATCGCACGCGATAAATGCTAATAGCATTATTGTCGCAAAAATTAGTCGTTTCATAACACTAACATTTTATATTATAAATTTTATATTCATTACAATTGATATATACCAAACGTATTATTCTACAGGGACAATATCGTGAATTACCTCTATATCAACTGGATGCAAAAAAGAATTTGATAAATAATAACCATTAACGTCAGTATCTTCCCAACCTATATTGCAATGAAAATAAGTACTGCTGCTGCTTATAAAACTATCATATTGATCATAAGGCTCAAATGTATAATAATAGGTGCGACGGTGTACATAATAACGATATCCATCTATTACCCAAGCGTGCCCCGAACTTTTTCCTGCCTCTCTCCCTTTAATTATAACAGGGCGGTCTAAATCAAGATTTTGATCTATTATTCTGTCTCTATTAAAAGATGCGGGGTGTCCACAAGTATAATCAAAATCTCTTAGGGTATACTTTACCCTCTCAAAATCTACCGATGTTGTTCCCTCCGGATTATATGAAGCCTCCATATTGTCTGCTATTTGTCTAACTAATAATGCTACATCATCTGCGGTAGTTGACAGAGAATCTATTGTTGCAAAAGCAGTCATTGCATCCCAATCAAATGGATAGCCATTAAAAGAAGATGGGTGTTTGTAATAAGCCATCACTTGAGCTGCGGCAATCGGGCCACATCCACCTACACCATTAGGACAAAAACTACCATATGGGGCATACTGGTGCCACTCAGTAGTTAACAATGGTTCAACTTCTGTGGTTTCAACAGTTAAACTTTCATAATATAGCCCACCATCATATTCAACAATTCTCAGCTTTCCCATATCTCCATATATGGAATCTATAGGCAAAGGTTGGTCATATCCAGCCACTTCTATCTGATAATTTTCAATAGAACCCTCCATAAATATTTTCAAAGCTGGATTAGTCTCCAAATCATCTGAAGTAAGTTGTCCACTATCGGAATATGCGTACACAGGGGTTGCCCTCTCATCCGTTGAAACCATAGCGAACCCCTGATTATCTTCGTAATTAACCAGATAGAATGAAACCTCTTGATTTCCCACACTTCGCGTTGCAGGCTTTGCAACATACAACTCTGTGCTTTTAACCTTACGATTAACGCCTCGTGTCTGTGGATTGAGGTTGTCAATGTGGCTGTCCGCTATTTGTAAAGCCTCATCTAACGACACTCGATAATTCTCTACAACTGCTGCTGCGTTTTCAGTGAAATCGATAGTAGTAATAGGATCTTTTTCGCAAGCGATAAAAGATATTGCTACTACTGCAAATAATACAATTCGTCTCATAGTAATAAGTTTTATGTTTGTGAATAATATGTTTTTCGTTTGTAAGTTACGACAACAAAAGATAATTTGCAAGAAAAATGCCCGAAAAATAATCTTTAAGCGATAAAAAATATTTTCACTACCCTATATAGTATAAAAATCAGCAACTAAACATTTGATTTCCATACTTTTTTTGTATCTTTGCACCCGCGAAAAATTTATAACAAAATTATACAGCTATGACAATTACAGCATCAGACATTAAGATTGGTATGTGTATCGAGATGGACGGCAAGACTTTTATTGTTGTCGATTTCCAGCACTGCAAGCCCGGTAAGGGTCCAGCTTTCGTTCGTTCGAAGCTCAAGAATTTGGAGAATGGTTACGTTTTGGAGAAGACTTTCTCTTCAGTAAGCCAGAAGTTGGAGCAGGTACGCGTTGAGCGTCGTCCTTATCAGTTCACCTACGAGGATGACCTCGGTGCACACTTTATGCACACAGAGACCTTCGAGGAGATTAACATCGAGAAGACTCTTATCAACAACTACGACTTGATGGCAGACGGTCAGATTGTGGAGGTTATGTTCCACACTGAGAAGGAGACAGTGCTCTCAGCTGAGCTTCCTCCAATCGTAGATATGGAGGTCGTTTACACCGAGCCAGGTATCAAGGGCGATACAGCTTCGACTAACTCACTCAAGCCTGCAACAGTAAACACAGGTGCTACAATCAAG
>JAZUMG010000011.1:0-25180 GCA_045603545.1 Candidatus Coprenecus sp. | reverse complement strand
GTAGAGGACACATCTTTTGAAGAAATTCTTCTGATTGTACTTCTGCATCTCGACGATAAAGTGTGAGCCATCGATGTCTGTACATCGGAGATCGAGACGAACAGATTTGCCATTGGGTGTAAAACCTGGAATCTCAGTAGTGGAGTAAGTAAGATCCTTAACTTGTCTCCCGTCAGGAAGTACTGCATTAAGAAAATCGATCAGCACTTGTTTGTTCTTTTGGTCACCGAAGACTGCTTTAAAGCCTGAGTCGGTCAGCAGGTCCACATACCTTTGGGCCTTGATTGGGTTAGTTTTTTCTTTCATAACAGATAATGTTTAAAAATTAACCCACAAAAGAATAACAAAAAAAATTAAGAGAGCGACGAAAAAAACAATTTTTATGAAATTTTTCTCCCAAAATCACACAGCCCCTCGAAGGCACAAAAAAATCGGTGAGACCTCCAGTTCAGGATATCTCACCGACTTTACAAATCTGTAAATTAATTTATCTTACATCATGCCACCCATACCTGGATTCATAGGTGGCATCGCAGGGGTCTCCTCTTTCTTGTCTGCAAGGACACACTCGGTAGTAAGGAACATACCTGCTACCGAAGCTGCATTCTCAAGAGCCACGCGGGTAACTTTGGTAGGGTCAACAACACCTGCTGCAAATAGATTTTCATATCTGTCAGCACGTGCATTGTAACCGAAATCATCTTTACCCTCACGAACTTTATTTACCACTACGCTACCCTCAACACCTGCATTCTCCACGATCATACGTAGAGGAGCTTCGATAGCTTTAGCGATGATGTTGATACCTGTCTGCTCATCGTCATTGTCAGCCTTAACCTCTTTAAGGCAGTCGATAGCGCGGATGAATGCCACACCACCACCAGGGATGATACCCTCTTCTACAGCAGCGCGTGTAGCGTTGAGTGCATCTTCCACTCTGTCTTTCTTCTCTTTCATCTCTACCTCTGATGCAGCACCAACATAAAGAACTGCTACACCACCGGCCAATTTGGCAAGTCTCTCCTGCAGTTTCTCACGATCGTAGTCTGAAGTGGTGGTAGAGATCTGTTTGCGGATCTGAGCCACTCTGTCAGCGATCTCATTTTTGTCACCAACACCGTTTACGATAACAGTGTTCTCTTTGTCTACAGTCACTTTCTCAGCTTCACCAAGCATAGCCAAAGTAGCGGTCTCAAGTGAGAAGCCTCTCTCTTCTGAGATTACCACACCACCTGTAAGGGTAGCGATATCCTGAAGCATCTCTTTACGGCGGTCACCGAAGCCTGGAGCTTTAACAGCTGCGATCTTCAAAGTACCGCGAAGTCTGTTCACTACAAGTGTGGTAAGTGCTTCACCTTCTACATCTTCAGCGATGATAAGGAGTGATTTGCCTTCACGTGCGATAGGTTCAAGTACAGGAAGAAGGTCTTTCATAGCTGAGATCTTCTTGTCAGTAACAAGGATCTTAGGATTTTCAAGAACTGCCTCCATCTTGTCAGAGTTGGTCATGAAGTAAGGAGAGATATAACCTCTGTCAAACTGCATACCCTCAACTACTTTAACCTCTGTCTGGGTACCTTTTGCCTCTTCTACAGTGATAACACCCTCTTTTTTCACTTTGGCCATAGCCTCAGCGATTAGTTTGCCGATAAATGCGTCATTGTTGGCTGATGTGGTAGCGATCTGCTCCACTTTAGCGATATCATCACCTACATCCTGAGTCTGTTTTTTAAGGTCTGCGACAACTGCTGCCACTGCCTTGTCGATACCTCTCTTAAGGTCCATAGGGTTTGCACCGGCAGTCACGTTTTTAAGACCTACGCCGATAATTGCCTGAGCAAGTACTGTAGCGGTAGTAGTACCGTCACCTGCCTGGTCGTTGGTTTTTGATGCCACCTCTCTTACCATCTGGGCACCCATATTCTGGAAGCGGTCCTCAAGTTCGATCTCTTTAGCCACTGTCACGCCATCCTTGGTCACGTGAGGTGCGCCGAATTTTCTGTCAATAACGACATTGCGTCCTTTAGGACCAAGTGTCACTTTCACTGCATTTGCCAAAGCATCAGCACCCTCTTTCATGAGGTTGCGGGCTTCCATATTGAATTTGATCTCTTTTGCCATATCTGTATTTTCTTTTTTCCGTTAATAATTACATGATAGCGAGTACGTCAGATTGACGCATCATAAGATAACTTTTACCATCCACGGTGATCTCTGTGCCTGAATATTTGCCATAAAGGACCTCGTCACCCACTTTAAGCTCCATAGGTTCGTCTTTTTTGCCATTGCCTACTGCCACTACTTTACCCTGTTGAGGTTTCTCTTTGGCTGTGTCTGGAATAAAAATACCACTTGCTGTTTTGGTTTCAGCCTCTTTAGGCTCGATCAAAACTCTGTCTGCTAAAGGTTTGATAGTCATAATTGTAAATTTTTAATGTTTATATTTTTTATAATTTGTTTCAAAACCACTCCCCCACTATGGCAAATTAAGTGCCACAAAGGTATTGTGTCATTTTGGCACATTTTTTATTTTTGCAATACAAAATTAATAAATAAGCTTATGTTTTTATTCTATGCAATGCCTATAATCTTCGTTTTGGGGATCATTATGATTGCCCTGGAAGATGTTGTTCATATAAATAAGGCAGCCACTGCTGTCGGAATGTCTATCCTCCTGTGGCTCATCTGCCTCCTCGATGCAGCCGGCCTTTTCGCCCTTCATACTCCGGAATATATGGAGAATTTCATTGCCGGCTTCCCTAAATTTGCAGCCCTGACCCCTGCAGGACAGGCATACAAATATGTGGAGGTAGCTCTTGTGGAGGCTCTTGGTGATGTATCCACCACCCTTTTCTTCGTGCTGGCATCCATGGCCATTGTGGAGGTTCTCGATTCACACGGAGCTTTCAGTGTGATTACCAAATCGATAAAATCAAAGAGCAAAAGGAAACTTGCCTGGACCTTCGGCATCCTTACATTTTTCCTCTCTGCCCTTTTAGGCAACTTGGCTACTGTGATTGTGATGGTCGCTGTCCTGAGGAAACTCATCTCAGACAAATCTGACAGGATGATATATGCGTGCCTTACCATCCTTACTGCAAATGCCGGCGGATCGTGGTCTCCGATAGGTGATGTCACCACACTATTGCTCTGGACCGGAGGAAACCTCACTGTGACCCACCAGGTGTCGCACCTTATCCTCTCGAGCGCCCTCTATGCTGCCATCGCCTGCACCATCGTGTCGTTTATGTTTCCCAAAGGGGAAAATATCCAGGATGTGGTCCTTGAGAAGTCACACCTCCCGGAATATATAACCCACAAATACCAGACTACCCTTCTGCTGATAGGGTTGAGCTCTCTGGCTATGGTCCCTGTATTCCAGAGCCTCTTCAATCTTCCACCCTTCATGGGTGTCCTCCTCGGACTGGTGATCCTTTGGGTGGTAACTGACATAAAAGCACACAAATCCCACGATTCTGCCTCCAAGAAGCTGCTGGTCTCCAACCTTTTCAGCAAACTGGACATCTCTACTGTCCTCTTCTTCCTGGGCATTCTTATGTCTGTCAATGCCCTCAAGACAGTGGGGTTCCTGACAGAACTTTCAGAGGGTCTGAACAAGCTGATAGGCGACCCTAATACCATAGGCCTGCTTTTGGGCGTCTGCTCATCATTCCTGGACAATGTGGCACTTGTGGCCGCATCCATTGGCATGTACCCCATCGCAGAAACTGGGGCATTTATGGTAGACGGCACTTTCTGGACTTTCCTTGCATACTGTGCAGTGACAGGGGGCAGTCTGCTTATCATAGGCTCCGCTTCCGGTGTGACAGTTATGGGTATGGAGAAGATTTCATTTGTATATTATCTGAAAAAATTCTCCTGGATAGCCCTTTTGAGCTATGCTGCCGGTGCGGTTGTATACCTTTTGCTTTTTTAACAGTCCGATATGGTTCAATCTGACGAGAAATATATGCGCGAAGCCCTGAAAGAGGGGGTTAAGGCAGGTGAAAAGGGGGAGATTCCCATCGGAGCTGTAGTGGTGTGCAAAGGGTCAATAATCGCCCGCGCCCACAACCTCAACGAGCTGCTCAAGGATCCCACTGCCCACGCAGAGATGCAGGCCATCACTATGGCCACTGAGCACCTCGGGGGGAAATATCTCACCTCCTGCACCATCTATGTGACTGTGGAGCCTTGTCCAATGTGTGCAGCTGCACTTGCCTGGGCACAAGTAGCCAAGGTGGTCTATGGCGCCGCTGACCCCAAAAGGGGATATTCACTATTCTCCCCCTCACTGCTGCATCCACGCACAGAGGTGGTATCAGGGGTACTGGCAGATGAGTGCGGACAATTGGTGTCGGACTTCTTCAAAAAGATAAGGTGATGGAATTTCTGCAGGAGTGGGGCTATACGGGACTCTTTATCGGCTCTTTTATGGCATCGACAGTTGTCCCTTTTTCTGCCGATTTCCTTATAATAGGGCTCCTGTTGGCCGGTGGCAACCCTTTTCTGTGCTTCATCAGTGCCACTGCGGGCAACTGGCTCGGTGGGATCACCTCCTTTGGGATCGGATGGCTCGGCAAATGGGAGTGGATTGAGCGGTTTTTCAAGGTAAAAAGGGAGACTCTGGCCAGACAGAAAGAGAGGATTGACAAATATGGGGCACTCCTCGCCTTTATGAGTTGGCTCCCCTTCGTCGGTGACATCTTTGCAATAGGTCTTGGCTTCTATAAACTCCCCCCTATCAAGTGTTCCATCTATATGTTGATAGGCAAAGGGGCAAGATTTCTCCTGTGGATTGGACTGTTCCTCCTGCTCGGGGACAAATTGCCCTGGCTCTGAAATATTTTGTTTGCAATTATAAAAGATTTCTTTACCTTTGCACCGCAAACTGACTTATGGTGTAATGGTAGCACTACAGATTTTGGTTCTGTCTGTCGAGGTTCGAATCCTCGTAAGTCAACAATATGAAAAAGATTTTTGCCAAAATTGCAGCTATATCAGTAGCTGCATTTTTTGTTTTAAGTGGGTGCGGTGACCACCCCGGCCAGAAAGGGGCCAAACCACACAATTTCCCCAAAGTGCAGCCTCCTGCAATGCTTGGACAGGATGGGGTACTGAAATACATTGCCCATAATTACTGGAACCCCTTCATTGATTCGTCTGAGCTCTTTTCCCAGGACACATCCCTTATCGGCGGCGTCCCGAAGGAGCAGTTTGCAGGGGCCTGCCACGAATATGCCAGAATACTCCTCTCGATTCCGTTGGCTGACGGGATCAAGGCACAGACAAATTTCATCAACAGACTTGTCGGGCTTGAAAGGAGATCTCCAGAAAACACCATCTTCCCCTCCGCTGTAGAATTTGCCGAAGAAGTGTTCTACGGTGTCAACTCCGACTTCAGAAACGAGGAGCTTTATCTCCCATTTGCAGCCACATTGGCAAAATTTGAAGGGATTGACTCCATCAGCAGGGAAAGATATGCCCAGGAGGCCATAAATTGCTCAAAAAACAGAATTGGGGCCGTTGCGGCAGATTTCCATTACACCACCAAGGATGGGAGACGCTCCACCCTTCACAAAACTGCAGGGGAGTATACCCTCCTGTTCTTCTCCAACCCGGGATGCACAGCGTGCAAAGAGATTATCGGCACACTCAGCCAATCGCTTGCCGTCCAGAAACTCTTTTCTGAGGGGAGGCTGACAGTGATAAACATCTATATAGACGAAGATCTCGCCCAGTGGTACAAATATATGCCCATCTATCCCGAAAACTGGATCAACTGTCACAATGAGGATCTGAAAATAAAGGGGGAGAACCTGTACGACGTAAGAGCTATCCCCTCACTCTACCTGCTTGACAGAGAGAAGAGGGTTATCCTCAAAGATGCACCTGTAAACATCCTGATGGAGCAGCTTCACCGCTTGTAGCGTTTGTTTTAGTATATTTGCGTCAAAAGTAAGAGTGATGAAAAAAGGCAGACACTTTCTTCTCTTCATATTCCTTGTCACCTGCATCTCCAGAGTTCCCCTCTGGGGACAATACTTCACTGTCGGCGATGACCCGGGCAAGGCAAAATGGAGACAAATAAAGACCGAAAACTACATATTCATATATCCGGAGGAGATTGACTCCCTCGCACGAAGGTACGCCACCCACTTTGAGACCAACAGAGCAAGAGTCCTGGAGCCGCTGGATATAAACCCCAAAAGGATACCTGTGGTTTTCCACCCTTATTACACCCGCAGCAACGGCGTAGTGACCTGGGCCCCCAAGAGGGTCGATATTTTCACCACACCTCCAGCATACGAAAACACCTCAGAACCGTGGGATGTCAACGTCTCCATCCACGAAAGCAGGCACATAGGTCAAGTATCCCACTTCGAAAAGGGTGTATGGAAGGTGCTATACCCACTGATTGGAGAACAATCCACCGGAATAGGTGTAGGCCTTTACCCCTCGAAAGCCTTTCTGGAGGGTGACGCTGTAATAGCTGAGACAGAGTTGACAAATGCCGGAAGGGGACGCAATGCAGATTTCCTCCAATATATGAGGGCCGCCTATCTCAACGGAGACTACCGTGACTGGGACAAATGGAACTTCGGTTCCTACAAGTACTATACCCCGGACCACTATGTGATAGGGTACATAATAAATACCGCTGTACGTCAGATTTCAGAGAACTATTTCTACCCGAGCGACCTTCTGAGATATGAAGTGAAACACTTCTACAATCCGAGTGTCCTCTTCAGGGCATTCAACTCGGTGGCAGGAAAGAGCAGACAACATTTTCTGGAGGAGGGGCAGAAAATTCTTACCGAAATATGGACCAGAGACCTCGAAAATCTGGGGGAAGTCACCACAGGAGAGAAGATGACCTCCAAAGATGAGAAACTCTACACCGACTACAGGTACCCGGTATATGTGAGTGACACAGCATCCAGATATTACGGCCACATAATAGCGGTAAAAGAGGGCTTTGAACAGAACAGGAGCCTTATATCCGTAGACAGTGCAGGAAAGGAGAAGATCCTCAGACCATTCAGCGGATACACATCCCCTCTGGCACTTGGCAAAGATGGGAAAATCTACTGGAGTGAGTCCATATTCAATGGCGCCACACAGCTCAAAGACTATTCTGTCATAGCATCATTTGACCTCAAGACAGGAAAAATATCGATAAAAAGATACAATACCAGATACTACAACCCCTCTCCAAACCCATCCGGAGAGATGATTGCTGTCGCCGAATACCCTGTTGAGGGCTCCTCAAATCTCATTGTCCTCTCATCAGACAAACAAGAAGTACTACGTAAGATAGAAGCCCCCAACAAAGGGCAGATTAAAGAGATAGCTTTTATTGGAGACACTATTTACTGCTCTGTAATACTTGACAAGGGACTCGGAATCTACAGCTATGACAGGGTAAAATGGAGTGAAGTGATACCCCAGCAGAACCAGACACTTGTAGGGCTCAAATCTGACGGCAAAAAGCTCTATTTTACCAGCGACCTATCAGGTATAAACAACCTATACTCATTCGACACCACATCCGGAACCCTGCACAAACTGACAAACTCACTCTATGGGGCATCAGACGGATATATCGAAGGAGACACACTCTTCTACGCAGAATTTGACCACAAAGGGTACCATCTGGCCAGAAATCACACCGATTCACTGAGATGGGAAGAGGCCGATTTCAACAGACCATACAAATACCCATTGGCCGAGATGCTCTCGAGTCAGGCCAAAAATCAGACAAAGCTCGACTCCATTGAAGTTGTGGATATGAGCAATGAGGAGTTGTATCCGTCCAAAAGATACACCAAACTCGGCCACCTGTTCAGAATCCACTCCTGGGGCCCTGTCTACTACAATGTGGACAATATTATGAGTATGAGTTATGAGAGCTTCTACGACCTCGCATCACTCGGAGCCACTGTATACTCCCAGAACACCCTCGGCACCGCCATCACAATGCTCGGGTACTCATATCACAAAGGTTTCCATTCAGGTCACGCCAAATTCACCTATACAGGGTGGGCCCCTACCATTGAGATAGCCGCCAACTACAACGACAGGAATGTCCGCTCACTCACACTTGCCAGAAATGATGCAGGGGAGATATATGTGGATCAGAAAGAACATCTTCACACCCCTTTCCTCCACACCTACGGTCTTGTATATTTCCCTTGGAACCTGTCGCGCAAAGGGTGGAACAAAGGACTTATCCCCCAACTCCAATGGACATTCACCAACGACAGATACTACTCATACGAGAAGTCTGAATACCTTTACAAACACCAGTTCAACTACGGAATCAAATATTATCAGACATTGCCGGTGACCAACTCAGGTTATTTCCCAAAATGGGGCTTCGGCATCAGCCTTATGGGTGGATGTGCCCCATGGACAGGGGAGAACTTCGGAAATATGGTCTATGCAAACGGCTATTTCTACTTCCCGGGCATAACTCCCCAACAGGGTTTGAAGATTACACTCTCTGCCCAGAAGCAAAATGTGGACGGAAAGATCTATTACCTCTCTTCATACGCCTCTTTACCGAGGGGATATAGGGATTTGACCCCAACAGAGGTCTTTGCTAAAGCAACACTTGATTATGCTATACCTATCTATTTGGGAGATTACAACTTATGGTCAGTCCTATATTTCAAAAGGATGACAATTCTACCATTTGTGGACTATGCTATAGACTCAGTTCCAAACATGAAGCAAAGCTTGTATTGGTCAGCCGGAACAGACTTATTGTTTGATATTTATCCTCTAAGATTCAATGTTCCTGTCTCTGTAGGTGTGAGATATGCATACACCGGACCTCAAAACGGCAACAGAAACTACTTCCAGTTCCTGTTCAGCTTAGACCTTCCTTAATCTTTCTGGCCAGATTCGGACCCACTACAGAGGCAACATCCGCCTCTGTAGCCGCTTTTATTCTGGCCACACTCTTGAATTTGGCTATAAGCTTCTCGATGGTCTTAGGACCTACCCCCGGGATAGTGTCAAGAGAGGAGGATATCTGCCCTTTTGAGCGCCTGTCCCTATGATGGGTGATTCCGAATCGGTGTGCTTCATCCCTCAGCTGCATAATCAGCTTCAGCGATGTTGAATTTTTGTCAAGGAACATCGGGTATGGGTCACCTGGGATGATCAGCTCCTCCATTCTCTCTGCTATACCTATGAGTTTCACCTTATCAAGCAATCCCAATTCAAGTAATGCTTCATAGGCAAATCTCACCTGTCCGCGGCCACCGTCTATGACTATTAACTGCGGAAGTTCTCCCCCCTCAGCCAGAACACGGGTGTATCTCCTGTTCACCACCTCTTTCATTGAAGCATAGTCATTGGCCCCAACCACAGTCTTGATATTGAAGTGCCTATAGTCCTTTTTTGATGGGGCTCCATCCTTGAAGACAACACAGGCCGAGACTGGATTTGTCCCTTGGATGTTAGAGTTGTCAAAACACTCGATATGTCTTGGGAGCTCATCCATCCCCAAATCCCTTTTGAGGTTCTCGAGGATCCGCTCTGTGTGCTCCTTGGGGTTTACAAATTCCTCCTGCTTGAGCCTGTCAAACCTTAGTTCCGCAGCATTTTTTCTTGAGAGTTCCAAAACTGCCAGTTTATCCCCCTTGAGTGGTACATGAACATTCTTTCCTTCAAATTCCTGATCTGGCATAAAAGGGACAAGTATCTCTTTTACATTATCTTGCTCAGTGTCATTTCGAGAATAAATTTCAGCGATGAAAGACGAGAGTACAGAGGGCTGCTCCTCTTCGATTCTCATCTTTATCTGTAGATTTATGGAGCGGATTATGCAACCGTTGCGCACTTTCATATAGTTGCCGAAGGCATCCTGTCCTTCGAAGATAAGGGAGAATACATCCATATCCATTATGCCGGAATGGACTACTGCTGATTTGCTGTAGTGCTTCTCCAGAAGCCCCTTTTTCTCCTTATACTCATTGGCCAATTCAAACTCAAGTCTGGATGCAGCATCTTTCATCTTCCTGTCAAACTCCCTTATCAGGTAAGAGCTGTTCCCTTTGAGGATCTCCACGATGGAGTCTATCTGCCCCTGGTAATCAGATGCCGATATATAGCCGACACACGGGGCAAAACACTTTTTGACGTGATAATTGAGACAGACTTTGTATTTCCCCTTACCTATGTTCTCCTCAGAGAGGTTGAGATTACAGTTTCTCAAAGGGTAGAGGGCGTTGATGAGCTCCATAAGGCGATGTGCGTGCATCACCGAACTGTATGGGCCGAAGTAGAGCGACCCGTCCTTTTTGAAGCGTCGGGTGAGGAAGACCCTGGGGAAGGGCTCTTTTCTGACACATATCCAGGGGTATGTCTTGCCATCTTTAAGGAGGATGTTGTATTTGGGCTGATACTCCTTTATGAGATTGTTTTCAAGAAGGAGTGCATCCTCTTCTGAATTGACCACCGTATGCTCCACGTCCCTTATTTTTGACACCATTACGGCAGTCTTTCTGGTTAGTTTTTCCGGAGACTGGAAGTATTGGGCCACCCTCTTTTTCAGGTTCTTGGCCTTGCCGACATAGATTACCACGCCATCCTCATCCAGGTATCTGTAGACACCGGGGCCATCAGGAAGCAGCTTAATCTTGTCAGTAATAGTCATATAAAAGGAAAAATGTTATATTTGCACTAACTAAAACACTTAAACGTGGAAACAAAAATAATCAATATCTCTGACATTAAGAGTGCTATTGGGATGAAAGGTGTTCTCGGTGACATTATCGGGAAATCTGCAATGTCCATTCTGGGTCTTCACGATCTTAACCACATCTATTCACAGGCTGCCGATCTTTATGGCAAAGAGTTTACTGCCAAAATTCTGGAGGTACTGGAGATCAAATGCGACATTATTGCCTCCCAACTCGAGGTGATCCCTAAGGAGGGTCCTTTCATCATCGTATCGAACCACCCTTTTGGAGCCCTTGACGGAATTATCCTGTATAACACCATAGCTGCCATAAGGCCAGATTTCAAGATTCTGACAAATTTCCTCCTCTCCAGAATCAAAAACTTGTCAGAGTATTTTCTGCCGGTGAACCCCTTCTCCGACATGAAGAATCTCAAGAGCAGTTTCACTGGGGTTAGGGCTGCAAAAGAGCATCTGCTCAATGGGGGTGGTCTGGGTCTTTTCCCTGCAGGGGAGGTTTCCACATACCACGGGAAAGGTTACACAGAGGACATTGAGTGGACACAGTCAATGTCAAAACTCATATACAAGAGCGGGGCTCCTGTTATCCCCGTATATTTTGATGGAGAGAACAGCACCATCTTCCACGCCCTGGGCAAGATCCATCCACTTTTCAGAACAGCACAACTCCCCAGACAGATGTGCAAAAGGGTCGACCAGACCATCTCCATGAGGATAGGAAAGCCAATATCTGCCACAGAGATTCAGGAGCACAATATCAACAGCCTCAGAAAATATCTCCGCAACAGATCTTACGCCCTCCAGGCCCAGATCGAGGCACCTGTTGTAGATGAGCAGCTCCGCAATGTGGAGGACGAGGCACCTATTGCTGCGAGCAAAGGGAAAGAGGCACTTGTTGCAGAGATTTGCAAACTGCTGGAGAAGGGTGGAAAGCTTTTTGACACCGCAAATTTCTCCTGCTTCCTTGCAGATTATGAGGATATCCCGGCACTTATCCACGAGATAGGGATAAAGAGGGAGGAGTCCTTCCGTGCTGTAGGGGAGGGAACCGGCAAAGATGTCGATCTCGACCAGTTTGACATATACTACAAGCACCTGATTCTGTGGGACAACGACCGTCAGGCATTTGCAGGGGCATACAGGCTCGGCATCGGTGACGAGATAGTGAAAAAATATGGAAAGAAAGGGTTCTACTCAGAATCCCTTTTCAAGTATTCTAAAAATTTCGAGGGGACACTCTCCAACAGCATTGAACTTGGCCGCTCATTTGTGGCACTGGAATATAAAAAGGATGCACTCCCACTTATGCTCCTTATCAGAGGCCTGATGTACAGCATCCTGAGGTATGACCAGTGCAAGTACCTGTTCGGCCCTGTAAGTATAAGTTCTTCATATCCACTCTTCTACAGGAGTCTGATGACATATTATATTATGGAGATGCACTCCAGGGATTTCCTTAAGGAGAATGTGAAAGGGAGGACACCTTTCAAACCTGACTTCCTGAGGGTAGCCCCCAGAGACCTCATTGAGAGCAAAATCAAGTCCATTGAGACTTTTGACCGCTTCCTGCTAAGGCTTAGTGACAACCAGTACAGACTCCCTACCCTTGTAAAACAATACCTTAAGCTCGGCGCCAAGATAGCCTGCTTCAATGTGGACAAGGATTTCAACTACTGTATTGACGGACTTGTTTTCCTTAAGATTGCAGATGTCCCTAAGGATGAGATCCTTAAATTGGCCAGAGGGGCTGAAGATCCTGAAAAGATCCTCAACAGGTTCAACTACTGATTTTAAGGGACCGGGTCATAACCGCTGCCACCCCAAGGGTGGCATCTGAGTATACGCCACACTGTGAGATATAACCCTTTGAAGGGGCCGTGCTTTCTGAACGCCTCTATGGCATAGGCCGAGCAGGTGGGTGTAAACCTGCACGATGCAGGCTTGAGGGGGGAGATGCAAATCTGATAAAATCTGATCAGCACCACAAATGGAAAGATGGCAATCTTCTTAAGAGTCTGCACCCACTTTGGAGATGGCTGTGACGAGGGTTTCTGTGATTTTTCCATAATCCAGAATGTGAGATGATACATATACAAGGAGTATATCCTTACCCTTGATATTGGGTAGTTCACGGCATTTGAGTCTGAAGGCCTCCCTTATCCTCCTCCTTATGAGGTTTCTCTTCACCGCCCTTTTGAAAATTTTCTTGGGAACAGAGATAATGAGCACCTCATCCCCCACTTGAGTATCTCTGAAGATAACTTTAAATGGGTAGCTGAATATCGATTTCCCTTGGGAGTATATCAGCTCTGATGTTTTCATCTATTTGTTCTTCTCCAGATATATAAGGAGAGCCTGTGCTACAGATGGGGCTTCAGGTGTAGGAGCAGTTACCTCCACCTCTATTCCTGCATCTTTAAGTGCCTTTGCTGTCGCAGGGCCGAATGCAAGGAACTTTATGTTCTCCTGCTTGAATTCAGGAAAGTTCTCCTGAAGCGATTTGACATCCAGAGGGCTGTAGCATACCAGCATCTGGTATTTGTGCAGATCCCACTCTTTCATATCGCTGTACATTGTCTTACAGAAGACTGCACTCTGGAATTTGAGTTTTGCTTTGGTGAAAGCCTTCAGCACATCAGGTTTTGTCGAATCGGTGGCAGCGATAAGGAATGTCTCATTCTTATGTTTTGTCCCTATAGCCTCAATAATCGAATCCACTGTCCCTTTTCCGAAGAAAATCTTCCTCTTTCTGTAGACGATATGCTTCTGGAGATATAGGGCAATGGCCTCTGTGGTACAAAAATATTTCATAGTCTCAGGGACAGCCACTCTGGTCTCCTCGCAGATGGAGAAGAACGCGTCAATTGTGGACTTTGAGGAGAAAACTATCGCTGTATGTTCAAGAATCTCTATCCTCTGGGCTCTGAATTCCCTAGCTGTAACTGGCTGAACATAAAAGAATTGATTAAAATCTATGGTCACGCCATACTTTGAGATAATATCTGTATATGGGGAGCTTGCAGTCGGTGCCTGCTGAGATATTAAAATGTTTGTTACTTTCATCAACCTCTATCTAAATTTTTGGGGCTGCAAATGTACAACAAAAAAGGGGATTGATGCAAAAAATTTTAATTACCCCTTTTTGCGCTATATCCGTCATTCAAAAGGAGATTGAGGACCTTATCCCTCAAATCACCCTGTATGACAATCTCTCCATCTTTCACACTTCCACCCACGCCGCATTTTGTCTTAAGCTTCTTTCCGAGAGCCTCCAGATCTGCTGTGGTACCTCTGAAACCCTTAACAAGTGTCACCTGCTTTCCTCCCCTGTTGCGTCGGTCTATCGCCACAATGAGTTTCTGGGAAGCTGGAGGGAGTGTTGCCTCCTCCTCTTCTACTGGGGTCTGGTACTGAAAATCGGGGTTAGTGGAGAAAACTACACCCAGTCTGCTTTTCCAATCTTGTTCTGCCATAATTGAGGTTTAATTTTTGCAAAGGTAGATATAAATAATCAAATTCGTATATTTGCCTTTTATATCCAAAAGATCTGTAAAAATGGAGAAAAAACGATTTAATCTTATTAGCAGAATGGTGGGTCTGGTTGTTTTCATAGTGGCAACCATCACTTATGTGGCGACAATCGAGCCGACCACCAGTTTCTGGGATTGCGGTGAATTTATAGCATCATCATACAAACTCGAAGTGGGTCACCCCCCTGGAAACCCTGTATTCCAATTGGTGGCACGACTCTTCACAATGTTTGCATCCCCTGAAAATGCAGCACTTGCAGTCAACCTTATGAATGCATTGTGCTCATCATTGACCATATTGTTCCTCTACCTTACCATTATGCATCTGGGAAGGCGTCTGCTTGAGAAAAACAGCAGGGAATACCTTTCTCTCCCCAATGCTATTGCCCTTTGGGGCTCAGCTGCAGTAGGTGCATTGGCATATTGCTGGTCAGATACATTCTGGTTCTCTGCGGTGGAGGGCGAGGTATACGCAATGTCATCCCTGCTCACCGCTGTCGTTTTCTGGGCTATGCTCAAGTGGGAGGATGAGGCTGATGAGCCATATGCAAACAGATGGATTGTCTTCATAGCATACCTTTTGGGTATCTCTATCGGAGTACACCTTCTTAACCTTCTGGCTATCCCTGCCATTGCATTCATATATTATTATAAAAAGTCCAACAAATTCACCTGGGGAAGAGCAGTGGGTGTTCTTGCCCTTTCGGCAGCTATCCTGGCTATCATTCTATGGGGCATCATCCCTTATCTCCCAAAAATCGCAGCACAGGTGGACCTCCTTTTCGTAAATGGGATGGGACTTCCTTACAACAGCGGTGCAATAGTATTTATGCTACTGCTCCTTGCCGGGTGTTTCTGGCTCATCTACTACTCGTATAAAAAAGGTAAAATCCTTTTGAACACAGTGATACTTAGCATCACAATGATAGTTATCGGCTACTCATCATTTGCAGTGGTAATTATCCGTTCATCTGCGAATACACCTACCAATGAGTACCAGCCTGACAATCCGTTTACACTTGTAAGATATCTCGGTCGTGAACAGTACGGAAGCAACCCTCTCGTGTATGGTGAGACTTTCGCATCTGTACCTACTTCATATTCGGTACCCAAATATTACACCCCACTTGACGGCAAGTACTACAAGACAGATGGCCCTATGGATGTAAAATATCCATCTGACTCCAAGATGTTCTTCCCCCGTATGTGGAGCAAATCTCCTGACCACATAGAGTTCTACAAACACTATACTGGAGACGGAAAGGTACCACAGGGTGGCTCCAACAAAATGCCTACCTTTACAGAGAACCTGGCATTCTTCATCGATTACCAGATAAACTGGATGTATTTCAGGTACTTTTTCTGGAACTTTGTTGGTCGCCAGAATGATCTTCACAGCCCTGCTCCTGGTGATCCCCTGAAAGGTAACTGGGAATCTGGAATAGGCTTTATCGACAAAGCCCGCCTGGGCGACCAGTCGGCAGGTCCGGACTATATAGTGGATAGCAAATCCAAGAACCACTACTACTTCCTACCTTTGATATTGGGAATCATAGGTCTCTTCTTCCAGCTCAAGAAGGACCAACAGAACTGGTGGGTAACAATGCTCTTGTTCCTGTTGACAGGTATCGGTATCGTTGTCTACCTCAACCAGCCACCACTTCAGGTAAGGGAGAGGGACTACGCCTATGCCGGCTCATTCTATATGTTCTGCGTATGGATTGGTCTAGCTGTAATGGCTATCCACCAGTGGCTTGAAGGTGTGGTAAAAGGGGAAAAACTCCCCAAATGGATCATCCCTGCAGCTGTATCAGCCCTGTCACTTATTGTCCCTGTCCAGATGGCTTGCCAGAACTGGGACGACCACGACAGAAGCGGAAGATATACAGCCCAGAATCTTGCTTACAACTACCTTATGTCGCTTGACCAAAACGGAATAATCGTAACCCACGGAGACAACGACACATTCCCTCTATGGTATATCCAGGAGGTGGAGGGTGTAAGGCTTGATACCCGCATCGTAAACACTTCACTCCTCGGTACTGACTGGTATATCGACCAGATGAGGAGGAGAATCTACGACTCTGCACCTATAGAATTCTCTCTTGACAGGGTGGAATATCTCTATGGCAAGAATGAATTCCCAGATGTAGTGGACAGAGTAAATAGACCTATAACTCTCAAAGAGGCCATCACACTTTTCAAAGATCCCCGCGTTAAGATCAACAGATACGGCACCCCAGAGTCTTTCATCGCACAGCATAAACTGAGACTCCCTGTCAATATCGAAAATGTCAAAAAGTATGGCATTGTTGCTGAGGAGGATTACGACAAGATAGTGGACACCCTGTACCTTGATATCCCCGCACACAAAAAGTCAATATCCAAGACCGAGCTTATGATTCTGGATATGCTTTCAAACTACAATTGGGACAGACCCATATATTTTGTATCACAAGGTGGAGATTTGGAAGTAGGGATCAAAAATTACCTCCAGTTTGAAGGATTTGCCTACAAGCTTGTCCCTATCAAGAGCACCACAAGAACCGCTGAAATCGGCCAAATCGACGCATTGAAGATGTTTGACAAGGTGATGAAGGTTTACGAATGGGATAACCTTGCCGACACCACTATAAATGTGGACTATCAGAACCTCGCCACCTTCAATGGTGTGATGAATATCAGGGCTATATTCGTACAGACAGCCATTGGACTATTCGAGGATGGATACAAAGAGAAGGCCGTACAGGTGCTTGACCGTATGCAGGAGGTTATGGTACCACAGAACTTCCCTCTCAATACCTCTATACTATACTCTATCAATGAATATATGGTCCTTCAGGCCATTGAGATATACATAAAATGCGGTGCCAGGGACAAAGGTATCCAGCTCGCCCAGGACTTTGCAAAAGAGACCCTTGAGGCAGTGGAACTCTTTGCCAAGCCATACGGCCACGGAATAATCTCACAGACAGACCTTGAAAACAACTACTCTCTGTACGGATATATGCTTGAGATCCTCTCCGATTGCGGAGCCAACGAAGAGGCCAAAGCTCTGGAGATAAGCTTCAATGAGATAGTGACATCAATGTTGGGCAAATAATCAGATCCTGATATCCGACAAGAACAGTAACCCCCTCCATTTCCATTTGGAGGGGGTTATTATTTTCTCTACCATCTAATCCCTCTGCAAAGGGGACAACTTCCCCATTGACAGGGCAATATTACAGGGGTTATGACCTCTTTTGCGGATCACATGAGACACATATCAAAGAGAAGTCACAGTGTCCCATATCGTCGCAAAACAACTATAAAAAAGGCCGTCACTTGAGAGTGACAGCCTTCTTTGCTTATTGTGTCTGTGTCAGACTATTTCTTCAAAGCTGCTTTTTTAGCTTTTCTTTGGGTCATATCAAACATTAGAGGAGTACCGATGAACACTGAAGAATAGGTACCGAAGATGACACCTACGATTAGTGCTACAGCGAAACCTCTGATCACTTCACCACCGAACAATGCGATAGCGATAAGGGTAACCAATGTAGAAAGAGAAGTGTTGACGGTTCTTGAAAGGGTGCTGTTAAGAGCCTCATTCACGTTCTGTGCAAGGTCACGCTTAGGATATAGCATGTTGTTCTCACGGATACGGTCGAAGATAACCACGTTATCGTTGATAGAGTAACCGATGATAGTAAGGATAGCTGCGATAAATGTCTGGTCTACGTCCAATGTGAAAGGAAGTACACCTGTGAACAATGAGAAGAAACCGATAGCGATGATAGCGTCGTGTGCCAAAGCAACAACACCACCAAGACCGTAAGTCCAGTTTCTGAATCGTGCTGCGATATACACGAAGATAGCGAACAGCGCGATGATAACTGCGATAACAGCGTTTCTCTTGATGTCGTTAGCGATAGTAGGACCAACTTTATCTGAGCTGATGATACCGTTAGGGTTATCTACTGTAGATGTGAAGTCTTCAAATGAAAGAGGGGTAGCAAAGTAGCCCTTCAATGCATTGTAAAGTTTGGTATCTACCAATACATCTGTCTCAGATGAGTTGTCGTTGATCATGTATTTGGTAGTAACCTTCATCTGGCTCTCACCACCGAACTGTTTAACCTCAACTGACTCACCGAATTCTGCAGATGTAGCCTGTCTAACCTCTTCAGCCGATACAGGAGCGTCGAATCTTACTACATAAGTTCTACCACCTGTGAAGTCAACACCATAAGAGAAACCTTTGATAAAGATGGAACCAAGGCAAACAACTACACATACGATAGAGAAAATGTAAGACCATTTGCGCAGACCCAAGAAGTTGATTTTGGTGTTTTTAAGGAAGTTGCGGGTAGCACTGTTGTCAAATGAGATATTTTTGTTCTTGTTGAGTCTTGCTTCAAAGATGATACGGGTGATGAAGATAGAAGTCAACAACGAAGTGATGATACCTATTACAAGAGTAGTGGCGAAACCTTGAACTGGACCAGAACCGAAGGCCATAAGGACAAGACCTGTGATGATGGTAGTCAAGTTACCGTCGATAATTGCAGAGTATGCGTTGCTGTAACCGTCTGCGATAGCAAGGCGAAGGGCCTTACCTGCACGAAGTTCCTCTTTAACACGCTCGTAGATAATAACGTTTGCGTCGACAGCCATACCCATGGTCAATACGATACCGGCCATACCTGGGAGGGTAAGAACCGCACCGAAAGATGCGAGTGTACCAACAAGGAATACCACGTTGCAGATCAATGCCAAGTTTGCAACAAGACCTGCACCGCTATAGAATACTGCGATGTAAACAAGAACAAGTACAAACGCTACAAGGATAGAAAGGATACCTGCCTTGATAGACTCGCTACCAAGAGATGGGCCTACCACTTGCTCCTGTACGATTGATGCAGGGGCAGGAAGTTTACCTGATTTCAATACGTTTGCCAAGTCTTCTGCCTCTTCGATGGTGAAGTTGCCTGTAATGGCAGAACGGCCACCGGTGATCTCCTGATTTACTCTTGGATAAGAATAGATAGTACCATCAAGAGCGATAGCAATGCATTTGCCTACGTTGTCAGCAGTAAGACGAGCCCAAACTCTTGCCCCCTCTGCATTCATTGCCATATCAACCTCAGGTGTACCACCTGTGTTTGCATATGACATTCTTGCATCTGCTACTGCACCACCATCAAGAGGTGCTTTGCCGTCACGGGTATTGGCTTTGATTGCGATAAGCTCGAAATATGAATCATTTGCATATTGTGCAGATGGTTTGACAGTCCACATAAGTTTCAAATCTCTTGGGAACAAAGATTTGATCTGAGGAAGGTTAAGCCATGTGTTGATAGCTGCAGTATCTTTGTAGTGAGCTACACCCACCATAGGACCAGGCATTACCTGACCATTGTAGATAGATGGCTGAAGTGCATAGAACAAAGGATTTGTCTTTGCATAGTTTGCTTCATCAACTGAAAGGCTGTCCTCCTGAGTTGCCTGAGCAAGAAGGTCGTCAGAATCGGCAGCTGCCTCTTCAACCACATCAACATCCTCTGAAAGATACTCTCTCAACATGCTGTTTGCCTCCTGCATATACTGGAAGATCTCTGAAGCCTCATAGGTAGTCCAGAACTCAAGTGATGCTGTTCCCTGGAGCAGTTTTCTTACACGTTCAGGCTCTTTTACACCTGGAAGCTCCACAAGGATACGGCCACTGTTGCCAAGTTTCTGAATGTTTGGAGAAGCTACACCGAAACGGTCGATACGGTTTCTCAATACATTGAAAGAGTTTGCTATTGCGCTCTCAGCCTCTTCACGGATAACACTGATCACCTCTTCATTGGTGCTCTCAGGTTTGATTTTCTCACGCATCTCATATGTAGCGAAGATGGTAGAAAGTCTCTCACCAGGGGCAACAACATCCCAAGCCTCAGCGAAAAGGGTGATGAAATCTGAACGTGAATCTCTCTGGTTTTTCTTAGCCAATGCCAAAGCCTCTGTGAACTGTGCAGATGTATTGTTGTCAGCCAAAGCCACAACAAGATCGCTCAACTCCACTTGAAGCATAACGTTCATACCGCCTTTCAAGTCAAGACCAAGATTAATCTCTTTCTCTTTTACCTCTTTGAAAGTGAAGCCCAAGTAAACTTTCTCAGCAGAGATACTGTCGATGTAATATCTGCTTTTCTCTTTTCTCAAAGAGTCCAAATAGAAAGCTTTGTTAAGCTCTGAAACTTTTGAAAATGAAGGCGTTTGCTGAACTGCAATCACTGCATCCTCTGCATACTTCTCCGCCTTGTTCTCCTGAAGGTAGGTTACTGCTGTAAACGAAAGCTGATACAAGCAGGCCAACCCAATTAGAATTGCCACTAGTTTGATGGCGCCTTTACTTTGCATATCTGTTTATGTTAAAATTATTTAGTTTTCAAAATAAGGGTACAAAAGTACTATTTTTTTCCAATATATAAAGTATTTAGTAACTTTGTTGGGTATTTTTATGATTTTGACGGCAAGGCGATGAGAACTAAGATTTCGAAAATTATAATTATTCTGACACTTCTAACTGTATCTGAGGGGGTCCTCTCCCAGGGAAAAAAGGGGATGGATGAGGCTGCTTCCCTCCATCTTGAATACAAATTTGAAGAGGCGATAAAAATTTATAACAATATACTCGCAGAGACATCCGATTCTGCTCAGAGGCTAAAACTTGAGGAGTGCATCATACAGTGTGAAAACGGCATCAGTCTTCTGCAATATGCTGTTACTCCTAATGTTATCGTAAAGAAGCAATTCCCCACAGAGAAGTTTTATCTCCATATCTCCGGAACAGAGGAGAAGGCCTGGCTACCTGCCCCTAATCCGATGATTCCATCCGGAGCGCACCAATATTACAACGCAGTATATTTCCCTACAGGATCAAAAACTGTATATTACTCAGCACCTGACAATTCCGGCTCCTGGAACATATACCAGATCACACAGATTTCAGACACCTTATGGGCAGAGCCCAAGATTTTGGGAGAAAACATCACCTCATCGGGAGACGAAATCTTCCCTATGCTCAGCAACGATGGGAGGGACCTCTATTTTGCCTCCAACGGACATTATGGAATGGGTGGGTTTGACCTTTATGTAAGCCATTGGGATGAGGATTCACAGGATTGGGGGATCCCTGAAAATCTTGGCTTCCCCTACTCTTCCACCGCAGATGACATTTTCTTCATCAACACCCCCGACGGGCAATTCTCTGTGCTCGCCTCCACCAGGGGCTCTTCAAATAGCAGCGAGATGACCATCTATGCTCTGGAATATACACCTACCCCTATAAAGAGGGAGATGTCTGATATTGCTGAGATACAAAAGATTGCAAAGCTCAATAGCTCTATCCTCACCCTTGAAAAGAGGGAGGAGATAAAGGAGGTTAAAAAAGAGGAAGAGGGGATGAGTGAATATGCTCAGCTCGTGGCAAACATGAGGAGTCTGAGGAGAGAGATGGAGGAGAATATTGCGCAGCAGGATGAAAACAGACTTCTGTATGATAGGGTAACCAATGAGGATGACAGGGAGTACATCAAAAAAGTGATTACAAACCTCGAAACTCAGGCAATAGATATCCGCGACCGGTTTGAGAAGGCCACAGCACTGGTACAGGCGGCAGAGATGGAGTTCCTGGCGAAAGGGATCATCCCACAACTGGGGCTTCAGGAGGATGAGACCCCTAAAGAGAAACCAGCAGAAAAGGTCCTTTCATATCAGTTTGCCAACCACTCATACCGTGAGGCAATAGAGATGAACATCGAAGTCCCTGTACCGGAATTTGACTACTCCTTCAAAATTCTGGATGAGGCCCAATTTGCAGAGGACAATACACTGCCAGACAGACTCGTATACCAGATACAGCTGATGGTTGTATCCAACAAAGCCTCCAAGAAGGCACTGAAAGGGCTCAGCCCTGTATTCGAGCTAAAGCAGCCATCAGGGAAATACCTGTACACAGTAGGTTTGTGGGGCACACACGCAGAGGCCCTCAAATATTTGAATCAGGTGAGGAAGAGGGGCTTCCCCAAAGCATACATAGTGGCCTACAATAAGGGCAAGTCGATCTCTGTAAAGAATGCGAGAATTATGGAGCGGGACAAAAGAGCCCAACAAGGAGACCTCTCCTATCAGGTTCTCCTCCAAGGTTACCCTGAAGGGATCCCATCAGGAATTCTGACCGCCATCAGAGGGGCCTGCGACAAGGATCTGGCCAAATCCATAGTAAATGGACAGACCATCTACATGGTAGGGCCTTTCTCAAAGAAAGAGGAGGCGGACAATCTGAAAAACCTGCTGTTCAACCTTGGCGCAGAGGGTATATCAGTTGAATCAATTAAAAAATAAACAACAGATATGGGACTGATAATATTTTTACTTCTATTGGGTGACATTCTGGTACTTGCGGAACTCCTTTTTATCCCTGGCACCATCTTCACAGGCCTTCTGGGACTTGGATCCATTGTCGGGTCCTGCTACCTCGCTTATGACCACATTAGCCCCACTGCCAGCATAATAATTTTTGTAGTCAACATTGCGGTACTTGTCATCGCTACCATTCTTCTTCTAAGGGCCAAAACCTGGCGCAAACTCTCTCTGGAGACAAATATAGAGAGCCACATAGATGAAAAGCCCGAAGAGAAAGGGCTTCAAGTGGGTCAGGAGGGGATCTCCACCACACGACTTGCCCCTATGGGTAAAGTGGATTTTGACGGCACCTCTATGGAGGTGACATCTGAAGATGGAATCATTGACCAAAAAACTGCCGTGGTCATCACCAAAATCCAGGATAACAAAATCTACGTTACGAAAGCAAACAACTAAAATCAATCAAATATGGAACTTACCGGTATAATAATCTGGGCTGCGATATCGTTGGTCGCACTCATCATATTGCTATGGTTCTTCCCTGTGGCACTATGGTTCCAGGCACTCATTTCGGGTGTTAGAATTTCATTGCTTCAGCTTATCCTTATGCGCTGGAGAAAAGTCCCTCCGGGAACCATCGTCATGGCGATGATCACAGGTACCAAGGCAGGTATCAAACTTGACGCAAATGCCCTCGAAGCTCACTACCTTGCCAAGGGCAATGTCCCCAATGTAGTGAATGCACTTATCTCAGCAGACAAGGCAAATATCGCCCTTGATTTCAAGATGGCCGCAGCGATTGATCTGGCAGGACGTGATGTATTTGAAGCGGTTCAGATGTCTGTGAACCCTAAAGTCATCAACACACCTCCTGTTACAGCTGTAGCTAAGGACGGTATCCAGCTTATCGCAAAAGCACGTGTCACTGTAAGGGCAAACATCAAACAGCTAGTCGGTGGTGCAGGTGAAGACACCGTTCTTGCCCGCGTGGGTGAAGGTATTGTATCAAGTATCGGTTCTGCCGAATCCCACAAACAGGTACTTGAAAACCCTGACTCCATCTCTAAAGTAGTACTTCAAAAGGGTCTTGACGCAGGTACAGCATTTGAGATCCTCTCTATCGACATCGCCGACATAGATATCGGAAAGAACATCGGTGCAGTACTTCAGATCGACCAGGCAAATGCTGACAAAAACATCGCCCAGGCACGCGCAGAGGAGAAAAGGGCAATGGCTGTCGCACTTGAACAGGAGATGAAGGCCAAAGCTCAAGAGGCCCGCGCAAAGGTTATTGAAGCTGAAAAAGAGATTCCTCTCGCGATGGCAGACGCCTTCCGCAGTGGCAACCTCGGCATCATGGACTACTACAAAATCAAGAACATCCAGGCCGACACCGACATGCGAGAAAATATTGCGAAATAATAAGTAATCATCCCGGCCTGACCGGGGGACTACCATACACAAAAGGCACCTTATGGGTGCCTTTTATAATATATCATTTACATTCGGGGGCAAAACTGGCTCCTCTGCCCCGAAATAGCTACAATTAACTCGATTCGGGGGCAAATATGCCCTTTCTGCCCCCGAATAACACATATTGATAACAATTGGGGGCGAAATAATCCATTCTACCCCCGAAATTGCTTAATATGTATAAAAAAAGAGGCTCAATCATATCGATTAAGCCTCTTTTTTGTCGGGATACTCCGACTCGAACGGAGGACCCCCTGCTCCCAAAGCAGGTGCGCTAGCCAACTGCGCCACATCCCGAAAGCGGATGCAAAGGTAGACATTAATTTTTTATTTCAAAATATTTTTTTGCTAAAATCGAATAATTATTTACCTTTGTAGTCTAAAACCAACGGATTGGTGAGATGGGTGAGTGGCTTAAACCACCAGTTTGCTAAACTGACGTACGGGTAACCGTACCGGGGGTTCGAATCCCCCTCTCACCGCAGAAATAGGCCGGATGATGCAAATCATCCGTTTTTTTTGTACCTGAACGGCGCTGAAAGCTTGCTTTCAAGCGACGGGAAGGGACAAAAAAATGTGCGTAGCACACGGCCTATTTCTGCAAGGGCCCCGCGGCGAGCGTCGGGGGAATGCCGGAGGCCAAATCCCGAAGGGAATGGCAGAGCCTCAATCCCGAAGGAAACACTCAGAACCCATTATCAAAACTGTGATATCTCCCACACAGCAGATTGGGAGCACAAAATTACGAAAAGAATTCAGCAAATCACTCTATTACCGAGGTGGAGATATTCAATAGTATGAATGTTTTAGGAAGTTTTATAGATTTGCATTAGTAAATTGCAATTAATATGGCACATTCAGTTGACCCCAAACAGACCACAAGAGCCTTTGCATACGAGGCTTGGATGCAGGCACCTAACCCTACGGTGACTTTCATCAAGACAATTAATGTGACAAGACTTGTAAGGGTCAGTAAGAAACAGGGTGTAAAATTCAATATGCTGCTTGATTGGTGCATAGGTAAGGCTGCTGCTCCTATAAAGGAGTTCTATGTCCTTCCTGTCGG
>JAZUMG010000010.1:0-2230 GCA_045603545.1 Candidatus Coprenecus sp. | reverse complement strand
GTCACCACCTCGGAGCTGCTGCATGAGCTTGCGGATGTGGGAAAATACCTCCGGGGAAAACGCAGCACTGTCAGCGGACTAAAAGAGCAGCGGAGGGGTGTCATCGAAAAGATGGAAGCGGAAGGGTTTGACATTGACGAGGAGAATTACCCGGACTTTATCAAGTTCATGAGGTGGTTTAAGGCTTCGGAATATAGCAAGCTGTATGATTCAGACAGCGAGGAAGTGAGTGAGGTATTTAACAGTGGAACAACTACACCAAGAGACTGGAGAAAACTCTTTAACGAAATCAGCGGACGAGAAACCGCACCTCCTGCAATTCGACAGTATTGATATCTATGATCTTCCGGAGTTCACCCCTGCAGCCAAGCCAAAGGGCTACAGGGGGAGAACCCGGTACAATGAGCAGCTCTGTACATTCGATATTGAGACCACAGCACTACCGGAGCTGCAGCAGTCTATCATGTATATCTGGCAATTCGCTATAGAGGACTATGTGGTAGTCGGCAGGACTTGGGAGGAGTTCAAGATATTTGTTAAGTGGCTCAACATCCTCTCACACGGCAGGAGGATCGTCTGCTATGTGCATAATCTCAGCTATGAAATACAGTACCTCTCAGGTATATTTCAGTTCAAGAATGATTCTATCTTTGCCATGGAAAGCAGGAAGGTGCTAAAAGCGGTATACAAGAATATAGAGTTCAGATGCAGCTATCTTCTTACCAACCTGTCCCTGTCAGCTTTTACAAAGAGGTACGGAGTGGAGCACCAGAAGCTCCCCGGGGAGGAGTTCGACTACTCGGTGCAGCGGTTCCCGGATACACCTCTCACAGACCGGGAGCTGCAGTACTGCGTTAACGATGTGCTCGGTCTGATAGAAGCCCTGCATAAGCTCTTTGATCTTAACGGAGATAATGTATACTCTGTTCCGCTCACCTCTACAGGCTTCGTCCGGAGAATATGCAAAGATGCGATGCGAGACTGCCATAAGCAGATAGTGGAGTGCTACCCCTCCTATGAGGTGTTTAAGCTGCTCCGTAAAGCGTTCCGGGGTGGCAATACACACTGTAACAGATACATGGCAGACGAGGTAATAACGCAGCCTGTTACCTCCATGGATATAGCAAGCTCCTACCCTTTCCAACAGGTCTGTAAACAGTTCCCGGTGTATCCGTTCGAGGAGGTTCACAGCACCGATATACATTACATAGACAAGCTCATAGACAGGGGCAGGGCTGTACTGTTCCATGTAGCTCTGATAGGGGTTAAGCTCCGAAATAAGTATACAGCGGTTCCCTATATCCCTCTGGATAAAACAGTAGTCTGCAGAAGTCCGGTAATGGATAACGGCAGGGTGTTGGCTGCGGAGTATCTTGAGATAGTTCTTACGGACATAGACTGGAGGATAGTGGTAAAACAGTACCAGTTTAAAGCGGTTCTGGTGGCAGCGTATAAAAGTACCTATGGCAATCTCCCGGATGGACTCGTGCAGAGTAATATAGAGTTCTATAAAAAGAAAACAGAACTCAAGGGAGTTAAAGGACAGGAGCTGTACTATATGAAAAATAAGGAGCTGCTTAATTCTATCTATGGCATGAGCGTACAGAGTCCGGTGAAACGCAGCATTCTCTTTAATGACACCGGGGACGAGCAGGGGCTTTATGTGGAGGACACCTCCATAACAGACGAGGAGCTGCTGGCCAAGAGTAAGAAAAAGGCTTTTACCTGTTACCAGTTCGGAGTCTGGACTACTGCTCACGCTAGAGACAGTCTTGAGAGAGGTCTGGATATATGCGGAGACTCTCTGATCTACTGTGATACAGACTCATGCAAGTTCATAGGTGAAAAGGACTTTTCCGGATACAACAGGGAGGTGCAGCAGCTAGCTGCAGCCAGAGGTCTGGTAGCTACCGATATTAAAGGAGTCACCCATTACGGAGGGGTGTATGAGCTAGACGGAGTCTATGAGTCCTTTATCTCACAGGGGGCTAAAAAGTATGCTTATCTGGAGGATGGAGAGCTGCATATCACTGTGTCCGGAGTAGGGAAGAAAAAAGGAGCTGCAGCCCTCGCAGCAGCCGGGGGTCTGGATGCGTTCCGGGAGGGCTTCGTTTTCCATCACTGCGGAAAGACAGAGAGCGTATACAATGACAACCCCATGGGTGAGGTGGAGTACAAAGATCATCTGATAAACATCTCCAGAAATGTATACATTAAAGAACAGGACTAC
>JAZUMG010000009.1:0-12483 GCA_045603545.1 Candidatus Coprenecus sp. | reverse complement strand
CTTTATTTCCCCTTGAGTGTTAAGCATAACCTATTGTATATCAATACTTAAAGATACAAAAACTTTATCAGATAAGCAAAAAAAGAAGACACTATCTTGATTACAAGACAATGTCTTTCGTATAGTTTTTCAGTGGCCTCGCCCGTGTCCGGGGGTGGACACGCCTCCGCAATCCCTACTATCCTCCCGGTGAAACCATTTATAAAACAAAGAGACTGACTAATCAGTCATATTGACTTTTTAGTCTTTTAGATTTGCACCGTGATTCCAATATGGGGTTGCGGTGTTCTTTTTATATTTGCTAGTGATGAGAAGTGGATAGTGTAGATGAACTATTTTTTAGTCTAGACTATAATGTTTAGAGGCTGTATTAGATCTGGCTGTCCATATACTCACGCGAATCAAATAATAAAGACTGACCGGAAGAGGAGGTGAACTATCGCAGCTGATGGATGATATCCTTGCAGCGTATTAGACCTCCTCTTTCTCCATATTGAAATGACCATTTAGAATCGTAGACATTGCAGTCTAATAAAAGTAATAATGTCACAGACAATATGGCGTCAGCCTAACTTAACACCACAAATTTATGCATTTTTCTTATTTCATTGGAGTAGACATCTCCAAAAACACGCTAGATGCGGCTATTTATCCTGCAAAGGATAAGAAAATGGATTTTCTCCATTTTGAAAACTCGACAAAGGGGCTCTGTACGATGTTGTCCTGGCTTAAACAACGAGGTGTTAAAATATCTGAGATGCTTGTTTGCGCTGAACATACAGGCGTTTATACCAATCCTTTAATTACTTTCGCTCACAAGAAAGGAATCGCTCTCAGCCTAAACTCACCTCTTGATATTAAGCGTTCTATGGGTATTGCTAGAGGGAAGAATGACGCTGTAGACGCAGCTCGTATTGCAGATTATGCGCATAGTCGAAAAGACAAACTTCGACTATATGAAATGCCGTCAGATGCAGTAATAAAATTACAGTATCTTCTGACCGAACGTCGGCAATATATGCGTCAGAGAACAGCTCTGCTTAATCTTCATAGCGCAATGAGTAAGTATGAGACTGCCAATGCTCGCAATCGCCATGAGTCTGCGATTAATCATATCGAAAAACTGGTAAAAAAAGTTGAAGAGCAGATGGCCTCTATTATATCTGACGATGCAGAAATAAAAAGGAATTACGATTTGATTAGTAGCGTAAAAGGGATAGGTCTCATAAATGCCATTAATACAATTGTTTATACTAATAACTTTAAGTCCTTTGATACACCTAGACAATATGCTTGTTATATAGGAGTCGCACCATTTGACCATTCATCCGGAACAAGTGTTAAAGGAAAAACTCAGGTATCTAAGATATGTAGGACACAGCAGAAAGCCGAACTCTCAATGGCTGCTAGATGTGCAATAGTGCATGATCCAAGTTTGAAACGATATTATCAGCGCAAGATGAAGGAGAAAGGAGGCGGAAAGAATGCACATGGCGTAGTCTTAAATGCGATTAAGTTTAAGCTTATACTTCGAATGTTTGCGGTTGTACGTTCTGGAGAGCCATACAAGATACTGAATTATTGACATATACTCGGTTGAACTATCCTATTGTTATGTAGTGCCGAAATGCAGGAGATGCAACAAATTAGAGTAATAGACAAGTATCTAATCAAAGTAATAGTATCGCTCCATCTTGTATTTATTTAGGCTTCTACCAGGAATAGTAACCAATCACGCTTTATAATATGAGTAACAAAGATATAGCAGAGTGCTTTCGCAACTATAAAACAGCTGTCCTTGAAAGTGCAGAACATCCCGATGACCCTGACTATGAAATGAGGGAGTCACAGGCAGAGTCAGAATTAGAGTTTGCCTTAGAAGAGAAAATAAGAAAAGAGATACTGAAGCATATTGAGTCATATCTTCGAATAGAACTGACTCTTTAGAGTGACCAAATAATATAAATATAGCAGTCCGGATAAAATGAGAGATAGAAGATCTATCTCCATTATCCGAACTGCGGCTACTGCATATACTATATGATACAGTATAAGGTAATCTCAAAAAATATAAAAAAGAGGCTGTATTCCTTGGAAAAGTCTTAGAATACAGCCTCTTATTTTGTAATAACGAAACTACTATGATTTTATATTACTATCTTTGTAAAAACCTATATAAAGTAATATATGAATAGTAAGATATATGTATTTAACAATTTAGAAAGAGATAATGCCGAATATACAAAACATTTAGCTTTGGCGACAATGAAACAGCCTGCATTGGATGAAGTTGTAAAATTTATTTTTGATGGTTGTCATGGCCGCAATCCCGAGATTTCCGAAAAGACAATTGATGATGCTTTTGATTGTATAATCAATTGTGAAAAAGCAACACTATATGCTCAAGGATTACCAGAAGATGAACGTGAAAGAATGATTAAGCAAGTGGAGTTAAATCGCAGTATGCGGAAAGAGTGGTTTAAGTCTTTTCTTGACGTAAAAGAGGAATAGATTATTGTGCATAAAAAAACTAATGCAATTTTTGCATCAAAATAAAAGCGTTCTTTTCAATAATGCAGAATAAGACAAATAAGGGAACTTCGCTCGTTTCTAAATCGTTACCTGTTGTAAATTAAAATTCTGTAAATCGCTCGTTTTCAGCGATAAATATGAATGACTATATCTCTCAAAGTGTGTGCTAAGATGCTTCTGGATTCCGCAGACATTGGCTATCTCTTTCAGGTAGCTGTTCATATTTTGATTACAAGGTACAGGGAGTAATACGCCACGCTTGATGCAAGTCGGGTGGTTCTTGTACTTTTTGAGTATTGCCAATGGGATATCCAGCAACGGGATATTGCACATATTATTTGTCTTTTAGCGCGTCTTGCGAATCCAATAGTGTCCGTTGTTGTCTTGCACGATATGTTCGGCTGCGAGTTGCTGAACATCTATAAATACCAATCCCGTAAAGGCGGCGATGATAAATACATCACGCACCAATGCAAGGCGAGGCAGCGAAAACTCCTTTTGGTATATTATCATCAGTTCGTCCATCGTCAGGAACTCGCGCACGACCTCTTTTTCGTGGAACCTAATACCTGCAAAAGGATTCTTATCTATCCACTCGTTGGCAAGTGCAAGATTGATAATCTTCTTCAAGCACTTCATATAGCGGATAACGGTATTCTGCTGGCAATTCTTCTCGGTCTTCAAATAGAACTCAAAGGCTCGCACAAGTTCGCCATTTACCTCCGTAATAGGCAAATCCTCTTTGTCATATTTTAGTTTGATAAGTTCAGCAAGATAGCGGGTACAACTTTCGTAGCGCCTTACGGTGATTAGGGCAAAATCTTTACCCACCAAAGCTCGGCATTGCTCGTTGTGTTCACGCATAGTACCGATGATAGTGCGTGCCTGCTCCACCTTTTTATCCACTCCGAAGAACTTTTCCTGTAATATTCGGGCAGTGATAAGTTCTCCATTCTCTTCAAGTTGCGTATAAATTCGGTGGAGTTTGATTCGGCTCTCCTCGATGTAGTTGTTTAGCTCGGTTGATTTGCGACTTTTGCCCCTTGCACACTCCTTTGCCTGGTTCCACGACACAGGCTCAATGCTTTTGCGGATGTTTGTTTCTACTCTTGCGCCATTGACTATGATACGCATACATACTGAAGCCTCTCCGTTCTTCAGCAGTTTGGTTTTCTTGATAAAGAAAAGCACATTAAATGAATCTCGTCTCATTTTCTCCTACTTTTAAGTTAAACTTTAGTTCGACAAATGTAGGAATCCGAGCCCGTTTTGACGCTATGCAAAATGTTGTGAATCAGCGAAAAACGCTCTTTCAAGGTGGAGGTGTTTGGAACACCCGTTTGCTCCACCTCTTGCTCCACCAAAGGCGGTCGTGAACCGCACTTTTTTACGTTTTGGGGGAAAATAAAAAATCCCGATTTTCGTTGAAAATCAGGATTTTACGTTGTTTTGCTTTTTTTTTGGTGGTGCCACCGGGAATCGAACCAGGGACACAAGGATTTTCAGTCCTTTGCTCTACCAACTGAGCTATGGCACCATCGGTTTTGGGACTGCAAATGTAGGATTATTTTTTGGACTACCAAAATAAATTTATCATTTTTCTCATCTTCGTTCTTCTTTTGTATCTTCGCACCTGGATGAAAGGGGCAAAAACATATATTCAGGTGATTCTTCCGGTAAGATTTCGGGACACAGTGACCTACTCTGTCCCCGATGAGCTTTTGCCAAATCTCCAGGTCGGATCAAGGGTAGAGGTGATGCTTGGCTACAGAAAGTACAAAGGGTTTGTGGAGGAGATTACCCAAACGCCCAAATATGACATCAGGAAGATCAGGGACATCCTCTCCATAGATAGTGAAATTACGGCGACACCTGAAGATATCCGCTTCTGGCGCACCATCGCCGACTACTATATGTGCAGTTCGGGAGAGGCACTAAAGGCAGCCACACCATTCCTGATGGAACTCCTAACCAAACGGGAGAAGAAATCAAAAGCCACCGGCTCCATGCCCGAAACAGCAGAAACTGACATTTTGGGCACAAAAACCACCGACTTCGTACCCGAACAGACAAAAAACAACACTTTGGGCACAAAAACGGCCCATTTCGCACCCAAATTTATTAGGACACCTCAAGACTCTGCCCAAAAGGGAGAATTGTACCTGGAGAGCATAACCAAACTTATCCGGGAAGGGAAGAGTACACTTATCCTAACTCCCGACATAGCTGCCTGCCGCAAGATAGAGAAAGTACTGTCCCCACACTTGGGCGATAAAATAATAACATACCACTCCGGACAGACCACAGCCAAAAGGCGTGATGCGACCAAGGCTCTCCTCTCACCCACCCCCCATATAATAATCGGCCTCCGCTCAGCCCTATTCCTCCCGTACAGGAATCTGGGTCTTGTCATTGTAGATGATGAGCACAGCCCCCTTTACAAACAGTCAGAGCCTACCCCACGCTATCACGGCAGGGATGCGGCACTGATATTGGCCCAACTGCACAACGCAGATATCATACTGGGCTCCTCCACCCCATCATTTGAGACCCTCCACAATGTGATGATAGGGAAATATCAGGAACTGTCCCTCCCACAAGAGCTGTTGGCAGACCATCCAAATGATACTACAGAATCTTTGAAGATAGTGGACTTCACAAAGGAGCTACGGACAGGATCGACCAAAGGGGCACTTACAAATATTGCCCTGGCAGCACTGCGCGAGAGCTCTGCAAAGGGGATCAAAACCGCCATTCTCCGGCCAAAATGGGCATACCCGCAGGAGGAGAGCGAGTGGCGCCCAGAACTGGAAGAGGCACTCGGCGGAATCAAGACGGATATTTTCACCGAAATCCAGCAGATTGAAACCCTCAAGACCAAACCTTCTTTTATCGTGGTAATCCAAGGCGAAGCACTCCTCTCTCCCAAAAATTTCAGGGCTGAAGAGCGAGCACTCCAACAGATAATGAAGATAGTAGAGATTGCCAAAAGTGGTAAAAGCGAGGGACAGGTCATCGTGCAGACATCACTCTATCGCCACAATATCTTCAAACACCTCTGTGGTAAAGTCCCATTTGAGACATTGCTCCAGGAGCGCGCAGAGCTCAACCTTCCACCTTTCAGCAGAGTAATCCAGATCACAATGCACTGCGACAGCTTCGAAAAAATGGAGGAGAAGGGTAAAGAAATTACAGATGCCGTCAGAAAATCCGGAGTGACAGATTTTGACGGTCCTATCCCTATCTCCGAGGTGGACTGCATGTTCCAGATACGTCTGCACAAAAGCAAAAGTGCACAAAAGACAAAGCGCCAACTTTCGTCAGCGCTCTATTACTTTGAAAATGTCATAATTGACGTCGATCCTCTCTAAACACTCAGCAGACTATACTGAGTGCATTAGGCAATACTGTAAGTTCTACAGGTGTCCCCCCGACAACCTCTCCATCCACCTCCACTGGAAACTCATCCCCTTCGATAAAGATTCTGACACTCTTGCCCATTGTATGGTAAATATCGGGAATCTGGTAGATTCTTCCTGAGAAAAGTTCCTTGAAACGGACCAGAATTTTGGGTCTGGACATATCGCCGATAACAGTAACATTGACCACCCCGTCATCCATTACAGCATCCGGAGCCTGGATCATGCCGCCGCCACTGTAGATACCGTTGGCCAATGCCACCGAGAGTGCCTTACCCTCGAAGAAAATCTCCCCATCCACCTCCACGCGGAACAGTTTCGGGCTCATCTTCAGAAATGATTTTGCAGCAGCTTTGACATATATCCACTTTCCGCTCTGACCCTTCTCTTTCATAGCATTGCACTCACGACAGATGATCGCATCCAACCCGACCCCCGAACCGTTAATCATAAATCTGCTCTGCTTGACTTTAGACTCCACTACATCCACACGGAAAATATCCTGCTTCACCACCTTACCTGCTGCAATTATCTCAGCACACTTGACATAGTCTGCAGGTATTCCATACATCTTCACCCAATCATTACCGGAACCTGCAGGAATAACCCCCAATCTGATATCATCGGTAGGAACCTCTTTCTGGAGAAATATTCCATTGACCACCTCGTGAATGGTACCATCGCCACCCACCGCTATTATATTCCTGTAACCATCCCTTACTGCCTTTACAGCCAGCTCTATAGAGTGGTACTTGCTCTTGGAGAATACCGAATCAAACTCCACTCCTGCCCCCTTGAGGGCACTATCTATCAGATGCCACTCCTCCAATACCTTATTTTTTCCAGCCTTCGGATTGGCTATCACCATCCACTTTGGATTACTCATCGTAAATAAGTTTAGAAATATGGGACAAATCTAACATAAATATCGCGCAGATAAAAAGATTTTGTAAATTTGCTCGTTATTGGAGAATAATATCGATTATGGGAAAAGTAATAGCAATCGCAAACCAGAAAGGTGGAGTAGGCAAGACCACCACTGCAATCAACTTGGCAGCATCATTGGCAGTAATGGAGAAAAAGACACTCCTTATCGACGCTGACCCTCAGGCAAATGCGACATCGGGACTAAATTTTGACCCCGACACAGACTCTACCAGGACACTCTATGAGGTGCTGATTGGAGACAGAACATTTGAAGAGGTGACACTTGACACAGAGATTGCAGATCTTAAGCTTGTCCCATCACACATCAATCTGGTGGGTGCAGAGATAGAGATGCTCTCCATCGAAAACCGCGAAAATGTTTTCAAGAACGCACTGCAGAAGGTTATCGACAAGTATGAATACATCATCATAGACTGCTCTCCATCTTTGGGCCTTATCACAGTCAATTCCCTCACAGCGGCTGATTCTGTAATCATCCCAGTCCAATGCGAATATTTCGCCCTTGAAGGTCTTGGCAAACTCCTAAACACCATCAAGTTGGTACAGAACAAACTCAACCCTGCACTTACAATCGAAGGATTTCTCCTCACCATGTTTGACGGACGTCTCCGTCTGGCAAACCAGGTGGTGGAAGAGGTAAGGCAACACTTCGGAGAGATGGTATTCAACACCCTTATCCAGAGAAATGTCAGATTGAGCGAGGCTCCATCGCACGGAAAACCTGCCATCCTTTACGATGCAGTATCACCAGGCTCCAACAACTATCTGAATTTGGCAAAAGAAATTATAAAAAAGAACTCATAAGATACTATGGCTAAAAAATCAGCATTAGGAAAAGGTCTCGGTGCCCTCATATCAGGTTATGAAGGGAAATTCGAACCGCACACACCCCCAGTGACTATACCGGGCCCAACATCCAGCCCAGTATCTATATCTGAGATCCCATTGGACGACATTACAGTCAATCCATACCAGCCCCGTACAGTTTTTGAAGAGGAGGCACTTGAAGCTCTGGCGGACTCCATCAAACAACTCGGTCTTATCCAACCCATAACCGTAAGGGGTATTGAGAACGGCAAGTACCAGATCATAAGTGGCGAACGCAGATTCAGGGCAGCCAAAATAGCTGGTCTTACCCATATCCCTGCATACATAAGAAAAGCTGATGACCAGGGGATGCTCGAGATGGCTATCGTAGAGAACATCCAGAGGGAGAACCTCGACTCCATCGAGGTGGCATTGAGTTTCCAGAGACTTATCGAGGAGTGCAATCTCACTCAGGAGGCAATGGCAGAAAGGGTCGGGAAAAAAAGGGCCACAGTCACCAACTATCTCCGTCTGCTCAAACTTCCGGCAGTGGTTCAGATCGCCCTGAGAGAAGGTAAAATCTCAATGGGGCATGCCAAATGCATCCTCTCACTTGAAGATGTGACTCTGCAGGTCAAACTATGCGACATGATCATAAAGAACGATCTGTCGGTAAGACAGGCTGAGCAGAAGGCAAAAGCTCTTCTTGAGCCCAAAGCTGTCAAGGAGGACAAACCTGTAAATCTGCCAGACCCATACTACAGGGTTCTGGAGATTGTCGGCAGATATTTCAATAATCACATAAGCCTCAAAAGGGCAGACTCAGGAAAAGGGAGCATAACCATTCAATTTGCAAACGACCAGGAGGTGGAATCATTCCTGAAAGATCTGGAGGGAATCAAACAACAATAGAGGCCGTGCGAAGAATAATTGTCCTATCCATACTGTTGCTCATATCTACCGTTTCAGGCTACGCCCAGTTCAATTTTGGAATGGGTGAAGACAATGGCGGTATGGGTGGCCTTTTCGGCAACAGTACCGCATCTTCGGAGAACGACACCATTTCTGCGACACAGATATTCTCTGCAAAAGACTATTTTCGTGGCCTTGCCCACAAAGACACCATCAAAATGAGCTGGATGTTCGGAGGCTCCATAGTCCTTCCAGGCACAGCACAGATATACAATAAAGATTACTGGAAACTCCCCATTGTCTACCTCGGAATCGGAGGTATGGCCGCTGGAGGTGGATATTTCCTCTCCCAGTACAAGAAAACAGGCAATCCATCACACAAGACCTACAGTACCATCCTTTTCGCAGGGGCAGCACTTGTGTACTGGGGATCACTTCTTGATGGAGTGAGCAATTACGACTCATATCAGGACCCCGACCCCACAAGGGCCACACTATACTCTGTCCTCCTTCCTGGTTTGGGGCAGATATACAATAAGGACTACTGGCACATCCCCATATGGTACACAGGTCTGGCTGTAGCCGGTTATGCATGGAACTACAACGGAAAACAATATAAAAGATACAAGGAGCTGAGCATCCAGGCATCTGATCCCAATGGAGGGTACACAGGGAGCACATCTGTAAGCAACCTCAACCACTACAGGGACACATACAGACGTATGAGGGACTACTCCATACTGGCCACAGTGGCTGTCTACCTGCTTCAGGTCATAGATGCCAATGTGTTCGCCACCATGCACAACTTCGAAATCACAGATGACCTCTCAATGGACATATCCCCTACGGTCATCACTCCACTTGAAACACCAAACCAAAACCAAAATATAACCTTAAGACAGCAGAACTCTTTCGGTTTGCAATTAAATTTATCATTCTGACATTTTATATGAAAAGACTAATTATCAGTTTACTGTCCCTTTCATTACTGACATCCGCCTCGTTTGCCCAGAATATAGCAAATGCAGACACCTCAACTGTCGCAGTTTCCGAGACAGATGCAGTGACTGTATCTGAAACACAAAAAGTACAGAAGGAGAAGAAGGCCGACGATTTTTTCAAAAAGATATTCCCCCCAAAAGAGGAGAGACGACCTAACCTGCTCAAGCAGAGAGACAGTCTGTATGCAGCCAATGACTCCCTTCTGAGACTTATAGATACCCTCAGGATGGAGATTACAGACTACGAACTGGTCACCTCTTCAGATACCCTCAATGAAGGGTCATTGGATTTGGTCCCAGACTATGTGCCGAGTGACTCCCTGACACTGGAGGACACCGACTCCCTTATGAGCATCTGGTACCACCAGAAAAACATGGAACTTCTCGAGAATCTGGAGAAGAATGTGGACCTCGACACAGCTGTCCTCCTCTCAAACATCCCAGACTCTGTATATATCGAGAGACTTCAGAAGATGAACTCCTTCATCTCCGTCCCTTACAACAGCATCATCAGAAACTACATCATCACATACACCGAGCGCATATCAAAACAGTCAGAAACCATGCTCGGTCTGTGCAGATACTACATGCCTATCATTGAGGAGATTCTGGACCAGTACCAACTCCCACTGGAACTCAAAGCGATGGCAATCATCGAATCTGCACTCAATCCAAGGGCGGTATCAAGGGTAAAGGCAAAAGGTATGTGGCAGTTTATGTACGGCACAGCCATAAGATACAATCTCCTCATAAACTCATATGTGGATGAGCGCCTTGATCCGTTCAAATCTTGCCATGCAGCGGCACGCTACCTGCAGGATGCATACAGGATGTTCGGCAGCTGGCCACTCGCCATTGCATCATATAACTGCGGCGCAGGAAATGTAAACAAAGCAATCAGAAGGTGCGGCGGATCCAAAGAGATCTGGGATGTATATCCATTCCTCCCAAGGGAGACCAGAGGATATATCCCATCTTTCATAGCTGCACTCTATATGCTGAATTATTACCAGGAGCATCAGCTCACCCCTATACCTGTCAATATGCCTGTTCACACAGATACAATCAAAGTGAACAAAATGCTCCACTTCGAACAGGTTGAGCACTACACAGGTCTCTCAAAACAGCAGTTGCGCGACCTGAACCCCCAATACCTTCACGATATCGTTCCTGGTGTGGAGAGGGAATATGTACTCCGCATTCCATATAACTACACAGGAAAATTTGTACAATACGAAGACTCAATCTACAAATACAGAGACTCTGTATATTTTAGCCCTGCCACCCTCAAGAAAATCAAAGAGAGCGGTTCAACCAACTCACAGAGGATAACCCACAAGGTAAAAAGTGGAGAGACACTCAGCCACATCGCTATCAAATATGGTGTAAAAGTGAGGGATATCCAGAGATGGAATGGTGTCAAGACCAACATCCGTGTCGGCCAGAGACTCGTTATATATAAAGGTGGCGGCCCTGTTGCCTCATCAAAATCATCGGGCAGCAGCACATCCAAACCCAAAACCACCACATCCGGCGGCTATGTTATCTACACAGTCAAATCCGGAGACAACCTTTGGGACATTGCCAAAAAATTCCCGGGTGTGAGTGCCCAGAACATCATGGACCTCAACGGGATGAAATCGGGTGCCAAAATCTATCCGGGGATGAAACTGAAGATTAAAAAGTCAAATTAATCTGCCCCTTCAACACCTTTCTGGAGACCTTAAGATATAGCCCTACTCGAGAGAGTGGGGCATATTTTATATAGCCATACAGATCCCATCCCCTCCTGTATAGGGCCGGGACCGAGAAGCTCTGAGGGAGGTCCCTCTCATAGAAATATATCCTGTTCTCCCATTTGTCGATATGGTAGAGTGTCCCCCTTATTGCAGCCTCCCACCTCTTGCGTAGCGGCACATATCCGCACTCCACATAGAATGCAACACCCGGCGCCAAAGTGGAAGATGGGGAGAGGTTGTTCCACACCACTTCTCCACGCACCGCGGTATAAAATCCTGATGCAGGGCGATAGCTGTAGTGAAGTCTGACACCCTGCTGATGCCTCCCCTCATAACCATAGAATCTGTATCTCCATCGGAGCAACACTTTGCTCGCCCCCTTGGTCCATTCCCCTTCAAAGGAGGACTCCACCTCAAAGGAGGGCCCCTTTACCCCCCACCTTGGGGCTGGGTAGTAAACGACATCCATATAACCCCTCAGCAGAAGGTTCCACAGCGGTGTCCAGTGGATATTGACTGCACCTCCCACCTGATCCTTGCAGGTGGAGATGGATGAAAAGGCTCCTCCATATTGCGCCGAGTATTCAGGGGAGTACCACCTTGCCAGGGCTGAGCACTCAAAGGATGATGAGAATGGGAGAACTGCCCCAATCAGAGCAGCCCCGTCCCCATCTGAATCTATTGCCACCTCCGAAAAAACTCTGTATCTCCCTATGGACCAGAGTCCATCAGCACTCACACCACCACTCCACATATCCCCTCTCCACGCAGCCCCATTGATTCCGACCCTCCATCTCTCACCACTGAACCCCAGGGAGCCCCCAGCCACATTTTCACCTTGTTCAGAATAGAAAAGGGAGAGCTCCCATTTGTCGGAGAAGAGCAGTGTTGCCCCCACCCCTCGAAAAGCCTCCTGGGGGGAAGATGCCGTATAGGGGTGAACTCCGCCTCCAAGTTTGAGCATCGAAGAGGGATCCCCCATCCCGGAGAGGGAGAAGGAGTTCCAAACCAACAAGCCCTGACCGAGCCTCACAGTATAATCCCCCACCACACCACTTTTGAGATGGAACCCCCTAAAAACATCCACATCCCCTACCTGCAGATGGGCAGAGGCCCCTTTTTCGG
>JAZUMG010000008.1:0-10131 GCA_045603545.1 Candidatus Coprenecus sp. | reverse complement strand
TCTGCTTGCCGAGCTTGTCGGAGAAGATGGAGGTCCCTTTGCGGTTGAAATCTGCCTCAAATGCGTGTCCTATCGCCTCGTGAAGGAGGATTCCGGATCCTCCGGCCCCCATTACTACCGGCATCTCTCCACCTTTTGGTTGCGTAGCCTGGAAAAGGATTACCCCCTTTTCGTACGCCTCCTGCGCCATCTCATCGAGGAGTGCTTCATTTAGGAATTCGTATCCCACCCTGAAACTGCGCGATGAGGATGAGCTCTCTATGCGGCCGTTCTCCTCCATCACGCAGGTGACCACCAGGGCTGCCATCGGCCTCTCGTCGGTAAATGATTCGCCCAGAGAGTTGTAAAAGAGTATTTTGGTGTTGGAGTCGGTAAGCCTTTCAAGCACTTTGGTGATCCGGCTGTCCTTGGCGAAGACCTTCTCATTCAGAGAGGTCAGCCACCCCATTTTCTCAGTGACTGTGTGATCTTCCCATGGAGAGAGGATAGGGGAGTAGTTTGTCCCTTTTACAGGTGTGAAGGCTGCAGGGATATTTGTGACTGAGTCTGGAAGAGTCGCTATCTGCGCTGCAATCCTCGCTGCATTCTTCATCTCTGCGAGGGTAGTCTGCTCTGTGAAGGCAAAGCCTGTCTTGTCCCCCGATACGACCCTGATGCCCACACCGTAGTCTATGTTGGAGCTGACGGCATTTACCTCTCCGTCGCGAAGTGAAAGTTCATTGGAAACTGTATATTCGAAATAGAGGTCGGCGTAGTCTCCGCCCCTCTGTAGTGCGATCCCAAGCACCTCTCTCAGCTGCCCCTCCTGCACATTGAATAGATCAAGATATCTTTTATCCATAATGGGACAAAGGTAGTGTTTTTGTTTAAAAATTTTGGAGTTTAGATTTTTTATGTTTTAACTTTGTAGCGCAAATGGTTCCCGGATAGGCGTTACTGTCTGTCGGGAGAATAGGGAATCCGGTGAGAATCCGGGACAATACCTGTTGCTGTGAATTCCATCCTTATGGATATAGAATTTACCGAACTCTTTGCCACTGGCGGTGTGACCGCTGGGAAGGCTCGGTAAGTGGAATAAGTCAGAAGACCTGCCAATTGCGTTAACGGATTTATGCCTGCAGGTTACGGGTAAAATCAAAACAGTTTTTTTATCCGTACAGAGATAATGCGCATAAGGTAGGGTTTTGCCGGCTTGTATATTTTTACATATACCCCTATCTCCCCGTATTTCCGGGATAATTGGATGTTTTGAGTTTTGTTTACCCGATTCAGGCGAGTAACAACTTAAAACATTTTTTTATTTATGGAGAACATCTATCAAGCTCCTCAGATCGAGGTCCTCGAAATCAATGTCGAACAAGGCTTTGCGTCAAGTAATCCTGCTAATGGAGCCGGCGAATCGGGCTGGTCAGAATGGTAATAATTAACGGAGTCCAAAACTTTAAATACGATCAGCACAATGAAAGAAAATATATTTTTCGCGCTATTCAGCGCAATGCTTCTTATGACTGCTTGTCAGCAACACGAAATCGACTCTCCTGCAGATCTTGGTGACGGCTTCACCCTGGTGGGCCACAGCGATGCCCAGACAAAAACCGCTTTTGGGACACCTGATGGAAACACTATCCCTTTCCTATGGAGTGAGGGGGATAAAATATGGAGCAATGGAGCACAGAGTGACCCCGCTTCAGTGAGCAATGATGGTGCTACTGCCCTTTTTAGCTTCACATCAGGCAGTATGGCAGATCAGGTATATTACAATATGACCGGAGCCTCCGCTACCCGTGCATATGTGAAGAGTGAGCAGACCATTGGAAACCTTGGTGCCAACGGTGATTTCGGATATGCTACAGTGAATGAGGGCTCATTTACCCTTTATCACGCGACTGCATATCTTTGGTTCAATGTGACATCTGATGTCGAAAATGCTACACTTGAATCTGTCAAGGTCAATGCTTACGGAGCCAATATCGCAGGTAAGGCCACATGGGACGGCGATTCTTTTGGAGATCTCACAGAAGCATCTAATAGTGTGACCCTGACAGTAGGGGAGACACTCTCCTCTACCAACGAAAATGTATGGGCAATGGTGATTTTCCCCTCTGCTCTTACAGGTGCAAAAGTGACATACAAACTGACTGTGGGTGGTCAGACAAAATACTTTGAGCAGGAGCTGACTGTCGCTAAAACTCTTAATGGAGGCGAAACTGCCAGAATATCAGCAAATATCACCTCTGAAGGTTTGTATGAGTTGAGGGTACTTACTTTTGAGGATGATGCACCCAGTACCTATTGGGCAGATCTTATTCCTGGTGAAGATGAACAGTCGTATAATAGTTCCTCTTTAATTTACAACAATGCATACGCTTGGAGTGATGAGACTACAAAAATTTCCCACACGTTTCCTGTGAATATTTATGGAACCCAGGATCTTTCCGGTGGAGGATATGTGATATCTACACACTCAGGAACTATGGATCAATTAACAGCTGCATCAGATATTTACCAATATCAATTAAGTATCCCATTAGCAACAGGACACAATGGGTCTGAAAATTTCTGTATTGGTTATCACGACAGCAGTATCAATCTTGATGATGCTTACAAACCTGCATTGGAGTTTAGTGATGACGTAGCGAGAGTGATAGATCATATGTATGTTACTAATGCCTCAGTTACAATGTATTGTATAATAAATGGAAGTGTTTTTTCAGAAGCATATGATGGTGATGATTACATGGATATTGTTGCTACCGGCTACAATGGTGAAACAAAAGTTGGTACCATCAAATTCAGACTTGCGGATGGGAATTCAACCCTAGTTTCAGATTGGGAAAAATGGGATTTGAGCTCTTTGGGGGCAGTCACTAAAGTGGTGTTCCACATGGAAGAGTATCAAATAGGTTATGAGAGTTGGTATTGCACTCCGATGTATTTCGCATTTGACGATGTAGCAGTCCGTTTCCCTATTGAGTAAGTGATCAATTTTCATTAGATAGATGAATTTATTTAGGTTTTTCAAATTATTATTAATGAGTGTGGTGGTAGCGGTGTTTGCCCCCTCCTGCAATAGGAGTGGGGTGATCACTGCCCCGAACATTATTCTGGACAGCGAGACCGGTATCTATACGATAAAGAGTGGTAGGGAGCTGGTAATCGCACCGGAGTATGAGTCGGCCGAGGAGGCAGAATTCAAATGGACCCTTTCAGGGGAGGTGATAGGATCATCTCCCTCTCTCCATTTTATGAGAGAGGAGGCGGGTCAGTATTTCATAACCCTTACAGTGACCAATGAGGTGGGTCAGGATCTGGAGGAGATTCGTGTCGATGTAACCGATCTGGAGATCCCTTATGTCTCTATCTCAGGAGACAAGTCGCTCCTTGTCACACAAGGGACTGTGGTCGATTTTGCTGCCACAGTGAGGGAGAATACCCTTGAAACCACACTGGTGTGGAGCTGCAACGGAACACAGGTCTCAAATGACACTACCTATAGATTCACCGCACAGGAGTGTGGCGAATACTCGATAGTCGCTACTGCTGCCAATGAAGACGGCACCTCTTCCGATGAGGTGAAGGTGCAGGTGGTGGATCCCGCTGATATCCCATTTGAGTGGGAGTTTTCATCCTTGGAACTCCATACTGTGGAGCAGAGGAGGATGTTGATCTCCCCTGTCAAAGTGGGAGATATCACCGGGGTAGAGTTTGTCTGGTTCCAGGGTGGGCAGGATGCTCCCCAAAAAGGTACCCAGTCATATATATTCTCAGCAGGTGATGCCGGTGATTATACTGTAGTGGGTAGTGCCTCTTTCTATAAAGGTGAGCAGAGGATTACCCTTCAGAGGGAGTTTAAGGTAACAGTATTTGCTGAGGGTGCCTATTATAGAGCAGCTACAGGGAGCTCATCTGCGGATTGGAATAGGGTATATGAGTACACCCCTGCCCCAGGTCAGTTTATCAATGAAACCAGGACTGGTGGCTTTAATGGTACACAGATCACCCCTGAAGCGGCTATTGCATACGCAGAAGCGAGAATGTCTGAAACCAATAAAAAAGGTGAGCCATCTCCAAACTTTGTCTCGCTTGGAGGATTTGGAGGCTATATTGTAGTGGGTTTTGACCATAGTATAGACAATTCAGGTGACTATGATCTCGGCGTACTCGGCAATTCATTCAGCGGTTCATCCGAACCGGGTATAGTATGGGTGATGCAGGATGAGAATGGAAACGGCCTCCCCGATGACACCTGGTATGAGCTTGCCGGCTCGGAGACAGGAAAAGAGGAGACTGTTCAGAATTACGAGGTGACATACTACCGCCCGACTGCCCCTATGATGCCTGTGCAGTGGAAAGACAATCTTGGAAACAGTGGCGAGATAGATTATCTCAAGCAGTTCCACAGACAGGACTATTATTACCCTCTATGGATCGAATCGGACAGCTATACCCTGAAAGGGACCTGCCTGGGTGCCCGCAATTATGATGCCTCTGGCAATGGGTCATATTGGGTCAATGTGGAGTATGAATGGGGGTATGCGGACAACTTCAGCCCTGTAGACCGTCTTACAGATGGTGCCAATGCTGGTGCAGCAGCCAATGCAAATCACTTCAAAATATCACACACCATCGATTTCGAGTGCCAGCCTGTAAATCTTGATTTCATCGACTTCGTGAAGGTGCAGGTGGGGGTGAATGCCAAGAGCGGTTGGCTGGGGGAGGTGTCGACTGAGGTTTTCGGATTTTACGATTACAATATGAAAAAGTAATTCATAGATGTTAAAACTGTTTGTTAGATTATTTTTTTTTGGTCTGCTCCTGCTTCATACTTCGTGTATGAAGTGGGAGTATGGTCTTGAAGAGGAGTTCGACACTTCGGCCTCCGGTGAGGGGCTTTTTATCTGTAATGAGGGGAACTTCCAGTATGGCAATGCCACCCTTTCTTACTATGATCCGGCTACCAAACAGGTCCAGAACGAGATTTTCTACCGGGCAAATGCGATGAAGCTCGGAGATGTCTGCCAGAGTATGATTATCCGGGATGGGGTAGGCTGGGTGGTGGTTAACAACTCCCATGTGGTCTTCGCTATAGATATCAATACCTTCAAGGAGGTGGGGCGCATCACCAACCTCACATCACCACGCTACATCCATTTCCTTTCTGACGAAAAGGCCTATATCACCCAGATATGGGACAATCGAATTTTTATCGTAAATCCCAAACGCTACGAGATTACAGGATATATCGAGGTCCCAGATATGACTATGGAGAGCGGTTCGACAGAACAGATGGTGCAGTATGGGAAGTATGTTTTTGTCAACTGCTGGTCGTATCAGAACAGGATCCTTAAAATCGACACTGAGACAGACCAGATAGTAGATGAGTTAGTTGTCGGCATACAGCCCACATCTCTGGTTATGGACTGTAACAACAAACTCTGGACAGTTACAGACGGTGGTTACGAAGGGTCCCCTTATGGACACGAAGCGCCTTCCCTCTATCGTATTGATGCGGAGACCTTCACCATAGAAAAGCAGTTTAAGTTCGAGTTTGGGGACTGGCCATCAGAGGTCCAGTTAAATGGGACAAAAGACAAAATCTATTGGCTCAACGACGATGTCTGGGAGATGGATGTCACTGCTGACAGAGTCCCTGTCCGCCCGTTTCTCCCATACAACGGCACACTTTACTATGGCCTCACCGTATGCCCCCGTACCGGTGATGTCTATATTGCAGATGCCATCGATTATGTGCAGCAGGGGATGGTCTACAGGTATTCTTCATCGGGAGAGTTGATTGATGAATTTTATGTAGGGGTTATCCCAGGGGCATTTTGCTGGAAATAAGGGGGAAATCTTGTTATGAAAAAGTATCTTTTGTTATTGCCTTTGGCAATGTTTTTTACCTCTTTCGCCAATGGTCAGGGGAAGGTTAACAATATCCCACCGGCAGTGGTCTATGGGGAGCGTACTATGAAAGAGATAGGGGTGCAGCAGACAAAGCTCGATTCGCTGCAGCTGAAGGAGAATATCGCCCTTTCGATGGCAGATGTCCTCACATTCAACTCCTCCATTTTCGTAAAGAACTATGGGCGTGCCACCCTCTCCACAGTGGCGTTCAGAGGTACCTCTCCATCCCACACACAGGTGTCATGGAACGGGATGAAGATCAATAATCCTATGCTTGGCATGACCGACTTCTCGATGATCCCTTCATATTTCATCGATGACGCTTCACTCCTTCACGGCACATCTTCGGTCAATGAGACAGGTGGAGGACTCGGTGGGGCAGTGAAACTCTCATCCCGCCCAGCTCAGAACGAAGGGTTCGGTCTGCAATATGTGCAAGGGGTGGGCTCCTTCAAGACATTTGACGAGTTTCTCCGTCTAACCTGGGGTGATGAACATTGGCAGACCTCTACCCGTGCTGTCTACTCCTCTTCTCCGAACGAGTTCGAGTACCGTAATCACGACAAGAAGGTGAATGTCTATGATGAAGATATGAATATCATAGACCAATATTACCCCATAGAGAAGAACAAGAGCGGATCGTTCAAGGACCTCCACCTTCTTCAGGAGGTTTATTACAATACAGGTCGTGGTGACCGCTTCGGACTCAATGGGTGGTATATAAATTCCAATAGGGAGCTCCCTATGCTCACTGTGGACCACGGGGAGGATACCGATTTTGAGAACCGGCAGAGGGAGCATACATTCAGAGGTGTCCTCTCATGGGATCATCTCGATGACGGATGGAAAATGGGTGCAAAAGGGGGGTATATTTACACCTGGATGGCTTATGACTACAAAAGGGATGTCGGCAACGGGAATATGGCCCATATGACCCAGTCCAGAAGCGAGATAAACACCATATACGGCCAGGCAGACGGTGAGTATTACATAGATAAGGAGTGGCTCTTTACTGCCAGTCTCTCAGCTCATCAGCATTTTGTGGAGAGCCGTGACAAAAATATCATACGTCAGGATGGAAACAAGGCTGTGGTTGGCTACAAGCAGGCCCGTATAGAGCTATCAGGCTCAGTCTCTGCCAAATGGAGACCTTCAGACAGATTTGGAATATCTGCAGTCATAAGAGAGGAGCTGTGCGGAACAGAATGGACACCGGTTATACCAGCCCTCTTTCTGGACGGCGTAATCTCCAAAAAGGGAAATATTATCGCCAAGGCCTCTGTCTCAAGAAACTATAGATTCCCTACTCTGAATGACCTCTATTTCCTCCCCGGTGGAAATCCGGACCTTAAGAAGGAGAGTGGCTGGACCTATGATGCAGGGATTTCATTTTCAGTGGGTAGGGAGGGGGTATATACCCTGTCAGGCTCTGCCAACTGGTTTGATTCGTATGTGAAAGACTGGATTATATGGCTACCTACCCCAAAGGGGTTCTTCTCTCCGGACAACATAAAAGATGTCCATGCTTATGGTATCGAGTTGCAGGGTGACCTTTCGGTGGCACTGGCGCCGGAGTGGAGCCTGAAGATGGATGGCAATTTCTCCTGGACCCCATCGATCAATGTCGGTGAGCCGCGTACCCCTGCAGACCAGTCGGTGGGAAAACAGCTACCCTATGTCCCTGAGTTATCATCCACTGTCACCGGCACCATCAGCTGGAGAAGCTGGTCATTCCTCTACAAATGGTGCTACTACAGCGAGAGATTTACCATGTCAAGCAACGATGTTACATTGACTGGCAAATTGCCCCCATATTTTATGAGCAATATTACCCTGGAGAAGGGACTTTCGTTCAAGTGGGCAGATATCTCACTCAAGGGTATTGTCAATAACCTTTTCGATGAGGAGTACCTCTCGGTCCTTTCGAGACCGATGCCGGGTATAAACTTTGAGATTTTTGTAGGGATTACCCCTAAATTCTAGTCTGTTATTTTGTGTGTGCGAAGAATTCTTTCAAGAGTTCCGGAGTACACTCTATAGCGTCACCACCGTGTTTTTGGTCGGGACAGTATTTATATTTGATGTCTATACCTTGCTTCACAAGTTCATCCACTCGTGCAGTGCAGTCGCCCTCGCTGGCAGTGCTGAAAAAATACACCGGAATGCTCACCGGTCTGGGGCTGGAGCATGACATTGATATTGCTGCAGCAAATACATCCGGGTGCATCTCGGCGTAATCCCAGGCACCACGACCTCCGTCAGATGATCCTGTTACATAAACTCTGGTGGTATCAATGAGCCCCTTATCTGCATAGTCATCGATGATGTGTTTCACATCATCATAGCAATCTGTCCATTTGATGGTTTCTTCTAAGTTTGCCTTATAGCACACAGGGAACAGAGCGATCGCCTTAGTACCACTCTCTTTCAAGTATTGCAGAATATATTCGTCGGCATCACAACAATCGAAATGATTCGGGTGATAGAACATATCGTGTTTTGGACGATCATGCACCCCACCATGGAGCCAAAGCCATAAAATAGCTTTACCCGGCTTGTCTGCATTGACATACACCACTTTGCAAGGTAAGTTATAAGTAAATTCTCCTTCAGGCAAAATCACTTCACTTTCTTTCTCATTGCATTTGTTGTTGCCACACGCCGCCAACAGCAACGCCGCAGCTACCAAATAAAGATACCTCATAATGTTCACGCAAGTTTTAGATAATTTGAGTAAAGTTAACAAATTCCCCACATAAATGTAGAATTATTATTAATCTTTCTTGAGAAATAGGTTAGCCATATGGCAAAACTGGATCTATAAAAACACCAGTTCAAACAATAGGGCAAGAAGATGGTTATAAGGTGTTTAGGTGTACATTGGATGGCTTATATGAAAATGATACATATTACTTCCGGGCGTATGCAGTATCTGATGGCCAATATTATTACGGGGAGGTTGAATCATTTTCATTATAGAGACGCATATTTGTGATAATTTTGAATAGCATCAGGTTTCGTCTTAACAAATATCGAAACTGTAGCGGAATAGGCTTAGGTTTAATATCATGTGATTTTTCAAAATCTTTATCAGGATTGAAAAGTAATACCACATACTACGTAAGAGCATTTGTTACCGTAAAAGTCAGGGGCAAAACAGAGTATATGTATGGAGATATGCGTACTTTCACAACAAGCAATTAATATAGCTATAATCTCGCTTATATAACCTAGAACGAGACTCCTATATTAGTCAATGAGGAGCCTCGTTCTATTAGTCATCATTGTTGCTTGAGTTTTTCATCTCATTGGCAACTAATTCTTGCAACTTATTCTTCGGCAGCAAGTATTGATATTCGGCAACGCCAATAGGCTTGTTTACATCTTGCAGAGCCAATTCTACCTCCAAATGGTCTTTTTCAGCGCATAAGATGATACCGATAGACGGATTTTCATCGGGAGCCTTTTCCAACTTATCCAGCAGGGAAAGATAGAAATTCATCTTACCCACATATTCGGGCTTGAACTCTCCAATTTTCAGTTCAATAGCAACCATAGAACGAAGCCTGCGATGGAAAAAGAGCAAATCAACACGATACTCCTTATCGTTGAAGGTCAGTGTATGCTGATTGCCGATAAAACTGAAACCGCTGCCTAGTTCCATTATAAAGGTTGTGATTTTCTGAACAAGACGGCGTTCCAACTTCAACTCTTTCAATGGTTCAACTGCATCTATGAATCCGAGATTATAACTACTACGGAACACTTCATTGGCATAATCGGCTTGTTGAGCCGGCAATGTGGTGTCAAAGTTGTTGGACTTCTCTACCGCTTGTATTGAAAGATGGTATTCAGACTTTAATGCGTGATTTAACATATCTCGCGACCATCCTTTTGCATATACTTCGTTAGCATAGAATACAATATATTCAGGAGACAAATCGTAACTCATAAGGAGCAGATTATGACACCACGGCAAAACTGCTACAGCCTGTTGCACTTTTGTATTGTATTGACAATAACGAAGATAAACGCGTTTCATATTCCATAGGTTTCTCGGAGATAATCCCATGTCGGGATACTTTGTTTTCAAATCTATGGATAGCCTCTTTACGATACTATCGCCATGCTTGCTATCAACTTTTCTCTCGAAGTCGGATCGTAGCCATGTCGTTCTGTGAGCCAAGGAGTTGTGTGTGAATGTTGTCTTCCTAAGACCTCTTG
>JAZUMG010000007.1:0-15279 GCA_045603545.1 Candidatus Coprenecus sp. | reverse complement strand
TTTTAGACATAACAAAACCCCGAAAGTTTTTTGTCTAACTTTCGGGGTTCATGTCACAGAGTCAGGCATAATTTTTTTGAGTAAAGGGTGACTTCTGTGCTGAAGCCTGTTTTGTGAGTTGTGCATCACTTTTGGACCCTTGGTGTAGAGCCGGCATGCACACTTTGTAGGGTGGTGGCTACAGACTGTCTCCGAAGTCCTTGCGGAATTTCTCGACAATGCGTGATGGCCAGTCTGTCAGAGGTTCAAGTTCACCCATAAAGAAGCGGAGGACGGTAGGTTCATAGTTGAATTTAAGACCTCCGATAAGGTGCCTGTTTTCGTATAGCCATGCCAGACGGTCCACTACATATTTGGTCTGGGAAAGTGTGAATACCCTGCGTGGGAATGCGAGACGCATCAGCTCCACATCGGCTGGAATTTCGACTCCGTTTTCGTCACGGACGCTTGACATTGTTCCGCGCTCCATGCCACGGACACCTGAACATAGGTAGAATGCGGCAGTAAGTGCACCTGCCGGGTATTCGTGTTGAGGAATGTGTGAGCAGAACTCACCTGCATTGACGTGGGCGCCAAGTACACCCGGAGGGGTTACCATTGGGATACCCATTTTTTCTGCACTCTCTACGCAGTATTTGATAAAGTCCACACTCTGGCTGATCATGGTCTCGTCAATGGTTTCGTAGATACCCACTGCCATAGCCTCGATTTCGCGGATGGACATACCACCGTAAGTGAGGAATCCTTCAAACAATGGGATAAGGGGCTCCATCTGTTTGTAGTATTTTGGATTGTTTGTGCAGATACCGCCACCGCGTGATGATGTAAGCTTGCGGGCAGAGAAGTAAACGAGGTCTGCAAGACCGGTCATCATCTTGATGATGTCTGCCATAGAGTTCTCTTTCCATTGCTCCTCGCGCTGTTTTACAAGGTATGCGTTCTCACCAAGCAAACTTGCATCAAGGACGAGCATAATGCCGTACTTGTCTGCCACCTGGCGTACATCCATCATGTTTCTGATAGAGAAAGGCTGGCCGCCAATAAGGTTTGTAGAGGCCTCCATACGGATAAATGCCACATTCTGTGGGCCATTCTCCTCAATGGCCTGTACAAGTTTGTCAATATCGATATTACCCTTGAAAGGGTTGTCAGATTTGAGGATAAGGGCTTCATCCCTGAGAAGCTCGATAACTTTGCCCCCCACTTCATTGATGTGGGCGAGGGTAGTGGTGAAGTGGTAGTTGGTCATTACCACCTGGCCGGGTTTTACGAAAGTACGGGTGATGATGTTTTCGGCTGCGCGACCCTGGTGAGCTGGGAGGAAGTATTTTTTACCAAGTACATCTTCAATGCCTTTCTGGAGGCGGACGAATGACTGTGACCCTGCATAAGCGTCATCGGCATGCATCATCGCTGCCAACTGGTTGTCACTCATAGCATTGGTGCCGCTGTCGGTAAGCATGTCGAGGAATACATCCTGGGTTGACAGTTTGAATGTATTGTAACCAGCCTCTTTGATGGCGTCGCGTCTGCGCTCAATGGGGACAAGATTCAATTTTTGGACAATTCTCACTTTGTGGAGCTCGAGAGGAATATTCTCTCCAGAGAAGAATTTGATGTTTGGCATAGTTGTTATTTTTTAGTGATTTTTACAAACAAAAAAGCCCGACAAATCGGGCCGTTCAAATCAATATGCATACAATAGAAAAACACGCCCGATCGTTATGACTGGCGGTAATAATATCGTATGTTAGCTATATGTTTCATTCTGCATACAAAGTTAAGAATGTTTTTTTATTTTTGTACATAATTAACATAAATTTTTGATTCCTATGAAAAAATTGATTTTCCCTTTGATTGCTGCGTTGGCAATCTTTCAGAGTTGTGCATGTGGCGGTGGTAAAGAATCTGCCGAAGTGGCTACCAAGGCTGAGACTGCAGTGGTTGCAGACAGCGTAGGCTATATCGTAAAAGTGGGTGATGTTGCCCCCGATTTTACCTGCACCCTGACTGATGGTTCACAAGTGAAAATTTCAGATTTGAGAGGCAAGGTGGTTATGCTGCAGTTCACAGCCAGCTGGTGCGGTATCTGCCGCAATGAGATGCCCCATATCGAGAGTGATATATGGCTCAAACATAAAGACAATAAGGACTTTGTCCTCATCGGTATCGATCGCGATGAACCACTTGAGACAGTGGTGGAGTTCGGTAAATCTGTAGGTGTTACATATCCTTTGGCATTGGACCCAGGTGCAGATATTTTCGCACTCTATGCACTACGCAATGAAGGTATTACCCGTAATGTACTTATCGATCGCGAAGGTAAAATCGTGATGCTTACCCGCAAATTTAAAGAGGAGGAGTTCAAGGCACTCTGCGGGATGATAGACAGCATGCTTCAATAGCAGATGAATTGGCTTGAGATTATAGGGACCTTGGTGGGGCTGGTGTATCTCTGGCTTGAGTACAAGGCGAGCATATGGCTTTGGCTGGCCAGTGTCATCATGCCTGCTATCTATCTGGTCATATACTATCAGGCTGGTCTGTACGCAGACTTCGGAATAAATGTCTATTACCTTATAATCGCAATTTATGGCATCTGGCTCTGGCTTGGAGGGGGTGCCAAAAATAATAAGAGAGAATTGCCCATCACCGCCACACCCAAGGGGTTGTGGTGGAAGTTGGGCATAATTTCTATGGCAATATTTTTCCTTATTGCCTTTATCCTTATCAGCTGCACAGATAGCAACGTCCCTTGGATGGACAGCTTTACCACCTCGCTCAGCATAGTGGCAATGTGGATGCTTGCCCGCAAATATGTGGAGCAATGGCTCGTATGGATCGTGGTGGATGCAGTAAGTGCCGGGCTCTATATCTACAAGGGGCTCCATTTCACAGCGGGACTTTATGCACTGTACGCAATAATAGCATATTTCGGTTACAGAGAATGGAGAAGATTGATGCAATAATTGTGGGTGGCGGGGATTTCCCTGTCCATCCAGTTCCACTTGGTATACTTGGGAGTTCTGACAAGGTGGTGTGCTGCGATGGGGCAGCCAATGAGTTTCTTGCCAGGGGGCTTCATCCCTGGCGTGTAGTGGGGGATTGCGATTCGCTGACCCCTGAGGCAGCGGAGAAATTCCGTGAAATAATCCGTCACAATCCAGACCAGGAGACCAATGACCAGACCAAGGCAATATCCTATCTCGCCTCCAAGGGATTTACCAATATTGCAATAGTGGCAGCTACAGGACGCCGTGAGGATCATACTCTTGGAAATATAAGCCTTTTGATGGAGTATATGCGACAGGGTTTGAGGGTACGCACCTATACAGATTTTGGAGTCTTTGTCCCGTGTCTTGATACCAGTACCTTTGAGTGCCCTGTGGGAAGTGCAGTGTCCATATTCAGTTTCGGCACCTTAGGTATGACTGCAGAAGGCCTCCAATATCCCCTGAGAGATTTTACTTCCTGGTGGCAAGGGACCCTCAATGTCACCACTGCGCCATCATTTACCATAAGGTGTAAAGGGGAGTATCTGGTGTACATGACCTACCCTGAAAAACTGCAGGATTGAAACAAAAAAAGGTAACCGATCAAGGTTACCTTCTTCTTTTCTGATATCAAGAAATATTATAGCTCTTCGAAGTTCACATCTGAAGAATATTGCCCTTGAGTGTGTTCTGGTGCCACTCTCTCGGTGATGGGGCATCTCTCCTTGATATATTCCACTACTTCTTCAAGTCCTTGGGCAAATTTCTCGAAATCCTCTTTGTAAAGGAAGATCTTGTGTTTGTCGTAAACAAATCGCCCATCTTTCTCAATACGTCTTTTACTCTCGGTGATGGTAAGGTAGTAATCGTTACCTTTAGTCGCTTTCACATCAAAGAAATAAGTTCTCTTTCCAGCCCTAACAGGTCTTGAGTAAACGTCATCTCCAGCACGCTCTTGCGCCACACCATTTTCAATGTCTTCAGAATACATAATTTATCTTTTTTAAAATTATTCATACAAAGATAATTAAATTTCATCCGAAAACTATAAATTTGCAAAAAATATAAAAATATATGTTGAACAGACGTCTAATAAGGATAAAAGTATTCAAATCTCTCTTCAGTGCGGTCTCTTCGGGTGCAGATTCTGCTATAGGGGTGGAGAAGTCTTTTCTGACTTCGTGTGACAAGACAAAGGATTTGTATTTCTTTATGATGAATGTGTCTGTAGCCCTCAAACGTGCTGCAGATGCGAAGATTGAGGCAGGTCTTAAAAAATTCCATCCTACTCCTGAGGAGAAGAATCCAAATATGAAATTTTCAGAGAACCTTTTCGTGGAGAGGATTCTCAATGAAGAGAAGTTTACAAGCTATGTGGAGCGTGAAGGTCTTCTGTGGAACAGCGATGAGCTTCTTCTGTATGTCAAGAGACTCTATGCAAGAATTGCTGAAAAAGAGTATTTCAAAGCATATATGGCTTCCCCAGAGCGTTCATTCAAGGAGGATTGCAATCTGTTTATCAATATCTTTACCGAAGAGTTTGAGGATGATGAGACATTGGAGCAGATACTTGAGGATATGTCCCTCTTCTGGATGGATGATCTTGGCTATGTCCTTATGACCCTTGTGGCAAATATCGAATATTTGAGGGACAGGGACAAATTTGTCATTCCCAATACCTTTTTGAAGGATGACGACAGGGAGTTTGCTGTGGAACTTATGAACTTCTCACTGGTAAACTACCATAAGTTCTATGACAAAGTGGCCGAAAACCTTTCAAACTGGGATTCAGATCGTCTTGTCAATACCGATATCGCACTTATTGTTCTCGGTGTGGCAGAGGCTGTGAGATTTCCAAATATCCCTGTGAAAGTGACCATCAACGAGTATGTGGAGATATCCAAATTCTACAGTACAGTAAACAGTAAAGTCTTCGTGAATGGCCTTTTGGACAAAATGATCCAGAAGATGTTGGCTACAGGTGAGATAGCCAAAAGCGGAAGGGGACTCATCGATTAATTTCAAGAATATTTAACACATTTATAAAAAAGATATGACACTTCTATCATTTACACTTTTGCAAGCCACTGCAGCTCAGCCTGCTCAGGGCGGAAACTATTCTTTCCTCATTATGATGCTTCTTATCTTCGTTGTGATGTATTTCTTTATGATCCGTCCACAACAGAAGAAACAGAAAGAGATCGTGAAATTTAGAGAGTCACTAAAAAAAGGTGACAAGATCGTGACTATTGGAGGTATTTATGGTGTGGTTGCAGAGGTGAAGGAGCAGTACATTATTATGGAGATTGACAACAATGTCAAGATCCGTGTGGATAAACAATGCGTCGTAAGGGACAGCACTGACATTCAAGTACAAAACTAATATTTATGCCCCGTATCAATTGGCATTTGATTTATAAAATTGCTAAAGGGAGAGGAGAATGGATGACTTTACTGTTCTCCCTCCTTTTGGCTTTATTTATATGGACTATCCATAATCTTTCCCTCAGGTATACAGCCTACCTGCAGTATACCGTCCATGTGAAGACAAATATTGAGGGGAGGGCGCTGGAGGCCGATGCTGAAGATGCGATTATGATGAGGGTCAGGGCCAACGGATACACACTTCTGTCACATCGTATGAACGATGAGATTTCCCTTGACCTTGAATCCAGATTTCTCCGTCCAATAACCCCGGATTCGGATACTTTTATTGTTTATGTATCCGAAATAAAGGATATTATTGAAAAGCAACTCATAGATGGCAAAATTTCCAACGTGGAGAACTACACTACAGAGATGGTAAGGGTAATCCTCCCCAGGATTGATACACGGAAGGTCCCCGTTGTAGCACAGACCCAATTGGAATTCGCTTCTCAATATATGCCCATATCTGTCCTCAAACTGAATCCTGACAGTCTGATAATCTATGGCGAGGATCATCTGGTGGAGAATATTGATGCAGTGTACACCAGAATCATATCGCATGCTGGTGTGTCAAAAGGGATTCAGGGTGTGGTGGATATAATACCGATAGAGGGAGTTGTCATATCGAAGGATTATGTATACTACTCTCAGGAGGTGGGCAGATATATCGAGCAGAATATCGAACTGCCCCTTGAGATAATCAATGTTCCCAGAGGAAAAGAACTTCTCCCTTTTGCCTCGAAGGTCAAGGTGGTGTACAGACAGTTGCTGGAGTCCCACAAGCCGCTCGATATGTCAGATTTCAGGTGTGTGCTTGATTATGGTGATATAGAGAAATCAATCAATTCACAAGCAGTTCCACGCCTGGAAAAATCACCTCAGGGGATATATTCTGTCTCATTTGATCCTCCATATGTTGATTGCATAGTTTTGGATAAGCAATGATGGTATTGGCTGTTACCGGTGGTATAGGAAGCGGTAAAACTCATATTGTCAATATGTTCGCTTCAATGGGTGTGCCTGTCTACTTTACTGATGACAGGGCCAAAGGGCTTTATGACACATCCCGGGGGCTGCTCATTGCCCTTCAGTCCATATTGGGAGAGGATATTGTAGAGGGTGGCTATCTCCGCAAAGACCTGATGGCAGCGCGTCTTTTTGCCGACAAATCCTTGTTGGCAAAGGTAGAGGGTGTGGTCCATCCGGCTGTGATAGAGGATTTCATGGGATGGAAACGGGAGCAGGAGGCCAAAGGGTGCCCGTTTGTAATCATAGAGTCTGCAATATTTCTGGAGAAACCTCTACTGAGACCCCTTGCAGACAAAGTGCTGGTGATTACAGCACCCCTTGATTTGAGGATAGAGAGGGTTCAGAGGAGGTCAAATCTTACCAGGGAGCAGATACTGGGTAGAATGGATAATCAGTGGAGCGACAGTGAGAGGGAGAAGTGGGCTGATTATGTGATTGTCTCAGATGAAAAGAGGGCATTGCTGCCCCAAATAATAGGAATTTATAAAGAATTGGAAGATGGGAATAGGTAAATGGATAGGTGGAATTTTGGGCTGGACACTGGCAGGACCTTTCGGTGCACTGCTCGGTGTGGGTATAGCTTCCCTTTTTGAGAAGGGGAGTGGCAGTTATTTCAGCCAACAGACACCTCAATACAATAATTTCATGGTTTCACTCCTGGTCCTTTCATCATCTGTGATGAAGGCTGACGGAAAGGTGCTCCGCTCCGAATTGGAGTATGTGAAGAATTTTATCAGGGCAAATTTTGGTGAAGAGGCCGTAGCCGATGCCCTTAGGATCCTTAAGGAGCTCCTTCAGAAGGATGTAAATATTGAGGAGGTGGGGGCACAAATTGCAATGAATGTTCCAATATCGCAGCGTCTCCAACTTTTCCACTATCTTTGCGGTATCGCCAAAGCGGATGGTGTTGTTTCTCAGGCGGAGATGGATATACTCAGGAGAATTGCTGCTGCAATGAGGATTCCCAGCCAGGACGCAGAGTCGATGTTTGCGATGTATGGTTCCTCTATCGAGGATGCATACAAAGTGCTTGAGATTGAGCGCAATGCTACCGATGATGAGGTAAAGAAGGCTTACCGCCGTATGGCAATGAAACACCATCCCGACAAAGTGGCAACACTTGGGGAGGATGTCAAGAAGGCCGCCGAGGAGAAATTCAAGAAAATCACCGAGGCGTATGAAAAAATAAAAAAAGAGAGAGGTTTAAATTAAAACAATAAAAACAATGGCAACAGATCTACAAAGAATTCTATCAGTTTCAGGCGAACAGGGCCTATTTGAATATGTGTCACAGGCTAAGTCGGGCGTGGTCGCTGAAGCTTTGGCTACCAAAAAAAGGACTGTTTTTGGGATGACCGCAAAGGTTACCGCCCTTTCAGATATTGCTATCTATACAGATGAAGAGGAACTCCCTCTAAGAGAGGTCTTCCTGAAAATGAAAGAGACACTTGGTGAGGAGAAGGCCCCAGATGCAAAATCTGACTCTAAAGTGCTTGTAAGTTTCTTCGAAAAAGCTCTTCCTACATATGACAGAGACCGTTTCTATGTTTCTCATATGAAGAAGGTGGTTCAATGGTACAATATCCTTAAGGAGCATGCTTCACTTGATTTCGTAGCTCCTGAAGAGGCAGAAGAGAATGAATCAGCAGAATAAGTGTTTGAAAGTACAGGTAGCTACCCTAGGCTGCTCGAAGAATAAGGTCGATTCGGAGCACCTCCTTGTACAGTTGGAACGTGCCGGTATGGTTATCTCCCCTGAAGGTGAGGACCTGGCCACTGCCGGTGTGGATATCCTTATTATCAACACCTGTGGCTTTATAGGGGATGCCAAGGAGGAGTCCATTCAGGCCATTCTGGAGGGTGTGGATGCCAAAGCGAAAGGGTACATCTCCCAGGTGCTTGTGTGGGGTTGTCTGTCGCAGCGCTATCGCGAAGAGCTTCTTGAGGCCATCCCTGAGGTGGACCGTTTCTTCGGTGCATACGACCTGGACAATATCCTGGCATATCTCGGCGTGGAGAAGAATCCATTGCTGCTGACACAAAGGCTTCTTACTACACCCAAGCATTATGCCTACCTCAAAATCTCAGAGGGGTGTGACAGACAATGCTCTTATTGTGCGATCCCAGGTATCAGAGGCCGCCATATCTCCATTCCCATTGAGGAACTTGTACGCGAGGCCCAGTATCTTGCATCGGTAGGGGTAAGGGAGCTGATTCTCATTGCACAGGATACCACTTACTATGGGCTTGATATCTACAGGAAGAGGGCCCTTGGTGACTTGATTCTCAAACTTGAAGGGATTCCCGGTATAGAATGGATACGAATCCACTACTCATATCCCGCCTCATTCCCTGAGGATGTGCTTGAGATTATGGCACACTCCCCTAAGGTGTGCAAATATATGGATATTCCTCTTCAGCACTCTGCTGACAAGGTGCTTGCCGCAATGCGTCGCAATATTGACGGGAAGCAGACCCGTGCCCTGGTGGAGAAGATGAGGGAGAAAGTCCCTGGTATTGTCCTCAGAACTACTATGATAGTTGGTCACCCGGGTGAGGGTAAGCGTGAATTCCAGGATCTTCTGAATTTTGTCCAGGACTATAAATTTGAACGCCTAGGTGCATTTACCTACTCTGAGGAGGAGGGTACTTGGGGTGCTGAGAACCTTAAGGACACTATCCGTAAGGGGATTAAGCAGGAGAGGTATGAGGAGCTGATGGAGTTGCAGTCGGGCATCTCTCTTGAGTTCAATCAGTCGCGTGTGGGCTCAGTGGAGAGGGTTCTTGTGGACTCATTTACTGATGGAGTATATGTGGCACGCACTTCCAAAGAGTCTCCCGAAGTGGACGGTGAGGTACTTATCGGAGGTGAGTTTGATCCTGCCCGTATCGGTACATTTGCTGATGCTGAGATTACCGGTGCCAATGAGTATGACCTTCTTGGTGAATTCAAATAGTATATTATGAAAAGATTTCTGCCTATTCTCTTTCTCCTTTCTTTGCTTGTCTCATGTGGCCCGGTTAAGATGTATGTCGATGTGGAGTCCAAGAGGGATACAGGGACAATGCTGTCTGTTTCCGGGAGGAGATTAGCTGTGATCTCTGTAGCTGACCCTTCCGACAGAGACAGCGCTCTGGTCTCTGAACTTGGAGTCGGTGTGGCTGAAAAGATAGAGTCGGAAGCGGGTTTAGCTGCAGGGACAGTAGGGGTATTCAACATCCCTTCAACATATCAGAATATAAGGGAGGCCGGCTCACTGGACCTTCTGGCCATACAATCTGATGCAGACCTTATCATAGCCCTTGATTCACTGGAGGTCTCATCGTTCAATATATTGAGAAATTCAAATGTCTATTATGTGGCCCAATATGAGCACGTAGTGGATGTCATAATGCCTGTGTCCTACAATGTTATTGCGTACGATGCTGCTGCCATGGAGTCCTTGTATGCCAATAGGGTGGTAGATACACTCTCATGGACACTGATGGGGGAGGAGCCTATCTCCAACTCCACTGCTATATCTCAGGCCAATTCCCATCTGAAGGATGCGGTGAGGGCTTCAGGGGGTAACCTGGCTCAACTTTTCCTCCCTGACTGGGAGAAGGAGTCGGTAATGATTGCCACTTTTGCTGGGAGCAAATGGGAGAGTGCTTACTATTTGGCACTTGATTTCAAATGGGAACAGGCTATTGATGTATGGCTTGAATTGGTCAAGGGCCCGGGTTTGCAAAAACAAGGGTGCGCTGCGTACAATCTGGCTGTCGCCTGTGAAATACTCGGACGCTACGATGTCGCCCTCAAGTGGCTCGACTTCGCAGAGAGCAAATGCTATTTTTCACAGATGACTACCCTCAGGAAGAAACTTCAGGATAGGTAATATGTCCATTTTTAGTCAAAGAGTGTGACTGTGCCGTTTTTTGCGTGAAACATGTCGCAAGCACTCTGCAAAGTCGCTCACGACGGATTGCTCCGTGCTGTTCACGGCACTCACATCTCGCTAAGGAGCTGCTCGCACTGACTGGTAACTGAAAAACAAAGACACCCGAACGGGGTCGGGTGTCTCTGAGGGTGTGCCATGTCTGTTGTGACGTGGTATCTGTGTGTTAGTCCATTACGCGTGGCTTAGGGACGCCGGGGAGCTGAGGGTAGGTCTTGATCTGCTCAAGAAGCACTTCGACAGCTTTCTGAAGCTGTGCGTCGTTGCCAAGATAGTCCTCAAATGGGTTGATGTCCACGTAGATGTCAGGTGTGACACCTTCATTTTCAAGAATCCATTTGCCGTCTGTAGAGTAAGATGTGAAGAAAGGAGTCCTTACATCCTGACCATCAACATAAGGTTTCGAGCCTGAGATACCTACGATACCACCCCATGTGCGTGTACCGATAAGTGGACCGATACCGAGCCTCTGGAAGCCGTAAGGGAAGAGGTCTCCATCAGATGATGAGTATTTGTCCACAAGACAAACCTTTGGACCATGGTGTGTAGACTCAGGAATGGTAGCAAGACCCTCTGAACCGTTGCGGTACATATTCATACGGTAAACTTCCCTCTGAAGTCTCTCGATAATCATAGGAGATACGTTTCCGCCACCATTCATACGGTCGTCGATGATAAGTGCTTTCTTATCAAGCTGGGTGTAGAAGAGTTTGGTAAACTCATCCAGACCGACAGCGCTCATATCAGGGATATGGATATAGCCGATCTGACCGTTACTCATCTCATTTACTTTCTTGATATTGTTGTGTACCCATTCGTAGTAAGCAAGCTGAGTCTCGTCTGCAATTGGTTTAACATAGATGGTGCGGGCACCCTCCTCTGAAGGGGTAGTGTTCACCTTAAGTGCCACCATTGAACCTACTTTACCTACAAGTGTCTCATAGATATTCTTCACATCCTTGAGAGACTTGCCGTTTACAGCCAAAACATAGTCGCCCACTTTTACACCAAGACCTGGCTCTGCAAGTGGCGAGCGGTTGGTCTTCGACCAGTCTTCACCCTGGAAGATCTTGGTCACTTGGAAATAGCCCGACTTGTCTTTAGCGAACTGTCCTCCAAGAAGACCCACTTTTACCCTTTCAGCACGAGGAGCTTCGCCGGTAGTTACATATGCGTGACCGATATTGAGCTCAGCGATCATCTCGCCGATAATGTAGGTAAGGTCCTGTCTGTGCTGTACATATGGGAGAAGGACTGCATATTTATCGTGGATAGCTTTCCAGTTCTTTCCGTGCATGTTCTCAAGATAGAAATGGTCTCTGAAGACTCTCCATGTCTCGTCAAAGATCTGTTTCCACTCCTGAGAGTAGTCAATAGAGACCCTCATATCACCCATTGGAACTGTAGCCTCACCCTTGAAGCTTTGGGTAGGAACCACTTTAAGGGCACCTTTTGACATTACAAGGGCTTTTTTGTTGTCAGGGGTAAGTGTCAGAACTCTATCTTTACCAAGTTTTGACTCCTTCATATCCTTGAGAGAAAGTTTGCAGGTCTCACCACCTTTGGTATAGTAGAGGTTGTCACCCCAGCAGCCGATGATGCTGAAACGTCCAGAGCCGAGAGGAAGAACGGCTGCCCTCTCGATAAGCCCATCTGTGTCCACTACAGTTTTGGCTGCAGGAGCAGTTGCTGCACCAGGTTTGCCAGGGGCAGGTTTGTCACCTTTGGACTCTGCAACAGGTGAGTATTCATCACCTTTAAGAAGGGTAGGAGCAGGGGTGGCCTTAGCCAATGGCACTACGAACATGTAGTTTGAAACTTCATAAGCGGCATTCCACTCCACTCTTGAATATCTTGACTGGAACTCTCTGGCTGAAGTAAAGAAGAGGTATTTGCCGTCAGCAGAGAATACTGGTGAATAAGAGTCGTACCAGGTGGTGGTGACAGGGTACTGTTTGCCATCTGCCAGGTTGAGAAGGTAAACCACTGATACATTGTTCTGGGCTGCAGCTGCATATGCCATCCAGGCGCCATCAGGGGAGATATCATAACCTCTCATCCCACCGAATTTGCCATAGAAGATATTGGTGAGTTTCTTCGACTCTACATCAAGTGAGTATGTGCTCTTTTTCTCATCTGAGAAATAGAGTTTCTTTGAATCGGGTGACCAGGTGAGACCCTGAGGGTAGCCGGTTTTGAATTTGGTGAGCTGTTTGCCCTCTGCAGGGTTTGCAGCGTCAGCTACATATACCTGGTATTCGCCCGATGCATCTGAGAAGTAGGCGATTTTTTTGCCGTCAGGTGACCATACCGGCTCCCTCTCCTGGGATGCAGATGATGAGGTAATCTGGTAGGTAGCACCTTTGGCAGCAGGGATATTGAAGATGTCACCACGGTGTGTGGCAAGTACCCTTTCTCCATCAGGTGAAAGGCTGAAGCCCCCGCGGAACATACCCATTCCTGAACCGGCGCCAGGGGCAGCTGACAATTTGCCGCGTGCATATACACCGTCAGATGAGAGGGTGATGTTTACCTTTTCGCATTTGCCAGCTTTGATATCGTATTTGTAGATGTAACCACCATTCTCAAATACCACATAGTCCTGAGAGTAAGATGGGAATTTGCAGTCGTACTCTTTGAAGTCTGTAACCTTGCGGGTCTGGCCTGTGGTCACGTTGTAGCAGAAGAGGTTCATGGTGTGGTCCCTATCTGACATAAAATAGATCTCTTCACCTACCCACATAGGAAAGATGTCCTGAGCAGGGTTGTTGGTCACATTTACCAGTTCAGTGGTACCTACGGTGTTGATCCAGATGTCATCTGCCTGTCCTCCACGGTAGTATTTCCAGGTGCGGAATTCGCGGAACATACGGTTGAGGGCAAGTTTTTTGCCATCAGGCGAGTATGAGCAGAAACCACCCTCTGTGGTAGGGATCTGTTTGAGGTCTGAACCATCCACAGGTGCATGGTACAGAAGACCTCTGAGACCGGAGAAGGTGTACCAGCGTGTGCGGAATACTACATCTTTACCATCAGGAGTCCAGCACATTACGATATTGTTGGGGCCCATGCGGTCACCGATATCGTCGCGGTCAAGGGTGGCTGTATAGGTGAGTCTTTGAGGTGTACCACCCTCTGCAGGGATAAGGTATACCTCTGTATTGCCGTCATATTGCCCGGTGAAGGCTATTGTTTTGCCATCTGGCGAGAAGCGTGAGAATGTCTCATAGCCAATATGGGAAGTGAGCTTGGTGGCGTGACCGCCGTCGATGGAGACGGTGTAGAGGTCACCAGCATAGGTAAAAGCGATTTTGTCTCCCCCCACTGAAGGGAAACGGAGCAAGCGTGCCTCTTCTGCATTCATCAGCAGAGGGAGCAGCATAAAAAGAAAACAAAAGGTTTTACGCATAACTATAAAATATTAAGTGATTGTTCTTTGATCTTTTCGAGTTCGTCCTTCATTCTTACCACCCATTTTTGAATCTCCACGTGGTTGGCTTTTGAACCCATTGTATTGATCTCTCGTCCCATCTCCTGGGCGATGAAGCCGAGCTTCTTGCCTGGATTCGGCTCGTTGGCGATAGTATCGTGAAAGTAACTGCAGTGCTGGCGCAGGCGTACTCTTTCCTCGTTCAAGTCAAGTTTTTCGATATAAAATATCATCTCCTGTTCGAGACGGCTCTGGTCAGGATCAGCCTTGAGTTCGGCGAAGCGGCTTAAAATTTTTTCACGGATGGCTTCGACGCGTTCCTGCTCGAAGGTTTCCACCTGTCTTGAATATTCGAGGATGTTGTCCACCTTGGCGGTCACATCCTTGAATAGAACCTCGCCTTCTTGTGCGCGGAAAGCATTGATATTGGCAAGAGCCTCATCAATACATGTTTCTACAGTCGGCCAGTTATCGTCGGTAATCACGTCCTGCTTTTTCGCATCCATCACCTCGGGCATCCTGAGGATTGTAGCCAGAAGGTCATTAGGATTCTGGGTCCAGAGGTTGTGCGCACCGATCCTGCTTCCTAGATCGGCGATCTGCTGGTAATACTCCATCGCAAGATCCATGTTGATCTTCTTGGCGCAGTCGGCCGCGTTTGGTTCATAGGTCATGAAGAAATCTATGTTTCCGCGGGTCAGTTCGCCTGCAATCTTCTGACGTACAACCATTTCCTTCTCCTTTGGAATCATGGATGTCTTGATGCTTATGTCAGCTGTCTTTCCGTTGAGCGAACGTACTTCGACAGTAATCTTTCCTGTTTCAAGAATGGCCTCGGACTTGCCGTAGCCTGTCATGGATTTGATCATATTACCTTCTTTATGATTGTGAAACCGCAAAAATAGGCATTTTTCAGCAGACTTCCAGATATTCCTCGACAAAATCCAGCAGACTCTGGAGGTCTTCATTGTTCGCGGCACAAATAAGGACCGTGAGCAACTTGACAGCATTCCCGGACGGAATATCTATACAGAAAAAGAAGCAAGGCAGCCCATCGTCAGTGCTCATGCTGAATCCGTAGGCTTTGTAATCTTTGAACTGGAAGCAGAGAATCGGCTCATCATTGGCTTCCATATCATCTTCTGCAGTAATTTCCTCATATGTGCCGCAAGCCTCAGAATAGGCATCGGATTCTTCCGGCATAGGACCGTAGCTTATATCAATACTTCTGACGTCATGTCCGGTAGCTGCAATTTCAATGCTGAAGGACTTCTGACCGTCCTCTTCAATCATTTCATCCGTTTCTACGTCCCATATTTCGGGGACCTGTATGGTGATGCCGCCGAAATAAACTTGTCTTAATGCAATATTCTCCATGATCATGTTTTCTAAGTTGTCTTCAAATATAGTGGAATAAACTAAAATTTCTGTATATTTGCCCGATTATTTGCTAATTCAAATT
>JAZUMG010000006.1:0-83406 GCA_045603545.1 Candidatus Coprenecus sp. | reverse complement strand
GCTACCAAAGGAGCAGCTACGAGTTCTGCGATAGGAATACCGACAAATTTGTTTGAAACACTGTTTGGGTCAGGATTAGTAACCTGCTTATTGTTATCTGCCATAGTGCTAAATGTTAAGATTGTTTATATTAGGATTATTGTTTTTCGTTTGTAGTGTCTGCTATTTCAAATGAAGAGATTGTCTTATCATATTCATCGACTACACGAGACAGTCCTTCCGGAATAGGGGTTGCCTCAAACTTGATTTTAACGTGCATGCTGGAATGGTCATTCTTACCGTCAAAGCTTACTTCAAGCTTGGAACGTTTAAGACGATTGTCAAAAGCAACTTCTTTTTCACCAGTATTGAATCCCTCCTGAGCCACTTTCTTCTTCAAATCTACATCAAGGACATTAACATGGAAGTCCATTTCAACCTCTTTGATGTTGACTGTAGAGGGATTTACGATAGAAATGAGAGGAACATCAACTACTGTCATATCATCTACCCAAATGCGCTTCTTCAATGGAACGCCATCTTCAGTGAAATACCTGGCAAGAAGTTCGATATTTCTGGTCTCGATCATCTCCATAGCAGCATTCACTGAGTGCTGCAGACCGCGAATCAAGTCGGATAAAGTTTGTGAACTTTGGGTATCTTTATTCCAGAATGCCATGATGCAAGTGTTTAACGTCCTTTATACATGTCTTGGTCTGCCACAGACCTATTATATTAATGATTGTATTATTTGTTATCTTCTTCCTTTCGGGTGAATTTATGTCTAATTTTTACTACAGCAAAGTTGAGTTCAATCTCAGTTTCTGTAGATTCGGTAGAGAGGTTATTGCCAATTATATTTCCCAAGATCTCTCCTACTTTTTGAAGAATAGACTGCTGCTCATGGCCTCCATCTTTTACACTCTGAAGTGATTCCATGGTACGTGCCATCTCGCGAACAGAGACGAAGGTATCAATAATAGCCAATGATGTTTGAGTTGCTCTAGGAGATTTTAGAATAGTCGCCAACATATATAGACCTCTTTCTGTAAAGGCATAATTTGATATAGAGTGCTTCAAGGTTTTGAACCGGTCGAAATTTTCGACCAGTTCTTGAGACTCAGAGCGTTGCAGTGAAAAATAATAACCTTCGGGAAATTTGTCCGGATTATTTCTTACAGCCTCATTAACCCTTTTGGTTTCTACCCCATATAAAGCTGCTACATCTCTATCAAGCAACACATATTGCCCACGAATTTGAATCATCCTTGCCTCTACGTCAGCAGTAGTAATAGGCACCAATTCTCTACTCATAATCCCTTCTAATCTTTCTTAGTATATTATTAAACAATAATTATTTTTCTTCTTCCATTGGTACATCCCACTTGACAGGAAGATTTATCCCTTGCCCCACGAGCCAGTCAAGTCCGATTACGATACCACATCCGAGAATGGCTCCAAGAAATGTCCATATTATTAGGATTTGAGGTCTGTTAGGTTTTGATTTCTTATAAGGCACTACTACAGGTTTGACTGCCGTAAGAACAGGGGTGTCTTCTTTCACCTGGATGTCTGCCTGGAGGAGCTGTTTGGCCATCTCTGTGTAGATGGTGTTGGCCATTTCGTATTCTGATGTGAGGCGTTCGAGCTCTGTGCGTGCTTTCGCAGATGAGATGACACGGTTTGCATCCTGGAAAGTAGCCAGGGCGAGCTGTTTGGCTTCATAGTCAGCCTTTTTCTCTTCGTAACGCTCCTGTATAAACTCCATCTGAGTTTTAGCTTTGTCTATCTTGAACTCTGTCACATATTTACCAAGAAGGTCAAATGTGATCTGGCAAAGCTGCGCTGCAGCCAGGGGCTCACCCATATTGGTTGTAATGGTAATATACCCTTTCTTCTCTTCAAGAGTCATAGTGATAGCCTTACCAATAGCACCTGCACAAGCATACTCCTCCTTTGTATAATATTTCAGTGTGTTCCCTTCTGAAGGAACAGCTACCGATGTAGTATCTTCGCCTCTAATTGCATTAAGAATTACAAATGGGAGACCTATGGTGTACTTCTTAACGATACCCAATACGCTTGGTTTGTTATATTCAGGATTAGTATAGTAGTCGATAAGGGTAATCGGCTCTTCCCACTCTTCAAATTTGATCTTGGAGTACATCAGATCTTTTTTGAAGTCAATATTTTCAAGGATCTGGGGATACATATTTGGGGAAAGGGACTCAGCTGAGGCCATATCGCCAAGGTTGATACCGGCCATCGCTGCCAATGATGAAAGTCCCCCTGATGCACCTTTTTTAGCACTCTGTGGGACAAAGGTGACACTTGAAGTATAGACTTTAGAAGAGAAGAGGGCTATGAAAAGACCAAGAACCATAAAGCATCCTGTAACGATAAGGATAAGTTTTCTTTTGTCCCAGAGTCTCTTTACTATCGCCAGGATATCGATTTCCTGCTCCTCTTCGTATTGGGGTATATTTTGATTTTGTTCGTTCATCACAAATTATTTTAAACTATTGATCATACTTACCACCATCGCAGCTACTGAAGCGGTAGATGATGCGATGGACATAATTTCAGCTGCTGAGACACCACGCTGTTGGCTCATATCCTTCACCGGTACGATGATCTCACAACCAGGCTCTACTTTGTATTTTGATGTACCTTTCTTCGACACTTTACCGTTCATATAGACTATGTAGGTATTTTTCCTGATGGAACCTTTGGTGTAGCCTCCGGCCATATCTATATAATCTTTTGGTTTGAGTGATGGATCGTATGTTACCACATTGGTATAGAGGACGCCACCTGATATCTTGACAGTATTGTTCATCTTAGGGATCGAAACAATATCATCCTCCTGAAGTACCACATCGGCAAATGAGCCGGGATTGTCCAATGCTGCCTGAAGGTCGATACCTACTTTGTATCTCTCTTCACGATTGATCTCAGGAATGAGTGCCGGATCTGCATCTATCTGACGGAGCGCCATCTCTCTGGCTGCTACAGCTCGGTCGTATTCTGCATCGGTAAGTTTTCTCTCCACTGTAGCACCTCTGACGTATGCATCCTTATTGACACCACCCGCTTTCTTTATGACATCGGAGATTCTTACAACACTCTTCTCCACCACATATCTGCCAGGGAAGTTGACTTGACCCTCGACTGTAATAGTCTGTTGCTGCTTGTAGTTAGGGAGTACCCTTACGAAGACTATATCAAATGGTGAAAGTTCAAAGTTGAGATCCTGAGGATTATCCTCCAGGTTGAAATTGAACACTGTGGCGATGGTATCGCCTGCCTCTTTGGCATTTTCACTGTTTCTGCGGGCCACATCCACATTTGATTTGGCAGCACCAAGTGTAAAGCCATCAGAAAGGAGGATAATGTCACCAAGTGTCATACCTGGTCTGAATACAAATGTATCGGGCTTGTTGACCTCACCATAAGTATATACAAATGATCTCTTTTCAAACTCTCTGTGTGCAAAGATGCGGATAGAGTCATCAGGCATAAGCATCACCTCTTCGGTACCATTGAGGACATTGTCCACATTGAAGTGAAGGGCAATAGTGTCGCGGCGTTCATTGAATCTCTGGATATAACCGCGCTCTTTATATACATCATCCTTCACACCACCAGCTGCTGCGATGAGTTGCTGGAGTGTATTGAGTGTATCAGAGATTGCATAAGAGCCCTGATGCCATACGGCACCCTCTATCACTACCCTGTTCTTGTTCTCAACTATGTTGGTCGATACTGTAATCGAGTCACCATCCATCAACTGGAAAGAGGCAAAATCCTTTCTAATCACATCGAAGCTCTCGCTTCTGACACCTTTTTGGCGTGTGATGTGGATCCTCTCCTGATTTGCATCACCTGCGAATCCGCCGGCATATTCTATTAGTTTCGATACTGTCTCACCATCCACCATCTCATAAGTCATAGGGCGCTTCACATTGCCAGCAACCTTAACGAGATTGACATAAGGAGACACCTTGATGAGGTCATTGTCCTCAAGTCTGAGGTTGGTCTTGAAGTTGCCGTCAAGCATAAACTTATAGAGGTCAAATTTCTCGACAAGTTTATTTTGACGGTAGATACGGATATCACGTACAGAACCGGTCTTGCTCGGACCACCTGCAAGATATAGTGCAGATGATACTGTAGAGAGGGATGGAAGTGTATATGTTCCCGGTTTCTTCACATCACCTACCACATTGATGGCAAATGAACGGATCTGTCCGAGTGATATGCGGAAGAAAGTGGTAGGCTCCTCACTGTTGATACCTGAGAAGATCTTGCCAAGTGCCACCTTCAGTGTCTTCTCGGCCTGCTCTATAGTTTGTCCGATGAGATATACAGGGCCAAGTTCAGGGACAATTATGCTCCCTTCTGGAGATATCTCTTGGGTAAAGGTCTGATATACTGCACCCCACACATCGATAACTATCTCATCCCCTGCAGCGAGCTTGTAATTGGCAGGTGTAGGGATATTATAACTTGGCATGAAGTTAAGGTAAGGTGATTCGAATATGTCGTGTCCGTAAACCTTGTCAGACTCCTCTTTCTTCTCATACTCCTCAAGTTTGGCCAGTTTTTCTACCAATGTCATCTCCTTGGGTGCATCTACCCATACAGAGTCCTGATATTTGGTAAACTGCTCCTCGGTCATAGTCTCAGCAGGGGTTCTGGTGATTTTTTTGGTGGGATCTACAGTTTTCACACCATCCTTTCCTCCGGTTAGTCCCATCTGCTGGTTGATCAGGGCATTGATCTCTGTATCGCTGTAGCCCTGGGCTTTCGCCATCTTCTTGGCCATCTGCAGCTCAGCTGCACTCTGCGCTGAAAGGTTGAAAGCCAGGAGCATAGCCCCAATGGTAATCGCTAATGTTTTAAGTTTCATTTTATAGTTTTGTTGTTTGTTATTCTAATGCCATCTGTTGAATTCCTGAATCACATCCACTACCCTTTTCACTACACTCTCAATATTGTCCAGCACTTTTGCCATCCTGTTCATCTTGGCTACATTGGCCCTTATGGCACGGGAGTGCTCGGAAAGGAGTGTTGCAGCGTTACGGAGCTGCGATATCAGCTCTTCCTCTTTCTCCGATATGAGGGACCTCTCCGCATCCCTGAGTTCGTGAATGGCGTTCTCAAGGTATGCTACATCCTCATAGAGTTTGTGATGTGCATTCTTCACAGCCCTCAATGCCGATACGGCCCTGTTTCTTATCTGCTTCACAGTGGTGACCTTCTCCGTCAGGGCTACATACTCCCTGTCGTGATCTATCTGCGGAGGGTAGCCAGCTGCCGATACGGCATAAAGGTAAGCTTTGTAGTTGGCCTCCAGCCCGGCTGCCTCATTCTCGATTAGTTCGTTGAGAGATTTGCTCTTCAGGATCGCCATCAGGCTGTCGGTGCACTCTGCCACCAAGGTATCCCCTATAGCTACAAATTCTTTGACATATCTGGTCTGGCGGAGTTTGTTTATATGCTCTGCAAGGTAGCCGAATGTCTTGCCTGCTGTTTTGCTAATCCCCTCCGGAATCTCTGTTCCGAAAAGCTCATTGTGTTCGATTATCAGTGAATCGACAGCCCTGCCCAATCCTCTCAACTCTCTCCCTGCCCCTTCCCAACGCTCTTTATCGGCAATACTTCTAAGTGCTTTGAAATAGCTGTTGAGAATTCCGATATATGTGTCTGCCTTTGCACTCCTCTTCTTGTCTGCTATGGATGCTTTTGCCAGGGCATTGACCTCATCAAATCTGGCCTGTGGTGTCGAGAACGATGCTGCGTAGAACAATCCCCTCTCCAGTCTTATCTCAGCCATGGTCCCGAAAATGACACTTGGGACCGATGCCACTGTATCTGCTTTGAGTGCCAAATTTTCGATCCTGGCCAACTCTCCGTCCGAAAGGACTCCACAAGAGTGGAACGCCATCAGGAGTGCCGCAGCTGTCAATATCGATTTAATTGTCCTTTTCAGATTCATCTGTAATTTTCTCTACACTCGCACTTTTTAGTGCCGGGGTGGCAACTGCTGCTATACCGAGAATCTTAACCACAACCCTCTTCTCATGCCTTCCTGAAGTCCTCATATATACCCCTTCAAGCCCTTTGAACGGCCCCTCCAGGACTTTCACCCTGTCACCCACTTTCAGATCAATGAAATCGGGCTCAAGATATTTGATTTTCTCTGTCTCCTGTGAGGTGATGGCTATGAAGTTCGCCATATGCTCATCCCTCACATATTGTGGTCTCCTTTCTCCATCTGAATCGATACCCATCAGATATCTCAGGTAAGGGATATCGCGAGTCTTGATATTCTGTATCTTATCTATGCTTGAATGGACAAAAATGTAATTGTGCAGTGCCGCCTCTTTTCTCCAGATAAGCCTCCCTTTTACCAGTTTGCGTACACGCTTCAGTGGCACATAAGTCTCGATTCCCTGCTCTTCCAACTGCTCTTGAGCAGCAATTTCCCTCTGATAAGTCACCCTCATCACATACCAGGCCACTCTCTGTTTATAAGCTCTCTCGTTCATATCAGGATGTAATTCGGGGTCATTGAAAGCGAGATAACGCACTCATTTTCAATCATTTACGACCCACTTATGGGGAAATCCGACTTGTTTTTCAGATGTTCTACTCAAAAAAGTATACACATCACTGACAAAAGTACGAAATTTTTCTTTAAAAATGACAATAAAATGCAAATAATATCACCACTTTAGCTATTATAAATTTAATTGCAAATTCATATAAATTTTTGTATTATTGTATCAAATTTAAACTAATATGCTATGCTAGATTTTAATAATACACAAATAGCATTTTCATCCAAGTCTAATGGTGAATTGCGCAATGCCCAGCTCCTGTTTACAGCGATCGCTCACCCATCTTTGGTAAAATGTGCAAAAGTTGCATCCAACTTTGCCCTTAAAATACATTTCCCCGTATCGTGGGCTGTCAAGCCTACCCTCTACAAACAATTCGTAGGTGGTGAAACCCTTCAGGATTGTCTTCCTGTAATTGAGCATCTGAAAAAATACAATGTCAAATCTACCCTCGATTTCTCTGCAGAAAGTGAGCAGACTCCCGAAGGGATTCAGGCTACATTTGAAGAGACTCTCCGCTCGATAGATTTTGCCCGTGGCAATGACAATCTTGCCTATACAGTTTTCAAACCCTCTACCATCACTACAGATGATCTTCTATCCAAAGCTTCCGAAAAACGCGAACCCCTCACCGAAGCAGAAAAGGCTGAATATGAGGAGTTCAAGAAACGTTTCTTCGCCCTTTGCCAGAGAGCTTATGACAATGATGTCCGCATCCTTGTAGATGCAGAGGACTACTGCTTCCAGGACGCACTTGACGAACTCACAGATGAGGCAATGAGGATGTACAATAAGAAACGCGCCATCGTTTTTGCCACACTTCAGATGTACCGCCACGACCGTATGCCATATCTAGAGAGGATATACAATGATGCAGTGGAGAAAGGGTATATCGCCGGTGTCAAATTTGTCCGTGGTGCATATATGGAGGCAGAACGCGAGCGTGCAGCTCAGATGGGATATCCCGATCCAATCTGTCCTGACAAAGCTGCTACCGATGCCAATTACAATGCCGCAGTACAATATACTGTAGAACGTATCGACCGCTTCGAGATGTTCATGGGTACTCACAATGAGGAGTCAAACTACAAACTTGCCCGCCTTATGGATGAAAAAGGGCTTCAGCACAATGACCCGCGTATCTTCTTTGCCCAGCTCCTCGGCATGAGTGATAATATCTCATTCAATCTTGCTGCAGCAGGTTACAATGTCACCAAATACGTCCCCTACGCGTCTGTCAGAGATGTAATTCCTTACCTCATCCGCCGTGCAGAAGAAAATACCTCTGTGGCTGGACAGACCGGTCGTGAACTCACCATGATCCGTGCCGAAATCGCCCGTCGCAAGAGAGGATAAGATTTTCGCCACACTACATTTGCAATATAACTCGTATGTGTATCGACCCACATACGAGTTTTTATTTCCCCCTACTCTCCTGCCCACTCATCTAACCATTTCCCCCCAGATCCAAAAAATATTGACCACCCGTACAGCTCTGGCACCTTCTACCGACCGTCACACAAGAAATCGGGCGAAAACTTGTGGGTGTGTTGTCATATCGGTCGGAAACAGGGGTATTTCCGGACACACATGCAAGAAATCGGGCAAAAACTTGTGTGACGGTGTCGTTCTGGGCCGTAATCGGCCTGCTTCGGGGGCACACATGCAAGAATTGCGGGAAATACTTGTAGGTGTTAGTAATATGGCGTGGTGATGCGTGTGATTTGTCGACTTTTGCTGGCATCGAGTAGGGAAAAGTGTACTGATGGAGTAGCGACATCGGAGATTAAGGTTCTGAAGGCCTAAGCACCCGCGCTTGATAGCGGGGGGACCGCCGCGTAAGCGGTGGTGGGAGTGAGCATCGCGAACGCCTGAAGAACCTTAACTCCGAGCCGCGTCAAAAAATAGCCGAAAGTTGACGCGGGAGAGATCCGCGAGCACCACACTGGCAGAAATATTGGAGAAAACTTGTGGGTGTGTGGTGAAAAAGGTCGGAAATCGGGGTAATTCAGGACACACATGCAAGAAATCGGGCAAAAACTCGTGTGATGGTTTGTTTATAAGGCAAGGCATCGCCTCATCCTATCCCTACTTATGAATTTGCTTCTCATATAGTACTCTGCTATTTTGATTTTTTCACTGTCTGAAAGTTCATAAATTGACCTACCGTTATATCGTTCTCTTACTATTGAATCTAATTCTGAACACAATTCTATATCGGTAATAGACCGGTAGTTCTCCTTACCATACTCATATTTCAACATCTTGTCATATGAGTCAACATTGACACCCGACTCTACATTGAGAAGATTTATTGAAGGAGTACTATTATCATCTTTGTCCTGTTCATTATTCCACTCTTCAGATGATTTCCTTGTCATATAATATGAATATGCCCGGGGTGAAATGAAAATATTCTCCACTTGTGGGATATCCAGTACACTCTCCCGAAGGAATACCCCTTCTGTTGTCATTTTATAAGAATCGGGATATTCAGCATTTCTCCCAACATACTTAGTATACGAACGTCTATTTTTTAGGAGTGGTTCGTTGAAATTTTTACCCATCTCTTTACGGAAAATGGAGTTGGCTGTAGAGTGATGATAGGCAAAAGGGATAGGAGCAACACCATGATGCAATGGATTTCTCAAGATATAACTTATCGCAGCTAGCAGATGGTTACATCCTACGACTTCCAAGAAAAAGTGTTTGTCCTTGCCAAGCTTTCCATTACGTTTATACTTGAAATTGAAATACTTTGAATATGAATTTCTAAAATGATACATCAGTAAATCGGGATCTTCAGTCTGGACTAAGAGGTGACAATGTGTAGACATGAATGATTCCACCAAACCGACAGATGATGTCCTATATAGTGCTACAGCAAAATTATTAAAACCACGATTATAGTCTTCAATGTCTCGAAACAGGATCTCATTGTCGGAAGACAAACACAAGTGGTAATTTCTTTTCATAACATTTGTCCTTTTATACATTCTTACGCTTCAAGCATTCAACACATCTTAATGTGTGAATTTTTGCAAACTTAACGAGACAGTTTCGGTTATAGTGACGTATAAGTAAAAATTTAACTATCACAAAAATTCTATAAAAATTTGCATATATGCAGAGCTTTCTGCGCTATAAGTAAGGATTACTGGTTTTGCAAAACACTGCAGACGGCACTATGCAGATGACTAGGCAGTTACAGAATCATTTGTAAAGATCTAAACCCTCAGCGAGGGTTCGCAAGAGTTTGATGGCTCTTGCTCCCCCCACTGAGGAGAGAGGTTATAAAATGGCACACCTCATATCAAAGTGTGCCATTTTATGCTGTAGCTCGTTCAGTTTCGCACGATCGGCAGGTGCTCACTTCACTCACATCACCCCCAGTCCTCAGAGAACCCTCGGACATCCCCCTCAAGGGGGAAATATATACTTTCACTTTCCTGTAATGATTACCGTCATGCAAGAAATCCGGCGAAAACTTGCAGGTGTGTGGCAGAACAGGCCAGAAAACTGGGATTCCGCCGACCGTCAGACAAGAAAACAGGCGAAAACTTGCAGGTATGTGGCAGAAAAGGCCGGAAAACGGGGATTCCGCTGACCGTCACACAGGAAATCTGGCGAAAACTTGTGTGACGGTGTCGTTTTGGGACTGTAATCTGCTTGATTGGGGACACTCATGCAAGATATCGGGGAAATACTCGTAGGTGTGTGTGGAAAGTGGTCGGAAATCGGGGTAATTCAGGACACACATGCAAGAAATCCGGCAAAAACTCGCAGGTGCGTGCACATAGCTGTCGGAAATTTGGTAAAGCCACGTGGATGTATTGAAAAATGTATCATAACAGTCAGAAAGGCCCACGGGGATATTATAAAAAACAATAACCGCCACTGGCAGTGTGGCGGTTATGCATTTGAAGACTTGCGGTCTGGCCGCAGGGTGACATTCAATTCTAGAAATTCTTCACCCAAAGGCCGTGGAGGTTACAGTACTCGTATACTGCTACAAGCTCATCACCCTCAGCAAGAACGAATTCGTGGGTAGGTTTCTGACCGGCTTTCAACCATTTCACCTGGGTACCTTGCTTGGTCTCCACCAGAATCCACTCGATAAAGTGCTCCTCTACCATTGGATGCTCTACACTACCTACAGTCACGATTACCTTCTTGCCCTCTACTTTCACATCCGGAACGTGTTTCTCTGTAGCCGCATCTGTAGTATTAGGTACAAGTTCTACCATTTTTTCACCACAGCATACTACTGGAACACCGCTATTGGTAAGATGAGTTATAATATTTCCACAATGATTGCATCTGAATATTTTTGTTGCCATAATTTTAAAATTTTAATTGTTATACATAGTTTTCGTTTCTATTGGAAACTATTTCAAACATCGTGCCAAAATATTAATTCAGCTTCTCATATTTGTAGCCTAATCTTTTCAACTCGATGGAAACACCGACGCAGAACATCACCTGTATGGTTCTCGCCAGGATATAGAAGGCCCTTTCGCTCTGCCCCTCTATCGACTCCTTACGGATAAGCCCCCAAGCACACTGGGCACAGCTGTTAAGGACACCGGAGAGTTTCATAGCATCGAAGGAGTCAAGAGGGAACCCAAGAATATCTCTGACAATATGTTCATCCATATCATCAAACCCTCTGGAACCCAGCATCTTCGGATATCCGTCACGTGAATGCTTCCTCCAGTTGGAATCCCACAGATGGGCATATCCCATACCCAGATAGCCAGCCCAGGCAAGAGCCACTTCCGGATAGGAATTGATCTCCTTCACAGCATCCGCCATATACTCCGGAGCCACTTCACGCCACTTTTCTTCCAGGTCAGGGGTCATAAGCCATCCCCCGTCCAGGACACCCAAAGAGGTGCAAAGTTTCAGAAGTTCATCCTCCAGACGACCTTGAAAAAGGTCCAGCAGACCTTCATTATCTATTTTATCCATATCGATATTTATTTTTTATATACTGCATCCTGAGGAAGTCTCTCTTCAAGATTTGCAAGACCCCAGAATACTACTGCATTCACTACAGCAGTATGCTCCATATAAGGTGGGATACTCATATTGTAAAGGTCTCTGTCTGTATGCCAGATTTCAGAATAGCTGAAATTGTAGCCAAGTGGATCAGCTGTACCGAAAGACAATGCAGGAACACCGTTCATCACGAAGTAGGCGTGATCAGAACCGCCTGCTGTTTTTGGTCTCTCTACAGGATAGTGCTTCGCCTCATTCAGGACAAAAGGCATATCGGGATTGAGATTCTCAAGTGGTGCGCAAACTGCTTTAAGTGGAGCATACCATGAAGTAGGGACTGACCAGCTGTTGGCTACAGTTGGGCCACCGTCACGGTTGAATACATTTACTATATGGGGAAGTTTCTCCTTGTTGTTCTCTACAAAATGTTTTGAACCCCAGAGGCCGAACTCCTCAGCTGCCCAAAGGGCAAACACGATAGTTCTGCGAGGTTTTGCACCTGCTGCTGCGAGAAGGCGTGCAGCCTCCATTGCAGGGGCAACACCTGTACCGCAATCCACACCACCTGTAGCCACATCAAAGCAATCAAGGTGGCAGCTGCTGATAATATACTCTTCAGGTTTCTCTGTACCACGGATATAGGCAAGCACGTTATAATAAGGTACAGGGCCCATAAAGAAGTGGTTTCTGATATCGAACTCAAGTTCAACATACTCACGGAGAGCCACTTTGTCATAGATTTTCTTGTATTGTCTCTCATCAAGTTTGATATCGGGGAGGGTTGGAAGTGTCTCCCATGTCATTGTCTCGACATTTTTGCGATCATAAAGAGTGGTGATAGGAACAGCTGCAGACTGGATAATTCCCAATGCACCAGCTTCAATCATCTCTTTGTAGAACAACGCAGGCTCCTCAATCAAAGCTGCAGGTTTCTTCTCCACCAGAGCATCAAGCTCACTCTGGAGCTTCGCAATCTCCTTTTTCGAGGTGGTGGCAGCTATCTTCTTCTCAAGTTCAGCTCTCTGGGCACGGAGGCCATAATTGTAGCCGCGGATCTTACCATTTTCAGCAGAGATAGAGTCATTCTTTGCAATGATCTTAGCTCTGGCTTCATCTCCTGCAGGGGTATAATCTATAGGCCAACCTCTGCTTTTCCCACCAATAAGGACCCAAGCACCTTTGATGGTATGCTTCATCCTCTCGAACTCTGCAGTGGTCTTTGGCTCAATCACCACGTGCCCCCTCTGCACACCGTGAGTACCTGCTGTGTAGGAAGGTGTAGTGAAGTGCAAAGCCTCCTCTCCATTGATCATCCTGCCGAACCATGGGCCGCGGTCAAATCCTACAGGGAGCTCACCCACCTGCACCTTTTCTGCCTCAAGACCCCATTTGCGGAACATATACAGGGCCCAATCCACAGCGTGGTTATAATTGTCGGAGCCGGTAAGACGCCCACCAAGGGTGTTGCACAGGACATCCAGATGGTCCATAGTCTGATTATCCTGGGCTGCAAGTTCAAGGACTTTATCTACCACAGGATCATTGGTTTGTGCCGAAGTGGAAACAGCAGCACCGAATAGAAGGGCTGCACAAGAAAGAATGGCAATAAGTTTTTTCATAATTTTCAAATTTATATTGGAACAAAATTTTACACCCAAAGAAGTAATCCTGCACATATTATCACCCCTGTCACCAGCAGATCGATGAAGCAGAAGCCCATAATATCCTTTGCATTCAGCTTCGCAATGGCAAGGGCCGGGATCGCCCAGAAAGGCTGGATGAGGTTGGTCCAGGCATCACCCCAGGCAATGGCCATACCGGTAATGGCAGGGTCCACGCCCAGTTGCGCCCCTGCAGGGAACATAATCGGAGCCTGCACAGCCCACTGTCCACCGCCCGAAGGGACGAAAACATTGACTATAGCAGCACTCAGGAAGGTCAGCAGCGGGAAAGTGGTCTTGGTAGAAATGGAGATAAATGCATCGCTTATCTCACCCGCAAGGGAAAGGCCCGAAGCACCTGTACCGGTGATAATACCCATAATACCTGCATAGAACGGGAACTGCAAGAGGATACCTGCAGCGCCAGAAGCAGCACAAGTAAAGGCATTTACATAACCGATTGGTGTCTTATGCGCAAGCAGACCGATGAAAAGGAAGAGCATGATCACAGAGTTCAAGTCAAGACCGCCACCCCTTACAAAAAGTTTGATAGCCAATGCACTTAATCCTAAAAGAGATATAATCCATGTCAGCACTCTGCTCCCCTCCATCTTTTGCGCAGGGGTCAAAGCTGTTTTGGTGCACTCAGTGCAATTCTCTTCCAGAAGCGAAGGATCCACACAGAAAACCTCATCCCCTTTCGGGTGCATAAGGGCGTTCACTATCACCAGCGCTACAATGACAGCCAGAGCAATACCGATATTATAAATAGAGAATATAGTTTCGCTTAAGGCAATGGGAGCGGTAACAATACCGTTTGTAGCTTTGGTCAATGCATCACCGGCAGTAGCCATGGACAGAGGGACAGAGCCGCTTATTCCAGAGTGCCATACGACAAAACCACTGTACGCTGACGCAATGAGAAGCCTGTAATCCACCCCCTGCAGTTTCCTTGCCACCTCTTTCGCCAGGATTGCCCCGACTATAAGGCCAAAGCCCCAGTTGAGCCAGCAGGCAATGGATGAGATGGCAGAGACAAAGGCAATGGCTCCGGCCGGTGTCTTTGGAGCCGAAGCAAGTTTACTTACCACCTTCTTCACCGCTGGTGCTGCAGCAAGAGTCGATCCGCAAACAAGGACCAATGCCATCTGCATCGAGAAAGCTAGCAGTGACCACACACCGTCACCCCAGTTCTCGACCGCCTCCACGACACTCTGGTCGCAAATCGGGATGGCAACACAAAATGCCACCAGTGTAAGAATTATCGCAAATATAAATGGTTCAGGAAGATACCTCTGAACCAATTTCACACAAGCGTTGATAAGTTTCTGGAACATAATGATCAATTCAGTAATAATCAGCGAAAATACACATAATTTCTAAAATGGTCAATAGAAAACCACATACAGGAAATCGGGCAAAATTCATAAATGTATGGCAAATATACCCGAACGGAGCCTGGTATGACACTAATTCGGTAACTTTAGGCCAGGACCTGGCCCAAAGAATGGGTTCCGGGACACACATGCAAGAAAACGGCGAAAACTTGCAGGTGTGTGGCAAAAGTGGTCGGAAACGGGGATTCCGCCAACCGTCACACAAGAAATCGGCGAAAAACTCGCAGGTGTGTAGCAGAACAGGCCGGAAAACGGGGATTCCGCCGACCGTCATGCAAGAAATCCGGCGAAAAGTCGTAGGTGTATGGGAAAAGTGGTCGGAAACTGGGGCATTTCCGGACACACATGCAAGAAAACCGGCGAAAACTTACAGGTGTGTGGTGAAAGTGGTCGGAAACTGGCCAGGTGGAATAAAATATCTTCCACCGGGCCCGCATACTTTTGCTAACAACTTATAAATGTGTAGATTATAAAATTATGATGGGCCAAGTAGAAGCATTTTTGTGCCACCTGGCCCAGAATATCACTAAAATCAAATGGTGATTTCCACTCCTGTCCTGAAAAAACGGACATTATTATAGGTAGACAGAAGCGACTTTGCACGGTCACCGGTACAGTGACCAGTGTAAATTTTGGCATCCGGATGATGTGATGTCATGTAATTTACGAACTCGGCCACATCCTCTTCGAGAGAGTCAGAACGGTCAGTAAAGTGAAGGCCACCGACAAAAGACTTCAAACGGCTCTCACCTGTAGCCTCCAGAGAAGATTCAATAATATTTGCTGCCCCACAATGTGAACAGGATGAGATTACCACTACCCCATCCACTGTCTTCACAGCCACACTGAGTTCGTGCGAAAAATCGTCAGGCACCATATCTGCTCCATCATTCAGGGCACACTTGTACAATGTCCTGTTCCCCCCTGGACGGGAGTATTTGTCACACCCGCACTTCACGATAGCAATATCGGGGGTCACCCACCAAGCAAAAGACCCTCCGGTCACACCACCGGATAACTTACTATCCATCCTGCACCTTTCACCTGGCGTGTATCTTGACTGGACAGTCTCATCCACATCCAGACAATTAAACCTTTCCAGATAGTCATCAAGCAATGATTGGTCTGTGCCTATATCCTTGATCTCTCCACCTCTATCGGAGAAAAATCTATGGATAAACACATCAGAAGAGAGAATAACCTTGGCCCGTGAATCAAGCTCCAGAAAATGTCTCAGACCTCCTGCATGGTCACTGTGTCCATGCGAAATGAGACAAAAATCGACAGATGCGAGATCTATCCCCATGGCACATGCGTTCTTCAGAAAGGAGCCTGAAGCCCCTGTATCCACCAGAAACGCAGCCCCATCACACTCCACATAAAGCGACAACCCGTGCTCACACTCGAGTTCACTCTCATTCAGAGTTCTGTTGTCCACTAATACCTTGATAACCATAATTTACTGTTTGACATCCGACTCCCTCAAAATGACCTTAACAAAACAGATTATCAGAGTCCTGTAACCTCTAAAACTCTTAAACCTTTGTAATCGCCTCCAGCTGTAGGTCGGCAACTATCTTGTCGATAACGGATGTGACCACACGGTACAGTTTGCCATAACGGGTATAGTCTGTAGGACAGGCAAAATTTACACGATTCTCTGAGATGAGTTTCTCAGCTTTGACACGTGCCCCCCTTTTGGATGGATCGTATACCGCTATGGAGTGTCCGCCAAACTGCTTGACAAGCTTCATACAGGGTATATCTGTGGCTCCGTCACCGAAATATATCATACTTGAGAAAGGGACAGCACGATCCTTGTCGGGAACATACTCATTGACACGAACGTGGTCACGGATACTATGCACACCTTTATTGATCTTGAAGATGAACTGTGTCTTTCCGGTATAGTCAATAGCGACAGCAGGCCAAGTAGCCACACCATTTTCATAAAGGAAAGAGCAGGCAAACACCTTCTTGAATTCGTGGTATATGATGCTTCCCTCTATCATCTCCTGGAGACCTGAAGAATTGATATAGTGCTCAATATTGACCCCTTTTGACTCACCATACCTGTTAACCATTGCAAACCACTCCTTGACACCATCATAGAGAGGGATCTTGGAGCCAAATTTCTTGAAATCTTCCCTACGGATCTGGATATTGGAAGCCTTTGCTTCATCCAGCATCAGTTTCATATAGCTTAGAATCTCACTCGCATCCTGGCTGTGTGAAAGCTCCGAGCTTTTTCTCCAAAAGGTCTCGGGATCTTTTCCTATGGCCTGAATAAAACCGAACTCCTGCATATTGCCGGGTGAAAGTGTCCCGTCAAAGTCATAAATCAACGCTACTGTATGTCTCTTTCTCATATATAATTAAAATGGATAACCGATACCGAATTGAAATGCATAGCCACCCGGCTTGAACCAATCATTTGCACCATACCACTTGCCGACAGAGGGCTCTCTGAGTTTTATACCCCAGTCAAATCTCACTACCACGAACTGGATATCGAGGCGGACACCAAGACCTGTATTGAATGCTATCCCCTCTCCGAAATTTTTCTCTGTCGCCAGCTCCCTTTTTACCCAAATATTACCCGCATCGAAGAAGAGGGCTCCGTGCAGAAGCCAGAAGAGTGGAAATCTCAATTCCAGATTGGCCTCAAGTCTCATATCACCTGTCTGGTTGGGGATGGAGACTGCTGTATCCATCTGGCTGGTGCCTGGGCCTATCGAACGGGTATGCCAACCTCTCAGGCTGTTTGATCCTCCGGCCCAGAACAATTGCTCAAAAGGGAGGGCATTGGAATTGCCGTAGGCAAATCCCGCACCTGCCAGCACTCTGGTAGCCAGAGCCATACGCTCTTTTTTGCCGAACTTCCAGGTGTATGCATACGAGGCCTCTCCCCTCACATATTGTGCATATGGGGAGCCCCAGATAGTCCTGCTGCCGGTAGAGTCTGTAGGCATCAGTCTATTGAATGCACTGAGCAGATTGCCTGCAAGATCGAGCCTCACATTGAACTTGTAGTTGGTATGTTTAGGGTTGATTGAGGGGTCTGAATAGTAGGATGCCGAGTATCTTCCACCCAGGTCAAAATGGTCTATGTATGAGTCCTTTACAAAAGGATTCTGTATCATCTCATAGAAAGTGGGGGTAAGGTTGGACATCTTCACTATATTTAATCTCGCAGGGTTGATCTGGAATACCCAGTTCTTGGATACGCTGGTCCAACTGTATCCGTACTCTGCAGTGATCATATTTCTTGTGTACTCAGGGCGCTGCTGATAGTTGTAGGCAAGTGTGAAATCTGTCCTGGGGATTACATTCGAGAAGAACGAATCGGGGAATAGGAAAAAGGTGGGGAGGCTCACATTTGCAGAGGCACTGAACTCTGTCGAGCGGGCAGGATCCTTGATTCCAAACTGGAAATTACCTGAAAATGAAAGGTTAAGCCATTCTCCTCCGTTGAATATGTTTCTATTGTAATATGATATGGCGGGGGAAATACCGATAAGACCTGTGGAGTTGGTCGAGGCCTCAAGGTTGAGTTTGTACCCTTGGCTCTTCGAGGGGATTAGCCTGATATTACAGTCCACTGTATCGTCGGCCACACGGTCAAGAGCCACATTGACACTGCTATAAAGATTGAGATTTGCAAACCGTCTGTAGGTGTTGTCCACAACACTCTCCCTATAAATGTCGCTGGGATGTACCCTGTTGAGTTTGTTCAGAACAGATGGGCGTATCTCCACCTTCTGGTCATAGAGGACATAGACATTGGGTTCCACCTCTATGGTATCCAGCATTGGGTTTACCTTTTTGGAGAGGGCCGCCCTGTATCTGAGGACATCGGAAACGGGGTATATTGTCACCTTTCCTATGTGGAATTGCCTGTGGGGTGATGCATTCCTTTCAAGCTCATTTCGGGTATAGTCCTTGACAGATATTTCCAGCAGGACAGAATCCTTTACGGCCAATGTATCTGCTGTAAAGAAGAAGTAGTTCTTGGAGAAGCCGTAATAGCCGTTCTCCTTGAAAAGAGATGCAGCACGTTCTGACTCCTGGTCCAGAAGTTTCTCGGAAACGGGCATCCCCACCTTGACCACAGAATTGGTGGTATCTGCAAGATATATCTGTCTCAGTGTGGTATCTGCAATATCGTATTTTATATGCGAGATGGGATACTGTTTGCCCAAAGTCACATTGTAGTGGACAGTAGCCTTTTTTTTGCGCGTCTCTATGGAGTCCTTTACTGATGAGTGATAGTAGCCGAGATAATTGAGGTGGGTCTCCATATTGACCTTGCTCGACTCCACCTGTCCCGGCTCAAAAACCACGGGGGCCTGCCCAAGCTTCTCCACAAACCTGTCCCAGCCACTCCCTTTGCCCGATGTCCAGTTATATACATAGATGAAAGGGTTCCATTTTCCTATAAAATAGGAATTGGGCTTCTGCCTAACATAATTCTGGATATCTGTAGGGTGATTTTTGGGATATTCATCCAAGTTGGTGATATTCACCTTATTGTCCACAAGTCTATACGACCCTTCAGGCACCACCTTGGTAGTACTGCACGCAGAAAGCACCAATATGCAAAGTAATAAAAGCCTCTTGGGACGCATAAAACTCATTTTATGCAAAATTACATCAATTAATTGAAACTACATTATCAAATCATCCAACTGCACCTTGGGAACATAGTGGATCCCTTTGTCACGGAAATAGCTGTGCCCCTCATTCTCCCCGATCGAGAGCAACTGGATTTTCTCTGCCCCTTTCCCTATGGCAAGGACCATCACCGGCTCGTACTTCAAGCCGAAGGCTGAGATCAGCTCCTGCTTGTTGAATGCCCCGATGCAGATGCCGTTGAGACCCATCTCCACACATTTCAGAAGGATGCTCTGCGCTGCAATGCCAAGGTCAATGTCAACCCATTTCCCTTCGGGAACTGTTGAACATATTATGATGAATGCGTAGGGTGCAGTCCCCTCAAAAGGGAGGTGCAATTCGGGGAGGGCCCCACCATATTTTGTATTTTTCAGAACAATCTCACCACCTGAGTCCTTTGTCACAAGCTTGAATCTGAGGACCTGCTGGTTTTTGGCAGAGGGGACCTTGGTCACCACCTTCACCATCTCCCTCAGTTCATCCTCAGTAACCACATAACTCTCATCATATCCGCGGTAACTTCTGTTTTTCAAGAGCAATGAATCAAGAGAAGGGGTTGCCCTTTTTGTGCTCCTCTTCCTGGATGCACCGGCACCATTGAAAACCTCCTCATAACGTTTTTCCAAATAATTATCTGCCATATTAGTGTTATTCTCTTGGCAAATCTACAAATTTTTACGATTTTTGGCACGAAAATTTAACGGTTAGAGAAAACTCTAAATATTATGCACTACTTTAAGAAACTTTCGCTCCTCACAATCATACTTCTTGCAGCCATTGCACTCACATCCTGCAATAATGACAAGACCAAAAATCTCACCATTGCATGCCTCGACTCAGCAGAACCATTTGCATACCGCGATGCTGACGGCGAACTTACCGGCTTTGAAATCGAGCTGATAAAGGCCATAGCAGTAGATCAGGGTTTCAATGTAAAACTTGTTCCAATGGAGTTTGAGGAGATTATGAGGCAATTTGACAAGAGGATTCCCCAATTTGACGGTGCAATAGGCCTTATCACCTGGACTACAGAGCGTTGGGAAGGGATGGAATTCACCCACCCATATTTCAGGTCAGGTGTAGCAGCTGCAGTAAAGACCGGCACTACAGGGATTGGTTCAATGGATGACCTCAAAGGGAAAAAAGTAGTTTGTAAAAGCGGTACTACCATCCACGAATATGCCGAATTTCTCAAAGATTCCATAGGATACTCCGTAACACCATACAAAGTTGTAGCAGAGGCATTTGACGCAGTACGCAATGGTTCAGCCGATGTTATTCTTGAGGAATATCCACTGATCCACTACTACACTCAGGACTGGAATACTGAATCCAACACCACAGGACTCTCTGTTGCTTTCAAAGGGGATACACAGTTCACATTCAATGTGGCAGTGAACAAGACAGAAAACTACTCATTCATCAGGATGTTCAATGACGGTCTTCTCCGCTTGGAAGAGGACGGCACTTATGACTCCATTTTGAGAAAATACTTCCCCCACTACCCTGACAGAATTTAACCCAACAACAAGCTGACGCAATGTTTACCGTTATCGGCATGATGCTTTCGGGGATTGGTGCAGGGATTCTTATGCGCCGCCTCACCTTCGGATGGATTGACAGATTGGTGGTATATATTGTGTGGCTGCTGCTATTTTTTCTCGGTCTCGATATGGGGGGCAATCCCGATATTGTTGCCGCCCTCCCCACCCTGGGACTTACAGCTTTGACGATAGCCATTACTGCCACAGCAGGAAGTTGTTTGGCCGCTGCAATACTTGCACGCTGGTGCCGTCTCAAATATGAAGCACCCCGCAACTCTGCCGGAAGACAGATATCACTGCTGGAACCCCTCAAAGGGAGCTTCATCATCCTCGGCTTTTTCGCAGCAGGCGTTCTGGCAGGTTATTTCGGATTGCCGGACACACTCCCCCTACCGGAGAGAATATCCTTCTGGACACTTTGCATCCTTATCTTTTTCATAGGGATAAGTATTGGTCACAATAAGAACATATTCAGCAACTTGAAGCAATACGACAGGAAAGTGCTGCTCCTTCCCCTTTTCACCATCGGTGGGACATTAGTGGCTGTGGCACTACTCTCTATGGTTTTGCCATATGCACTGACAGAACTTCTTGCAGTCGGTTCGGGACAAGGTTACTACTCATTGTCAAGCGTACTCATCGCAGAAAGCAAAGGGGTGGAGCTCGGGACCATTGCCCTATTGGCCAATGTTCTCCGCGAAATAATTACCTTAGTTACAGCACCATTCCTCCCCAGGATTGCAGGGCCCCTCGCCCCCATTGCCGCAGGAGGTGCCACAACTGCCGACAGCACCCTCCCTGTCATCCGCCAATCGTGCGGCGACCACCTGGCCGTAGTGTCAGTCTACCACGGCTTCCTCGTCGACTTCTCAGTACCATTTATGGTAGCACTCTTCTGCTCGCTGTAACTCACTATTCTTCGGACTACAGACATCGCTGGATCGGTGGTACTGCTTGGGATCGCGGAGCTACCAGGAACTGCCAAATATATTGGTCAGATTCATAATGCACCCATCATACGCACCCACCGAAACCATGATTTGAGTGGCACTGCCAGCAATTCCAAAATAGTCGAATGCATCCTGTGGAATATTGATCTTGATCTGGGCATCCCATGGTGAGAAATTGGCCGTAACCAGGTAAATCTCCTTTCCGTCTGAGCGGAGGAATGCATAGTGATAACGTGGATCGAAATGTCCGGATTGGGGATTCACATACATCAGATCGAATGTCTTGCCGATGCGGAAAGAGTCTTTTTCCATAGCCGTCTTCATCAGATCACGATAAGTGGACAACATCTTTTTTTCGCTGTCTGTCAACTCTTTATAAACATCACCTGCATCACCTCCTTCGAGAAATCTTCTTACAGAAGAGAGACTCCAGAAATCATAGATAGTGGTGCGGCCGTCCACTCCGCTGTAACCTTCTGTCTCCATACCCCGCTCACCAAATTCCTGACCGAAGTAAATCATAAAAGGGGCTGTATTGAAGAAGAGTGATACATAGAGCATTGCAAGTGATTTTTGTCCGTCACCGACAAAAAAGTCTGAGGCTACCCGCTGCTCATCGTGGTTCTCCAGGAAATTCAGCATCCTGGGCTGGAAGTCACCGAGGCTCTGCCATACGGAGGTAAGTGATGAAGCCCAGGTCTGTCCGGCAGATATTGCTCTAAGTGTGTCGTAAAACCCTGACTTATCATAAAGATAATCAAAACCGCCACGTGTAATGTAAGGATAGTAGTTGTGCGGCTGGTAAATCTCAGCTATGAATACGAGTCCGGGATAAGCCTCTTTCAATTGGGGGATACACCACTCCCAGAAATCTACTGTCACCAACTCGACCATATCACATCTGAATCCATCGACCCCTTTGGAAGCCCAAAACATCAGTATATCCCTCATTTTGGTCCATGTATCACGGGAACCATAGTTCAGTTTTACCGTATCGGTCCAGTCGCCGTCGTGAATACGTCCGGGGTAGAAATTTTCATCACCGAAAGGGGCAGTCTTTGAATCATATTCACGTGAAAGGTGGTTAGGTATAAAATCTATAATCACCTTAAGGCCAGCCTTATGTGTACGAGAGACAAGTGATTCGAACTCCTTCATCCTTTTGGACGGGACCTTCGACATATATGGGTTTACATCATAGTAATCCTTGATGGCGTAAGGTGATCCGGCCTTACCTTTGGCTGTTGTATCTCCATCAGTAGCGTGACGGATTATCCCAGTGTACCAGATATGTGTTACAGCCAGCTCTTTAAGTTCTTTAAGGACTTTGGCTGTGATGTCTCCGAATTTTCCCGAACCGTTTTCTGCAAGTGTCCCATTGAAAACGCATTCAGGATTTCTGTTGCCGAACAGTCTTGGCAACATCTGATATATTATGAATTTTTCGTGCATAATTTCAGTATTATCTTACTGGCAAAAATAATACTAAAACCACTTTGCTGCAATATCTCACATAAGACTTTCACCACTTCCCCAGCACTAAACATCATCACTCACTGAGCATACAGTACCCTACTCGTCGCTGACGAAAACCGGTAAACCACAGGCGTCACTGCAGAATTTCACTCATTCAGTACACTTTCGAGCACATAACGCCAACAAAAGTCGACAGATAACACGCGTCACCTCGCCATATTCCTACACACCCACGAGTTTTTGCCGAATTTCTTGCAGGTGTGTCCCCGAAGCAGGCCGATTACAGCCCTAAACGACACCGTCACACGAGTTTTTGCCGAATTTCTTGCATGTGTGTCCCCGAGGCAGGCCGATTACAGCCCTAAACGACACCGTCACACGAGTTTTTGCCGAATTTCTTACAGGTGTGTCCCCGAAGCAGGCCGATTACAGCCCTAAAAGACACCGTCACACAAGTTTTTGCCGAATTTCTTGCAGGTGTGTCCCCGAGGCAGGCCGATTACAGCCCCAAACGACACCGTCACACGAGTTTTTGCCCGATTTCTTGCATGTGTGTCCCCGAGGCAGGCCTATTACAATCCTAAACGATACCGTCACACGAGTTTTTGCCGAATTTCTTGCTGGTGTGTCCCCGAAGCAGGCCGATTACAGCCCTAAACGATACCGTCACACGAGTTTTTGCCCGATTTCTTGCAGGTGTGTCCCCGAAGCAAGCCGATTACACCCTAAAACGACACCGTCACACGAGTTTTCGCCCGATTTCTTGCAGGTGTGTCCCCGAAGGCCAGATGTCTTCGCCATTTGACTACGATTCACGACCCGGAATATCCGCTCTGCCTAAATACATAAAAAAGGGGCCGACCTAATCCGGTCAGCCACCTATATTGTCATATCCATAGTGTCGCCAACTGGCCACACTGGCGGAGTGATTACTCTTGTGGATACTCCCAGTTAAGGATTTTGTAGAAGTCGTACTCCTCAGGGTTTGCAAGATATTTCTTGGCAGCCTCGTAATCCTCAGGACGGATGTAGTGAAGTTCGTATTTGAATACGTTCTGTACCTCTTCGCTATCGATATTTACAAGCCTTGGTGGAATCTTGCCTGTAGCAGGATCCTGAAGGTCAGTCAAGTATAGAGGAGAAGCCACACCTTTGCCGTTTACGTAAACCATACAGCCGGTCTCACCTGCGTGGAAAAGTTTCCATACACCGTAAGCAAGCTGTGAGCAGTATGTCAAGTCGTAAGCAACAGGGGTTTGGCATCTTACATCATAACCGATCTCTACTGGACGGGTCTTCACTTTAAGGCCAAGAGCTTTCATTTTGTTCTCAAGTACGGTATTGAATACCTGTGCTTTAGAAACTTTACCAAGCTCTGGGTGACCGTGTGCGTCGAATGAGAATGTAACACCTGAATTCTTCAAGTCCTCATCGCTAAGGATGTGGAATACACCCTCTGATATCATCACACCACCGTAGCATACACCCATGATCATCCTCTTGACGATAGATGAGATGGCAAGATTTACAATCTTCTCGATAGAAACCTCAGATTTGTTGAACATCTCAGGGATAACTACCATAGGGTAGTGGCAAGAAGCTGCGATACCCATTGCCAAGTGACCTGCCGAACGGCCCATTGCAGAAATCAGATACCAAGTACCGCTGGTACGTGCATCCTCGTAAACTGTAGTAGCCACTCTGGTACCCTCTGATTTTGCAGAGTTGTAACCGAATGTAGGCTCATTGTTTGGAAGAGGAAGGTCGTTGTCAATGGTTTTTGGAACGTGGATGTTCTGGATAGGGTAATTCTTGCTCTTCAGGAATTTGGCAATACGGTTGGCTGTAGAAGCTGTATCGTCACCACCTACGGTCACAAGAAGTTTGATATTGTTCTCTTTGAAGAATGTCTCGTTGAAGTTGTTCTCAAAATCCTCCTGGGTTGGTTTGTAACGGCTCATTCTCAAGAAAGAACCACCACGATTGAAGATTGAATCAGCTAGGAAGAAGTCGAATTCAGTGCATTTTGGCTCTTTGGTGAAGATAGCTGAATATCCACCATGAAGGCCGATTACTCTGTAGCCTTTGTCAAGGAAAGTCTTGGCAATAGTACCAACTACAGTGTTGATTCCGGGAGCTGGACCGCCACCGGTCAGGATAACAATTGAATCTTTCATTGTCTTAATCTCTCTTAATTAATTTTCTCTCAAAATTTCAAGGCGCAAAAGTAATACTTCTGCTTAAATTAAAAAAAATTTATGGACACTAAATTTACCTCCATTAATTAATCATTAATCCGTATATTTTTACTACATTTGTGAGTTATTATGGGCATAAAGAAACAATACGCAGAAAAGAGGATAAAAGAGCTATCAGAGGAGCTCAGAAGGCATAATCACAGCTATTATGTCGAGAACTCCCCTACCATCAGCGACTTCGAATACGACCTGCTGACCAGCGAGCTCGCCACACTTGAGAAGATGTTCCCCGAATATCTCTCTCAGACCTCTCCTACCCAGACAGTTGGAAGCGACCGTACAGAGGGTTTTGCCCAATACCGTCACCGTTTCCCAATGCTCTCTCTCGGCAATACTTACAATATCGAAGAGCTCTACTCTTTCGATGAACGTATCCGCAAGATGACAGACGGCCCCGTCCAGTACAGCTGCGAGCTCAAATTTGATGGCACTGCCATCTGCCTCACATACAAGGACGGCATGCTTATCAGGGCGCTGACCCGTGGAGACGGCTCCATCGGCGATGATGTCACAGAGAATGTAAAGACCATCAAGTCCATTCCACACTTCATCCGCTTTGCCCCCCACGCATCAGATGAAACCCCTACTGAGGCCAACCTGTTCAGCAGTCCAGACACAGGACACGACCATCAGGACACCAACCTGTTCACCACCCAAAACACAGTAGACAGCCATCAAGACACCAACCTGTTCACCACCCAAAACACAGTAGACAGCCATCAGGACACCGACCTGCTCACCACCCAGGACAGCAATTCAGCCACCCAGACTGAAGCCATTGCCCCCCCTGCAGACTTTGAGATACGAGGTGAGATTTTTATGCCTTACGAGGCATTTGACCGCCTTAACCTCCAGCGCGAGGAGGAAGAGGAGACCCCTTTTGCCAACCCCCGCAACGCAGCTGCCGGCTCCCTCAAACAGCAGGACCCTGCGATAGTGGCAGAGCGTGGCCTCGATTGCACCCTCTACCATATCCTCGGGGAAAGTCTCCCGTTTGCCACCCATTCCCAAGCACTCAGCAATGCCAGATCGTGGGGCTTCCCTATCTCAGAGCACTCTGCCCTCTGCAATGGTATCGGGGAGGTAATAGAGTATATCCGCAGCTGGGATGAAAAGAGAAAGTTTCTCCCATTTGCCACCGACGGCATTGTCATCAAGGTCAATGACCTCGCCCTTCAGAGAAAACTCGGCTTCACAGCCAAATCGCCCCGTTGGGCAACAGCATACAAATTCAAACCGGAGGAGGCCCTTACCCGCCTCATCTCGGTGGACTATCAGGTGGGACGTACAGGTGCAATCACCCCGGTGGCAAACCTTGAGCCCGTCCAGCTCTCAGGCACTGTGGTGAAACGTGCTTCACTCCACAACAGCGAGCAGATGGAGGCCCTCGATATCCATATCGGCGACTGGGTCTATGTGGAGAAAGGTGGGGAGATTATCCCCAAAATTACCCGAGTGGAGCTCTCACGCAGAGATGCATCGGCACAGGTACCACAATACCCCACCCACTGCCCCGATTGCGGCAGTGCTCTAGTGAAAAGAGAGGAGGAGGCGAAACACTTCTGCCCTAATTCGGACCATTGCCCCACACAGATCAAGGCAAAATTTGTCCATTTCATCTCCCGCAAGGCAATGAACATCCTGGCAGGCGATGCGACCATCGAGCAACTCTTCGAAAAAGGGCTGATAACCGATTTTGCAGACCTCTACCGCCTGACCAGGGAGCAGCTCCTCACCTTGGATGGATGGAAGGAGCGCTCTGCAGAGAGGTTTCTCGAGAGCCTTGAAGCCTCAAAGAAGGCACCATTCCATAGCGTCCTTTTTGCCCTGGGCATCAGACATATCGGCGAGACCACTGCCAAGATGATTGTTTCCCATTTCAAGAGCATCGATGCACTTATGGCTGCCACCCGCGAGGATCTTCTCGCTGTAGATGAGATTGGAGAGATTATGGCAGAGAGTATCCTCCAGTATTTTGCAGACCCCAGACACAGGGAGATGATTGAAGCACTTCGCGCAATGGGTCTGAGATTTGAGGCAGAGGAGTCAGCCGGGAGACTTTCCGATGCACTGGAAGGCAAGACAATAGTGATTTCTGGCAATTTCTCTGTATCGCGCGAAGAGATCAAGTCCCTTATCGCTGCCCACGGAGGAAAGAATACCGGTTCGGTATCCAAAAACATCACATATCTCCTTGCCGGAGAGAAAGCTGGCCCGGAGAAACTTAAAAAAGCCGAGAAACTCGGTATTGAAATCATAGACGAAGAAATATTTAACAAATTAATAAACAGATAGATATGACTCTTATTTCGAACAAGGTCCACTATGTAGGAACTAATGACAGAAAGAAACACCTATTCGAGAACAATTGGCCACTTCCATACGGAGTATCATACAATACATACCTTATCGCCGATGAACACCCTGCACTTGTAGACACACTTGAGTACGGTTCAGACAATGATTACCTGAAAAGGATTGACAACATTCTGGAAGGTCGTCCACTTGAATACTTGATCATCAACCACCTTGAACCTGACCACTCAAGTATGATCGGTGAGATCCTCAGGGCGTATCCTCAGGTGACAGTTGTGGGGAACTGCACCACTTTCAAACTCCTTGAGAACTATTACTCAGTACCTGCAGAGCAGAAACTTGAAGTGATGGACGGCAGCACCCTGAATCTGGGTCACCATGTCCTCACTTTTGCCTGGGTCCCTTGGGTGCACTGGCCAGAGACCATGGTCACATACGATACCACTGACAAGATCCTATTCTCTTGTGATGCATTCGGCGGATTCGGCTCACTTGACGGTGGCATTTTCGATGACCAGATCGATTTTGACCGCAATTACCTCACTGAGATGAGGAGATATTATTCGAATATCGTAGGCAAATGGAGCGACAAGGTGCAGCTTGCATTCAAAAAACTTGCAGGTCTTGAGATCAAAATCATCTGCCCTTCACACGGCCCTATTTGGAGGGAGAACCCTGCCAAAGTACTTGACCTCTATAACAAGTGGAGCACCCACCAGGCAGAGAAGGGTGTAGTAATCATCTACGCTTCAATGTACGGCAATACTGAGAAGATGGCTGACGCTATCGGTCGTGCTCTGGCTGAGGAGGGTATCAAAAATATCCGCACATTTGATGTATCGACAACACACGTCTCATACCTTATCAACGAGATTTGGGAGTACAGCGGACTTATCCTGGGAACTTGCGCATACAATGGCCAGATGCACCCTATGATGCACCACCTTGTGCACGAGATCTCGGTAGCGAACCCTCAGAACAAGACCATTGCCCTGTTCGGTTCTTCATCATGGAACGGTGCAGGTGTCAGAACCCTCAAGAAATCCCTTACCGACATCAAACAGCCATTCCTTGAGAATACCCTCGAGGTATCGGGTGTAACCACAGATGAGAAACTCGCTGGTGTAAAAGAGTTTGCAAAAGCATTTGCAGAGGCACTTAAATAGGATATTATGGAGAGCAGAAAGAGGAAATTCATAATGTGGGGAAAAAGGCAGCTGAAGATAGTGGCCTTCACCCTTGACAACTACAGCAAGTTGGGGCTCAACTGGCAGGCTGTAGCATTGAGTTTCTTCTCCACTATGGCTATAGTGCCATTCATCGCACTGATGTTCAGCATTACCGATGGATTCGGATTGAGCAGCATCCTCAATGAACTGATCCACAAATATTTCTCCGATCAGGAGATAGTGAACACATTCCTCAGTTTTGCTGACAACATTCTGGTCTCTACCGAAAAGAACATATATGGAGTAATCTCATTCGGGGTATTCCTCTGGCTTGTAGTATGGCTCCTGCTATGTGTGGAGAGATCATTCAACACCATCTGGTTTGTGGAGACATCGAGGATATGGTGGAAAAGGGCACTTTCATACATTCTGATCCTTTTCCTCTCCCCTTTTATGGTGATTTTATTCCTGGGTATGGCCATAGTGATATCTGACGGGGTGAAAAATATGTGGATGATTGAGGTCCCTTTCTTCAATATGAGGGATATAATCCAGTGGCTTATATTCTACATTGTGGCAGCACTCCTGTTCGCCTGCATGTTCAAGTTCATCCCCAATGCCCATGTGAAGTTCAGAAATGCATTCAAGGCAGCACTTGCCGCATCAGCAGCATTCACTATTGTCCAATGTCTCTATATCGAGACTCAGGTGTTTGTATCCAGAATGAATGCAGTTTACGGCGTGTTTGCCGCCATTCCCCTCTTTATGGTGTGGGTTAACTTCGGATGGTTCATAATCATAATCGGAGCGCAGGTCTCCTACTCCATCCAGAACCTGGACAAATACCACAAGGAGTTCCATTGGTCAGATTTAGAAAAATTGAATTTACTTAGAAGACGCAAATGACAAAATATAAAAATTTCATAGATGACTCACATCTTCAGGCACTCATCCGTGACACCCACGAGGACATGGACAAATGCAGGGAGATTTTTGCCAAGAGCAGAGAGAAACAGGCTCTCAATCTTGAGGAGGTGGCTGCACTTATTGCCATCGAGTCAAAAGAGGGTCTTGACGAGCTTTTTGCCACAGCAAGGGAGCTTAAAAGGTCCATCTACGGCAACCGCATTGTCCTCTTCGCTCCACTCTACATAGGAAACTATTGCATCAACAACTGCAAATATTGCGGTTTCCGCAGCACCCTCAATACCACAGTGCGCCACACCCTGAGCCAGGAGGAGCTTGAAAAGGAGATCGTGGCACTTGAGGATGAGGGTCACAAAAGACTTATTCTGGTTTACGGTGAGCACCCGAAATATACACCTGAATTCATCGCCCAGACCGTCAGGACTGCATATTCTGTAAAATCGGGCAATGGTGAGATCCGCAGGGTCAACATCAATGCCGCCCCTCTCGATTTGGAGGGGTACAGGATAGTGAAAGAGGCAGGAATCGGGACATTCCAGGTATTCCAGGAGACATACCACGAAGAGACATACGCCAAATACCACCCTGCCGGGACACCCAAAGGTGATTACCACTGGAGGCTCCACGCTATGGACAGGGCTTTCGAAGGTGGTATAGATGATATGGGGATCGGTGCCCTTTTCGGACTCTATGATTGGAGATACGAGGTATTGGGACTGGTTTCCCACGCCATCCACCTGCAGGCCACACACGGCGTAGGTCCACACACCATCAGTTTCCCGAGAATCCAGCCCGCCAACGGCCTCAATCTCGAACTCCCTTATAGGGTAAGCGATGAAGATTTCAAGAAACTTGTGGCCATCCTGAGACTGGCTGTACCTTATACAGGACTCATTATGACAGCCCGCGAATCAAAGGCCATACGCGATGAGGTGATGGAGTTTGGTGTAAGCCAGATAGATGCAGGTACAAAACTGGAGATCGGCGGCTACAATCAGGAACGCAAGGGGGATGAGCAGGACTTGAAGAAGGAGCAGTTTGCCGTAGGCGACACCCGCAATCTTGACGAGGTGATGAGATGGCTCCTCAGCAGGGATTTCATCCCGAGCTTCTGCACAGCCTGCTACCGTGTCGGCAGGACAGGGACCCACTTTATGGAGTATGCCATCCCTGGATTCATCAAGAAATTCTGCACCAGAAATGCAATACTCACACTGGCAGAGTATCTTGAAGACTACTCTTCAGAAGAGACCAAGAAAGTGGGATACGAACTGATAGAGAGGGAGATAGCCCAGCTTCCAAATATGGAACAGAGGATAAATGTGAGGGAGAGACTTGAAAAGATTAAGAAAGGTACACGCGATATACTTTATTGATTATGGTTGAGTTTACTAAAGAGGATCATGACCTTATCCAGCAGGAGTTCGAAGAACTCAGAGTGGTCAGCAAGAAGAGATGCGCCTCGGAGGAGGAGTATCAAGGTGTCATAAAAGCTTTTGAATTTGCAAATGAGGCACACAAGGGTGTACGCCGCCGTTCCGGCATACCATATATAATACACCCTATACAGGTGGCCAAAATTGTGGTGCAGGAGATCGGTCTGGGTTACAAATCGATCGCTGCTGCACTTCTGCACGATGTCGTCGAAGATACAGACTACACCGTTCAGGATATCGAAAGGCTTTTCGGTACCAAAATAGCCTCTTTGGTAGATGGTCTCACCAAGATCAAGGCTGCCCTTGACACCGGTCCCGGTGCCAATATGCAGGCAGAAAATTTCAAAAGGATCCTCCTTACACTCAATGAGGATGTTCGCGTCGTCCTCATCAAACTCGCCGACCGCCTCCACAATGTCAGGACCATCGACTCGATGCCTGACCACAAGAAGGACAAGATTCTCAGTGAGACAATGTACATATTTGTCCCTCTGGCACACAGGCTCGGTCTCTACAGCATGAAATCCGAGATGGAGAACATCTGGCTGAAGACCCGTGAACCGGAAGCATACAACCAGATCCAGGCCAGGATAGATGATATGATCAGGAGGAAAAATGTCCAGATGGATGCCTTCCTTGACCCTATTATCAAAGTCCTCTCTGATGAAGGTTTCAAGTTCTCTGTGATGAAGAGGACCAAGACCCCCTACTCCATCTGGAAAAAGATGGAGACAAAAGGGGTATCATTCGAGCAGATTTTTGACCTTTACGCAGTCCGCATCATATTCAAGCCTCTAGATGGCTTTGATGAAAGGACACAGGCTTGGCACATTTATGCCCTCGTGACCGGAATATACCGCTCCAAGACTGACCGTATCCGTGACTGGGTTTCACAACCAAAATCCAATGGATATGAAGCACTTCACTGCACTGTAATGAGCCAGACAGGCAACTGGATTGAGGTACAGATCCGTTCGGAGAGGATGAACGCCATAGCTGAAAGGGGTATTGCTGCCCACTGGTCATATAAGAAACAGGGGGTAGATTCGTGTGTACGTACTGTGGAACAGGAGATGGACCACTGGCTAGATATGGTCCGTGACGTCCTCGAGAATCCTGATGCCAATGCACTCAAATTCCTTGACAAATTCCACGAGAGCCTTCTTGGCTCGGAGATATATGTCTTCACCCCAAAAGGTGAGTCCAAGACACTTCCAAAAGGGGCCACAGCACTCGATTTTGCCTATTACATCCACTCCCAGGTGGGCAATCACGCCATTGCAGCCAAGGTCAATATGAAACTTGTCCCCCTATCCTATGTTCTCAAAAATGGTGACCAGATAGAGATAATCACAGCTGAGTCGCAAAAGCCTCAAAGGGAGTGGCTCGATTTCCTCAAGACAGGCAAGGCCCGCTCTATAGTGGTGGAGAGGATCAAGGACGACATCGAAGCCACCCTCAAGAAAGGTCAGGATATTCTCGAAAAAGAGCTTGCAAGATACGGTGTAAAACCTCAGAGCAGAGTCCTCAGGAAGCTGATCGAGGCCTACAATATGAACAATAAGGATGAGCTCTACACCAAGATATCGGCAGGTATCATCAAACTCGACAATCTGGAGTCCATCCTCAAGAAAAATACCATCAACAAAAATGTGATGTACTGGTCACTCCAGTTCCTCAAAAGCAATAAGGAGAAGAAGGTGGATGATCCGGCACTTTATGAGGATGATGATGACGATTTCACATTTGGCGGCAGCTCTCCGAAGGATGAGTTAAAGGCCAAGATGGGGAAAAACAAGGAGTATATCCTCGAGGAGAATGCAGCAGAAAAGACCCTGTCATACACCACTGCAGACTGCTGCCACCCTATCCCGGGAGACAATGTGGTAGGCTTCATGGAGGCTGACGGCACAGTTATAGTCCACAAGAAGAGCTGTCCGAATGCCATCGAGAGGGCATCCAAAGAGGGTGAAAATATAGTTAACGCCAAATGGTCCAAACATACAGTGATGTCCCACCTGGCCCGCGTAAGGCTATGGGGTATGGACAGGCTCGGTATCCTCAATGATGTGACCAAATCAGTTTCCAAAGACCTCAGCATAAACCTCAGAAGGGTAAACGTCGAGACCCACGACGGAGTATTTGAAGGTTATCTCGACTGCTATGTGCACCATATAGAGGACCTTGAAAACATGATGTCGGTATTGAAAACAATAAAAGGTGTCGAAAGTGTCACCAGAGTAGATATCAAGGAGTAATGAGAAAAGAGAAATATATAGCCACAGTTGTATTTTCGGTGCTGGTTGCGGCCCTATTTGCCCCATCCTGTGCCAATACCACCACCCCACCTTCCGGAGGTCCCAAGGACACCATCCCCCCATCAATGGTGGAGAGTGAACCTGCACCCAATGCCACTATGGTATCTGTTGTCCCCAAAAAGAACAATATAGTCCTCACGTTTGACGAGTTCGTGGTGCTGAAAGAGCCACAGAACAACTTTTATCTTTCACCCCCTCTGAAAAAAAGGGTACAGCCCAAAATCAAGGGGAAGAGTGTTGTCATCACTTTTGAAGACACCCTTCAGGCCAACACCACCTACTCCATCGATTTCGGAGCAGGTATCGTGGACAACAATGAGGGAAACATTTTCCCAAGGATGACATATGCCTTCTCTACAGGTGAGTATGTGGACTCCATTTACACTTCGGGTACAGTGGTAGACGCTGCCACAATGTTCCCAAAAGAGAAAATTACAATCCTCTTCCACACTGACCCATCTGACTCGGCTATCTTCAACCTCCTCCCTGTGGCAGCAGCCAAGAGTGACAAGTGGGGCTATTTCACCGTGAGAAACATCAAACCTGGTGCCTATAGGGTATTTGCGATAGAAGACCTTAACAACAATAACAAATATGACCCGGCAGAGGAGACTGTAGCTTTTCTGGATACGCTTTTCGTAGCAGACAGCGTCATGAGGGCAGACAGACCCGAATTGATCACTTACGAAGAGAAGGATACTGCCGGTATCATGTCAAGACCATCAGCCATCCAGCTCAGCCTTTTCAAGGAGATGGCGACACAGCAGTTCATAAGGGAAAACAAGAGACTGAGCAAAAGGTCCGCATACATCAAGTTCAATGCCCCCTATGTGAAGATTGACACCCTCCTTATAGAGGGTATACCTGATGATAAAGTGATAAGGGAGTTCAATATTATGGAGGACAGCCTCTCTTTGTGGTTCAATATCCAGGAGGAGATTAAGGACACATTGAATTTCAGGATCAAATACCATAAGACAAACGACTCGCTCAAGACACTGGTCCCCACCTGGGAAGAGTTCAAGATGATGCCTTACACCAAAAAATTCGAAAAGAACAGGTACGGGAAGAATGTTGAGAAACTTGACACGGTAGCCAGATACAAAGTGACAGCCAGCGGGGAGACAATCGAGCAGGACGGTATCACCATAGAGTTCGATTACCCCCTTCTAAAAGCCCCTTTTGACAGCATTCAGTACTACCATATCACTGCAAAACAGCAGATTCAGCCTGAGAAATTTACCATCACACAGGATACTGCCAACATACGCAAATACCATCTGAAACAGGAGGGTGAATTTATGGCAGGGTACGAATATGTATTCAAAATACCCCACAGGATATTCTACGACATCAACGGCCTCCCCTGCGACAGTCTGGTATCGAAGATAAAACTCCCTTCGGACGACAAGTTGAGCACTCTGGTACTCGATATGACAGGGGTCGACGGGCACTACATAGTGGAACTTATATCGGAAAAGAGGGACAAGATATACAGGAGTTTCAGGGTAGATACCGACTGCAAACTCACATTCCCATACCTTAGGAAGAACAAATACTCGATAAGGATTACAGAGGATAAAAATAACAACGGTATCCTTGATACAGGTTCGGTACTGGAGAAGAGACAGCCCGAGAAGGTGCTCCTCTACAAGTTCCTTAACACATCTACCGACAAGGACTATCTTATCGATATTCCCGAGAGGATGGAGATAGAACAAACTATTGATATTGGCAAGATTTTCAAATGAGACCAAAGTTTAAATATATATTGCTGACTGCCCTACTCACACTCTTCTCCACAACATATTCGTGGGGACAGGGTGTAGTGGAGATTGACACGACATTCTCGAAAACAGTGACTGTCAAGCCCACTGAGCACCTGTTGGGTGTGAGGTACAGCTACGAGATGACAGGGGTAAACTTTGCCCCCGACCTGAAGGCAAAAATGGTCCACACGTACAAGAATTTTGCCCTGCTCTACACCTATTATCATAATCTCTGGGATCTATGGTCATTTTTCGGAATCCAGCTGGGTGCCAAATATTGCCAGTACGGCTTCACCTCCGAATACAATATTGACAATATGGACCAGACCCTCACCGCCATAGAGATTCCACTGGTATCGCAGTTCAAATATGATGTAGGGAAGCACCTGAGGCTCCTCCTGGATATTGGAGGTTTTGCCGGGTACAGGATCGGGACCACAAACCCTAAAGGTTTTGATGAATATGACCAGAGATGGGACTACGGAGCCCTTGGTGGCTTGGGTACTGCGATAAGATTCCACCCCTTTGAATTTCACATAGAGGTGCTCTACCAGTACTCATTTGCCTTCCTTTATCAGCCGGACAAACTCTCTGATGACTGGTGGCTCTACTCCTACCCCAACAGGATAAGTTTTAACTTCGGATTGTTCTTTAATTTTGACTGATAGACTGAATATGAAAAATATAATAGCAAATGTAGCTGGTCTTAAGATTGGAAGGGGGCTCCCTGTTGCCATCCAGACAATGTGCAATTGTAACACAAATGACATAGAGGCGGCCGTAGCCCAATGCAACGCAATGCGCGATGCAGGGGCACAACTGATCCGCCTCACCACCCAGGGGGTACGCGAGGTGGAATCGCTCCGTCAGATCAAGAATATATTGCGCCAGCAAGGAAATATGGTGCCACTTGTAGCCGATGTCCATTTCTCATCAGATGTGGCCATTGCGGCAGCAGAAGTGGCAGATAAGGTGAGGATCAATCCTGGAAACTTTGCCACTGAGCACGAAAAGGCGCAGCGCGACTTCAAACGTTTCATCGAGGTGTGCAAAGAGCACAATACTGCAGTCCGCATCGGAATCAACCACGGCTCCCTTGGAAAGAGAATCACAGAGCTCTATGGCAATACCGCTCAAGGGATGAAAGAGGCAATGGTCGAATGGGTAGAGATGTGCATTGCAGAGGATTTCTACAATGTTGTCCTCTCTCTCAAAGCGAGCAATACAGTGGTTATGGTGGAGGCATACAGGCTGCTCAACCGCTGGATGGAGGAGCAAGGGGTGATATTCCCACTCCACCTTGGTGTCACAGAGGCTGGAAACGGCGATATGGGGAGGATCAAATCTGCTGCTGCCATTGCTACACTTTTACGCGACGGAATCGGCGACACCATCCGCGTATCACTCACTGAATCACCCGTCAATGAACTCCCCGTGGCTGAGAAGATAGTCCGCTTCTTCAGCGGACAGGAGCAGCAACAGGCCGGTGCAGAAAGTTGGGAAGATCTTATAATAAACATTGCCTGCACATATGGTCCAGACCTGCTCGACCGCAAAATTGATGATTTCGACCTTGAAGCTACCTGCAAAGGTGAGAAGGTATCGGCAGAGGCGCTTCAGGATATAAAGGACAATCTCCTACAGGCCACCCGCCGCCGCTTCACCAAATGCGAATATGTCGCCTGCCCAGGGTGCGGCAGGACATTGTATAACCTCGAGGAGACATTCAATGAGGTGAAGAGACGCACTTCCCACCTTTCCGGATATTGTATTGCAGTGATGGGATGTATAGTGAATGGCCCTGGAGAGATGGCAGATGCCGACTACGGCTATGTAGGGGAAGGGAGAGGGAAAGTCTCCATTTACCGCGGAAAAGAGGCAGTCAGACGCTCCGTTCCACAGGAGGAGGCGATAGATGCCCTACTGGAACTAATCGAAAATGATCAAAAAAACAAATAGTCTATGAAAAGAATCCTAACCATCACCATTTGTCTTTTCGCCCTCACATTCGGGCTTATGGGACAGAGCGACATCGAGACAGGGAGCTGTACATCGATCACTGTAGGAAAAAATGCATCTACAGACGGCTCCACAATGACATCTCACACTTGTGACTCCGATTTCAGAACTTGGTTGACAATGGAGCCATCCATCACCTACCAGAAGGGTGATATGGAACCTGTCTATAAAGGAAAACTGCATACCGATCTCCCTTGGGATATGAGAAGGGTAACCGAGGTCGGCAAAATCCCTGCACCTGAGAAGACATACAAATTCCTCAATACAGCATACCCTTGTATGAATGAGAAACAGCTTGCAATGGGTGAGACCACAGTGGAGGGGAGACCGGAACTTGTAAATCCTGCAGGTATGTTCCAGATTGAGGAGCTTCAGAGAATCGCCCTCCAGAGATGCTCTACCGCCCGTGAGGCCATCAAGTTGATGGGTAAACTAGCTCAGGAATATGGCTATGGTGACTGGGCAGAGTGCCTTACCATCATCGATAAGAATGAAGTATGGCATTTCGAGATTGCAGGTTCAGGTCCTGGAGAGCCAAGTGCACTATGGGCTGCTCAGAGGGTTCCCGATGACCACGTGAGTGTATCTGCAAACATTACCCGCATCGGACGCATAGATTGGGACAATCCTGACTACTTCATGTACAGTTCTGACCTACGCGAACGTTCGAAGAAGCTTGGATACTGGGACGGCAAATCCGAGTATGTGTTCCATAAAGTTGTAGACGGACGCAAACCTTTCTCTATCAGAGAGTTCTTTATTCTTAACGCATTGGCCCCATCATTGAATCTTTCATATGATGCTGAGGAGCTTCCATTCTCTGTGAAGCCGGACCAGAAAGTATCTCCAGAGATGATTACAGCCCTCTTCCGTTCTACATACGAGGGTACAGAATACGACATGACCAAAGACCTGTCTGTCGATTTCAAAAGAAGGGTATGGAATCCTTACGACAACTCAGTGACTGTTACCGATGAGAAGGTAACACCTGTATCCCCTTTTATGTCCAACGAGATAAGGACTCTCCTTAACCATCTAAAACCGGACGTTGTGAAAAACCTACGCACCATTGCTGTGATAAGATGCTCATACTCATCGGTTATGCAAGCCAGAAACTGGCTTCCTGACGAGATTGGCGGCGTTACATATTTCTCATATGACAACCCTGCACAGTCACCACGCATCCCTATCTATGCAGGTATTGACCAGATACACCCTGCATTCCAGATTTGTGGCCAGCACGAATACCGTCCTGATGCAGCCATCTGGGCATACAGGGAGACCAACAGAATCTCTACCATAGACTGGAACAAGACAAGAGAGATCCTCGAAACAGAGATTATGGCTCTTGAAGAGAAGATGTTCAAGACAGGTGCGATGGTAGAGGCTGAAGCTGCAGCCCTTATTGCTGCCGGAGAGGATAAAAAAGCAGAAGAACTCATCACAAGACATACAAATGACTTTGCATCGCTCACAATGCAGCGCTGGCAGGAATTGAAGGAAAAATTGTGGATGATTTTTGTCAGAAGTATGTAAAAAAACTCTTACATTTGTGTTCAATATGAAAGAAGCAGTACTCCATCTTGAGAATGGCCTTGAGTTTCAGGGCTATTCATTTGGTTATGAGTTCCTTGCCGAAGGTGAAGTGGTATTCAGCACTTCTATGGTAGGATATCCGGAAGCTCTGACCGACCCTAATTATGAGGGGCAAATCCTATGTATAACCTATCCTCTTATCGGAAACTATGGTGTTCCTGATGACAATAAGGAAAATGGAATATCACTCAACTACGAATCTGACAAGATCCACGTAAAGGGTGTGATCGTCCTTGACTACTCCTTCAACTACAGTCACTGGAATGCTGTCAAAAGTCTCGACCAATGGCTCAAGGAGAACAAAATCCCGGGCATATATGGCGTGGACACCAGAGAGCTAACCAAATATCTCCGTGACCACGGCTCTCAACTTGGTGCCATTATCCCAAGAGGTTTCAATACCCCATCCAAATTCTATAACCCTAACCTTGAGAACCAGGTGGCGAAAGTGAGCTGCTCCGAGGTGACCAGATATGGAAATGAGGGTGGCAAGAAAGTAGTGCTTGTGGACTGCGGTGTCAACAACAGCATTCTTCGCAAACTTGTAAGCAGGGATGTAGAGCTGATACGTGTTCCATGGGACTACGATTTCAATACACTTGAATATGATGGTGTAATCGTATCCAATGGTCCAGGTAATCCTGAGTTCTGCACAGAGACCATCAAAAATATCCAGGTGGCTATGGAGAAAAACAAACCTGTATTCGGTATCTGCATGGGTAACCAGTTGCTGGCCAAAGCAGCAGGTGCTCAGACTGTCAAACTCCCTTATGGTCACAGAAGCCACAACCAACCGGTACGTCTTGCCGGCACAGAGAAATGCTACATCACATCCCAGAATCATAGTTATGCTGTTGACAACAACTCCCTTGGCGCAGACTGGGAGCCTATGTTCATCAATATGAACGATGGTTCAAACGAAGGGATAAGACACAAAAACGGACGCTTCTTCGGTGTCCAATTCTATCCGGACAACAACACTCTATTTGACGACTTCCTAAATCTACTATAGAACACTATGGACAAAAGCATTAAAAAAGTTATTCTCCTTGGTTCAGGAGCCCTGAAGATTGGTGAAGCTGGTGAGTTCGATTACTCTGGCTCTCAAGCGATCAAAGCGATGAGAGAAGAGGGTATCGAGACCATTCTGATCAACCCCAATATCGCTACAGTTCAGACATCTGAAGGTGTTGCAGACAAGATTTATTTCCTCCCTGTAACCCCATTCTATGTAGAGAAAGTCATCCAGAAAGAGAAACCACAAGGTATCCTCCTGGCATTCGGTGGCCAGACTGCACTCAACTGCGGTGTCAAGCTTTATGAGCAGGGTATCCTTGAAAAATATAACCTTAAAGTGCTCGGTACCCCAGTGCAGGCCATTATGGACACTGAGGACCGCGAACTTTTCGTCAAAAAACTTGATGAGATCGATGTAAAGACCATCAAGAGCCACGCTGTGGAGAACATAGAAGATGCAGTAGCCTCTGCTGCAGAACTTGGCTACCCTGTCATCATCCGCGCAGCTTACGCACTTGGCGGACTTGGCAGCGGTTTCTGCGACAACGAAGAGGAGCTCCGCAAACTTGCAGAGAAATCATTCTCTTATTCACCTCAGGTTCTTGTTGAGAAATCACTCAAAGGGTGGAAAGAGATCGAGTTCGAGGTGATGCGTGACCGCTTTGACAACTGTATTGCTGTCTGCAATATGGAGAACTTCGACCCGCTTGGTATCCACACCGGTGAGAGTATCGTAGTGGCACCTTGCCAGACACTTACCAATCAGGAAGTAGTCAAACTCCGTGAACTTGCTATCCGCATTGTAAAACACGTGGGTATTGTGGGTGAGTGTAACGTTCAGTTCGCATTTGACACAAATTCTGAAGATTATAGAGTTATCGAGGTTAATGCCCGTCTGAGCCGCTCATCAGCCCTTGCATCAAAAGCAACTGGTTATCCATTGGCCTTTGTAGCAGCCAAACTTGGTTTGGGCTATGGTTTGTTTGATCTCAAGAACTCGGTTACCAAAACTACCCCTGCTTTCTTTGAGCCAACACTTGACTATGTGGTTTGTAAAATCCCACGTTGGGACCTCAGCAAATTCCACGGCGTATCACGCGAGATCGGCAGCAGCATGAAGAGTGTCGGCGAGGTGATGTCTATCGGACGTACCTTCGAAGAGACCATTCAGAAAGGTCTCCGTATGATCGGACAGGGTGCCCACGGTTTTGTAGCCAACAAGGAGATTGTGGTAGAAGATATTGACAAAGCTCTCCGTCAGCCTACCGACAAACGTATCTTTGTCATCTCAAAAGCATTCAACGCAGGATACACTGTAGAACAGATCCACGAACTCACCAAGATCGACAGATGGTTCCTGGACAAACTCTACAACATCAAAATTACAGCCGATGAACTTCGTGCCCTCAATACACTTGAAGAGGTAGATTTCGAACTTCTCAAGAGGGCCAAGTGCCAAGGTTTTTCAGACTTCCAGATAGGCCGTCTTGTACTCAAAGACTCTATCGACGGAGAAGAGATGGCTATGGCTGTAAGAAACTACAGAAAAGGGTTCGGACTTGCCCCTGTAGTGAAACAGATCGACACATTGGCAGCGGAGTATCCAGCACAGGCCAACTACCTGTACCTGACATACAACGGTACCAAATCAGACGTGGATTTCAAGGGTGACCGCAAATCTATTATAGTACTCGGCTCAGGTGCTTACCGTATCGGTAGTTCAGTTGAGTTTGACTGGTGTAGCGTCAATGCACTTCAGACCATCAGAAAATCTGGCTGGAGAGGTGTAATGATCAACTACAACCCTGAGACAGTTTCAACCGACTACGATATGTGCGACAGACTGTACTTCGATGAGCTTACATTCGAAAGGGTAATGGATATCCACGACCTTGAGAACCCTCACGGTATGGTAGTATCTGTAGGTGGTCAGATCCCTAACAACCTGGCTATCCGTCTCGATGCCAACGGTGTTAACCTACTCGGCACATCGGCAAGCAGCATCGACAACGCTGAGGACAGACACAAATTCTCATCATTGATGGATGAGCTCGGCATCGACCAGCCAAAATGGAAAGAGCTTACTTCACTCAGTGATATCCACAAATTCGTGGAACAGGTGGGTTACCCTGTATTGGTACGCCCTTCATACGTACTCTCAGGTGCAGCTATGAATGTCTGCTCAAATGATAAGGAGCTTGAAGAGTTCCTTTCACTTGCAGCAAACGTATCCAAGAAACACCCTGTAGTGGTAAGCGAATTTGTAAGACACGCCAAAGAGATCGAATTTGACGCTGTAGCTGAAAATGGTAAAGTTATCGCTTACGCCATCTCAGAACACATCGAGTTTGCAGGTGTGCACTCAGGTGACGCTACCATCCAGTTCCCTCCTCAGAAACTTTATGTGGAGACTGCCCGCAGGATTAAGAAGATAGCACGCAAGACAGCTGAGGCCCTCAAGATTTCAGGTCCTTTCAATATGCAGTTCCTAGCCAAGGAGAACGACATCAAAGTTATCGAGTGTAACCTCAGAGCTTCACGAAGCTTCCCATTTGTATCTAAAGTACTTAAGATCAACTTCATCGAACTTGCAACCAAAGTTATGATCGGTGAAGAGGTTACCCCTCCCGCCAAGAGTGCATTTGACCTCGATTATGTAGGTATCAAAGCCTCACAGTTCTCATTTGCAAGACTTCAGAAGGCAGACCCTATCCTTGGTGTGGATATGGCTTCTACCGGTGAGGTGGGATGTATCGGTGACAACACCGATGAGGCTATCCTCAAATCGATGCTCTCTGTAGGTTACTCTATCCCCAAGAAGAATATCCTTATCTCTTCAGGCGATGCAAAACAGAAAGCAGAGCTTCTCAAAGCTTGCAGACTCCTTGCAGACAAAGGGTACACCATCTACGCTACCGGCGGTTCTCACAAATACTTGAGCGAGAACAACATCCCTTCTATCAGAGCCTACTGGCCTACAGAGGAGGGCAATGAACCACAAGCTCTCGAAATGCTGCAGAACAAACAGATCGATATGGTGATCAATATCCCTAAGAATATGACCCACACCGAGCTTACAAACGGCTATAGAATCAGACGTGCAGCTGTAGACTTCAATATTCCGCTTATAACAAATACCAGACTTGCTTCGGCATTCATCATCTCGTTCTGCAATATGACAGAGGATGAAATCGAAATCAAGAGCTGGGATGAATACAAATAAAAAATTTCACCCCACGGGCCCAAGTTCGTGGGGTTTATTATGAAAAGTGATGCGTTTCTCATTTAGACCTAAAATCTTTGACCTTTTCCAGAAAGGAAAGTACACTATGGATGACTTCCGTGCAGATTTGATTGCCGGAGTTATTGTCGGAATTATTGCATTGCCACTCGCAATTGCATTTGGTATATCATCAGGTGTTTCACCTCAGCAAGGCCTTATCACAGCTATCGTGGCTGGCTTTCTGATGTCGTTCCTGGGTGGAACATACTCGCTTATCGGTGGTCCTACAGGTGCATTTATCGTAATCATTTACGGTATTGTCACCAAATTTGGTATGGACGGACTTATCATTGCGACAGCAATGGCAGGTATCATGCTTGTCCTGATGGGTGTATTCAAACTCGGAACCCTTATCAAGTTTATCCCCTATCCTATCATAGTCGGATTCACCTCAGGTATCGCTGTGGTTATCTTCTCGACTCAGATCAAGGACTTCTTCGGTCTTCAGATCGAAAGTGTCCCTTCAGGATTCCTAGCACAATGGGGTTGCTATTTCAAGAATTTCGGCACCATTTCATTGTCTGAGACACTTTTGGGTCTTGTCTGCCTGCTGGTGTGCATCTTCTGGCCCAAGGTTACCAAGAAGGTTCCCGGATCGCTTATTGCCATCATCATCGGTATTATTGCGTCAGTAGTGGCTACCAGGATTGACGGTATCACATTCCTTACCATTGGTAACAAATTCCCTGAGCTTGCAGGCGGGTTGACATTCCCTAAACCATCACTCCCTGAACTCTCGATGGAGACCGTGAAGGAGCTCTTCTCACCAGCCATTACCATTGCACTTTTGTGCGCCATTGAGTCTTTGATGGCAGCTATGGTGGCAGATGGTGTGACAGGCAAAAAGCACGACTCGAACACCGAACTTATCGGACAGGGTATTGCCAACATCGTAACCCCATTCTTCGGTGGTATCCCTGCTACAGGTGCATTGGCCAGAACTATGGCAAACATCAACAACGGAGGACGCACCCCTATCGCAGGTATTGTCCATGCTGTGGTGCTATTGATCATATTCCTCTTCCTGTTGCCTTACGCAGTATACATTCCACTCTCGTGTCTGGCAGCTATCCTTGTGATGGTAGCTTACAATATGTCTGAGTGGAGAACATTCAAATATCTTCTAAAGGGTGAGAAGACCGATGTGGCAGTGCTCCTGATCACCTTCTTCCTCACTGTAATTATCGACCTTACTGTAGCTATCGAGGTGGGTATGCTATTGGCAGTAATCCTATTTGTCAAACGTGTGAGCGAGACATCACAGATCAATGTTATGGGCAAAGACCCTATTGCTGCTACTGAAAATGTAGAGATCATAAACCCTACCGACACCCAATATCTTGATATTCCTGAGGGTGTGGAGGTATATGAGATCGATGGTCCTTTCTTCTTCGGTCTGGCATCCAAAATCGATGAGTTTGACAGATTCAGAGGTGAAAAGCTTAAAGTGAGGGTTATCCGTATGAGAAGGGTTCCATTTATGGACTCTACAGGTCTCAACAACTTGCGTAACCTCTACCTCCGTTCTAAAAAAGAGGGTATCCAGATGGTTCTTTCAGGTGTAACAGAGAAAGTTCACGCTACACTCCGCAAATCTGGATTTGCCCAGGAGATCGGTGAAGAGAACATCCTTCCTCATATCACACCTGCCATGAAGAGGGCAACAGAACTGCTGAATGAATAACAATAAGAATATATACTATCATGAAATTTTTCCTTGACACAGCTAACCTTGAACAAATCAAAGAGGCACAGAGCCTTGGTATCCTTGACGGTGTAACCACCAACCCTTCACTGATGGCCAAAGAGGGTATCAAAGGTATCGAAAACATTAAGAAACACTACGCTGACATCTGCGAGATCGTAGATGGTGATGTAAGTGCAGAGGTTCTCTCCACCACATATGAAGAGATGATCAAAGAGGGTCACGAACTTGCCAAAATCCACCCTCAGATCACAGTCAAACTCCCTTGTACTGTAGATGGTATCAAAGCTGTAAAATACTTCTCATCTCTTGGAATCAAAACCAACTGTACACTTGTATTTTCTGTTGGCCAGGCACTTTTGGCTGCTAAAGCAGGTGCTACCTATGTATCACCATTTGTAGGTCGTCTTGATGATATCTCTACTGACGGTATTGGTCTTGTGGCCCAGATCGTAGATGTTTACAACACTTATGGCTACCAGACACAGGTTCTTGCAGCTTCTATCCGCCACACCCAACACATTATCCAGTGTCTTGAGGTGGGTGCAGATGTGGCTACCTGCCCTCTCAAAGCTATCCTTGGCCTTATCAACCATCCGCTTACTGATAAAGGTCTTGCTACCTTCATCAGCGATGCTGCCAAGATGGTGTAAGCTATGCTGAGTCGTGGAGCCGGCATATTGGTAAAAGTACTGTTCCTGCTTTATGTGGGAATGGTACTTTTCTTTTGTTTTTTCAACTTCTCCATGCCAGATCTGGAGTTGCCGCAATACTTTCTGGGGATAAGAATAGACAGGTATTTTCACTTCATAATGTTCCTCCCCTACCCCTTTATCGGATGGCTCACCTATAGGTATTCCCGTCACGTAGGGCGATACAAGGAGTTTGCCCTGAGCCTCACATTTGTAACCGGGCTTGTATTCGCCGTGTTCACCGAGTTGGCCCAGAAATATCTGCTCGATGCAAGATCCGGGGAGTTTCAGGACTTTATAGCAGACTTTTTCGGCATACTTGTTGGTACTCTAGTAGTGAAATTTATAGGAGAGTGGATGATATCCGTGACCGAAAAATTGGTACTTGACAAAAAGAAATAATGGTTATGAGACGTTTTATTATATTTATTGCTACCGCAATGCTATTTTGCGCTGCAGCATACGGACAAAATGACTCCAGGAAGATTGACCCTGAGCAGAAAATCGCCGTCAAGCTCAATGCGGCTGCACTGCTGGGTGTAGTCAATCCTGCCATAGAAGTGAAGGTGCATGATGAATTCTCAGTGCAATTGGAAGGTATGGGGATATTCTACCCTTACGGCGTTCCAGGGACAAAGACTCCGCTCAATCTCGGTGCCACTTTTCTGGAGGCACACTGGTACCCTGCAGAGACATTCCGCGGATTTTATATGGGTCCAAACATAGGATGGGCTATGTGGCGTCTTAGCAAAGGGCTGGTACCCGCATACTGGGGTACATATCCCGACAGTTACCAGGTGGGAACAAACATAATGATGGGTGCCACTTTTGGCTACCAGTTCTGCTTCTCCAAGAGATGGGCTATCGACATAGCTTGGGGACTTGGCTACTCCATCTCTGCATATGAAGGTCACCGCACATCTGACGGCTCAATGTACGTGGGCTGGAACCACTCCGGCGAATGGCTCCCCGCCTACAAAGGTGCAGTCAACATAGTCTACCGCTGGTAAACCCACACCCACCCTGTCACACCCCGTCACACCCGACCCCGTTCGGGTGTCTGAATCGCGAAGAGGTTGGGCTCGAAAATGGGCCTCCAGGTGGGAAAAGTGTTCCCAATCCCGTCTGGGATAGATGGATTGGGCACGCTAATCACTCATAGAAGCACCTGCAGCCAGGATTGATGTGTCTAATCTGTTCGTGATGACATCACCAAAATCTACCAGAGTGTTAACAAGGCGTCATCAGACGCCACGCGGAGGCCGTGTATTTGCGCAGCAAATACGGCAAGGCCGGGAGCGCTGGTCCGGCGAGAGCCGGTATAAAAGCGGTGAGCACCTGCCTTACATTCAAAAGTGCGAACCTATTCCTACCCTCAGGTGCAGTAAGTGCTTCACTTATTAAACGTTAATAGTTTGAAATTTTGCCTGTGCAAGGAAATACATTATTCTAAAAATCCCCTTTTTCAAATTTTTAAAATTATGACAGAACGTACAAAAAAGTAAACAGATGAAAGTGTTGTAAAATCTGACAGAAAAAGTAAATAATAAGTTGGAATATTGCATTCAGAGAATTTTAAACGATTATTTATTATGATGACTCAAGAGAAACAACGTTATGTGGACATACTGTCCAACAGTGGATTTAAGGCAGTATTTGGAGATCAGGACAACAAGCCTGTATTGATAGATTTTCTAAATGCAGTTCTACCCCAGGGGAGGAGAGTAAAAGATCTTACATATGCTACCACAGAGATAGAGGGATTGACAGCAAGTAACAAGTCTGTAAAACTTGATTTGCGGTGTGAAGATGAGGATGGGACATCTTTCATTATCGAGATGCAGAGATATGATCAGGCCAATTTTTTTCAGCGATGTGTCTCATACAGCTCGAAAGTTTACGATATGAAGACGACCAAGGGTGATGAAAGTTATGATATTCCGCCGGTGTATCTTATCGGTATATTAGCCGTTGATGTTTTTGACCGTAGTGACAAATTATGGAAAGAGAGATTCATTTCGGATTATACGTTCAGAGAAAAATATACCGGCGAGGTGGTATGTGAAACTATTTCTCTTATCTTTGTGGAACTGAAGCGCTTTGAGAAGCGTTTGGAAGATTGTAGAAGTATCATAGATAAGTGGTGTTACGCTCTGAAGTATATGAGTAAACTTGACAGTTTGCCCTCAGGATTAAAGAAGAGCGTTTTTGAGAGACTCTTCCAGGCCGCAGAGATTGCACAGTTCAGTCCAGAGAAACGGGAAAAATATGAACACGATATGATAACAGAAAGAGATGAAATAAATATACGCCGCACAGCAGAACAGAAAGCCAGGGCAGAAGGAAGAAAGGAAGGCTTGTTTGAAGTGGTAAGTAGAATGCTTTCCAAAGGTATTTCTGTTAGAGATGTTGCTGAGTACACAGGTCTTTCAGAAACTGAAATAGAGGAGTTGTTAAGATAGCTCTTCCAGGCCGCAGAGATTGCACAGTTCAGTCCAGAGAAACGGGAAAAATATGAACACGATATGATAACAGAAAGAGATGAAATAAATATACGCCGCACAGCAGAACAGAAAGCCAGAGCTGAAGGAGTAGCTGAGGGGATGGCAAAAGGAAAAGCAGAAGGAAGAGCCGAAGGAAAAGCCGAAGGCCGAAAGGAAGGCTTGTTTGAAGTGGCTAAGAGTCTGCTTGGCAGTGGTATGTCTGTATGTGATGTGTCCAGACATACCGATCTTACAGAAACCGAGATAGAGGCGTTGTTAGCATAATTTTCACCACATTCTCTGCTTTGACCACATCTTCCTTTCCGAGGCAGGGAATCTGCAAAAACATTTTCGCTTGGAATACACCCCGTCACACCAGACCCCTTCGGGAGTCTGTATCATGAAGGGATTGTAAGCGTTGCCATGACATATCAAGTAATTCACATATAAGCAGTTATCCACGCAAAGTTTTACTAAGGGCGATATAATTTATCAAAATTCTTTAATTTTTTATTGTTTTTCAATAAAAAGAACATATCTTTGCATATCGAATAACAATAAATAATTATTGAAATATGAAACAAAATTCAATCAAATCGATCACTGCCATATCAATTGCGATTATGGTATTCTGTGGATTGTCTGCAATCATGGTCATTGTCCAAGGGATCGTTGGGTTTGTCTCCCCTGAGAATATGGGTGTCGTCTGGTCAGATGAATTAATCAATTTTCAGATTGTAATAGCTTCCGGCAGAATACTTGGAGGTGCTGCTTTCTTCTGTCTGATAACCGCTTTCCTTGTCAAGACCATAAAGGGATTGAAAAACGGTATCCTCTTTCCTGCATCCAATGTCCGTATCCTCTATTTTAGTGCTTTAGCCCTATATATATCCAATTTCTGCTGCAGCAATGTAGGAATTATGACCGGCGGCGAGTCTAATTTACTTTTGGATACAGACGATATAGCTATTTCTTTAATTCTGGTATTGTTTGCCATGATATATAAAATAGCTGTCAAGATAAGCGAAGAGAACAGACTAACCATATAGCAAGGGAGTTAATCATGTCAATAATAGTTAATGTTGATGTTATGCTGGCCAAGAGGAAGATGTCCTCAGGGGAGCTGGCAGAGAAAGTAGGGATTACAGCCGCGAATCTCTCCATTCTGAAAACAGGCAAGGCGAAAGCAATCCGCTTCAGTACCCTAAATGCAATATGTCAAGCTCTTGATTGCCAGCCAGGAGATATTCTTGAATACAGAGATGAAGAGTAGTGACTATAATGAAAAAGGGCTGGAAGATTAAAGACATCCAGCCCATTTTTCATAATAAATGTATCATATCATCCTACCAGGTAAACAGATCGGCGTTAGGGAATAGGCCGAATAGTCCGCCGGTATGAATAAAGAGGATATTCTCACAATCTGCAAGTTTACCACCCTCTTTGATCTCGTTGACAACACCCAAAAGGCCTTTGCCGGTGTAGCATGTATCGAAGATGATACCCTCAAGACGTGCCACATCTTTGATGAACTCAAGCTCTTCAGGACGTGAAAGTGCATAACCGACACCTACATATTGGTCCACCATCTCGATATCCTCGATCTTGAAATCGCAGTAATCTTTCCACTCTTGGAGAGTCTTTCCTGCAGGAAGTTTGCCAAATTTATCAAGATAATCCACTGCATCGTGGGCCATGGGGGCAATTCTCTCCTGGAAGTAAAGGTTGTCATCGCAAACGCATACACCAAGCACTTTCTTTCCAAGGCCGAGAACTCTGTTTGCAAGGTTAAGACCTGCACAAGTTCCGCCAGATCCTGTAGCTACAGCCACTGCATCGAATTTGACACCAAGTTCCTTTTCCTGCTCAACGATCTCCTCCATAGCACCATAGTAACCAAGTGTACCGATAGCATTTGAAGCCCCTTCTGGGATAATGTAGGGTTTATAACCCTGTATTTTGTATTCTTTTGCAAGTTGGGCCATAATGGCATCACGGCTGTTGCTATATTCAGATGGTGAGCAGAAGTGGATATCTGCACCGAAAAGACGGTCCATAAAATAGTTGCCGGCCACTTCAGGATTGATAAGATCCTTGCGTGGGCATTCAGGTGCCGGCTGAGAGGTACAAGATTTATCCTCAGGATGTTTTGGAGGGAGTGTCTCTGCTGTATGGCCAGGTTTGTATGGCATGGTGATGGCTCCGTTAGGAGAGATGCGAAGGAGAACTACCGGTTTCATACCCAGACGTGTAGCTGACGTCACAGTAGCGCGGCAGTGATTTGACTGGATACCACCGGTGGTGATTACAAGATCACAACCAAGCTCCTTGGCTTCAGCAAGTGCATACTCAAGTTTACGCACTTTATTGCCTGAAAGTTCAGCCCCTGTCTCATCGTCATGTTTGACATAAATATTCTTACCTAATTGTGCAGACAGTCTTTCCAATTTTACAATTTTTGTTGGAAGATTTGCAAGAGATATTTTTTTCATGATTTACAGTTTAATTATACTCTACAAAGATACAAAATTTGTAAATTTGCAAGATAAAGAGGAGAAATTATAATCAACAATAAATCTATGAAATTCAAACATTTTTTGGCATTAGTACTGGCTATCTGCCTTACCACTAGTGCGTTTGCCCAGAAAAAGGCCCCCAAGAAACAGGAGGTGGCAGTGGAGCAGTTTGCAGCAATTGCAGATTCCATCCACTCATACCTCAGACCAACTGCTGTAGTTGGTGGCTCCATCACAGTGGAAAATGTATATATCTATCCAGAAAAACAGATGGATATCCATTTCTCACGAGTCCTTGGTGATTACCCCCTCAGAGATGGGGATGTAAAGAATCTCTACTCCATCATAAAGGCACTTCTGCCTCAGGGTTATGAAGGTTACAAGGTGACCGGATATTCAAGCAAAACTACCTTTGAACAACTTTCATCACCTTACTACTCAGGGAGAAAACTTCCTGCAGCCCCAGCACAGAAAAAGGGCAAAGTACAGGTGGAGAACAAATGGGTTTCCAAAGTGAATCCTGAGTACAACGTGACCAAAGGTCTTCAGAATGACCATATTGCTATGTGGCAAAGCCACGGATGGTACTACGAACAGAAACTTATGCGCTGGGAGTGGCAGAGAGCCCGCATCTTCCAGACAGTGGAGGACCTCTACACCCAAAGTTATGTGGTACCTTTCCTTGTCCCAATGTTGGAAAATGCAGGTGCATATGTGGCAATGCCTCGCGAGAGGGACTTCCACTCATATGAACTTATCGTGGACAATGATGCCTCTACCACAAGTAGAACAGGTGGGAAATATATGGAATCAGGTAACTGGTCAAATACCTCTGTTCCAGCATTTGCTGATGCCAAAGAGAGCTACGAATACCAGGAGAACCCATTCCAGATGGGAACATCCCGTGCTGTCGCTGCAGTCAAAGGTAATCCTACTGCAACAGCTTCGTGGAGCACATCTGTGGATGCTGACGGCAAATATGCTGTCTACGTATCATACACCACTCTTCCAAACAGCAGTGACTGCGCCCTCTACACAGTAAATTATGAAGGTGGTTCAGAGTCATTCTCTGTAAACCAGAAAATGGGTGGCGGCACTTGGGTTTACATCGGCACATTCCCATTTGAAGCAGGGAAAGAGTACTCAGTAGTCCTCTCCAACGGGACTCCAAAAGGGAAAACTTACAGAGACAACAGCGTAGTTACCGCAGATGCAGTGAAAGTGGGTGGCGGTATGGGTAACATTGCCCGCAAGCCCTCGAAAGAGATTATAAGCAATATGCAGAGTGCCAGAAATCTTGACAACACCCCTATCGAGATGCCAGATTTCGAATATCAGGCAGAGGTGAGCGGCTATTCAAGAATAAGGGAAGGTGCACGCTACTGGCTCCAGTGGGCAGGATACTCAGACACATTGTATTCACCAAACAAGAATATGAACGACTACAATGACGACTATATGTGTCGTGGCAGCTGGGTAAATGTTCTCAGTGGCGGATCAAAAGTGAACCCTCACCAGAAAGGTCTCAATGTTCCACTTGACCTATCATTTGCCTTCCACACCGATGCAGGTACTACCCTTGATGACAGTATGATAGGCACATTGTCTATCTATACCCGCTTCTCAAACGACAAGGATGTATTCCCTACCGGTGAGCCAAGGGTTGTTAATAGGGATCTTGCCGATATCGTGCAGACACAACTTGTAGATGATGTAAGGGCCCTTTACGAAGAGAACTGGCCAAGAAGGGGCCTTTGGGACCGTTCATACAACGAATCAAGACGTCCTGAGGTACCATCAATGCTTCTTGAGTTCCTGTCACACCAGAACTTTGCAGATATGAGATACGGACTTGACCCTATGTTCCGTTTCCACGTCAGCCGTGCCATCTACAAGGCAATCCTCCGCTTCGAGGCCAACAGAAAAGGGTTTGAATATGTGGTACAACCACTCCCTGTTGAGTCATTTGCAGCTGTCCTTGTGGACAACAATTCCGAAAAACCTGCAGTCAAACTATCCTGGACAGGTGTGGAAGATCCACTTGAGCCTACAGCCAAACCTACCGGCTATGTTGTTTACTACCAGAAAGTGGGTGGAGAATCGGGACACAAGGTAGTGGGTCCTAAAGAGGGCACATCCATCACCATGGAGATTGATCCGGATGCTATCTACACTTTCAGAGTGGCAGCTACCAACGAAGGTGGTATAAGCTTCCCTTCTGAAGAGCTGTCAGTAGGTACTACCAAAAACTGGAAAGAGAACTACACAGTATTGGTTATGAACGGCTTTGACAGGGTATCCGCTCCAGCATCATTTGCCACTAAGGATACCATGAGAGCTGGTCTTGCAAACTATCTGGACAGTGGTGTGCCATTTGTAAATGACTACGCATTCATAGGTGCACAACACGAATACCGCAGACATGTTCCATGGATGGATGACGACTCTCCAGGATTCGGTGCAGCATATTCAAATTATGAAGACAAAGTGGTAGCCGGCAACACATTTGACTATCCACGCAAACACGGTAAGTCTATCCTTAAAGCAGGATACAACTTCGTATCAGCAAGCAGATCTGCAGTGGCATCCGGGACAGTATCGCTTTGCGATTACCCTGTAGTGGATATGATTATGGGTAAACAGGTCAAATCACAGGTGGGCAGAGATGGTGCCAGCAAGGCACAGTTCGAGGTATTTACTCCACTTCTCCAGAAACAGATCACCAAATATTGCCAGGAGGGTGGACGTCTGCTCATTTCCGGTTCATATGTAGCATCTGACATTTGGGACAATCTTCTTGACAATGAGCCAAGCCGCCCTTCCCACACAGGAGAGGTGAAGAACATTGTGGCATCACTCCAGAAGACATCTTCTGACCTTCAGGCACTCTTGAACACTATCCACTCAGAGTACACCCAGGTTCAGAAATCAAACGAGTCACTTGGTTTTGAGTACTACAAATATGATGAGGAGGCTGTAAGGAAAATCACTGAGACTATCGACCTCAGCAACAAATACATTGACTCTATCGGTTCTACACTTGCAGTGACCAACAAGGATCTCAAGGCTTTTGAAAAGGGTACAGATGGAGATGAACGCTCCAAGAGCTTTGCTGAAGAGGTTCTGAAATTCCGTTGGATGACACACTTTGCATCTGCTGCAGGTGAGGTTAAAATGGCTCAGAATCCACTTGGTGTAGGTTACAATGCCATCCCTTCAGGTAAATATACATTTGAGACCACTCCAAATGAGAAAGTGTATGCAGTAGAGTCACCTGACGGACTTGTCCCTGTAGGGCCAAATGCCTGGACCATCTTCCGTTATGCAGACAACAACATATCTGCTGGTGTGGCATACAAAGGGGATGATTACCGTTGTGTGACCCTTGGATTCCCTATTGAGACTCTGGAAACAGAGGAGCAGATAGACGCCATACTTGCAGACATCCTCAAATTCCTGACCGCAGAGGAATAATCGCTGCGACATTTTGTCAGTAAAGATATATTGGTATGGAAATTGCCGATTTGCACTCCGCAGGTCGGCAATTCTTTTTCTGCCAGCCTACCACATTGACATTAAAATTTAAAAATTGGATATTATGCAAAAAGGTACTATTGGAGTTACTACCGAGAACATTTTCCCGGTAATCAAAAAGTTTCTTTACTCAGACCATGAAATTTTCTTGAGGGAGCTTGTGGCCAACGCAGTGGATGCCTCACAGAAGATGAAGACACTTGCAAACAATGGCGAGTTCAAGGGCGAACTTGGTGATATGACCATCCACATCGATCTTGACGAGAAGAAGAAAATCCTCACCATCACCGACCGCGGTATCGGTATGACTGCAGAAGAGGTGGACAAATATATCAACCAGATCGCCTTCTCAAGTGCAGGTGAATTCCTGGAGAAATATAAAGACCAGAGTATTATCGGACACTTCGGTCTCGGTTTCTACTCGGCATTTATGGTGGCGAAGAAGGTGACCATCGACACCCTTTCGTGGAAAGATGGCGCTGAAGCTGTCAAATGGGAGTGCAGCGGAGACCCTGAATACAAGATGTCTGCAAGCAAAAAGACAGAAAGAGGTACCACCATCACCCTTGAGATCTCTGATGATGAAGGTGACAAGGAATTTACCCAGAAAAACCGCATCCAGGAACTTCTGAACAAGTATTGCAAATTTATGCCGATATCCATTGCCTTCGGCAAAGAGCAGGAGTGGGACAGCAAGAAGAGCGAGTATGTGGATACCGACAAAGATAAAATAATAAACGGCACTGCCCCTATCTGGACACTCAAACCGGCAGAGCTTAAAGAAGAGGACTACATGAAGTTCTACCGCGAACTTTACCCTATGCAGGAGGAGCCACTTTTCCATATCCACCTGAACGTGGACTACCCATTCAACCTGACAGGTGTCCTCTATTTTCCTAAGATAAAGGAGAAGATGGATGTCTCACGCAACAAAATCCAGTTGTTCTGCAACCAGATGTTCGTTACCGACTCTGTAGAGAATATTGTTCCGGACTTCCTTACCCTTCTTCACGGTGTAATTGACTCTCCAGATATCCCCCTTAACGTATCAAGGAGCTACCTTCAGGCAGATGCTGAGGTGAAGAAAATCTCCACCTACATCACCAAGAAAGTGGCAGACAGACTTGAAGAGATCTACAAGAAAGAGCGCAAGAACTTTGAGGACAAGTGGGACAATCTCAAACTCTTCATCGAGTACGGTATGCTTACCGAGGACAAATTCTGCGAGAGAGCGATGAAATTTGCCCTTCTCAAAAATACTGACTGCAAATTCTTCAGCTATGACGATTACAGAAAAGCTGTAGAGGGTGAGCAGAAAGACAAAAACAATAAGGTGGTATATCTATACGCCACAGATGCAGTGGAACAGTACTCATATATCGAAGCTGCAAAAGCCAAAGGTTACGATGTCCTCCTTTTTGACTGTCATCTTGACTCTCACTTTGTAAACCTTCTTGAGAGCAAACTCTCTGACACCACTTTTGCTCGTGTGGACGCTGACACCATCGATAAACTTATCCAGAAAGAGGATGTGGTTAAACCTACCCTTTCTGAAGGTGAACAGACAGACCTCTCCAGCATCTTCCAGACACTACTCCCTGCCGGCAACAACTACTATGTCCAGGCTGAGAATCTTGGAGAGACAGCATCACCAATCCTCATCACACAAAGCGAGTTTATGCGCCGCTACAGAGAGATGTCATCTATGGGTGGAGGTATGAACTTCTACGGCGAAATGCCTGAGTCTTACAATATTGTGGTAAATATGGAGCACCCTCTCATCAAGAGGATCCTTGACGCCAAGGGTGAAGCTACCGCTGACAAGGTGAGCAGCTGGGATGCCACCCACACCGAACTTAAAGGGGCTGTGGCCAAGATTGACGAAGCCAACAAGGACAAAAAGTACGATGAGATCTCTACCGCTGACAAAGATGAGAAAGAGCGTCTGAACAAAGAACTTGAGACCCTTGCCGGCATCCGTAAAGAGGCCATGGAGGAGTTTGCCAAAGGGAATACCCTCCTCAAACAGGTAACCGACCTGGCTCTTCTTGCCAACAATATGCTTAAAGGTAAAGAGCTCAGTGACTTCATAAAAAGAAGCACCGAAGTGCTTATGTAGTAGCAGAATCAAATAGAAAAAAAGGGTTGGAAATTATCTTTCCAACCTTTTTTTTACGAGCATTTCCGCTATCTGCACTGCATTGGTGGCGGCACCTTTACGGAGATTATCCGCCACACACCATAAATTCAGTCCATTGGCGACCGAGGGATCGCGACGGATACGCCCTACAAAGACCTCATCCTTGCCCCATGCATAAAGTGGCATAGGATAGGTATTGGTCGATGGATCATCCTGAACCGACACACCGGGCATAGCCTCCAAAACCTTACGGACCTCATCCAGATCAAACTCCCTCTCAAATTCCAGATTTACAGATTCTGAATGTCCCCCTTTCACAGGGACACGCACTGTAGTGGGAGACACCCCTATAGTACTGTCACACAAAATCTTGTGGGTCTCATTTACCATCTTCATCTCCTCTTTGGTATAGCCGTTATCCAGAAACGAATCTATATGGGGAAGAATATTCTCATCTATAGGGTAAGGATAAGCTGCCTGGTACTCGCCCCAGACGCCACCGCCCCTCTCTGCCTCCATCTGAGCCAGAGCCTTATAGCCTGTTCCTGTCACAGACTGATATGTAGACACCACTATCCTTTTTACCCCATAACGGCGATGAAGGGGTGCCACTACCATAAGCATCTGAATGGTAGAACAGTTAGGATTGGCAATAATCATATCATCAGCACCGACAGCATCGGGATTGATCTCAGGTATCACCAGAGGAACAGACGGATCCATCCTCCAGCACGAAGAGTTATCTATCACACGACACCCTATAGCGGCAAACTTGGGTGCAAGTTCACGGGAAGCATCCCCTCCTGCAGAGAAGAGTGCGATTTGTGGACGGCGCTCCAGAGCCTGTTCATACCCCACCACGGGATACTTCTCTCCATTAAACACAATGGATCTCCCTACCGACTTCGCCGAAGCGACAGGTATCAGTTCTGTGACAGGGAAATTCCTCTCTGCCAATACCTCCAGCATTCTGGTCCCTACGAGCCCTGTGGCCCCTACTACTGCTACTTTCATACTCTCTATTTTAAAGCGTTATCCAAATCGTAAATCAAATCATCAATATTCTCTATGCCGACAGAGAGACGGAGCATATTGGGATAAACCCCGGCTGCTACCCTCTCAGACTCCGACAATTGGGAATGTGTAGTGGAAGCAGGGTGAACTATCAGAGATTTTGAATCACCCACACTCCCCACGTGCAGAATCAGTTCGAGCTTGCTTACCAGCTCAGCTGCCCCTTCAAATCCACTCTTCACCCTGAATGTGAGGACACCACCAAAGCCGTGCTGGAGATACTTGCAGGCAAGTGTGTGGTAAGGATTGCTCTTCAAGCCGGGATAATTTACACTCTCTATAGCCTCGTGCCCCTCCAGCCACTGCGCCAGAGCGAGGGTATTGTCACAACACCTTTGGGCCCTCAGGGAGAGGGTCTCAAGCCCCTGAAGCATCAGAAACGAGTTGAATGGTGATGCAGACGGACCGAAATTACGGAGCCCGTCCACCCTGACACGCCCTGCAAAAGCAGCATTGCCGAACACCTCTTTATACACCAGTCCGTGATAACTCTCCGCTGGGGCCGCAAGCAACGGGTATTTCTTTTCACTCCACTCGAAGTTTCCACCATCCACTACTACCCCACCCAGGGATGTGCCGTGACCGCATATCCATTTGGTAGCGGAGTGTATCACTACATTCGCCCCCCACTCTATCGGTCTGAAAAGGTATCCGCCACACCCGAAGGTATTGTCCACCATCACACAGATGCCACGACGGTGCGCCATCTCTATAATAGGCTCATAGTCCGGCACATTGAATGCAGGATTACCGAGATTCTCCAGATAGACAGCCTTGGTCCTCCCATCGATAAGGGGCTCTATATCGTCACACTTGTCACCGGGGGCAAACCTCACCTCTATCCCCATATCCCTGAGCGAGATAGCGAACAGGGTAAAAGTGCCGCCATACAGAAATGGTGAAGCGACGATATTGTCCCCTGCTGAGCATATATTGGTAATACTCAAAAAGACGGCCGACTGTCCTGATGCTGTAGCGACACCGGCGACGCCACCCTCCAGCGCTGCCATCCTCTTCTCAAACACCTCATTGGTGGTATTTGTAATACGGGTATATATGTTTCCGGGTTTCTTGAGGGCAAAAAGATCTGCCCCATACTGCATATCGTCAAATGTATATGCTGTACTCTGGTAGATGGGGACAGCTGTCCCCTTTGAGACGGGATCTATCTCCTGACCCGCCCTCACTTGCAGTGTTTCAAATTTATATTCTCTTTCCATATCGAAAAACTTACACAAACAATATATCATTCAATACCCCCGATGCTGTCTGCTCGGCTCCGGCGCCTGCACCTTTTATCACCTGAGGTGACGGATAGAAAGTGCTCTGCAGCACGAAGGAGTTGTCTGTACCTACAAGGGATGCAAATGGATGGTCCAATGGCAATGCCTCCAGCCCGATACGGGCCCTGTAGCCAAGAGGGGTCTCGGGATCACGCACCAGCGATGCCACGAAGCGGTCCACCTTCCCTTCAGATTTATTGCGCCTGTAGCGCTCTGCAAAATACTCTTCACACCTCTTCAGATCGTGATGAGGGAGAAGCGGCACCCTCTCCACATCGCTCTCCTCCAGAGGGATACCGGCACATCTGGCAGATATTATCAGCTTGCGCAATACATCCACTCCACTGAGGTCTATCATCGGATCGGGCTCGGTATAACCAAGTTCCTTGGCTCTGGCCACCACCTCTGCAAAGGTCCCCCCCTCTCCGCCGCGATACATCGAGAAGATATAGTTCAATGTCCCCGATACGACCGCCTCCATCTTCACTATCCCATCACCGCTGTTTACACTTCGTGTGATGGTCTCAAGAATCGGGAGGGCAGCACCGACAGTGGTCTCAAACCTGATACTCACCCCATTTTCACGGGCCGCAGAGATAACCTCCGCATAATAGGGATAAGGCATTGCAAAACCGATTTTGTTGCAAGCCACTATCGAATATTTGCCCCTGAGAAGCTGCGCATAGCGCAATGGTACTTCGAGGCTTGCAGTGCAGTCTACAAAGATGGAGTTGTCCATCGCTGTAGAGTGGAGCTTCTCGAAGAAGAGCCCGTCGGTGGTAGGGATCCCCTCTGCAGCCAGTCTCTCCCCGATACTCTCCAGTTCGAGTCCGGCAGGCTCGAACAGATATCTGCTGCTATTGGCCAATGCCACCACTTTCAGTCTCTTCCCGGTGCGGTATTCGATAGCGGAGCCATTCTCTCTGAGCAGTTTGACCAGCGCCTTGCCCACTACTCCGCATCCTGCTATGAATAGATTCACCTCCTTGGTTGTGCTCTTTCCGAAAAATTCGTGATGTATGTGTCTGATGGCCGGATTCACATATTTGGAGGGTACGATCACCGAGATATTCCTCTCGGATGACCCCTGGGCTGTCGCCCTTATCGCGATGCTGTGCTTTCCGAGAGCTGCAAACATCCTTCCGGTAGCACCTATCTGGTTTAGTATATCGTCACCCACCAGACATACTATCGAGTACCCTGTCTCCACCTTCAGTGGCGAGAGTTTCCCCAGAGAGATCTCGTACGCAAAGCATCTGTCTGCCGCCTCTTTCGCCTTCTGCGCATCTTTTTCAGCTATCGCAATACACATGGTATGTACCGATGAGGCTTGGGTAATGAGTATGATATTGATATCGTTACGGCTCAGGGTATCGAAAAGTCTGCTGGAGAAGCCGGGGATTCCCACCATACCGCTCCCCTCAAGAGAGATCAGAGCTATATTGTCAGAGTTGGAGATTCCCATCACCTTCTCCTTCGCACGAGGAGGATTTTTCTCTATCAATGTTCCGTGAGCCTCGGGATGGAAAGTATCTTTTACATAGATAGGGATACCTTCAGATACTACCGGCTGTATGGTAGGGGGATAGATCACTTTGGCACCAAAGTGAGAAAGCTCGAGGGCTGCCCTGTATGAGATGTGAGGGATCGTCCTGGCAGATGGAACTATCTTGGGATTTGATGTCATCATACCAGGTACATCGGTCCATATCTCCAGCACTCTCGCGTGTGACCCCACAGCAAAAAGGGATGCTGTATAGTCCGAGCCACCGCGACCGAGAGTGGTGGTCCTCCCCTGAAAATCTGAGGCTATAAAACCAGGGACGATAAAGAGCTGGTTTTGGGGATACTTATCCAGAACACTCTCAATATTAGCATAAGTGCGTGATGTATCCACCACATTAGTACCATTTTCACATCTTGTCTTCACTATCTCTCTGGAGTCAAGCCATTTGGCTGATATACCCATAGAGAGGAACTTGATGGTTATGATCTTGGTAGAGAGGAGCTCTCCACAGCTCTGGATAGCATCCAGGCTGGTCAAGCTCAGTTCACCCAAAAGGGTGACACCCAGTGTGATGGCTTTAAGCGAATCGAATACTTCATCTACTTTGTCCCTGGCTTCCGGCTGCCTCTCTACAGGGAGAAGGTCCGATATTATCTCATAATGCTTCTGCTGAAGATCGTCGATCAGTACCTTATACTCATCATTTCTCTGAGCGGCTAGATTACCGATACTGATAAGTTTGTCGGTACATCCGCTGATGGCAGAACTCACCACCAAAGTACGGTCCCTCTCGAGAGCTTTGGTCACAATCTCCACCACATTTGTTATATTTTTGGCATTGGCCACCGAAGTGCCACCAAATTTTAAAACTTGCATATGACTCTTTTTATCGCGACGCATTGTTTTTCTTACCAATTCACTGCGTCGCACCTGGTTTTAACTGATAAACTTCATTTTTCCTGTACCGACGCAGCACAATCGACCTCTAAACGCTGCGTCGCTCCATTAGCCAACAGCGGCCCTATAATCTCTGTCAGCTGCTCATACTCGAGCAGGAAGCCGTCGTGTCCGAATCTGGAGGTGATTTCGTAGTATCGGGCACCCGGGATGGCTGCAGCTATCCTCTTTTGCTCACATACGGGGAACAGGGCATCACTGTCTATCCCTACCACGGTAGCATGCGCCTTGACACCTGAAAGGGCCCTCTCCACTCCTCCGCGTCCACGTCCTACATTATGACTGTCCACCGAGAGGCCCAGATAATAATAGGAGTAAGCATCGAAGCGGTCGGACAGCTTTTTACCCTGATATCTCTGATAAGAACCTGCCCTTTGTGAAAAAAGAAAATCTTCATCTTTCTCTTCCTGAGTGAGATTATATCCATCATAACTTCTGTATGAAATAAGAGCTATCGAGCGGGCACATCTCAAACCCATATATGGAGCTTCGGGAGAGATCTGCTTTCTGAAGTTGGCATCGGCTTCAAGGGCCATCCGCTGCGACTCTATCGATGCTGCCAGCCAGGGGGTCTCTACCGCTCCGCACGCTATGAAGATCACCTCTTCAAACAGATCGGGACAACTGACAGACCACTCCAGTGCCTGAAAACCACCTATGGAGCCCCCTACCAGAAGATCCACTTTCCCGATCCCAAGATGTCGTCGTACCAGATCATTTGCCCTTACTATATCCCTTACTGTAACTTTAGGAAAGTCCAGATAGTGTCCAGGCTCCATATGTGCCGGACCAGACGAACCGTATGGGGACCCGAGCATATTGGCACAAACCACAAAATACTTTTCTGTATCGAAGAGCCTCCCAGGACCTACCAGTTCGGGCCACCAATCCTCTGCATCAGAATTGGCTGTGAGGGCGTGACATATCCATATCACTTTCTTACCTTCTGACGGGTCATATTTGAAAGGGGAGGTATGGTAAGCCACCTTGAGACCCTGCAGCTCACCTCCTGCTTCAAATTCAAATCTATCACTATGTATATATTCGTTATAAATCATAAGTATCTCTGTCAATATAAAGCGAACCATCCTGACGGATGACACAAATAAACAAAATATGTAATTAGAGTATATATAATGGGGAAATCTATGCAACTTAGCGTTGCATTCGCATAGACATAGCTGATATGAAGTATCCCTTTTTCATTTGTGTGACAAATTTAGCACTTATAATCTGTAATCAAAAATATTTGAAAAAAATTTGCATCACAAAATCCCCCTTTATATCTTTGTAATATCAAAATGATATCAACCAATCAAATTTAACTTTAACTATTATGAAAGAGATCATCAACCAGGAAAAAGTATTCAACGGATTCATAATGAGCGGTTTTCTTATGCTGCTATGCCACATTATCGTTATCCCTGCCATTATCGCACTTGTAGCCTACTATTCGTCAAGTGCCACAGTCATTGCCATCACCTCTATAGTTTTGGGCCTTTTCTGGTTCATCGCATTGTTCGGATATATGCAGCTTGAGCCAAACGAGGCGAGGGTTATGGTTTTCTTCGGTAAGTATGACGGATCATTTACCAAAACAGGCTTCCACTGGGTAAATCCATTCTATGCCAAGAAAAAACTGTCTATGCGTGCCCGTAACCTCGACGTGGCACCTATCAAGGTGAACGACAAGGGTGGTAACCCCATTATGGTGGGCCTTGTACTCGTATGGAAACTGAAAGACACTTATAAAGCTATGTTCGAAATTGACTCACAGACCATGGCCAGCAATGTTGCCACAGGTGTAACAACTGTTTCATCGATAATGAAAGCTTTTGAAAATTATGTAAATATACAGTCAGATGCAGCACTTCGTCAGGTGGCTACCCACTACAACTACGACAATAACGAAGGCGACTCGGCTGAACTTACCCTCCGTTCAGGTGGTGAGGAGATCAATGAGATTCTTGAAAACCATCTTAATGAAAGACTTGCAATGGCAGGTATCGAAGTGGTGGAGGCCCGCATCAACTATCTGGCATATGCACCTGAGATCGCAGCAGTAATGCTCCGTCGCCAACAGGCTTCAGCAGTAATATCTGCACGTGAAAAGATCGTCGAAGGAGCCGTGTCAATGGTCAAAATGGCCCTTGACAAACTTGCAGACGAAAATATCGTAGATCTTGATGACGATAAGAAAGCTGCTATGGTAAGCAACCTTCTTGTAGTTCTTTGCTCTGACGAACAGGCTCAGCCAGTGGTAAATACAGGAACATTGTATAACTAATCCCCATCACCGTGGCAGAGAAAAAAGATACCAAAAGTTTCATACTTCGGATAGATTCTGCGACGATGGAATCACTGGAGAAGTGGGCCGCTGACGAATTCAGAAGCGTCAACGGCCAGCTTCAGTGGATTATTGCAGATGCACTCCGCCGCAGCGGTCGCGAAAAAAAGAAAAAGGGGGACACAGATGCTTAAGAGAGTATTTATCGTTGTTACCGTTCTGATGTCAATCCTGGGTTTGACTGCCAATGCATCAAATCATCATACAGTACTGGGCACCTGGAAAGGGACCCTGAACAATCAGGCATCAGCCATAGACATATACTTCACAATTACAGAAACCAACGGCACCCTTTCGGCCACTATGACCATTCCTGATCAAGGTGTAAAGGGATTTCCCATCGATACAGTCACCTTTGACGGTTTCAACCTGACCTTAAAGGTGAGCTCCATCCAGATGGACTACAAAGGCATGCTTGTGATGAACTCATTTACCGGCACCCTTACCCAATATGGAATGGAATTCCCTATGGCACTGACCCGAGGAGAGATTCCCATTGCAAAGCGTCCACAGGAGCCAGTCAAGCCCTACCCTTATAGAGAGGAGCAGGTAGTCTTCAAAAATGAGAAAGCCGGAATCCGCTTGGCAGGGACCCTCACATTGCCCCAGGGCAACGGGCCATTCCCCGCAGTGGTGCTTGTCTCAGGAAGCGGCTACCAGGATCGCAATGAGGAGCTTATGGAACACAAGCCATTTCTGGTCATTGCAGATGCCCTTACCCGCGCAGGCATTGCGGTACTCCGCTACGATGACCGTGGGATTGGGGAATCAGAGGGGAGCACCCAAGGCAATACTACCCAAGACCTTTCATACGATGCCCAGGCAGCACTGCACTATCTCAAATCGCGTTCCAAGATATCCCTTGCCGGTATTGCAGGGCACAGCGAAGGAGGTGCCATCGCATTTATAGTGGCAGCACGAAGCGAAGAGTGTGACTTCGTAGTATCCCTTGCAGGACCCGGAGTCAGCGGTGACAAGGTCCTATCCTCGCAGCAAAGGGCAATATATTCGGCCTCAGGGATCCCTGCAGCACAGGTGGAGCAGATAGTGGCCGCCAACAGAGTGCTGTTCGATATTATATTGACCTCCAAGGAGAATGATCCGGCACTCCGTGCAAAGATTGAGGCTATGATGCCGGGACAGGAGGCAGCGGTAGACCAATTGCTCGACACCTGGATGTACCATTTTATAAAATACGATCCCACTTCCGACATCAAAGGTGTGAAGGTTCCCATTCTTGCACTCAACGGCACCAAAGATTCGCAGGTGATCTGCGATTTGAACCTGGATGCCATCGCTGCTGCAAACCCACAGGCAAAGATTGTAAAGTTCAACGGACTTAACCACCTCTTCCAGCACTGCACCACAGGGCTCCCTACTGAGTACGGCAATATCGAGGAGACGATTGCCCCGGAAGTTCTTGGTGAAATTGTAGGATTTATTACTACTTTTGCGGCCGCAAGATAAAGAGGACCATTTATGAGACAGGATATACGAAAGGGACTTGTTGCCTTTTCACCCATAATATTGATGCTCGCCATATATCTGGCGAGCTCAATTATTGCTGGAGACTTCTATAAAATACCCATTGCGGTAGCTTTTCTATTGGCAGGAATATATGCTGTGGGGATTGCTCCGGGCAAAGGGATAGCAGAGAAGGTGGAGCACTTTTCAAAGGGTGCCGCCAACTCCAGAATCCTCTATATGGTGTGGATTTTCGTCTTTGCCGGTGCATTTGCAGCAGTAGCGAAGGAGATTGGGGCCATTGAGGCCACCGTGGATCTCACCCTCAAATATATCCCTTCCGCATTTCTCCCGGCAGGATTCTTCCTGGCAGCCTGCTTCATATCGATGTCCATCGGAACATCAGTGGGCACCATTGTGGCACTCATCCCAATAGTTTCAGAACTCTCACTCTCCACTGGTGCAGATCCCGCTTGGCTCGTGGGTATTGTGGTGGGAGGTGCATTTTTCGGAGACAACCTCTCATTCATCTCAGACACCACCATTGCTGCTACCCAGACGCAGGGGTGTGAAATGAAAGACAAATTCAAGACAAACTTCCTTATCATCCTCCCGGCTGCAATTATCACCCTTATCCTTTACATATTCCAATGGGAAGCTGTGGCAGAAGTACCTGTGGCTGAGAATATCCAATGGTTCAAGGTTATACCATACATAACCATCATTGCGGTAGCCCTTATGGGGGTAAATGTGTTGCTTACACTTATCATCGGAATCGCGGTAGCCGGCAGCATCGGTCTTCTGGCAGGAGATATCTCACCGGTCACCATTCTCACCTCTATGGGTGAAGGGATTGAAGGGATGTGCGAACTGATTCTCGTAACAATGTTTGCAGGTGGTCTCCTGGCCATTGTCGAACTTAAGGGGGGAATGGAGATTCTTGTAAAAAGCCTTTCATCGAAGGTGAAGGGGAAGAGGGGTGCAGAGGGGGCAATATCCTTCCTGACAGCGGTGGCAAACATATGCACCGCAAACAATACCATTGCCATACTGACTGTTGGTCCCATTGCCAAGGAACTTTCTGAAAAATACGCCATTTCTCCGAAGCGCTCGGCCTCTTTGATGGATATAACTTCGTGCTTTATTCAGGGAGTCCTCCCATACGGAGCCCAGCTTCTGATGGCCTCCGGCCTCGCTGCCATATCTCCGCTGGCCATCATACCAAACCTTTACTACCCTATCCTTATCGGCCTGATGGTAATGCTGACCATCCTGTTCCAGTGGCCCAAGAGGTAATCAATATCCATTACAGCTGGGCCAGGTCTGCAAAAAAGTGCTTGACCTGGCCAGCCAACATATCCTAAGTATCTGTTTTTACATCAGTTATAAAATATCATTGGGCCAGGTCTAAACAAAAACAACACACCTGGCCCATCATGACAAAAAAAAGAGACAACCTTTTCAGATTGTCTCTTTTAGTGGGAGCAGACGGAGTCGAACCGCCGACCCTCTGCTTGTAAGGCAGATGCTCTAAACCAACTGAGCTATGCTCCCTTAACTGAAATATGTTTTTTAAAGAGTGGGAGCAGACGGAGTCGAACCGCCGACCCTCTGCTTGTAAGGCAGATGCTCTAAACCAACTGAGCTATGCTCCCTCTTTTCTTTAGCGGATGCAAATATATGGCAGTTTTTTCTAACCACCAAAAAAAAATTAAAATAATTTCAATGCCTCGGCGACCACATAACTGCTCCCGCCGATGTAAACAACATCATTATCAGATGCTTGTGAAAGACATCTTCTAACAGCATCAACCACACCCAGTATCACCTCCCCGCTAAAATTACGAGAAGCCATCCACTCTGAGAGCATATGTGGCGCCATCGCTCTTGGTGAATCTGCTGCAGTATAGAAATAGTATGCTTCTGGAGGAAGATACCCGCTTATAGTGTCAAGATCCTTGTCTGCCATTACACCGAAAACGACATATAGTTTTGGCTTCTCCCCTACTGACTTGGAGAGAGCATCTGAATACACCTTACAAAGCTGCTCCATCACAGGGCGGATACCGTGAGGATTATGGGCTATATCGCACACTACAAAAGGTTTTTCAGAGAGCACTTCCCAACGGCCACGGAATCCTGTCCTTTTGGCTGCATGGAAGATAGAGTCCATAACAATCTCCAGATCGGAATCGGAAATTTCCGGGAAGAGTACACGTACAGCCTGCATTACAGTCAACAGGTTCTCCCCCTGATAATCACCCTTCAGGTCCATCTGAGGAAGAAACTCATCAAGAAATGCTTTTATGATTGAATCTTCATCACTCATCGGATGTGTAAAATGCACCTCTGCCCCCCTCTCCTGAGCTATATCACTTAGAACCTTCTGCACCGCTTCTGAAACCGCTCCCACTACCACAGGGACACCTGGCTTTATTATTCCACCCTTTTCATATGCAATCTTCTCCTCAGTATCACCCAAAATATCTGTATGGTCCAGCCCTATTGATGTAATCACAGACAAGACAGGTGTCACAATATTCGTCGAATCGAGTCGGCCGCCAAGGCCACACTCCACCACAGCATAATCCACCTCACAGCCGGCAAAATAATCAAAAGCCATAGCTGTGGTTATCTCAAAAAATGAGGGATCATTTTCGGATACAAAGGGATCTGTCCTATCGAGAAAATCGAGTACTGCCTCATGGGAGATCATCTCCCCATCCACCTTGATTCTCTCCCTAAAATCTACCAGATGAGGTGAGGTATATAAGCCCACTTTGTACCCGAGTCCCATAAGTACAGAGGCCAACATACTTGACACAGAACCCTTTCCATTGGTCCCTGCCACATGAATAGTCTTGAACTTCCTGTGTGGATTACCCAGATAATCATCAAACCTCTCCATGGTCTGAATCCCGGGGTGATAACCCGCTTTTCCCACCTTCTGAAAAGATGGAACAATCTTGAAAAGGGATTCCAGTCTTGCGTCGTATTTGTTCAAATCTGTGCCCATCAATACTCCGTGTTGATAATTTGTTTGCAAAATTGGCAAAATATCGGCCAAAAGTGATAAAAAATGAGTAATTTTACCGAATTAAACACTGAATATCATAATACATTATAACTATGATTCTATTCTTCCAGACCAAGACTGACACAGTTATCGCTGTTAAGACATCTTCAGAACTTTCAAAAACCTCTATAGAAGCACTCCAGTGGCTATTTTCAGACGCCACCCTTATCCCATCAGAAAAGGTGGAAGGGAGCTTCATCGGCCCACGCCGCGAAATGATCACCCCCTGGAGCACCACCGCTGTCGAAATCACCGAGAATATGAACATCACCGGTATTGAGCGTATCGAGGAGTTCTTTGCAGGCAAAGATTCATATGACAAGATGCTTCAGCGTCAGTACGAAGGTTTGGATCAGGAGATCTTCACCATTGACAAGGAACCTGAGAAGATTGTCCATATCACCGATCTCGAATCTTACAACAAACAAGAGGGTCTTGCACTCTCTCCAGAAGAGATTGCTTATCTGAAAGGGCTCGCTGACAAACTTGGACGTCCGCTTACCGACAGTGAGGTATTCGGCTTCTCTCAGGTGAACTCAGAGCACTGCCGCCACAAGATATTCAACGGCACATTCATCATCGACGGAAAGGAGATGGAGTCATCCCTCTTCAAGATGATCAAGAAAACATCATCAGAAAATCCCGGAAGGATAGTTTCAGCATATAAAGACAATTGTGCATTTATCGATGGCCCTGTAGTGGATATGTTCCACCCTGCTTCGGGAGACAAGCCCGATTTCTTCGGTCTGCACGAGAACAAGACAGTTATTTCACTAAAGGCAGAGACCCACAACTTCCCCACCACAGTAGAGCCTTTCAACGGTGCCGCTACAGGTAGTGGTGGTGAGATCCGCGACCGTATTGCCGGTGGCAAGGGTTCATTCCCTATTGCAGGTACTGCCGTATATATGACATCATACCCACGCTTTGAAGAGGGCAACAAAGAGCTCCGCACATGGGAGCAGGATGAGGCCCGTCCTTGGCTTTACCAGACACCTCAGGAGATCCTAATCAAAGCATCTAATGGTGCTTCAGATTTCGGAAACAAGTTCGGCCAACCAGTGATTACCGGTTCGCTCCAGACACTTGAACACACTGAGGATGAGAGAAAATATGGTTTTGACAAAGTAATTATGCTTGCCGGAGGTATCGGTTATGCGAAGAAGAAAGACTCTCTGAAAGAGACCCCTGAAGTGGGCGATAAGATAGTTCTTCTTGGAGGTGACAACTACCGTATCGGTATGGGTGGTGGTGCAGTATCATCTGTAGCAACAGGTGAGTATGGCAATGCCATCGAGCTCAATGCCATCCAGCGTTCAAATCCAGAGATGCAGAAGAGGGCATACAATGCCATCCGCGCCATTTCAGAGAAAGAGGAGAACACCATCATATCTGTTCACGACCATGGTGCAGGTGGTCACCTTAACTGCCTTTCAGAACTTGTAGAGGAGCTTGGTGGCAACATTGACATCGAAAAGCTCCCTATCGGCGACCCTACCCTATCTGCCAAAGAGATTATCGGCAACGAATCTCAGGAGAGAATGGGTCTGGTTATGAAAGAGGAGAATGTAGAGGAACTCCACCGCATTGCAGAGCGAGAAAGGGCACCTTTCTATGTTATCGGCGAGACTACAGGAAAACACAATTTCACCCTCAAGAACAATGTTACAGGGGAGACACCTATCGACCTTGAACTTTCAGATATGTTCGGCTCTACCCCTAAGACAGTGATGACCGATGAGTCTCCTAAAGGTGGTGCTGACGGAAAAGGTGGCTTCAAAGCCATAGATGTCGATGTGGATGGACTCACTCCAGCAGAGATAGAGACTCAAATAGCAAAAGTTCTCAGCCTTGAGTCTGTCGCTTGTAAAGACTGGCTCACAAACAAGGTGGACCGTTCGGTTACCGGCCTTATCGCTTGCCAGCAGACCTGCGGTGAGATCCAACTTCCACTCAACAACCTCGGCGTAACAGCCATCGGATACCAGAACAAAGAGGGTATCGCCACCAGTATCGGACACGCCCCTATGGCAGGTCTTATCGATCCTGCTGCAGGTTCAAGAATAGCTATTTCAGAGGCACTTACCAATATGGTTTGGACCCCTATCAAAGAGAACCTTACAGGTGTTTCACTCAGTGCAAACTGGATGTGGCCATGCAAGAATGATGGAGAGAATGCCCGTCTTTACAGTGCGGTAAAAGGTGCTTCAGACTTCGCCATTGCCCTTGGCGTCAATATCCCTACCGGCAAGGACTCAATGTCGATGACACAGAAATATCCTAATGGCGACAAAGTTCTCTCTCCAGGTACAGTCATCATCTCTACAGTAGGTGAATCTGAGGATGTTTACGCCACTATCCACCCTGTAGTACAGAAAGAGGAATCAACCCTTTACTATATACCTTTCACCTCAGACAGAAGCTATCCGCTCGGAGGTTCTGCATTTGCCCAAACCATCAGGAAAGTGGGTGCAGAGACTGCTGATGTAAAAGATCCTGAATACTTCAAGAGCTGCTTCAACACCCTTCAGGATGTGATGTTCCGTTCGGGCAACACCCCTGTTCTCGCAGGTCACGACGTATCGGCTGGTGGTCTTGCCACTACCCTACTCGAAATGTGCTTTGCAAATGTGGATGGTGGTCTTGATGTTGACCTTACAGCTTTCGAATCTGCACGAATTCTATTCTCTGAGGTTCCTGCAGTGGTAGTTCAGGTGAAAGCCGGTGCAGAAAATTCATTTGTAAAAGCCCTTGGCAATGTAGCTGCTTACAAGATCGGTAAATTCGCTAAACAGAGATGTATCAACATCGCCCTCCCTGGCAATAAATCACTCTCACTTGATATCGATAAGATGAGGGATGTATGGTTTGAGACATCATATCTATTCGATGTTCACCAGGTAGGCAAAGAACTTGCTAAAGAGAGATACACCAATTACAAAAACCAACCTCTACAATACTCATTCCCTGCAGGTTTCACCGGCAAATATGAAACCCCTGCCGAGCGCAAGCATACAGCTGCCATCATCCGTGAGAAAGGTTCAAATGGTGACCGCGAGATGGCTTGGGCACTCTATATGGCAGGTTTCAACGTGAAGGATGTCCATATGACAGACCTTATCACAGGCCGCGAGACCCTCGAGGATGTCAACATGATAGTATTTGTAGGTGGTTTCTCTAATGCCGACACACTCGGTTCTGCCAAAGGTTGGGCAGGTGCATTCCAATACAATGAAAAGGCTAAAAAGGCCCTTGAAAACTTCTACTCACGTAAGGATACCCTCAGCCTCGGCGTCTGCAACGGTTGCCAGCTTATGGCTGAACTTGGGCTTATCACCTACGAGGAGCGTGAACGTTCACCTAAGATGAAGCACAACGACTCCCACAAATACGAATCTGCATTCGTGGGTGTACAGGTAGAAAGTTCTCCATCAGTTCTCCTCTCTTCACTTACCGGAAGCAAACTCGGTATCTGGGTAGCTCACGGTGAGGGCAAATTCTCATTCCCTGAGTCTATCGACAAATACAATGTCGCTTTAAGATATACCTACAACTCCTACCCTGCCAACCCTAATGGTTCACCAGAGGGTATCGCAGGCGTATGCTCTCAGGACGGCCGCCACTTGGCTATGATGCCACACCCTGAAAGGTGCTTGAGACCATGGAACTGGGCTCATTACCCATACGAGAAGAGAAATGAGGAGGTTACTCCTTGGATAGAACTATTCATCAACGGTAAAAAATGGCTCGAAAGATAGTAAAGACTACTTCTTCAAACCCAAATCCGGCCATATTCGTTCTTGACACGAATATCATACTCCACGACCACAGGTCGATGTATAACTTCCAGTCCAATGATGTATACATCCCTATCACTGTGGTCGAGGAGCTGGACAAATTCAAAAAAGGTAATGATACCCTGGCCTTCAATGCCAGAAGTTTCATAAGGGAGATTGACCGCCTCTCAAACAATTCCCTATTCGATCAGGGGGTATCTATGGGCCCCGGTAAAGGAAAAATCAAAATCGAGATGGGACACCCCTTCTCGTCGGAGTATGAGGGTTCACTCGTAGAAGACATCCCCGACCACAGAATAATTTCCACTGCCCTCTGGGTCAGGGACCACTATCCGGAAAGAAATGTGGCCCTCGTCACCAAGGATATGAATATGAGGCTCAAAGCCAGGGCAATGGGTCTCCATGTGGTCGATTATATGGTGGACCACGTGGACCAGTCCAAAATCGACAAGATACAGAAAGAGGTCTCCACATTGAGGAAAGTCCAGACGGCTATAGTCAAAAGACTTGCAGAGAATGGACAGATCTCCCCGACAGAACTTGGAATCAAAAAGAAATTGCTCCCCAACCAGCTCTTCAAAATCTACGCGGAGGACGGATCTCTCCACCTTGGGAGATTTGACATAGGGGAGAAAGCCATCGTAAGGATTACCAAAGATACTGCACTGAACATCTCTCCTCGCAACGAAGAGCAGATTTTCGCCCTTGAAGCCATCCTGAATCCCGAAATCAAACTCATCTCCCTTACAGGCCCTTCGGGCTCAGGGAAGACACTTCTGGCACTTGCAGGGGCATTGGCACAGAGATCACAGTTCCAGCAGATAATCCTTGCACGCCCCATTATTCCACTTCTGGAGAAAAACATTGTCATAATCCCCGAGAAGATCGAGAATAAGGTGGCACCATTTCTCCTCCCCCTTTACGACAATCTCAACCTCATAAAAAGTTCACTGCAGAATAGGCCGGAACTTCTCAATGAGATTGAGCAGATGATTAGGGATGAGAGGCTTATCATATCTCCATTGGCATATATCAGGGGGAGAAGCCTCAATAATGTATGTTTCATCATCGATGAGGCCCAGAACCTCACTCCGCACGAGATGAAGACCATAATCACCCGTGCCGGTGACAATACCAAAATCATATTTCTGGGAGATATTTTCCAGATTGACCAGCCCTATCTGGATGTACACTCAAACGGCTTGAGCCTGCTGGGTGAGAAATTCTTCGGACAGGCTGTTTTTGAACACATCAACATGGCAAGGGGAGAGAGGAGCGAACTTTCAAAACTTGCTTGTAAATTGCTGTAATTTTTTTATTATATTTGTGCCCCTAAAAAAGAAACAATTATACACTTCAAAATAAAACATTTAACACTAAACACTTATGTCAACTAAAAGAGTTTATTTCTTCGGCGGTAAAGAAGCTGAAGGCAATGGTTCCATGAGAAATCTACTTGGTGGTAAAGGTGCTAACCTAGCTGAGATGTGTACTCTAGGTATCCCTGTACCAGCTGGTTTTACTATCACTACAGAGTGCTGTACTGAGTACTATGATCTTGGATGTCAGTATCCTGCAGAATTGGAACAAGAAGTCAATGCCGCTCTTGCTCGCGCAGAGGAGATGATGGGCATGAAATATGGTGACAAGGACAACCCTCTTTTGGTTTCTTGCCGTTCAGGCGCCAGAGCTTCTATGCCTGGTATGATGGAAACCGTTCTAAATATCGGTCTTTGCTCAGCTACAATCCCTGGTATGATTGCGAAGACCCAGAACCCACGTTTCGTATATGACGCATACCGTCGTCTTATCATGATGTATTCAGACGTGGTAATGGAGAAATCAGAAGGTATCGAGCCAGCTGAAGGTCAGGGTATCCGCGTTCAGCTTGACCGTATGCTCCACGATGTTAAAGAGGCTAAAGGTTACAAATCTGATACAGACCTTACTGAAGAGGATCTTATCCAGCTTTGCGACGCTTTCAAAGTTCGCGTAAAAGAGGTTCTTGGCCAAGAGTTCCCAGATGATGCAAAAGCACAGCTTTGGGGTGGTATCGGCGCCGTTTTCAAATCATGGAACGGTAGAAGAGCTATCGCTTACCGCCGTATCGAGAACATTCCAGATGATTGGGGTACAGCTGTAAACGTACAGGCAATGGTATTCGGTAATATGGGTTCAAACTCAGCTACAGGTGTGGCTTTCTCACGTAACCCTGCTACCGGTGAGAACAAATTCTACGGTGAGTGGCTTATCAACGCACAAGGTGAGGACGTTGTAGCCGGTATCCGTACACCTAACCCTCTTAACGAGGCTACCAAAAACGAGCACAACAGACATCTTGCTTCTCTTGAGACAGCTATGCCAGATGTTTACAAAGAGCTTGATACTATCCAGATGAATTTGGAGAAACACTTCACCGATATGCAGGATATAGAGTTCACTATCCAGGATGGTAAACTCTGGATGCTACAGTGCCGTGTTGGTAAGAGAACCGGTCTTGCTGCCCTTAATATGGCTATGGATATGCTTCACGAAGGTCTTATCGATGAGAAGACCGCTGTAATGCGTGTTGCTCCTAACCAGCTTGACGAGCTTCTTCACCCTATCCTTGACCCTAAAGCAGAGAAAGGTGCACAGGTTATCGCACAAGGTCTTCCTGCAGGTCCTGGTGGCGCAGTAGGTAAAATTGTCTTCACTGCTGAGGATGCAGTAGAGGCTGCTGCCAAAGGTGAGAAAGTTATCCTTGTTCGTGAAGAGACCAACCCTGAAGACGTAGAGGGTATGAGAGCTGCTGACGGTCTTTTGACTGCTCGTGGCGGTATGACTTCTCACGCTGCTCTTGTAGCTCGCGGCTGGGGTAAATGCTGTATCGTAGGTTGCGATGCTGTTCAGCTAAAAACTGTAGATGAGAAGAGAGTTCTTGTCATCAACGGCAAAACATACAATGAAGGTGATGTATTCTCACTAAACGGTTCTAAAGGTTGGGTTTATGACGTTCCTGTAAAAACTATGGACGCATCTGAGAACCCTCGTTTCGTAGAGTACATGCAGATTGTGGACAAATACCGCAAACTTGGTGTAAGAACAAATGCTGAGAACCCTCAGGATGCTCAACAGGCTATCAACTTCGGTGCTGAAGGTATCGGTCTGTTCCGTATCGAGCACATGTTCTATGGCGCTAACTCTGAGGCTCCACTTTCTAAACTCCGCAAGATGATCCTTTCTAAGAACACTGAGGAGAGAGTTGCTGCACTTAACGAGCTTATGCCTTACGTTATCGATGTAACCAAAGGTACAATGAAAGTTATGGATGGCAAATCTGTTACCTTCCGTCTTCTTGACCCACCTTTGCATGAGTTCGTTCCACAGGGTGAAGAGAAACAGAAAGAGCTTGCTGAAGAGCTTGGTATCACTGTAGAGGCTGTTCAGAAACGTGGTGAAGGTCTACATGAGGTTAACCCTATGATGGGTCACCGTGGTGTACGTCTTGGTATCTCTTATCCAGAGGTTAGTGAGATGCAGTTCAGAGCTATCTTCACTGCTACAGCTCAACTTATGAAAGAGGGCTTCGATCCACGTCCTGAGATCATGATCCCTGTAACCATCTCTGTTAACGAGCTTGACTTCCAGAAGAAGATTCTTGACAGAGTTCACGCTGAAGTGGAGGCTGAATTCGGTCTTAAGATCAACTACCTGTACGGTACTATGATTGAGATCCCTCGTGCCGCTATCCTTGCAGACAAGATGGCTGAGACTGCACAGTTCTTCTCATTCGGTACCAACGACTTGACTCAGATGACTTACGGTTTCTCACGTGACGATATCGGAGCATTCATGCCTGACTATTTGAACAATAAGATCATCCCTAACGATCCATTCCAGACTTTGGATGTTACATCAGTAGGTCACCTTATTGAGATCGGTGTGAAAGGTGGTCGCAGCACCAATCCTAACCTTAAAGTAGGTATCTGCGGTGAGCACGGTGGTGACCCTGCATCAGTAGAGTTCTGCCACTTGATCGGTATGAACTACGTATCATGCTCTCCATTCCGCGTTCCTATCGCAAGATTGGCAGCAGCACAGGCAGCTATCAAATACGACAAATAATCGTTAACGATTGATAAAATGTAATGAGTCTCCCCATTGGTTCAAGCCGATGGGGATACTTTTTTTAGAGAGGAACTCTTCAAGTTTTGATTTGGAGATGGCCGCATCATCCTCAATACCTGGTTTGTTCTCATAGATCTGGTAATTTGCCCTTACATCCTGTATGGTCATATTGGGCATAATGACATTGGCCCCAGCCATAACGGCCATCTCGCGGCCTTCAGGGTGGAGAGTCTGCATGGCAGTGGTAGCTGCAATATTTATATCGGGCATCATCAGGCGGAGCAATGCCACCATCTTTAGCGAAAGTGTCAACCTCTCTTCGGGTGGGAGAATATTGTTACGGAGGGCCCACATAGGGGTCAGCGAATGTTCAAGATATGGTCCCATCCCACACATATCTATATCGAAATCGCGGAAGAAAAGGAGATCGTCTGCCAGATGCTCGGTAGTCTGGAAAGGGAGACCAATCATCACCCCTGTTCCTACCTGATACCCGGTATATTTAAGATCAAGAAGGGCTTGGACACGTGAATTGAAGGAGTGGAGATCCCCTGACGGGTGAATCATATTGTAAAGCTCTTCATTGGATGTCTCTATCCTCAGAAGATAGCGGTGGGCACCTGCATCAAACCAATCCTCATACACCTCTATGGGCTGTTCTCCTAAAGAGAGTGTGATACCCAAAGGATTCTTACGCGAAAGCCTCTTTATCTTCTTTATAAGCCGCTTTATATTTTTTACGAACTCTTTGTCCTGACGCTCACCACCTTGAATCACTATTGAGCCGTATCCCGCATCCAGAGCGAACTTTGCTGCACCAAGCACATCATCATTGGAGAGCTGGTATCTTACCACTGCACTGTTATCAGAGCGAATACCGCAATACAGGCAATTCTTCCTGCAAATATTGGAGATCTCTATAAGGCCACGCAAATATACGCTCTCCCCTACATTCTCCACTTTTGTACGATAAGCCTCATCAAAGAGTTGGGAAACTACCTGCGGGTCCCTCTCATTCAATAAATCTATTATTTGCCCCCTATCTAATTCCATCTGCTGACAATTTTACACCTTTCATATATGCAATGGCCATTCCGTAGTTGGTAACAGGCACCCCCGCTTTAATGGCAGGTTTTAGCCTCATATATAGCTGTTTGGATGTTATCATACAACCTCCGCACTGCGCTATCATAGCGTACTGCTCCAATGGGCGCTCTATCTTGTCCAGACCTGCCACCACATCAAACTCAAGGCTCTTTCCAGTGAATTTTCTGAAGAGGGCAGGTAATTTTACCCTCCCTATATCTTCGCAAGATGAGTGATGTGTGCACGATTCGAGGATCAAGATGCGGTCACCATCCTGCAGATTTGAGATTTTAGGGGTCCCTTCAAGATAATGTTTATAGCAGCTGCTTTTTCGTGCCATCAGGACACTGAAACTGGTTAGTGGGACACTTGCCGGGACAACCGCGGCCACTTCTGAGAATACCTGACTGTCTGTTACCACAAGCTCCGGCAATGGTGAGGTCTCAAGATATTGCTTAAGGGTATCGGGTTGCACTACAGAGACGATAGCTCGTTTGTCAAGCAGCTCCCTTATTGCCATTGCCTGAGGCAATATAAGTCTCCCTTCCGGGGCCTCAGAGTCAATAGGGCATACAAGCAGTACGCGGGAATAGTCAAGTCCTTCAAACATCCCCCTCTGTTGATATGGAGCTACTTGGAGATAGGCTTTGTATAGGTATGCCAAAAGAAGTTCCACCGCTGATTCACGCCCCTGAATATCTGTAATTTTGCATGAGAATTCAACCACATCAATATGATATGTCTCAGCCAATTCTACCGCTACCGCAGGATCGAGTGGGACCAGATCCGACTGGTTATGAACCAGAATCACAGGTGTATCCTCATCTCTGAAAAATTCCAGCAACTCCCTCTCCTCTCTCCCGAAAATATTATTTGCAAAAAGGATAAGTGCGATATCCACTTGTCTGGCGATTGCAGCACTCTTCTCTACCCTCATTGTCCCAAGATCGCCGGAATCATCGATTCCTGCAGTATCAATAAGGAGACATTTTCCCATATCAGGGAGCTCAATCCTTTTTCTTACTGCATCAGTAGTTGTTCCTGGAACTGATGACACTATAGATATCTCTTGTCCCGATAGGAGATTTACCAATGAGGATTTTCCCACATTCCTTCTGCCAAATAATCCAATGTTTGTCAAAGCCATATTTTGCACAATTTTTGCTTGTCTGAGTAATCACAAAATTAAGATTTTATTCAAAATAAATGTTAACTTTGAGAGTTAAAAAATATTAGCATGAGCTTTTTGACAGAAGGTTTTCTACTTGTAGGAGCAATACTACTCGTAGTCAGTATATTTGTAAGTAAACTCAGTTTCAAATTTGGAGTCCCTACCCTCCTCCTCTTCTTGATGGTGGGTATGCTTTTTGGCTCTGACGGAGTAGGTATCGAATTCAGCAATATGAAATACGCTCAGGCCATAGGTATTGTGGCGATGAGCATTATCCTATTCTCCGGCGGTATGGACACCAAATTTTCCGACATCAAGCCGGTAGTGGTTCCCGGATTGGTATTGTCCACTTTAGGAGTTATAGTTACAGCTATTATTACAGGACTGTTCATATTCCTCCTTTCAAAATCGGCTATCATCTCCATAACATTCACCCTACCGATATCTATCCTGCTGGCCTCCACCGCATCCTCTACCGACTCAGCTTCGGTATTCAGCATCCTCAGGGGCCAGAATATCGGCTTGAAGAACAATCTAAGGCCAATGCTTGAGCTGGAGAGCGGTAGTAACGACCCTGTGGCATATATAATGACCATAACTATGATTGGGGCCGTCACATCCGGAGAAGGCCTTTCCTGGAATCTGGCAGTAAATTTCATAATACAGCTTCTGGTAGGTAGCTTGTTCGGTTATCTTTTGGGCAAACTCGGTGTTTTTGTCATCAACAAAATCAACCTTCACAACACGTCACTCTACCCCATCCTGGTATTGTGTCTGATATTCATCACCTACTCCATCACCTATTTCCTCAATGGAAATGGATATCTCGCAGTCTATATAGCAGGTATGGTAGTGGGGAACCACCCTCTGGTCAAGAAACTTGAGACCAACACATTCCTCGATGGTCTCACATGGCTCTTCCAGATCATCATGTTCCTGGTGCTGGGTCTGCTCGTCAATCCGCGCGAACTCCTCACCATTGCACCTTTTGCCGTCCTGGTAGCCCTATTCATGATATTCGTATCGAGACCAGCCACCATATTTCTGTCTCTGCTGCCATTCAAGAAAATAGATGTAAAATCGAAACTGTTCATCTCCTGGGTGGGACTCCGTGGCGCGGTACCTATCCTGTTTGCCACATATCCGGTGATTGCAGAGGTTGAGAACTCCCACGTAATCTTCAACATAGTATTCTTCATCACCATCGTATCACTCATAATCCAGGGGACCACCATCCCGTTTATGGCCAAAAAGCTCGATCTTGACCAGGAGATGGAGAAGGTGGGCAATGACTTTGGCATTGTTTTCCCAGAGGAGATAGATTCCAAACTGTGGGATGTGGAGATTACAGAAAATATGCTTGTCAACGGACATAGACTTATGGATATGCAGCTCCCTAAAGGGATTCTGGTGATAATGATAAAGCGTGATGACCAGTACATAATCCCAAATGGTGATGCAGAGATTCACATAGGGGATAAACTGCTTCTGGTCTCTGCCCCTGAACACGATGAGCCGCATGTCCTCCAACCATAAACAGCTTCAATATGGCAAATTTTATAGTTAGAGCATTCCAGAGGAGGAAACTCCGCAAACTTCCTTGTGTCAACAGGAGGATATATACCTCATTTGATGACGCCCAAAAGGTAGCCTTTGTATTCAACTCACAGACACCCCGTATTGATGAGGCGATAAAAATCTTTGAGAAGGCGATGAAGGAGATGAACATATCATACAGGGGACTCGGAATCTCATTTACCAAAGATGAGACCACCAATTCCAAACTGGACCATGATCCATATGTAGTCCAAATATTGACCAAGGAGACCAACTGGCTTGATATTCCGATTATAGAGCAGGCAGAAGAGTTCTACAACGGGGAATACGACATACTGTTTGACTTCTCTCTTGATACATCATTTACCATCAAATACTCCTTGAAAAGGTGCAAATGCAATATGATTGTAGGATACAGTCCCGATATGCAGAATATATATGACATTTTCATAGGTGATGGTGGAAGGGAGAGATCCATAGTGGAAAGGATAGAATATACAATAGGTTATATAAGTACAATAAAATCGAAATAGATGGGTAAAATTACCAAATATCTTGGCGTCGCTGTCAAAGGGGCCTGTATGGGGGCAGCTGATGTCATCCCAGGTGTCTCAGGTGGCACTATAGCATTCATAACAGGCATTTATGACCAGTTTGTAGGGTCACTCAACAATATAGACTCCACAGCTGTAAAACTGCTGTTCAAAGGTCGTATCAAAGAGTTATGGGAGCACATCAACGGGACATTCCTGGTAAGTCTTTTTGCTGGTATCCTATTCAGTGTGCTGTCACTGGCCAAACTTATGCAATATCTACTTACCTGGCACCCTATCGAGACCTGGGCATTCTTCTTCGGACTCATTGTGGCCTCTGTGATTTTCATTGGCAAAGGTGTAGAGAAATGGAGGGGAAAAGATTACCTTATGTATGTATTGGGCATAGCACTCGGTGTAGTGATATGCACCCTCTCTCCTACCACCACACCCGATGCCCTATGGTTCATATTCATCAGTGGAGCCATAGCCATCTGTGCCATGATCCTTCCGGGCATTTCTGGAAGTTTCATCCTCCTTATATTGGGCAAATACCAATTCATAATGGGTGTAATCTCTGACCTCACATCGGGAATCAATCTTGTGGAGAACATCATTGTAATCGGAGTCTTCGGTATCGGAGCAGTGGTAGGATTGCTCTCATTCTCCAAATTCCTCCATTGGCTTCTGGAGAAATATCAGAGACAGACCATACTTGTGATGGTGGGCTTCATCACCGGATCACTTGTAAAAGTGTGGCCCTGGTCAAATATGGAGGCCATTGCCCAATCCCAATTCCCCGAATTGGCAGACCTTCCGTCGGATGTGATGATCGAGACCCTCCCTGGCTTTATGAACCAAATAGAGATGCACTATGCCGGCGCCATCATCACCGCCATCATAGGCTTCGCCCTCATCATCGGCATCGAAATGGCAGGCAAACTCATTGCAAAGAAAAGAGAGGAATAGAGGTAAATAGACTGACCATCTGCAGTCTGACGTGTCTGTAGAGCAACTGACTACAGCAGACAGTCTGGAGCATGACTATCTGTAGTGTGGCCGACTACAACAGCCCCCCCGAAGCACGAACCCTGTAGCCAGAACGGCCACAACAGCCCCCCGAAGCACGAACCCCTGCGGCCAGAACGACTACAACAGCCCCCTCCGAAGCACGAACCCTGCGACCAGAACGACACCGTCACACCACTTTTTCGCCAAAAACTTGACGGTGTGTCCTCAAAATACCACATATCCCGCCTATTCCGATACACACCTGCAAGTTTTTTCCCGATTTCTTGCTAGTGTGTCCCCAAAACACCTGTTTTTCCATCATAAACGCGACCGTCATGCAACTTTTCAATGAAAATCTTGCATGACGGTCACGTTATTGCAGCCCCTGCCAAGTTATCTAGGGATTGGGCCGCTGGCATTCCCTTCGGGATTGAGGCTCTGCCATTCCCTTCGGGATTGTGCTCGCACGGGGTGCTGCGCATTCCCTTGCCTCCGCGGGCCGTCATCTTCAAATCAGCAAAATGCGGTCAGACTGCGTCTGAGCCGCTTTTTTGTATTTCGTCGCTGCTTTTGGGAGCGAGCTCCCAATGCAGCTCCTTATACAAAAAAATGCATCGCTTCGAGCGATGCATTTTACTGATTATCAAGTGATTCGGTTGGGATTCGCGAAAGTGCGGTGTTTTACAGTAGAATCTTATGCTTTACGGGCTTCTTTGTTGGTAATTAAAGTATTGGTATATAATAAAATAAGTGTATTTATAATGGTGTGGCTTGGTGGTAAGATACCGGACTTTGCTAGATAAAATATCGCTTGATGTTTAACAAATGTTTAACAAGTTTTGCGGGAAATCATTATCTTTGCGGAAGTTAAACATTGAGCTATGAAGATAAAGTTTGAGATCCGTACTACGAAGAAGGTCAAGGAGGGTGAGATGGTGCCTCTGTATGTGAGAATGGTGGATGGTCGTGCCTTTCATCAGGCGGTGAAGACGCGTACACTTGTCAATCCGAATATGTGGGATGAGAAGGGTGAGTGTATCAAGAGCAGGGTGCTGTGTACTCCGGAGGAGAGAGAAAGAATAGATAAGGATGTCAATGATCTCAGATCATATCTCTTGGAGACTTACAATGAGGCTAAGAAAAAGGGCAAGACCGATACCCCAAATTGGTTGGCAAAGAATGTCGATAAGTTCTATTCTGCATCCGGAAATCCCAAACCAAAGAAGTTGTCTGTCAAAGTCTCGTTTGATGAGTTGTATGACAAGTTTCTTTCCGAGCGCAAATTAGGTGAAGGACGCAAACGCCATTATGAAGTTCTTCGCAGGATGATCCATCGATATGAGTCTTATGTGAAGTGCTCGCAAGGTCGTGTGCGTTATGTGTTTGATGTGGTAAAGGTTGACAAAGGAGTGCTGGATAATCTGTATGAGACTATATTGAGAACGAATATGAGTATGTCGAGACGTATCCCAAGATTCTGGAGGACAATCCTGAAGCCCGTGATATCAAGCCTCGTGGAGAGAACTATATGAGCGGCGTTTTCAAGGAGGTGCGCGCCTTCTTCAATTGGGCATATAAGAATAAGATTATTGATTCATTCCCATTCGAAGGCTTTGAAATGCCGTCAGAGCAGTATGGAAGCTCGGTTTACCTGTCATTGGACGATGTGGATGTGATTGCCAGGGCTGACTTCTCGGATGATAAGGAGCTGGAAATCCAGAGGGATATATTCGTGTTTCAATGCAATGTCGGTTGCCGCATCGGAGACCTCCTTCGCCTGAAGAAGAGGGATATAATCAATGGGGCGGTAGAGTATATTCCGACAAAGACTATCAGAGAGAGAGCTAAGACCGTCGTTGTGCCTCTCAACGCAATCGCTATGTCCATCGTTGAAAAGTACAAGGATGTTCCAGGCGACCAGTTGCTGCCGTTCATAAGCAGCCAGAA
>JAZUMG010000005.1:0-54111 GCA_045603545.1 Candidatus Coprenecus sp. | reverse complement strand
CACAAAAATAATAATAATTCAATACATGGAAAACAAGGAACTCAAGGTCATTGCTGATGCGATGCTGGAAAAGAAAGGACAGGATGTTGTATCACTTGACCTCAGATCTATAGGAACGGCAATTTCCGATCATTTCATAGTTTGTAGCGCAGATTCAACTCCAGCGGTGGTAGCTATTGCAGACAATATCGAAGAAAGAATGATTGAGAAATGCAAGAGGAAGGTAGCACGCTCTCAGGGAAAGGAGAATGCTTTCTGGGTCATTCTTGATTATGGTGATATCGTAGTACATGTCTTCCAGACTCCATACAGGGTGTTCTACAGACTTGAGGAGCTTTGGGCAGATGCGGAAAAGACTGTCTATGAGGACTAACTTAACAAAGAAATATGGCAGAAAACTCTAAGACCCCACGCGGGAATAAACCCGTCAAGATAAGATTCGGCATTTCCTGGCTGTACATCATTCTTCTGATCGGAATCGGATACATGTTCTTCAACCAGGGAGCCGGTGCAAACCCTCAGAAGGAGGAATGGGCTGAAGTCAAACAGCAGTGGCTTGACGGAGATATAAAGGAAATCACATTCATCAGGAATGAATATGAAGGCCGTGTGACCATCAAGCCTGACAGGATTGAAAAGTATTCCGATAAGTTCGGAGGTATCATTCCAAAGAAATCGCCACATTTCATCTTCCTCGTTTCCGGAAGCTTCAATGCAGAGGAAATGTTCGGTGAACTTAATGAGCAGATGCCTGCAGACGAACAGGTAAAGGTAGTCATTGAGAATCATGAAAGCTTATGGGGAATGCTTGAATGGCTTATATTCCCATTGCTTCTCCTGTTCATGTGGTTCTTCATGTTCAGAGGAATGAGCAAGAACATGGGAGGAGGCGCAGGTGGTCCTGGCGGCATCTTCAATGTCGGCAAGTCAACAGGAAAGCTCGCAGAGAAGGACAGTATCAAGGTGACATTCAAGGATGTAGCCGGACTGTATGGTGCAAAAGACGAGGTCATGGAGATTGTGGATTTCCTCAAGAATCCTCAGAAATATACAGCACTTGGAGGAAAGATTCCTAAGGGAGCTCTTCTTGTAGGTCCTCCAGGTACAGGTAAGACCCTGCTTGCAAAAGCAGTGGCAGGTGAAGCAGACGTACCATTCTTCTCCATCTCAGGTTCTGATTTCGTGGAGATGTTTGTAGGTGTGGGTGCTTCCAGAGTGAGGGATCTCTTCCGTCAGGCAAAAGAGAAAGCCCCTTGCATAGTATTCATCGATGAGATAGATGCAGTCGGCCGTGCCCGTAGCAAGAATGTAGGATTCTCGTCAAACGACGAACGCGAGAACACCCTCAACCAGCTCCTTACCGAGATGGACGGTTTCGGCACCAACTCAGGTGTCATCATCCTCGCTGCCACAAACCGTGCAGATATTCTCGACAAGGCACTTATGCGTGCTGGCCGCTTTGACAGGCAAATCCATGTTGATCTTCCCGAGCTCAAGGAGAGGGAGGCCATATTCAATGTACACCTGCGCAATCTGAAACTCGTGGAGGGGTTTGAGGTAGGCTTCCTTGCCAAGCAGACCCCCGGCTTCTCTGGTGCAGACATCGCCAATGTTTGCAACGAAGCAGCCCTTATTGCGGCACGCAAGGACAAAAAAGCTATCGACAAACAGGACTTCCTCGATGCCATTGACAGAATCATTGGCGGTCTTGAGCGCAAGAGCAAAATAATCACCCCAAATGAGAAGAAGACCATTGCATACCATGAAGCTGGCCACGCGACAGTGAGCTGGATGCTCCCCAATGCAAATCCTCTGCTCAAAGTCACCATCATCCCTCGCGGCAGGGCCCTTGGTGCAGCCTGGTATCTCCCTGAAGAGCGTCAGATTACCACTACTGAGCAGATGATGGATGAGATGGCTGCCACTCTGGGTGGCAGGGCTGCTGAGGAGATTATCAACGGCAAAATCTCAACCGGTGCACTCAGCGACCTGGAGAAGGTGACCAAGCAGTCATACGCTATGGTAACATACTACGGAATGAGCGAGAAGGTGGGTCATCTTTCATACTATGATTCAACCGGTGGCAACGGCTACAGTTTTGACAAGCCATACAGCCAGAAGACTGCCGAACTTATAGATAAGGAGGTCAAACAATTCATCGACCAGGCTCACAAAAAGGCTCTGGAGGTGCTCCGCAACAATATGGAGGGCTTCACACAGCTTGCAGAACTTCTGCTCGAGAGGGAAGTAATCTTCTCTGAAGATCTGGAGAAGATCTTCGGTCCCCGTGCTCCGAAGGATGGTGTAGCACCTGCAGAGGAGGCTCAGTCAGTGACAGAGGCATTGCCAGAGGCAAAACCTGAAGAAACAGTTAACGCATAACCTATATGAAAAGCTTTATAACCAGAACTATAAGTGCAATATTTTTTGCAGCAATAATGCTAGGGGGTCTTCTATGGTCCCCTCTTGCTTTTTGTGGAGTCTTTGGATTCATCATCGTGGTAATGATGTATGAGTATCTCCATATCACCCTCGGTAAAAAGCTCTGCTTGGGGCAGTGGCTCTCAATAATCAGCGGTCTGCTCCTTTTTACAGGGGTGTTCTCAGTGAGATATTTCTCTCTCAATCCAGGTGTGCTAATGGCAGTAGCACTCCCTGTCTCACTGATACTCATCACACTCTTGTGGAAAAAGGAGAACTACACCCTTTACCCATACTTGTTGAGTTCAATAGTGTATATTGCATTGCCATTCACCCTGTTGAACCTCCTTGCATTTGACTACGCAGGCCGCTTCAACGGGGTGATAGTATTGGCTCTGTTTATCATATTGTGGGCTTCTGATGTAGGTGCCTATATCTTCGGAATGCTTTTTGGCCAGAAAAACGGGCACAAGCTATTCCCATCAATCTCTCCTAAAAAGTCGTGGGAAGGGTATATCGGCAGCCTTTTCGTGAGTGCTGTTGTGGGCTTCTACCTCTCTAAATTTGATTTGCTCCCATTCAAATTTGCACCCTCGATCATCTTGGCAGTGATAATCAATGTATTTGCAACACTTGGAGACCTGGTGGAATCGCAGCTGAAAAGGCAGTTTGATGTGAAGGATTCCGGCAAAATAATGCCCGGCCACGGAGGTCTGCTTGACAGATTTGATGGTGCACTGATTGCATTTCCGGTAGCAATTGCCTATATTTACATCTTCAGACTAATCTAACCTAAACTATGAAAGTACACAAAGAGGGTTATAAAACCATATTCATAACGCTTGCTCTTGCCATAATGTTCTCCATTGTGGCTCTTGACATTTTTGAATACACCATGTGGGCCTGGGTAGCAGTTGCCCTTTTCATCGGCTTCACACTCTTTATCCTCTCATTTTTCAGGGTGCCGAAAAGGGAGGCCAACGGCAGCGGCACACTCGTAAGTGCCCCGGCTGACGGCAAAATCGTCATCGTAAAGGAGGTGGAAGAGCCTGAATACTTCAAAGGGAAGAGGATTCAGGTCTCAGTATTCATGTCATTCTTCAACGTACACGTAAACTGGTTCCCAATAAGCGGAGAGGTGGTACACTACAAATACCACCCAGGCAAATATGTGGCAGCTTTCTACCCCAAATCATCAGAGAAGAATGAGCGTACCACTATCGTTATCCGTAACGAAAACGGTACAGAGATTCTGACCAGACAGATCGCAGGACTTGTTGCAAGAAGGGTGGTATGCTATGCCCAAAAAGGTAAAATGGTAGAAGCTGGAGGCCCTGAAGGTTTCATCAAATTCGGCTCCCGCGCAGACATTTTCCTCCCACTTGATGCTAAAATCAATGTAAAAGTGGGAGACAAAGTGGTAGGTTCAGAATCTATCATTGCAGAAATCAAGTAGTAACAAATTAAAAGAGACAATATGAAACAATACATCGCTGAAAACCAGGAAAGATTCCTCAATGAACTGTTCGGACTGCTCAGAATCCCATCAGTAAGCAGCCAGTCAGCCCATAAAGAAGATATGGTAACTTGTGCACACAAACTTGTGGAGCTGCTGTTGGCTGCAGGTGCAGACACTGCTCAGGTGTACCCAACCAAAGGTCACCCTGTAGTATTCGGCGAGAAACGTTTTGACCCAAGCAGACCCACTATCCTCGTATATGGTCACTACGACGTGCAGCCGGTGGACCCTATCGAGCTTTGGAAATCAAATCCATACGAACCTGAAATCCGCGACGGAGCTATCTATGCCCGCGGTGCCAATGACGACAAGGGACAGCTCTTCATGCACCTTAAAGCGTTTGAATATCTGGTTAAGAAAGGTCTTGTGAACCACAATATCAAATTCATCCTTGAAGGTGAAGAGGAGATCGGATCTCCAAGCCTTGCAGAGTGGGCAAAAGAGCATAAGGATATGCTTGCTTGCGACATCATGCTTGTATCAGACACCACAATGATAAGCGAGAAAGTTCCATCCATCAATTGCGGTATGAGGGGTCTCGCATATGTGGAGGTAGAGGTGACCGGTCCAAACAAGGACCTCCACTCAGGACACTACGGTGGTGCTGTAGTCAACCCTATCAACGCCCTTTGCAAGATGATTGACCAGCTTATCGATGATAAAGGTCACATCACTATCAAAGGTTTCTATGACGATGTAGTGGAGCTTTCTGCTGAAGACAGGGCAATGCTTGCACGTGCCCCTTACAACGAAGAGGAGTACAAAGAGTTCCTGGATATTGATGCAGTAGCTGGTGAAGAGGGGTATACCACAATGGAGCGTACAGGTATCCGCCCTTGCCTGGATGTAAACGGCATTTGGGGAGGTTTTATCGGAGAGGGTTCAAAAACTGTCCTCCCATCTGTAGCGCACGCCAAAATATCGATGAGGCTTGTCCCCAACCAGGACTGCAACAAGATAGCCAAACTTTTCGAGGAGCACTTCATGTCCATCGCACCTGCTGGTGTAAGGGTGAAAGTGACTCCACACCATGGTGGCAACGGCTTCCTTATCCCTATCTCATCTCCTGCTTATAAGGCTGCAGCGAAAGCTATGGAGGAGGTTTACGGCATTGAACCTGTACCAAGCCGAGGTGGTGGAAGTATTCCTATCCTTGCAGATATGCAGCAGATCCTTAAAGCAGATCCTCTATTGATGGGCTTTGGTCTTGAGAGAGATACTATCCACTCTCCAAATGAGAGCTACCTTCTTTCACAGCTCTGGAGAGGTATGGAATCGATTGCATTGTTCTACAAATACTTTGACAAATAAAATATCAGCATAATGACTTACGAACAACTATATTCTCAAATACTGAAGAAGAACAGCTGTCTGTGCGTAGGCCTTGACACCGACCTCAAGAAAATTCCACAGCACCTTCTCTCAATGGAGAACCCGATCTTTGAGTTCAACAAAGCAATTGTTGACGCCACTGCCCCATATTGCGTGGCATACAAACCAAACATAGCCTTCTACGAGGCAGAGGGAGTATCGGGATGGCAGCAGCTTGAGATGACTGTAGCCTACATACGGAAAAACTACCCTGAGATGTTCATCATCGCAGATGCCAAGAGGGGTGACATAGGCAACACAGCTGCACTTTACGCCAAAGCGTTCTTCGAGAAGATGGATTTTGATGCTGTTACACTTGCCCCTTATATGGGCAGGGATGCCATCAAGCCGTTCCTTGAGTACGGAGGGAAATGGGTAATAGTATTGGCCCTCACCTCCAATCCTTCTGCAGAGGATTTTGAGACCAAAGTTCTTGAAGACGGTCGTCCACTGTTCAGAGAGGTAATCGAAAATATGAACGGGATCGTTCCTGAGTCACACCAGAGGGTGATGTATGTGGTGGGTGCTACCCGTGCAGAGAAACTTGCCCAGATCAGGGAGTTCTGTCCAAAACATTTCTACCTCGTTCCAGGTGTAGGAGCACAGGGCGGCTCAGCTGAAGAGGTGCTCAAATACGGAAGCAACGACGCTTGCGGTGTCCTCATCAACTCATCACGCGCCATCATCTACGCATCAAAAGGTGAAGACTTCGCAGAGGCTGCAGCCAAGGCTGCACAGGAGAGCGGATGTAATTGGAAGTAGTTTTCTGCGGTATGGGAAGAGCAATATTGACAATCCTCCTTTTGGTAGCCTCCAATGTCTTTATGACACTTGCCTGGTACGGACACCTGAAACTTGCCGAATACAAATGGTTCAGTTCGCTTCCACTCATAGGGGTGATAGCGATAAGCTGGATCATAGCATTCTTTGAATACTGTCTTCAGGTACCGGCCAACAGGATGGGATTCATCGGCAACGGAGGACCATTCTCGCTGATGCAACTGAAAGTGATTCAGGAGGTGATAACCCTCACAGTCTTTGTCATCTTCAGTCTGGCTGTCTTCAAGAACGAGCAGTTCCGCCTCAACCACCTCATCGGGTTCGTCTTTCTGGTCCTGGCGGTCTACTTTATGTTCAAGAAATAAGAGTCGGGGGCGGAATGATGTTTTCTGCCCCCCAATTCGTTAATAATCTTTCCTGACGGGGGTAAAAGTGCCTGTTTCGCCCCCGATTACCATTAGCGATTACCATTAGCGAGCACCATTCCGGGGCAAAACCACACTTTCTGCCCCCGTTTGCCCAGCTACCATAACATTCGGGGGCAAAACCACACTTTCTGCCCCGGAAACACTGCCCCTATCTCGGAGATTTATTTCGATGAGAGCGGAAACAATGAGTTCACATCATAGCTATCCATCTTGAGAATTCTTGATATCTGGCTATTGCTGGCATGGTAGTCAAAATGCATACACTTTGCTAACTCGTACTTGGCTTCGCTGTCCAACTTGGTAAGCGCAAATGTACCATACTTGTCATGACTGATTTTTCTTAGAACAGAATGCATCTCATTATCTGATAGGAATATAGTGTCGCCTATCAATTGTGCTACCTCTTTGTATGCTTCGACCCCCTTCGTGACAGATGAAAAGTAGTCGTGAGCATTATAGAAAAGGCTTTCAGCTTCTTTTACATGGCAATAAGATAAAGGGGAAATATAATCTCCTTGCATAAAGTAGTGTGATGGACAATCAATGTCATGGCTATGGAACATGGATCTTTTGACTCTATAGGGTAGAGCGCTATATAGGCCATCTGGTGAGATTGGTATATTGAAGTAGAATATATTGGCCCCCCAAGGATAGGTAAATGGTGTGTACTCTTTGTTTACTACATATCCGTTTCTGTTGATATATACCACATTGAGTCTGAATTGATTGGGGTCATCTATCATTTTGAGGCTATATCCAATGGTGTGAATATCATAACCCTTATGATTATTGAGAATCTTGGCCAATCTGGATTGGTACTCCTCAAAGAATTTCCTAACCATATCAGATTTCCCTGAAATAAGGTAATGGTGGTGATTGTTCATCAACTGGAAAGTATATATGGTCACTTCCGGGTATTTGCCAGCAAAGAAGGCTGTCAAATTCATCCCCAACACAAAATCTTCCCTATCTCTGTAGATATTGTCACTTTCTTTACCTGGTGTATACAGGTGCCAGCATGGACCGTTTTTTCGGCATATTTCATCAAATTTTCTCTCCATACTATCTCTCGTCACTAGTTTTCTACAAAAATAAGCAATGAAAAATTACCAAGCTAGATGCTAAGCGCTTATAAGCGGATAAGTTGAAATAATGTGTCAAAATTATTATTAACTTTACCCGTTCTAATATTTCCACGTATGAAAAAACTATTTCTTTTCATTTTCGCTATCGCACTTGCTCTCGCATGCCAGCCCAAATGTGATGATCCCGATTATCTGACATTCAAGAACGCCAAATGGGAAACCACCCAGATAGAGAAAGGTATTACCCTCAAGCAATACCACTTCCAGGGTGAGGAACAGATTTTTGAGTCTTCTCAATACATCAGCATCATCGAGGTAGATCTTAAAGCGGCAGCTCAGGGTCGTTGGGCACTTGCCAATGATCCTGGAAAAATCACACAGACCAGCAAATTTGCTGCAGACAGCGGTGCACTGGTGGCTATGAATGGCACCTTCTATAATATGAGTGTCCCCTACAACAGTGTCAGCTTCTTCAGAAAATATGGGGAACTGTGCTATGAGTTTACAGAAAATATGGGACAGAGGGACAATGGCGCCGTCGCTATCAGAAAAGACGGTCAGGTGTACTTGGTAGCTGCCCCTATAGATTCAGTCGGTATGGTACTTGATAAGGAGTGGGCCATCAATGTAGCTGAACCTCACGTGATGGGGAGCGGACCACTTCTTATGATGGACGGCAAAGATGCCTATCTTGACGGAAGTTCATTCAATGTGAAACGTCACCCGAGGAGTGCTTTGGCAACAAATGGGAAGAAGGTATTCCTTATCACAGTGGATGGGCGTGCCCCTGGAGTGGCTGATGGCATGAGTCTTCCTGAGTTTACCAAAATTATGCATTATGCCGGTGCTGAGAATGCCCTCAATATGGATGGCGGCGGATCTACAACCCTTTATGTAAAAGGTATGGGTATAGTCAACCACCCTTCAGACAACAGACAGTTCGACAAAGAGGGTGAAAGATATGTAGTAAACTCAATCCTCTTCATCAAATAATCCTCCACAGATACTTACTATGAAAAAATTCATATCCATTATAATGGCAGCTGCCATTATGGCGAGCTGCTCTGACGGAGTTGTTGTATCGCATCTAGATAAAGCTGCATACACCATCACCACATCCCCATCAGAGAACAATGAGACACAGATGAATTTCAGCTGGGCTACAGACACTACTGTCACTGAGGCCATCCTGGAAGTGACGCCTGTAAAAGACAGAAACTGGAAAAAATCAGTCAAAGAGACTTTTCAGGGTAGTCTGTGTACCACTTTTGACAGTGTATATTCCAAGACACACGACGGGAAAGATTTTTATGAGGATGCAGTGTTCAACAAATACAATGCAAGTATCAAAGGTCTTGACCCCGATACACGATACAAATACAGAATCATCACTACAGATACCAGTTCTGTACACTATTTCCATACTGCCGGTGCCAGGGTGTGGGAGGCGTGCATAATATCAGACTTCCACGTGTACTCTCCAATATATGGCAGAACCCAGGCAGCTATGGATATGATATCTACAGTAGAGAGCTACAAACCATTTGACTGGATCCTCCACCTTGGAGATATCACAGCATGGGGAGGTAGCTACACATTCTGGAAAGATCTTTATAAAGAGGCCCCTTTCCACAAATATATGTGGGCCGGCGTAAATGGCAATCACGACAATATGACCCGTGGTTACCACAGGACCACCAATGAGTTCTTCCGTGATGCAGCAGCATATCCCCGTAATGGCTATCCTGGAGAGGAGGGTGTCTGTTACCATTTCCGTTATGGTGATGTACTCTTCATAATGCTCAACAATGAGAATATGAAGGACAGTCTCGGTCTCGAAGCTGCACAGCAATGGGTACGACAGGTGGTAGCAGAGAATCCTGCGCCATATAAAGTGGTGTGCGAGCACTACCAGTGGTTCTTCGGTAAAGATGGGAAGACCTCCCAGTATGGCCGTTGGTCTGCTCTGTTTGACGAGCTTGGAATCAATCTTGCCCTTGCCGGCAACAACCATATCTATGTAAGCACCCCTGCCATTTATGACGGAAAAACCACAGACGGCACAAAAGGGACAGTCTATATCCAGACACCATCTTCAGACAATGAGCGCGGTGTGGAATATGACCCTCAGGCACCTCTTGCAGAGAATGGTGACAAGATCAAGTTCCGTTGGAGTGAAGGCGGCAATACAGTGGGTGCGATGCACATGAAGGTAACCCCTGAAAAGATGACTCTGGTACTCCTGGACCGCTATGGCAATGTTCTGGACACCAATTATGTATACCCTACCAAACAGTAAATTCCATATAAACAATATCAGTTCCAATTTTTAAATCAGAGAGATTATGAGCAAATGTAAATCTTTGCTCTTGGCGGTTGTTCTGCTTTTGTCCTACTCGGCTTCCGCACAAGAGTACGTTACCCCATTTTATCATTGCTTGTTGAATGAGGCTTATTATGACCAATTAGTAGGAGAATCATCAGGAGACAGAACCTATAATTACATTATGGATATTGCCCCCTATGAGAGAGACCGCAAACACAGCGATTACGAAGGTGAATTCTTCGAATCAAGATACGTGGTAGAGAAGCTGAAGAGTTATGGTATTGACAATGCCGTGACACTGAAGCTTGGGAAAACCAAAACCTGGGATGGCGTGAGTGCCTCTCTGTGGGAGACCTCTCCAAATAATGTCAAGATAGCAGATTATCAGGATCTCGCTGCTATTCTTGCACAGGGCAGTGCAAATGCTGATGTGGAGGCAGAGCTTGTCTGGATCGGAAGAGGTACTGATAAAGAACTTGAAGGGTTGGACCTTGAGGGTAAGATAGTGGTGACTGAGGCATCCGGTGGCCGTGTCCACGATAAGGTGGTAGCCAAAGGTGCTGTAGGTGTCATAAGCTTCAATTCACCCCGTCCTCTTGTGGATCCTCTCCAGATCCCTAACTCCGGCATCCGCAGCAAGAACCCCACCTTCTGCTTCAATCTTCCTCCAAGAGACGGCTATGCACTCCGTGACAGACTCCTCTACGGTGAGAAAATTACTGTTCACGCAAAAGTTGAGACTACAAATGAAGAGACAGATATAGAGGTACCTACCTGTTATATTCCTGGTACTGACCCTGATGCCGAGGAGGTTATCTTCGTTGCCCACCTTTATGAGGGATATGTGAAACTTGGTGCCAATGACAATATATCGGGCTCTGCAGCGCTGATTGAGGCAGCGCGCACCATCAATGAGCTATACAACAGCGGCCGTATTCCACGTGCCAAGAGGGGTATGAGATTCATCTGGGTTCCTGAATTCCAGGGATCAATCCCTTGGGCCATCCAGAACAAGGATGAACTTGAAAAGGCCCTTTGTGCCATAAATCTTGATATGGTCGGTCTATGGTTGAGCAAAAGCGAAGGTTACTATTGCCTTCACCGTACCACTATGGGCAATCCCCACTATCTCAACGATGTAGCAGAGTCATTCTACCACTATATGGGTGCAACAAACCGCAGTTTCGTAGCCACAGGTATGGGCCGTCCGGATGCACTCAAGCCTGTGTTCAGTCTTACCGGCTCACACGACCCTTTCTACTACGCCATCAATGCCCACTACGGAGCATCTGACCACGAGGTATTCAATGACTGGGGAGTGCAGGTGCCAAGTGTCATTATGATTACCTGGCCCGACAATTACTACCACACTTCAGGCGACAGACCATCCATATGCGACCCTACACAACTCCACAGAGCAGTAGTCATTGCGGCAGCAAGTGCATATACCATTGCCTCGGCAGAGGAGGATGGTGCGATAAAAATTGCTTCAGAGGTGGCAGCCAATGGTGACAAACGCCTCTCATTCAAGATGAGGCACGATTTGGCACAAATGGGATCTGCATCGGCAGATGAGCTTGCTGCAGCATATAAGGCTGCCCGCTGGAATCAGGATGCTGTCGAGAAGAATGAGATCGCTACCCTTGCCTCAGTGCTTGAACTCGCCCCTGAGAGCAAACCCCTTGCAGAATATGTTGCAGCACTCCAGAAAGGTATCCGTGAGACAGCCAAAGGCAATGCCCTTGACATAGATGCAGCGATGAAGGCTTATGCATCAGCACTCGGATGCGCCCCCGTCAAGATTGAGCTCACAGCAGAAGAGAAAGCAGCTGCAAAGGTTTATCCAAAATCTACTGCAAAAGTACTGGAGAGCGGCTATGGGGTAATGAGAACAATCTCACCTGAGCTTATGGCCAAATACGGTTTCAATAAGAGGGGTGCAGTCATCAATGGTGGCGAGATCGCCAAATTGACCACAAGCGGCACCAACAGTATCCTCGATATCAAGAAGATGCTTGATGCCCAATTCCCAGTTGGCGACTCAATAGAGACCATAACCAAATACGTAAAAATGCTTGAAGAAGCGGAATTGGTTACCTTCTAAACAAATTCGGGGGCGAAAATAGCTGTTTTGCCCCCGATTACCTTCGGCGATTACCATTCCGGGGCAGAAAGGGTGTTTTCGCCCCCGATTACCTTCGGCGATTACCATTCCGGGGCAGAAAGGGTGGTTTTGCCCCCGAAAAGTGTGATAAATGACAAAACGGGGGCAGAATGATGATTTCTGCCCCCGTTTTTATGTGTGTGGTAACAAGTTACCCTTTAAGGGCGATGATCTCTGCGAGGGGGTCGGGGGCGTTGAAGACAGAACTTCCTGCCACCAATGCATCTGCTCCGGCAGCTGCCAGGATAGGGGCATTGTGACGGTTTACACCTCCGTCAACTTCGATAAGTGTATTGAGGTTCCTTTTCAGGATCATCTCTTTCAGAGCAGAGACTTTCTTTACGCAGTTCTCAATGAATTTCTGTCCTCCGAATCCTGGGTTGACAGACATAAGAAGCACATAATCACACTCTTCAAGTATATCTTCAAGAAGGTGCACAGGTGTATGGGGATTCAGGGCCACACCGGCTTTCATACCCAGGTTACGGATGTTCTGAAGTGAGCGGTGAAGGTGTGTACACGCTTCATAGTGTACTGAGAGATACTCTACACCCATCTTGGCAAAATTCTCCACATATCTGTCTGGGTCGATAATCATAAGGTGTGCGTCAAGCACTTTTTTTGCCTCTTTGGCGATAGCACTTACCACAGGGAAGCCGTATGAGATATTTGGTACGAATACCCCGTCCATAATGTCGAGGTGAATCCATTCTGCTTCAGATGCATTTACCATCTGTATGTCGCGGGCAAGATTTCCAAAATCAGCTGCGAGGATTGAAGGTGCTATTATCATAACTATCTGCAGTTTACAATTACGTATTCAAGAAGTTTGTTGAACTTGTCAAGGCTTGCGAGGTCAAGTCTCTCACCTGGTGCGTGTACACCTCTGATGGTGGGGCCGAATGAGATCATGTCAAGTGAAGGGTATTTGTCAAGGATAAGACCACACTCAAGTCCAGCGTGGATGGCCCTTACTACAGGATTCACTCCGAAAAGTTCCAGATATCCCTTTTGGGTAAGTTCAAGTACAGGCGATTTGAGTTGTGGTTTCCATCCCGGGTATTCCCCTTCGTGTGTAACCTCAGCTCCGGCAAGCAGGAATGATGCCTCCACCTTCTCTGCTGCGTGGTGACGGGCACTGTTGATGGAGCTTCTCTGGCTGGTGCCCACTCTGATGCGGCCGTCAACCATTTTTACGGATGCAAGGTTGGTCGATGTCTCCACAAGCCCTTTCATCTCCTGGCTCATAGCCAGAACACCGTGTGGTGCAGAGTTGAAGCAAGAGATAAGATTGAGGGCCACTTGGGTGTCAATAGCCTCGTCATTCCACTCTGCCTCTTCAAAGATAGGGGCAATGTTTGGCTCGGTGGCAGCATATTCAGCTTTGATCTCTTCAGCTGTGGCAAGGTGCATCTTTTTGATCTCCTTGAGATCCCCCCCTTTGAGGGCAATGATGGCATATGCTTCACGTGCGATGGCGTTGCGCTTGTTGCCGCCATCTATTGCGCACAGCGCAACATTGAACTCCTTCATGATTTTGTACAGGGAGCGGCTGAGGAGCTGGATGGCATTTGCACGCCCTTTGTCGATGTCGTCACCGCTATGCCCGCCTACGCCGCCGCAGAAGCCGATTTTGTATTTCAGCAGATTCTTGTCAAGTTTTTTGGTAGTGTAATCGAAATGGGCTGTAGTGTCCACTCCGCCGGCGCATCCGATGAAGAGTTCACCCTCATCCTCCGAGTCAAGGTTGATCAGGATGCTGCCGCTCATAAAGTCAGGGGTGAGGGCAAATGCTCCGTCCATACCGGTCTCTTCGCTGACAGTGAACAGTGCTTCTATCTTGCCGTGCTCGAGGGTGTTGTCCTCAAGAAGTGCGAGCGATGCTGCGATACCGATGCCGCAGTCAGCTCCCAAAGTGGTCTCTTTGGCAATCATCCAGCCATCTTCGATGACAGCCTTGATGGGATCCTTGGCAAAGTCGTGTTCCACGCCGTTGTTTTTCTCACACACCATATCTGAGTGGCTCTGGAGAATGATGGTAGGGGAGCTCTCTCTGCCTGGGGTGGCCTCTTTGGTAATCAGTACGTTGCCAACTTTGTCGGTCTTGCATGGAAGTCCGTTTTTATTGGCAAAATCCTGAAGGTATGCTATAATATGCTGTTCGTTCCCTGATTCACGGGGAATACAAATAATCTCGCTGAAGATAGCGAGAATTCTGTCTGTAGTCATAATGTCAAATATATCTTATTGGAGGTTTGTGCGGAGTTCTCTCTCTATGTCGGTGATATATTGACGGAAGGTGCGGTCAGTGTCCATAAGGTCACAAACGGTATTGCAAGCATATAGAACTGTAGCGTGATTCTTTCCACCAATCTGGCTACCGATAGAGTCCAATGAAGTATTTGTCATATTTCGGCTGAGGTACATAGCGATCTGCCTTGCCTGTACAATCTCTCTCTTTCTGGTGTTCGAAAGCAGAATCTCAGGGGTGATGCCGAAATAGTCACAGACTGTCTTTTTGATTTTGTTGACAGATATGTCGTTTTTAGGTGTGCTGACAATTTTGTCGATGAGTTCCTGTGCCAGGCTGAGTGTAATTTTCCTCTTGGTGAGGGTAGCGTTGGCAATCAGGGATATAAGTGTCCCTTCGAGCTCACGGATATTGCTTACAACCTTTGATGCTATATAGTTAAGCACATCCTCTGGAAGGCTGATGCCTTCGCGGAAACTTTTGGCCTTGAGAATGGCTAGTTTGGTTTCATAATCAGGTGGGAGAAGCTCAGTGGTCAATCCCCATTTGAATCTTGACAACAATCTCTGGTCCAGACCCTGAAGATCTACAGGGGGCCTGTCAGATGTGAGGATAAGCTGTTTTCCTAACTGATGCAGATGGTTGAATACCTGGAAGAATGCATTTTGGGTAGAGTGCTTCTCTGCAAATTCGTGAACATCATCGATGATGAGTACATCTATCGACTGGTAGAAGTGCAGGAAGTCTGTAAGTTTGTTCTTTACTGTGACAGCATCAATGTATTGGGTCATAAATACATTTGCAGTCACATAAAGTACAATCTTCTCAGGATATTTGTTCTTTATCTCAAGTCCGATGGCTTGAGCCAGGTGTGTCTTTCCAAGTCCGGAACCACCATACAGGAACAATGGGTTGAATGCATTGTTGCCCGGCTTCTTTGATATCTCTATACCGGCAGAGCGGCCAAGCTTGTTGCAGTTGCCCTCGATGAAATTCTCGAAAGAGTAGTTGGTGGAGAGGTTTGGATTGATGTCCAGCCTCTTCAGTCCTGGGATGGTGTAGGGATCAAGACCCGCAAGGTTTGATACCTGTGCAGGGCTCATAGGGACAGGCGGATTCTTCACCTCTTTGGTGTTGCTGCTCGGATATGTGATGGTGGAGTTCTTTATTATCTTCACCTTGTATATCAGACGGGCTCCAGGACCGATAACCCTGCGAAGTGTTTTGCTCAACAGATCAAGGTAGTGTTCCTCAAGGTACTCTCTGAAAAATTCAGATGGGACCTCCAATGTCAGAGTGGAGCCGGCGAGGTCTACAGCCTGAATGGGCTCAAACCACGTCCTATAGCTCTGTGGAGGTATTATGTCCCTGATAATCAGTAGACATTCGCCCCATACAGATATGTGATTCTGCTCTGACATTAGTGATTTAGGTTAAGCGTTTTTACGATAGGTTAGGTTTGCAAAGATGAGTAAAAAATCTCTTCAAAAAAAAAGAAAATTCTAAAAAAAAATTAAGTGCCTAATACTCAATAGTAAAAAATTTTCGGGCAATTTTTTTTTTAGATTTCGGGAAATTTTACTTAAAATATTGGAAAAATTTCAGGATTATTTGAAAGTGCCGATAAAGGCACCTGGGAAGAGGTTTTTGACTTTGGCAAGCTCTTTTGATGCCTCCTCTCTGGAGTCAAATCTTCCGACTGTGTATTTGTAGAGATTGCCTACTTTTACACATTCGCAGTCGAGCCCTTTGAACTCGGCTGATCCTTTGGGGAGTTCCTTGGATGAGCTCATCACCTGAATCCTGTAAATCCCTTCAGGTTCTGTCTGGGCAGGGAGTTCTATTTGGGTGTCATACTGTTTTTTGTAGGCCTCAAATGCTTTGAAGATTCTGGTGGCGAACTGGACCTGTGAGGATTTGGTTGTCAGTGCCTTGTAGTCTGTGGGGTTGGAGAGGAATCCGAGTTCCACAAGGATGGAGGGCATGGTGCATTTCCACAGGACCAGAAATGGTGCCTGCTTTACCCCTCTGTTGTAGGTGATGGGCCCTTTTTTCATTTCGTTCTGCACCGCCTCTGCCATTATGAGGCTCTGTTCCAGATGGGAGTTCTGGAGGAGGGAGAATATTATGTAGGATTCAGGGTTTTTGGGGTCGAATCCCGAATATTTTGAGTTGTACCCCTCCTCAAGGGTGAGAACGCTGTTCTCCAATTGGCACACCTCCATATTGGAATTGCTTTTGTCAAGACCCATAACAAAGGTCTCTGTCCCTCTGGCAGAGGTGGCTTTGGTGGCATTGACGTGGATTGATATGAAAAGGTCGGCTTTGTTCTTGTTTGCAACGGCAGCCCTCTGGTCAAGTGGTACAAATTTGTCAGTGGAACGGGTATATACCACTTTTACATCGGGGTACTTCTCGTGGATCATATTGCCCAGGGCCTTTGCTACGGAGAGTGTTATGTTTTTCTCCTGCACGTTGCCCTTGATGGCCCCTGGGTCCTTTCCACCGTGCCCTGCATCTATGACTACAGTTTTCAGTTGCACCAGCTGCCTGGTCTGTGCGTCAGATTTGACCGGGAAAATAAGCGCTGCAACCGATATTATGAGTAAATATCTATATAAAGAGTACATATATATTCAGATTTTTATTATATTTGCGTGCTGCAAAAGTAGCAATAATTTTCAAACGTTGGTGGATGCCGCGACTTAATCTCCTAAAACTAATTCTTGTCTGTTTTCTGTTGGTCCTCAAGACCAGCTGGGCCCCTTTGTGTGCGCAGGAACTGGAGGGTAGGGAGCTTCCCAAAAGGCTGACAATGTTTGACTCACTCTCTGTGAGGGGTAGTGCCAAGCAAGTATTGGCAGACTCATTGCGCGCAGGTGCCGATTCGCTGGCATTGGCTGCCGATTCTACATCAAGGGGGGATTCTTTGGCATTGGCAAATTCGCTTGCGGCTGTTGATTCCGCCTCCCTGGAGAAAAAGGGTATGCTCGATTTTCCTGTCTTCTCAAGTGCAAAGGACTCTACCATTGAGGATTTTTCCGGGCCCCACAAGATGATATATTATTACGGGGATGTGAAGGTTACATACGGAAATATGGGTATAGAGGCCGACTATATGGCATATGATGTGGACAAACAGACTGTGTTTGCTTCAGGTATGACAGATTCGCTGGGAAATCTCCTTTCAAGGCCCAAGATGATTATGGACGGTCAGTCTTACGATGTGGACCATGTCTACTACAATTTCAACTCCCGAAAAGCGAAGGTGAAGAATATGATTACCCAACAGCAGGAGGGTATCCTGCATGGTGAGAATCTGAAGATGATGCCGGACAAGTCCATCAATATTACCAAAGGAAAATATACTGTCTGCGATCTGGAACATCCGCACTATTATCTCAAGATGACTGCCGCCAAGATTATAACAGAGCCGAAGCAGAGGACTGTGTTCGGGCCTGCATATGTGGTGGTGGCGGATGTACCGCTTCCGTTGGTGATCCCTTTCGGATTTGTACCGCAGAAGCCACAGAGAGCCAGCGGTATCCTTTTCCCTACATTCGGAGAGGAACAGGCCCGCGGTTTCTATATGAGGGATTTGGGTTACTATATGGTATTTGGTGACCATTTTGATGTCGCTCTGACTACAGATATCTATACCCTCGGTTCGTGGAGTGTGGATCTCAACTCAAGATACAAGCTGAGATACAAGTTCAACGGTAGCCTCGGACTCACATATTCTGTGGACCAGACTGGTGAGAAGGGGACTTCAGAGTTTTTCCAGAGCAAGAACTTCTCTGTGAAATGGTCCCATAGCCAGGATTCGAAGGCAAACCCGGGAACATCATTCAGTGCATCCGTAAACTTTGCCAGCCCCTCGAACAACAGGTACAATGCCAACAATATCAACCAGGCACTGGAGAGCCAGATCGGTTCGTCAATATCGTACAGCAAGACCTGGAGCAAGATGTCGCTATCCATCAACGGTCTGCATAACCAAAATACAAGGGACAGCTCATACAATATCACATTGCCTAACATCACTTTCAATGTAAACAGATTCTATCCGTTCAAGAGGAAGAACAGGGTGGGTAAGGAGAGGTTCTATGAGCAGATATCTTTGGGTTATGGTGCGACCTTCCAGAATAAGATAAGTTTCAAGGCCAAGGAGATAAGGGATCCAGATTTCTTCTCAAAACTGCAGGCGGGCATGAACCACAGGTTCAGTATAGGTTTGCCGTCATTCACTTTGCTGAAGTATCTCAATTTCTCCCCTGGCATATCGTATGGCATGAACTGGCATTTTCAGGAGCAGCATCCTGAATACAATCCCGAGACCAATCGGGTAGAGTACCACAAGTCTCCGCAATACAGTACATTCGGCGTAAGTCAGGACTTCTCGGCAAGTATGTCGATGAGCACCCGTATCTATGGTACCTATATGTTTACACTCCCCAACTCCAAACTGAAAGCGATAAGGCATATGATAACCCCTTCAATGTCGTTTTCATACAAGCCGGAGATGGGTGTCCCTATGAATGGTTATATGACCTACACATATACCGACAATAACGGAGAGACCCAAAGCATCGATTACAACAAGTATGCAGGAGGCTTGTACCAGCCACCAAGCAAAGGGCAGACAGCCGGACTCTCTTTTGAGTTGAGGAACAATCTTGAGGCGAAAATAAAGGATGATCAGGATACCACAGGGGTGGGAACCAAGAAGGTGAAGCTGATAGACAATCTGGGCATCAGGGGAAGTTACAACTTCCTGGCAGACTCACTCAAGCTCTCTACACTCAGTGTTTCGGGCAATACGACAGTGTTTGAGAAGATTGGTATAAATGCAAGTATGACGCTCGATCCTTACGCTGTGGATGAGAGAGGTAGGAAATGCAATGTGTTCCAGGCAACAAAGACCAAGGGGGCAAGCTGGGCACGTATAACCAACGCATCGGCTTCATTGTCGTGGAGCATCAGGGGGACAGGAAAGATTGATGGTAATGATGGCCATGGAGAGCGGAAGGGGGGATCGGGCTCCCAACAGAAGACCCAGGGTAGTGTGGTGACAAATACCGAGGAGATGGCATACAACAAAATATATTATCACCCATATACAGGTGAATATATCCCGGGAGGTTGGGTTTACTATCTGAATCCCAATGTTCCCTGGCAGTTGGGCCTGAACTTCAACTACTCCTACAGCAAGTCCTATTCATATGCAAACGAGCAGCTTCAGACGAAGCACAACCATACCCAGACACTGTCAATAAACGGATCCATAGCGTTGACCAAAGATTTCAATATAAGTGTCAATACGGGTCTTGACTTGACAAAACTTAAACCGACAACCACTACGATAAATGCTACCTACGATCTTCACTGTTTCAATATTTCTGTGATGTGGGTCCCATTTGGCCAGTGGGAAAGCTGGAGTTTCAGGATTGCAGCAAAGGCATCTGCCCTTGCAGATTTGTTGCAGTACAGGAAATCTTCATCTTATTGGGATAATTAGTAACATTTAAAAATATACATTATGAGTAAAAGAGTTATTGCCAGTCCTTTGGCACCTAAAGCTGTAGGTCCATACAGCCAAGCAGTAGAAGCAAATGGTACACTTTATGTATCAGGTCAATTACCAATTGATGCACAGACAGGTGAGTTTCCTGAAGGTGGCGTAAAAGAGCAGTTGGTACAAATTTTCAAAAACTTGCAGTACATCCTTGAGGAGGCCGGATATTCATTTGACAATGTGGTAAAAACTACTGTCTATCTGACCAATATGGGGGACTTTGCTACACTTAATGAGGTGTATTCACAGTTCTACAGGGAGCCATACCCGGCAAGAGTCGCTTATGCAGTGGCTGCACTTCCAAAAGGAGCCCTTGCAGAGGTGGATGTAATTGCAGTAAAATAATTAATTCAAAATCAATCAGTGTCTAAACCAAAACTATGTACGGTATATTAGAACTTAACAGCAAAAGCTTTGAAGAGCTTGTAACGATAGCTGAGGATCTCAATATCAGAAGGGCCTCATCTATCGCCAAGGAGGATCTTATCTATAAGATTCTCGATGAACAGGCAATTCAGAGCAAAGAGAATCCTCGTCCTAAAAGGGTTAGAACAAGGATAGTGAAACAGATCGTAGATCCTGTTTCGGAGAGCGTGGAGGTAAAACAGACCCCTAAAATTGAGGAGCCTGTACCGGTAGCGGAAGCGACACCTCAACCAGTCAAAGAGGGTGAGAACAAGCCTAAGAAATCAAAAGGGAGACCACCCAAAAAGAGACAGGAGCCTTCACCTGAAAAAGTGGCTGCTCCAGTAGAGAGTGCACCTGTGGCAGAGACCGCTCCAGAGTCTCTCCCAGAGGCGGTTACCAACGAGGTAAAAGGTGAAGAGCAGAGTACTCCTTCGCAGAACCAGGGCAAAAAGCGTGGCCGCAAACCAAAAAATCAGAAACTTGAGCAGAAGGGTGAGAAAACTGAGTCACTACAGGCAGAGAACAAAGAGGAGGCTCCAGTAGAGGAGACTGCCCCTGTTGTTGAAAACAATTCAGGAAAGCAGGAGCGTCAGCACGACAAACACGAAAGGCATCAGCACGAAAAGCAACAACCAAAGATTGAGTTCGAAGGTATTGTGGAGGCTGTCGGTGTTCTCGAAATAATGCCTGACGGATACGGATTCCTCCGCTCATCAGACTATAACTACCTTAACTCACCCGATGATATCTATGTGTCACAGTCCCAGATCAAACATTACGCTTTGAAGACAGGTGATACCATCAAAGGTGAAATCCGTCCTCCAAAGGAGGGTGACAAGTATTTCCCTCTTGTAAAGGTGAACAGCATCAATGGTCGTACCCCTGAATTCATCAGGGACCGTGTTCCGTTTGATTTTCTGACACCTCTTTTCCCGGAGGAGAAATTCAATATCACTGCCAATGGCCACAATAACCTTTCTACCAGGGTAGTGGATCTCTTTACCCCTATCGGCAAAGGTCAGCGTGGACTTATCGTGGCACAGCCAAAGACAGGTAAGACAATGCTCCTCAAATCTATCGCCAACGCGATAGCGGACAACCACCCTGAGGTATATATGATTGTCCTCCTTATCGATGAGCGCCCAGAGGAGGTTACAGACATGGCACGCAGTGTGAAGGCAGAGGTGGTGGCCTCTACATTTGATGAACCCGCTGAGAGACACGTAAAAGTGGCAAGCATCGTCCTTGAGAAAGCGAAGAGGATGGTGGAGTGCGGTCACGATGTGGTGATCCTTCTTGACTCCATCACACGTCTGGCCCGTGCTTTCAATACAGTACAGCCGGCATCAGGTAAGGTGCTTTCTGGTGGTGTCGATGCGAACGCACTTCACAAGCCAAAGAGATTCTTCGGTGCAGCACGTAATATAGAGAACGGAGGCTCGCTGACCATCCTGGCTACAGCCCTTACAGAGACCGGTTCGAAGATGGATGAAGTTATCTTCGAGGAGTTCAAGGGTACAGGTAATATGGAGTTGCAGCTTGACCGCAAACTCTCGAACAAACGTATATTCCCTGCTGTCGATGTTACACTCAGCAGTACCCGTCGTGATGACCTTCTTCTTCCCAAAGAGAAAATCAACCGTCTGTGGATACTCCGTAACTACCTTGCAGACATGAACTGTGTCGAGGCAATGGAGTTCATGAAGTCCCGTCTTGAAAAGACCGAGTCGAATGAGGAGTTCCTTATCTCGATGAACGGAGAATAAAAGCGGTCACAGAGGATATCCCTTAGATATGCTTACCCAGAAGATCCCTGCGATGACTATCGTGGGGATTTTTTTCTTCCCAAACCCGACTGGTCTCTTTGACCAGTATGCAAAGTCATTCGCTGCCCTATGCATACTAGTTTATCCGACCAGTATGCAAAGTCGCTCATGACAGGTTGTTTCGTGCCACTCATTTCGCTCACATCGCCTTGCCGGAATCTTATATGCAGACACCCGAATGGGGCCGAGTGTGAAATGGTGTGATTTACCCCCGATAGGCATGATGTTCGGGAATTCGGGGGCGAAAAGGGGTTATTTGCCCCCGATATGCATGTTGGTCGACAATTCGGGGGCGAAAGGGGGGTATTTGCCCCCGATGGACATGATCGTGCTGGGGTAAAAGAAAAGAGGCTGGTCCCCGTGGGTCCAGCCTCTTTATTTTGTGTGTGTAACTGTGATTAGTTAGCGCTGATAGCACCTACTGGGCAAGCGTCAACACAAGTACCGCAATCTGCGCAAAGAGAAGGGTCGATTGAGTAAACATCACCAGCAACGATAGCGCCTACTGGGCACTCTGATTGGCATGAGCCACAAGCTGCACACAAACCTGCATCAATTTTATGAGCCATAGTTTTAATTAATTAAATTGTTAGTAATTCTAGAATTCGGCACAAATGTAATGCAAATGTGCCGAACTCGCAAATTATTTAGTAACCGAAAATCTCCTCTGTAGATACTTTACGGATGTTTCCGTACTCTTTAAGCCCTTTCAGGTCAAGATCTTTGGCGTCACCAAGGATGGCGATTGAGTATTTTCTGTCTTTTACCCATTCCTGTTGGAATTTCACGATGTCTTCCATAGTGTAGCCCTGAACTTTCTCGAAGATATCTTTGTTGATATCGTAGTTGAGGCCAAGGTCACGCATTCTGACGTATCTGCTGAGGACATCTGATTTTACCACTCTGGTGGTTCTGATATTTGCAAGGAGTGACTCTTTGGCGATGTCAAATGCATTGTCAGATTGTGGCATGTCGTTGATGATCTCATCAAATGCCTCAAGGGCGTCGATCATCTTGTCGTTCTGGGTGGCAATGAACATGTTGTAATTGTATGTCTTGCCAGCTTTTGATGGTGATGACAATGATGCACCTGCTGAGTATGCAAGACCTCTTGCTTCTCTCATCTCCTGGAATACGATAGCGTTCATGCCACCACCGAAGTATGAGTTGTAAAGGGCGATGATAGGGGCATTTGCAGCATTGTACTCTTCTCCTCTGTTAGAGTAACCGGCCAAGTAGATCTGTTTGGCATCGTAAGGGGCGATGATAACCTCATTTTTAGTGATCTGTCTCTCTTTGAATGACTCGTTTTTCACGATAGGGGTGAGTTTCTCAGGAACATTGTGAAGTTCTGCAATAGTAGCCACAATTTCTTCCTGTGTCATAGGTCCGTAGTACAGGATTTCGTGCTCGTATGAGTTGAGGGTGTGGATCCTGTCAAGAAGTTCCTGATCTTTAAGGTTTTTGATCTCTTTGTTAGAGAGTACGTTGGTAGATGGTGATTTGGGGCCATATACATTGTAAGCTCTCAACATAGAGAAGTTGGCATTCTGGTTAAGCTTGTTGTTCTGGCGTCTCTTGAGCATATCTGCTTTCAGACCTGCAAGTGCCTCAGGGTTGGCCTGGGAGTCAGAGATGACAGACTCCATAAGTTTCATAGCCTCTTTCATATTCTCACCCAGACCCGATACATACACTTGTGTCTGCTCGTTGGATACATATACAGAGGTGTTGCAGGCAAGACCATAGAATGCAGTCTTGATCTGCTCGGGGGTCATAGTACTGGTGCCAAGATAATCGAGATATTGGGCAGCTGTAGAGAGATATTTGTCCTCATTGGTACCCCTGTCGAAAGAGTAGATAATGGTGAAGATGTCATTGGTGGTGTTCTGTTTGTAGAGGACAGGTATATCATTTTTGGCTTTAAGGATAGACATATCCTTCTCGAAATCCACGAATACAGGCTCGATAGGGGCTACCACTGAAGCCTGGATCTCACGGAGGAATGCACTTGAGGTGTCCCTGTTCATAAAGATAGGGGTGATGGCAGGTTTAGCTATCTTGAGCTCGTTAGGATCTTTCTTCTGAAGTTTGTTGATCACTGCGTAGTTGTTTCCGAAATACTCATTGGCGTAAGCCACTACCTCCTCTTTGGTGATTTTGGAGATATTATCCACCTGGTTTATGAATCTCTCCCAAGGTACTTCATTGATGAAGCAGGTTACAAATGAGTCGGTACGTCCGTAGCTACCCTCAAGGTACTCAAGCTGGCTGAGTTTGTAGTTGTTTACGATAGCTTTAAGGATAGATTCGTCGAAATTTCCTTTTTTAAGGTTTTCCACCTCTGTGAGGAGGATATCTTTCACCTCTTCAAGTGACTGTCCCTGTTTGGGGCGTGCCTGGATAAGGAATACAGAGTAGTCTGCCTGTGCGTAGTTTCCTCCGAATGCGCTGAGGACTTTCTGCTGCTGGTTTACATTGAGGTCGATAAGACCGGCCTGACCGTTGTTCATAATCTGGCCGATAACATCAAGCATTTCGCTGCTTGGATCTTTGATGCCGGGGAATCTCCAGGCGAGGGTCACACTTGGAGACTCAAGTCCGTATACCTCTCTTACGATAGGTTCGGTGATAGGTGCCTCAGGCTCAAACTCCATCTTTTTGAGGTTTGGATTAGGCTTCAATCCGCCGAAATACTGGTCGATAATTTTAATGGTCTGGTCAGGATCGAAATCACCCGACATACAGATGGCGATATTGTTAGGAACGTACCACTCTTTATAGTAGTTCTTGATGTTTGTGATAGATGGGTTCTTAAGGTGCTGCTGAGTCCCAAGAACAGTCTGTGTGCCGTATGGGTGGTTCTTGAAGAGAGCAGAGAACATCTGTTCGTAGATCTTGCGCGAGTCCTGTGTAAGGGACATATTTTTCTCTTCATATACGGTCTCAAGCTCAGTGTGGAAGCCGCGGATTACATTGTGTGCGAAGCGGTCTGCCTGGATTTTTGCCCAATTCTCTATCTGGTTTGAAGGGATGTTTTCAGTGTATACGGTCATATCGTAGCCGGTGTAGGCGTTGGTGCCGTCTGCACCGATAGCGGCCATAAGTTTGTCATACTCGTTGGGAATAGCATATTTGGATGCTTCGTATGATAGTGAGTCGATAACTTTATAGATAGCGGTTCTCTCTGCCTCGTCGGTAGTTTTACGGTAGATTTCAAACTGAGCCTCGATAGCATCCAGAAGAGGTTTCTCAAGTTCGTAGTTCTGTGTACCGAAAGACTCTGTCCCTTTGAACATCAAGTGCTCAAAGTAGTGTGCAAGACCAGTGGTCTCGTGAGGATCATTTTTTCCACCAACTTTGACTGCGATATGAGCGTCAATTCTTGGCTCATCTTTTGTAACACTCATATATACTTTCAGACCATTGTCCAAGGTGTATATTCTGGTGTTGGTAGGGTCATTTGGAACAGTCTCATATTTGTATTGGCTACAAGAGACTGCCAACATTAGCATTAGGGCGATCAGCCCACCTTTGATAATACGGTTCATAATAACTTGTAAATATTTATTGACACAAAAATAATATTATTTCGTATATTTGGAGGTTGATATGAGAAATTTTGCACAAAAAATATTGATGGCAGCTATGGCGCTGATTTTCAGTGTCTCTTCGCTATTTGCACAAAATGAGTTCGGTGGTGTGGTCAAGTTTGACAAGATTATCCACGATTTCGGTGATATCCTCCTTTCTGACGGAGAGCAGCATTGCAAATTCGTTTTCACAAACATAAGTGACAAGCCTATAGTCCTTCACAGGGTCATTACCTCTTGTGGCTGTACCGAACCTGACTGGGACAAAAAGCCCCTCAGACCAGGAGAGAAAGGGGAGATACGGATCACCTTCAAAAATGACCAGGGGCCATACCCTTTCGATAAGGTTATAACTGTCTATGTGTCAGATCTCACAAAGCCGGTCCTGTTGAGGATCAGGGGCGTGGCGCACCAGAAGAAAAAATCGCTTGAAGAACTCTATCCTGAGAGGTTCGGGGTTCTGGGCTTCAAATCGAAGACAATGAGCCTGGGGCAGATAGAGCAGGGGCTTTCCAAAAATCACAGTACAGAGTTTGTAAACCTTTCGGGCAAGAGTGTCAAAGTCTCTTTCAAAGGGGTGACACCAGGGCTCACAATCTCTGCCGAGCCAGCTGTAGTGCCTGCCAGAGGGAAAGCGAAAATTACCTATGTTGTAGATACCAAAAAAACTCTGGGCAAACTTTGGGGGCGATCGTTCTTCAAGACCAATGTAGTGGTAAATGGTGTACAGCAAAAAGGTGAACTGGTGGTGGAGGCTCTTGTCAAAGAGAATTTTTCAGATTACAGCGACCAGCAGATGAAGAGTGGTGCTCTTCCCAAGTTCCTAACCTCCTCAGCATCGTTTGAAAAATGCAAGGCAGGGGAGAAGCAGAAGGTGTCATTTACCTTCACAAACATGGGCAAAGAGACCATGAAAATATATAAAATGGAGTCGAGTGAGCCAGGGTGCACTTTCAAGTATCCTGAGGTGGTGGCAGCATCGGAGAGGGGGATGATAGAGGTGACTGTGGATACCTCCAAAGGAAAGGGGGAGATGCTGTATGTCATATCAATCATCACCAATGCCCCTACAAGACCCATTGTTAACCTATTCATTACAGGAGAGATAGAAAAATAGATAACTATGGACAACAGCAAGCATCAAGGAGATTTCTTCGAGGAGTATCACAATGAAGATACAGCCCTTGTGGTAAATGATGGGGTGGAACAACCCCCGGTAGTAAACCCTTACATAAAAAATTTCTTTAAGAACAAGAGGAAGTCCATCCTTACGGTGGATGAGTATATGGATGGTATTACAAAGGGTGATACTGTTATCCTCAGTAAGGCGATTACCCTAATAGAGAGTTCCTTGCCTGAGCACAGGGCGATGGCACGTGAGATAATCACCCGTTGCCAGGAACTTTCCTCTGCCAACCAGTCGATGAGGATCGGTATCACAGGTGTGCCTGGTGCCGGCAAAAGTACATTTATCGAGTCTTTCGGCAATCTTGTGACAGCCAAAGGGCACAAGCTGGCTGTTCTGGCCATTGACCCGAGCAGTGAGAAGAGCAAAGGAAGTATTCTCGGTGACAAGACCCGTATGGAGACATTGTGCAACAATCCTGATGCCTTCATCCGTCCCAGCCCGAGTGCAGGCTCCCTTGGTGGTGTGGCCCGCAAGACCAGAGAGACAGTCCTCCTTTGCGAGACTGCCGGTTATGATGTGGTCTTCATTGAGACTGTGGGTGTAGGTCAGTCTGAGACTGCTGTCCACTCGATGAGTGACTTCTTCCTTTTGCTGATGCTCTCTGGTGCAGGTGATGACCTTCAGGGTATCAAGAGGGGTATTATGGAGATGTCAGACCTTATAGCTATCACCAAGGCGGATGGCAACAATGTGGATAAGGCCAATATGGCACGTGCACTGTATGCAAATGCATTGCACCTTTTCCCACCTACAGAGTCTACCTGGGTCCCTACCGCCCTTACATCCTCTTCACTTGAAAAGAGGGGTCTGGAGGAGATTTGGGCCAAGATAGAGGAGTACTTCGATCTTGTAAAAGGCAACGGCTACTATCAGAAACGTCGTCGTGAACAGGCGAGATTCTGGATGTATGAAAGTATAAATGAGTCACTTAAGGAGATGTTTTACGAAAATCCTGCTATAGAAAAAATCCTTCCTCAGTATGAGGATTGTGTCCTTGATGGCAAAATGGACTCTTTCGCAGCTGCAGGAGAACTTCTCGAGAGATATATTGAGCGTGATATAAGGAATTAATCTGATGGGGTGGGAACTTGTTTGTGAGGTGTTGAAGAATGCCTGTCTGGTGACGGGTCTGGTGATGGTCATGATGATGACCATAGAGTATATCAATGTCCGTTCGGCCGGCAGATGGTTTGGATCTCTAAGAAACTCTAAGGTCAAGCAGGTGTTGCTTGGTGCTCTGCTCGGTCTTATTCCCGGGTGTGTGGGCGGATTCGCTGCTGTATCCCTCTTTTCCCATGGCCTGATCAGTCTGGGTGCGTTGGTGGCAGCTATGGTCTCTTCCTCCGGAGATGAGTCATTCGTGATGCTGGCAATGATACCCAAAACGGCAGTTATACTTTTCGGAGTGCTCTTTGTAATTGCATTTGTCTCCGGAATGTTGGTGGACAAGTTCTACAGGAGGCCTGTGGCAATAAGTTGTGACCAGGAGTTCGAGGTGCACCACGAGCATTCGGAGAATGGGGCAGAGAGGGGTAAGAAAGGGATCTCTGCAGTAAAGGTGTTGGTGGTGGCAGGATTGGCCCTGTTTGCGGCATCCCTTTTTACCGGGGCATTGGAGCATACCCATCACCACCCTGAACAGGTCTCGGAGACATTGGAAGGGGGACATCATGAGCATGGAGAAGGTCATCATGATCACCACCAGGATGAGGCTTGTCACCTTGAACATCATAAGCATGAAGCCCATCAACATGGTGCCATATCATTGCTGGATGAGAGGTGGATAAACATACTGTTTGGGGTGATAAGTGTAGTGGTGCTCTTTCTTATTTTGAATTCAAGCGAACATTTTGTGCAGGAGCATATCTGGAATCACGTTATCAGGAAGCATTGCCTCAGGATTTTCCTGTGGACTTTCGGAGCTTTGGCAGTGATTCAGGTGGGGCTCCAGTATCTCGATATTGAGCATTGGCTCAGTGAGAATGTTTTTGTGGTGATATTGATTGCAGCATTGGTGGGTATAATCCCTGAGTCGGGCCCCCATATGGTTTTTATCACCCTGTTTGCCACTGGCTATGTCCCATTTTCGGTACTCCTTGCAAGTTCCATTTCTCAGGATGGACACACTGCTTTGCCTCTGTTGGCTTCAGATAAGCAGAATTTCCTGAGGACCAAGGTGATCAACGCTTTGGTGGCAGTGGTATGTGGCGGAGTACTAATGTTATTCGGTTTATAAATATTGATTATATTTGCGGTTTATTATAAATAAAACAAATGGCATCTTTAACTAAAATATTACAGAAACTATTCGGATCGAAGGCGGAGAGAGATATGAAGCAGATCAAACCTATCCTGGATAAGGTTCTCGCTTCATACAGTCGCATTGATGCCCTCTCAGATGATCAGTTGAGGGAAGAATCGGAAAAACTAAAGAAAACAATAGCGGACAGAATCGCCAAGGATGAGGCCAGAAAGCATGAGTTGAGGGCTCAGCTCGAGGATGTAAACATCGAGCCTGAGAAGAAGGAGGCTTTGGCTACAGAGGTGGACAAGCTTACCAAAAAGATCGATGAGGATATAGAGGCAGTCCTTTCAGAGATATTGCCTGATGCGTTCGCAATAGTCAAATCCACTGCCCGCAGGTTCAAGGAGAATACTGAAATAAGGGTGAAGGCTTCCGATTTCGACAAGGATCTGAGCACTTCACACGATTTTGTTACCATTGAAGGTGATGTGGCTGTGTGGAAAAACAGCTGGATGGCCGGTGGCAACCCTATAGTATGGGATATGGTACATTACGATGTGCAGCTCATTGGCGGTATCGTTCTGCATCAGGGTAAAATATCGGAGATGGCTACCGGTGAGGGTAAGACCCTTGTAGCAACACTCCCTGTTTTCCTGAATGCGTTGGCAGGTAAAGGTGTCCACGTGGTGACTGTCAATGACTACCTGTCAAAACGTGACTCAGAGTGGATGGGTCCCCTCTATATGTTCCACGGTCTGAGTGTGGACTGTATCGACAAACACCAGCCCAATTCGGAGGCCCGCAAGAGAGCTTACCGTGCAGATATCACATTCGGAACCAACAATGAGTTCGGTTTCGACTATTTGAGGGACAATATGGCACTTGATCCTCAGGATCTTGTGCAGAAGAAACATCACTATGCCATCGTCGATGAGGTGGACTCTGTCCTTATTGATGATGCGAGAACTCCACTTATCATCTCAGGACCTGTTCCAAAAGGAGATGATCAGCAGTTCATGACATACAAGCCTTTTGTAGAGAGACTCTACAGTGCCCAGAGACAACTTGTGGGCAAACTGTTGCTCGATGCCAAGAAACTCCTCTCAGAGGGGCAGGAGTTTGAAGGTGGAAAACTTCTTCTTCGCGCCCACAAAGGTCTCCCTAAGTATGGTCCTCTTATCAAGTATCTGTCAGAACCAGGCATCAAGCAGACTCTGCAGAAGGTGGAGAACTTCTTTATGCAGGACAACAACAAGCAGATGCACCTGATTACCGATGAACTCTACTTCGTTATTGAGGAGCAGCACAAGAGCGTAGAGATGACCGATAAGGGCAATGACCTTATCACTGCGAATCTTGATGACAGCAAATTCTTTATCCTTCCGGATGTAGGTACCGAGATATCAGAGCTTGAGAAGATGGATCTTACCCAGGAGGAGAAGTTGGAGAAGAAAGATAAGATTCTTGCAGATTATGCCCTCAAGTCGGAGAGGGTGCACACTGTGAACCAGCTCCTTAAAGCGTACGCCATGTTTGAAAAGGATGTGGAGTATGTGGTGATGGACAACAAGATTAAGATTGTGGATGAGCAGACAGGCCGTATCCTGGAGGGTAGAAGATACTCTGATGGTCTGCACCAGGCTATCGAGGCCAAGGAGAATGTGAAGGTGGAGGCTGCAACGCAGACATTTGCCACCATTACCCTTCAGAACTACTTCAGGATGTACCATAAGCTTGCCGGTATGACAGGTACAGCTGAGACAGAGGCTGGTGAGTTCTGGTCTATCTATAAACTTGACGTGGTGGTTATCCCGACCAACAGACCTATCGCCAGAATCGATGAGGAGGACAATATCTATAAAACAAAGAAAGAGAAATATAATGCTGTTATCCAGCAGATTGTGGAGCTTACAGCCAAGAATAGACCTGTTCTTGTAGGTACAACATCTGTAGAGATATCAGAGCTATTGAGCCGTATGCTCAAACTTCGCGGTATCAAGCACAATGTGCTGAATGCGAAGCAGCATGCCCGTGAGGCAGAGATTGTGCTACACGCTGGTGAGCCTGGTGCTGTAACCATTGCTACCAATATGGCTGGTCGTGGTACCGATATCAAACTTGGCCCCGGTGTCAAAGAGGCTGGCGGTTTGGCTATCATCGGTACAGAGAGACACGACAGCCGCCGTGTGGACAGACAGCTAAGGGGTCGTGCAGGACGTCAGGGTGACCCCGGTTCTTCGACTTTCTATGTCTCACTGGAGGATGACCTGATGCGTATTTTCGGATCTGAGCGTATCGCTTCGATAGTGGACAAGATGGGTCTTCAGGAGGGAGAGGTACTTCAGCACCCTATGCTCTCAAGCTCTATCGAGAGGGCTCAGAAGAAGGTGGAGGAGAACAACTTCGGTATCCGTAAGAGACTCCTTGAGTATGACGATGTTATGAACTCACAGAGGGAGGTTATCTACAATAAACGCCGCAATGCACTTTATGGCGAGCGTATTGATGTGGATGTGCTGAATATGATGAGTGATTATTGCGAAATTCTCTCAGAGATGGCCAAGGAGATGGACTATGAGGCGTTTGCAATGGAGGTTATGAAGACCCTTTCTGTGGATCCTGCAATGGATGAGAAGTTCTTCAATGAATCATCTTCCGAGAAGATTTTCGATGCTCTCTATACCAGAGTCAGGGAAGAGTATAACAGAAGATGTGACCTTATGGTCAAACAAGCTTGGCCAATCATTGAGCGTATCTATGAGACCCAGGGTGCCCGCTTTGAAAATGTCGTAGTTCCTGTAGGAGACGGTACTAGAATCCTTCAGGTGCTTCTTAACCTCAAGAAGGCTTACGAAAGCAAAGGTCGTGAACTTATCAGGACTGTAAACAAGACTGTCACCCTTATCAATATAGATGAGTACTGGAAAGAGCACCTTCGCGAGATGGACGAACTCAAACAGTCTGTACAGAATGCCACTTACGAACAGAAGGATCCGCTCCTTATCTATAAGTTCGAGAGTTTCAACCTCTTCAAGAAGGTTCTTGAAAACATTTCAAAAGATACTTTGTCATATCTTCTTAAGGCCCATATTGCCTTAAGGCAAAACAATGAGGAGGCTTCACTTGAGGAGGGGCGCCAGAAGAAGGCAGACCTTTCGGCAATGCGTGCATCCCGCAATGAGATGACTTCAAACCTTGGAGGAGAGGCCAAAAGCAATGCCCCTGTAAGGGTAGAGAAAAAAGTTGGTAGAAATGATCCTTGCCCATGTGGTTCGGGTAAAAAATATAAAAACTGTCATGGAAAAGAAATATAATGTAATTGTGATCGGCTCTGGCCCTGGTGGCTATGTGGCCGCAATCAAGGCTGCTCAACTCGGTTTTGAGACTGCTGTAGTAGAACGTGCTAATTTGGGCGGCATATGCCTCAACTGGGGTTGTATCCCTACAAAAGCGCTCCTTAAAAGTGCTCAGGCATTGCATTATGCGCAGAATTCAGAGAGTTACGGTTTCAGTGTAAACGGAGATATCACTGTAGATATTGCCAAAGTGGTGGAGAGGAGCAGAGGTGTCTCTGCACAGATGTCAAAAGGTGTGGAGTATCTTCTGAAGAAAAATAAAGTGACAGTGATTCAGGGAGAAGGCTCTGTGAAGGCAGGTAAAGTGGTGGCTGTCAATACACCTGACGGAGTAGTGGAATATGGTGCTGACCATATAATCCTCGCTACTGGTGCAAGACCAAACTCTCTCCCTTTTGCCCCTATTGACGGTGAAAAAATCATTTCATATTTCCAGGCCCTTGTCCCTGAGAAGCTGCCAAAGAGTATGGCCATCATCGGTTCCGGTGCTATCGGAAGCGAGTTTGCATTCTTCTATAAGAGCATGGGCGTGGAGCAAGTTCACCTTATCGAATATGTGGACCGTATCGTCCCTCTTGAGGATGATGAGGTGTCGGCACAATTAAGCCGTTCATTCCGCAAAATGGGTATCAAGGTAATGGTTTCTGCACAGGTCAAAGGTGTGGATACCACAGGTGATATCTGCAAGGTGACAGTGGAGACCAAGAAGGGCGTTGAGGTTATCGAGGCTGAACTTGTCCTCTCTGCTGCAGGAGTGGTTCCAAATACAGAGCATCTGGGCCTTGAAGAGCTTGGCGTGGAGATGAACAGAGGTAAGGTAATCGTGGATGAGCACTACAGAACCAATGTTGAGGGGCTGTATGCTATCGGAGATATTATCCCTACCCCTGCGCTTGCACACATGGCATCTGCAGAGGCTATCCATTGCGTAGAGCATATTGCAGGAATCGATTCACCTGTCATCAACTATGGCAACGTCCCCGGATGTACATACACATCTCCTGAAATTGCATCTGTAGGTATGACTGAGAGGGCTGTCAAAGAGAAAGGTATCGAATATAAGGTGGGTAAATTCCCTTTCACCGCTTCAGGAAAAGCTGCTGCTGCAGGTGAAAGAGATGGCTTCATCAAACTGATTGTCGATGCAAATACCGATGAGGTACTTGGAGCCCATATGGTGGGTGCAAATGTTACTGAGATGATTGCAGGTATAGTGGTGGCACGCAATATGGGTGCAAAGGCTGCTGATATCATCCATTCAGTTCACCCTCACCCGACTATGAGTGAGGCAATTATGGAGGCAGCAGAAGCCTCTACAGGACACGCAATACATATTTAAAACCAAATATTATGAGTAAAGAAGTAAGTGCACAACAGGTAAATGACATTTGTCGCATTTCCCACTCTACCACTATGACCGGCGAGATGGTATCTGCATCAGATATCAGAATTGACGGAAAGTTTATCGGTAAAATCTGCACCAAAGGTAAACTGGTAGTAGGTGAGAAGGCCCTTGTGGAGGGTGTCATCGTGTGCAACAGCGCTGATATCTGGGGTGAGGTGAAAGGTGAGATTTTTGTGGAGACAGCACTGTCGCTCAAGGCCAAATCTGTCTATACAGGTGCCCTTAAATCTTCTAAAGTGGGTATTGAGATGGGTGCCATCTTCAATGGTACTTGCAATATCATCACTACAGAGGATTTCAAGAAACACCTTGCAGAGTATTTCCCTGCATTGGCACCAAAACCTGCAGGCACACCTGCAGCACCCACTGCTCCGGCAATGGATGCCAAGAAACTTTAGAAAATGTGAAATCTTCCCGGAAGTGGGGTGCGCAACTTGATTGTCTCCCCAGTTGCCGGGTGTATGAATGAAAGTCTATCGGCGTGAAGAGCAAGACGACCTATCGGATTGCTTTTTGCGCCGTACTTTTTGTCACCTGCAATAGGGTGGCCTATAGATGAGAGCTGTACTCTGATCTGATTCTTCCTGCCGGTCATTATATTGATTTTCAGGAGGGAGTACTGGTCGTTGAATTTTGCTACCCTGTATCTGGTTACTGCCAGTTTTCCCTTCTCTTCCCTGGACTGGTATACCACCATTGCCCTGTTTTCTGTGATGAAACTGCGGAGCTCATCCTGTCTTTTTTCTGGAAGTCCCTCCACGATAGCCATATATCCTCTCTCTGTTACAACCTCGCTCCAACGGGATTGCATGGCCTCTTGGGTCCCCTTGTCTTTGGCGAATATAAGGATGCCTGATGTGTCCCTGTCGAGGCGGTGGAGGACAAAAAGGTGAGCCCTCCTGTTGCCGTAGGCAAGATAATCTTTGACCAGACGGTATGCAGTGGTATCCTTCTCCCTATCTGTGGCTACAGAGAGGAGCCCTGAAGGTTTGTTGATGGCAATGAGGTAGTCATCCTCATAGAGAATTTTCACCTCTACGGGGTGCTGGCGTCTCATCGTATGGTTTTGTTGATATTGTACTCGTTGCGGTGCGGGCTATTGCGAGAGATGAGCTCTCCTAGGAATCCTGCAAGGAACAAAAGGGTACCTATTATTATAGCCAGCAAGGCAAGATAGAACAGAGGCTGGTCGGTCACAGGTCTGAATTTGAGCCCTTGTGCCTGCGATATGAGCTTATCTGCAATTATCCATATTGTGATGAATCCACCAGTAAAGAATGACAGGATTCCCCAAAGGCCGAAGATATGCATCGGTTTCTTTCCGAATTTGGAGAGAAACCAGATGGTCATAAGGTCAAGCACGCCGTTGAAGAAGCGGTCTATGCCGAATTTGCTCTTTCCGAATTTGCGTTTCTGGTGTTTGACCACCTTTTCACCAATCTTTCCGTATCCGGCGTTCTTGGCCAGGTAGGGGATATATCTGTGCATATCGCCATATACCTCTACAGCCTTTACCACCTCATTTCTGTATGCCTTAAGACCGCAGTTCATGTCGTGTAGCTTGATGCCGGTAACTTTGCGGGCTGTCCAGTTGTATAGTTTTGAAGGGATGTTTTTGGTGAAGGTGTTGTCGTGGCGTTTTTTCTTCCATCCTGATACCAGGTCATAGCCCTCTTCCATAATCATTCTGTAGAGTTCAGGTATCTCTTCAGGGTCATCCTGCAGGTCGGCATCCATAGTGACAACTACCTCGCCTTGTGCAGCTTTGAACCCTTCGTAAAGGGCGGCAGATTTTCCATAGTTGCGGCGGAAACTTATTGCACGGATGTGGCTGTCCTCTTTTGCGAGGGTCTCTATCTCTTTCCACGAACCGTCTGTGCTTCCGTCATTGACCATTATTATTTCATATTCCTTCCCGCGCAGGTGTGATCCTGAGATGGCTTTTGTGATCCAGTTGACGAGTTCCCTAAGCGATTCCTCTTCGTTGTATAGCGATATGACTATTGAAAGATCCATTACTCTTCAGTGTTTTCTGTTTGCTCTTCTTCGTCAAAGATAATCTCTTTTTTTGTGTAGTTGGCTACAATTGCAGGGAAGATAAGTGCGAAAATGATGTAGTCAAGGAAGAGTGAGAAAAGTATCACTTTGGGCATAACCGAAGAGAGTGTCTGGTAGTCAAGTGTCATTCCGGCGCTGCTGCCCATGCTGCTCTGTGCAGTTAGCATGGTCTCAATCATTACATCTATAAGTTCGGGACGGAAAAGGGTATAATCTATATAGGTGTATGCTGTGCAGATGATGGTAGAACAGAAGCATACCAGAAAGCCGAACTTGAATGATGTGCCGTAGCTTACTGAGCCGTCATACATTTCGCTGTATTTCCCCATGAAGTAACGTAGCATATAGAATATAGCTACAAATTTGGCGATGGTCAGAATGGTGCCGAGCCATCCCGGAATATTGAGCATCCCGATAATTGAAACGATAATTGTTGCAGATGAGAGAATAAGTCCATATTTGGCCGCCAATGACCATTTAGTTTTGTTGTCCATAGTTGTAGTAATATATAAGAACTGCAAAGATAAGATTTTATTTGTATTTGTGCAGCACTTCTGTGCATACCTGTCCCATACGGAGCGCTTCGGGCTGGGAAAGGGGCGATTTCCGCGATGTTCGGTCATGGGAGAGCGGCTACGGAACCTATTACTAAGCAGCCTGTGAGGACTGTGCGGAATATTGACCTATTTTTGTCACAGTGGGAGTTAAACAGGGGCTTTTGGTCTGTTTTTTTGTACCACTGTGATGGAATTTAGGAGTTTTCTGTCACAGTGGTAATTGCCTGATGAAACCTCGGACCGATGGATTTGTTCTTCCCGTTCCGGTGAAAGTTCAGGTGGGAGATTTTTGCTGTTAGCATCTGCCGCAGATACGAAATCCACCGCACTTTGTCCCATTAACACAGGTGCCATTTTGATTGATATTGCTATATTTTCTTGTTGTCTGAATAATAAATTATTTATAGGTGTCAAAGGTAATATTTTTTTCATTACCTTTGTAGGTCAAAATTGAAAACAACGACAATTATGATAAATATAACATTTCCTGACGGCAGTGTCCGCAGTTACAATGAAGGGATTACCCCTTATGAGATTGCCCAGAGCATCTCACCTCGCCTTGCAGCAGATGTGTTGGCTGCAAGTGTTGACGGTCAAGTTTACGATTTGGATCGCCCTGTAAACAAGGACGCTTCTCTAAAACTTCACAAATGGGAAGATCAGGAGGCAAAACAGACTTTCTGGCACTCATCGTCTCACCTTATGGCAGAGGCTCTTCAGATCCTTTATCCGGGTATCAAATTCGGTATCGGACCAGCTATTGAGACAGGTTTTTACTATGATGTGGATCTTGGTGACAGAACCCTTGTGGAGGCTGACCTCAAGAAGATTGAAGACAAAATGATCGAATTGGCCCGTGAAAAACAGCCATTCGTAAGAAAAGATATCTCTAAGGCAGAGGCTATGGCTACCTATACTGAAAAAGGCGACCAGTACAAATGTGAACTTATCAACGATCTTGAAGACGGTACCATCACATTCTATACTACCGGTAGCTTTACAGACCTTTGTAGAGGTCCTCACTTGAGGGATACCTCTGTGATCAAGGCTGTAAAACTTACATCCATTGCAGGTGCTTACTGGAGAGGCAACGAGAAGAACAAGATGCTTACCCGTATCTACGGTGTAACATTCCCTAAAAAGTCACTTCTTGACGAGTATCTTGCCATGATGGAAGAGGCCAAAAAACGTGACCACAGAAAGATAGGTAAGGAGATGGAGCTCTTTACTTTCTCTCAGAGAGTGGGTGCAGGTCTCCCTATGTGGCTTCCAAAGGGTGCTGAGCTTCGCGGCAGACTTGAGGCATTCCTCAAGAAAGTGCAGAAGGCTTATGGTTACCTGCCTGTAATCTCTCCTCATATCGGACAGAAAGAGCTTTATGTGACTTCAGGTCACTACGCAAAATATGGCGCTGACTCATTCCAGCCTATCCATACACCACAAGAGGGTGAAGAGTTCTTGCTCAAGCCAATGAACTGCCCTCACCATTGTGAGATCTACAAATCGAAACCACGCTCATACAAGGATCTTCCTGTACGTCTTGCTGAGTTCGGTACAGTGTACAGATACGAGCAGAGTGGTGAGCTTCACGGTTTGACTCGTGTACGTGGCTTCACTCAGGATGATGCCCACATCTTCTGCCGTCCTGACCAGCTTAAAGAGGAGTTCTGCAAGGTTATTGACATCGTTCTCTATATCTTCAAAACCCTCAATTTCCCTGAGTTCACTGCGCAGATCTCATTGAGGGACAAGGTGAACAGAGAGAAATATATCGGTACTGACGAGAATTGGGAAAAGGCAGAGAACGCTATCATCGAAGCATCTGCTGAGAAAGGTCTCAATACTGTTGTAGAGTATGGTGAGGCTGCTTTCTATGGCCCTAAACTTGACTTTATGGTTCGCGACGCTATCGGACGCAAATGGCAGCTTGGTACTATCCAGGTGGACTACAACCTCCCAGAGCGTTTTGAACTTGAGTATATCGGTGCAGACGACAAGAAACACCGTCCTATCATGATCCACAGAGCACCATTCGGCTCAATGGAGAGATTTGTGGCTGTCCTTATTGAGCACACCGGCGGTAAGTTCCCTCTATGGCTTACTCCAGACCAGGTAGTGGTATTGCCTGTAAGTGAAAAGTATAACGATTATGCAAAAAAAGTTTGCGAATTGCTTAATAATTACGATATTCGCGCCTCAATTGACGATCGTAACGAAACTATCGGCAAGAAAATTAGAGAGAACGAACTCAAGAGGATTCCATTCCTTCTCATCGTAGGTGAGAAAGAGGCGGAGTCTAATTTGGTGTCTGTAAGGCGCCAAGGACAGGGTGACCAGGGTCAGATGAATGTTGAAGACTTTGTTGCTCTGGTAAATGAAGAGGTAAAAAAAGAACTTAATTAACTTAAATTATAGGAGGACACTTATATCGCAACACCTAACAAAAAGCGACCATATGTCGCACCAAGACCGATGAATGCTGGAGGTTCAAGACCTTCAAACAACAATTCGCGTCATAATAACCAGAACCAGAAAGAGGAAGGGGCAAGAATCAATGAAGAGATTACTGCTCCAAATGTTCGTCTTGTAGGGGACAATATTCCAGAACAGGGTATCTACTCTTTTGCTGACGCCATGAAATTGGCTGAGGAACTGGAACTCGATTTGGTAGAGGTGTCTGCGAAGGCAGATCCACCGGTATGTAAGATTATTGATTACCAGAAGTTCCTTTACCAGCAGAAGCGTAAGGCAAAGGAGATGAAGGCAAATGCCTCTAAAGTGGTGATCAAAGAGATCAGGTTCGGTCCAAACACCGATGAACACGATTTCCAGTTCAAACTCAACCACGCGAAGAGTTTCCTTCAGGAGGGTTCAAAGGTCAAATCTTACGTATTCTTTAAAGGTAGATCGATTATGTTCTCTGAACAGGGGGAGAAGCTTCTTCTCAGATTTGCTCTGGAACTTGAAGATTACGGACAGGCAGAGCAGATGCCAAAACTTGAAGGGAAGAGGATGATTATGATGATTGCCCCCAAGAAGAAGAAATAAACATTTTGTTTAACTATAAAATAATTTTAGAACAATGCCCAAAATGAAAACCAACTCCGGTGCTAAAAAGCGCTTTGTGCTTACCGGGACTGGAAAAGTTAAGAGAAGACACGCTTATCACAGCCACATTCTCACTAAAAAAACTACTAAGCAGAAAAGAAATCTTAACAAGGTTGTAATCGCTGACGCTTGCGACCAGAAGAGAATTAAAGAGCTTATCACTGCTTAATTATTAATCAATTGTTTAACTGAATGCTTAGCAGAATAAGACTCTCAACAGGGGAGGGCGCTGACATTCTTAAAACCAAAAAAGTATGCCAAGATCGGTAAATTCGGTAGCTTCAAGAGCACGCCGTAAAAAAATTCTTAAAGAAACGCGTGGTAATTTCCTAGCGCGTAAAAATGTCTGGACCGTTGCCAAGAATACTTGGGAGAAAGGTCAAACTTATGCTTACCGCGACCGTAAGCAGAAAAAACGCAATTTCCGTGCACTTTGGATCATGCGTATCAACGCTGCTGCAAGAGAACATGGTATGAACTACTCTCAATTTATGGGAGCACTTGCAAAACAGAACATCGGTCTTAACCGTAAAGTTCTTGCAGACCTTGCAGTTAATAATCCTCAGGCATTTGAAGCGATTATAAACTCAGTAAAATAAATAGTTCTTTGAGTGAAAGAATTCCTTCATAACAGATGGTTCAAGTTCGGATTCTGGGCCCTTCTTTACACAGCTTGGGTAATATGGCTCGGAAACTTCTGGTGGCTTTTTGGCCTGATAGTGGTATTCGACTTGTACATCACCAAGAAGGTAAAGTGGGCTTTCTGGAGAAAGACCTGTAAGGAGGGGGAAAAACCCAATGTATTGCTTGAGTGGCTTGATGCCATCATCTATGCTGTGGTAGTTGTTACCTTCATCAATATGTTCTTTGTCCAGTCGTTCGTGATACCCACCTCATCAATGGAGAAATCCCTGATGACCGGTGACTATCTGTTTGTAGGAAAATTGGCTTATGGCCCTAAGGTGGCAGAAAGACCTCTTTCGATACCTTTTGTCCACAATGCCCTTCCGAATGGAAACAAGTCCTATTCTGACCTCATAAAGGTCGATTACAGGAGGCTTGCCGGCTTTTCGGAGGTGAAGAGGGGTGATAAGGTGGTGTTCGGGTTTCCACACGGGGATACAGTTCTCCGCAAGTGTCCGACCGATGACTATTATACCCATGTAAGGCTCAATGGAAGGGAGTACACTCAAAAAATGTACGGCCCCATTACAGTGAGACCTGTGGACAAAAAGGACAATTATGTAAAGAGATGTGTTGCCATCGCAGGAGATACTCTCCAGATCAAGGATGGAATGGTCTATGTGAATGGTCATCCTCAAGAGAGTTATCCAGGTATACAGAATCCCTTCACCGTGGTCACCTACGGCTCGGCTGTCAATCCGAAAATTCTCGATGATATGGATGTGAATCCAAACGAGTATTGGTTTGATGCTACCCTTCCCGGGTACCGTTCGATACCCCTCAACGAGGAGAATGTGGAGAAGATGAAAATGCTTGGAAATGTGGTAAAAGTGGAGCAGAATATCGATTCATATCCACCTGACTACCCGGACTCTTATATGATGATATTTCCGTTCAGCAGAGAATACCAGTGGACAAGGGACAACTACGGTCCATTATGCATACCTGCGAAGGATGCTGTCGTAGAGCTGACCCTGACCAATCTGCCGCTCTACCAAAGGATAATCTCAACATATGAGAAGAACACTTTGGAGGTGAAGGATGGCGAAATTCTGATCAATGGAGAAGTTGCAAAAACATATACATTCAAGCAGGATTATTACTTCATGATGGGTGATAACAGACACAATTCGCTTGATTCCCGTTACTGGGGGTTTGTGCCTGAAGACCACATAGTAGGAAAGCCTCGAGTGATATGGTTTTCATCGGACAAGAACAAGCCTTTCCCTCGGAATATCAGATGGAACCGATTGTTCAAGTTTGTATAGAAAGATTTGCAAATTAGAGAAAAAAAAGGGATATTTGCACCCCCGAAAATTAGTATAATCAATAAATTACACATACAATGGCAAGAGTTTGTCAAATTACTGGAAAGAAAAGGGTGATCGGAAACAATGTTTCACACTCAAAACGCCGTACCAAACGTGAGTTTGCACCCAATCTAAGAACTAAACGCTTCTGGTCTGAAGAGGAACAGAGATTCATCACTTTGAAAGTATCAGCTGCTGGTATTAGAAATATTAATAAAAACGGTTTGGCCGCTACACTAAAAGCTGCTCAGGCTAAAGGTTTAATCGATTTAGTATAATTATAGACTATGGCAAAGAAAGCTAAAGGTAATAGAGTTCAGGTTATTCTAGAATGTACTGAACAAAAAGAGAGCGGTGTTCCAGGTATCTCACGTTACGTAACTACCAAAAACAAAAAGAATACCACTGCAAGACTTGAGAGGATGAAATACAATCCTTACTTGAGAAAAGTAACACTACACAAAGAAATTAAATAACTCGTTAATATTATTTTACTATGGCAAAGAAAGCTGTTGCAACATTTAGTGGTGACAAATCTGCTTCAAGAAACTACGTGAAATGTATCCGTATGGACAAATCAGCACGTACTGGAGCATATGTTTTCACAGAGGAATTGGTTACTGTAGATAAAACTAAAGATTTCTTTGAGAAGAAATAATCTTTAATGAGCTAGAGATAAAAGCGGCCACCTTAAATGGCCGCTTTTTTTTGTAAATTCTGATATAAATCAATAACTTCGCAAGTTCAACTAAATAGGTTATTTATGGCATTTTTTTGGAAGAAAAAGAGGAGTGAAAGTGAGCTTGAGACACTCGACAAAGGGCTTCAGAAGACCAAATCAGGTATCTTTGAGAAGATAGCCAGAGCTGTGGCCGGTAAAACCAGAGTGGATGACGAGGTGCTTGACGGAATAGAGGATGCACTCATTGCCTCTGATGTGGGTGTTGATACCACACTCAAAATTATTGATATGCTTGAGGAGAGGGTAGCGAGGGACAAGTATATGAATATTGACGAGTTGCACTCTATTCTGAAGGAGGAGATGACTTCCCTTCTGAATATCAGTCCGGATGGGGCAGATGATGATGGTGATGCCAATGTATTCGATTTCTCCAAGAAACCTTATGTTATAATGGTGGTGGGTGTCAATGGAGTGGGAAAAACCACAACCATCGGTAAGATTGCAGCACGTCTGAAAGGGGCCGGCAAGAAGGTTATGCTTGGAGCGGCAGATACCTTCAGGGCGGCAGCTGTGGACCAGCTTGTCATATGGAGTGAGAGGGCAGGTGTCCCTATCGTGAAGCAGGCTATGGGTTCAGATCCTGCATCAGTGGCATACGATACAGTAAAGTCTGCAGTAGCCAATGATATTGATGTTGTTCTTATTGATACTGCCGGTCGCCTCCATAACAAAATCAATCTTATGAACGAGCTTACCAAAATAAGGAATGTGATGAGAAAGGTGGTGCCTGATGCGCCGCACGAAGTTCTCCTTGTTCTCGACGGTTCTACTGGTCAAAATGCGTTTGTTCAGGCAAGGGAGTTTACAAAGGCAACAGACATCACTGCAATGGCGGTGACCAAACTTGACGGTACAGCCAAAGGTGGTGTGGTCCTTGGTATAGCGGATCAGTTCAATATCCCAGTGAAATTTATCGGTGTAGGTGAAAAAGTGGAAGACCTGCAGATATTTGATAAGAAATCTTTTGTCGATTCATTGTTCAGTTAGAAGAAGAAGCTTTATTGCATTATGAATATATCTTACAATTGGTTAAAGGAGTATGTTTCATTTGACCTTACTCCAGAAAAAGTTTCAGAAATATTTACCTCAATAGGTCTTGAGGTAGAAGAGATTAGTGTTGTCGAAGATATCCCTGGCGGATTGGCAGGTGTAGTAGTGGCTGAGGTTGTGGAGTGTGAGAATCACCCCAATTCAGATCATCTGCACATCACCAAGGTGTTTACAGGAGAAGGGGAGCCTTTCCAGGTGGTTTGCGGAGCCCCCAACGTGGCAAAAGGGCAGAAGGTCCTTCTTGCAACTGTGGGTGCAGTGTTGCCAACACCCGATGGTGAAGGATTCAAGATCAAAAGATCAAAAATTAGAGGAGAGGAGTCTCTCGGTATGATTTGTGCCGAGGATGAACTTGGTATTGGTGAGTCTCACGACGGTATTATGGTCCTTGAGCCTGAGGCTGTTCCAGGCACCCCTGCCAAGGATTATCTGAAGCTCTCTACAGATACAATTTTTGTAATCGGTCTTACCCCAAACAGGGTGGATGGTGCTTCGCATTTTGGTGTGGCACAGGATTTGGCCGCTTATCTTCAGACAAATGGTTTGGGTGGTGAACTCCATTTTCCAAGTGTTGACTCTTTTGCTGAGGGAGATGGTGAAGCTGTTCCGGTGGAGGTCCTGTCTGCTGACGGCGCTCCAAGATATATGGGTATCACCATCAAGGATGTGAAAATTGCCCCATCACCCGAGTGGCTTCAGAAGAGACTTCAGGCAATAGGTCTCCGTCCTATCAACAATGTGGTAGATATCACAAACTTTATACTTCATGAGACAGGCCAACCTCTCCACGCGTTTGACCTTGACAAGATCAAAGGTGGAAAAGTGGTGGTTAGAAAGGCTCAGGAGGGGGAGAAATTTGTCACCCTTGACGGTGTGGAGAGAACCCTTTCTGCAGAAGATCTCATGATTTGCAATGCTCAGGAACCAATGTGCATCGCCGGTGTATTTGGTGGCCTTGAGTCAGGAATTACAGAGGAGACTACATCGATGTTCCTTGAAAGTGCATATTTTAACCCTGTATCAGTAAGAAAGACTTCAAAAAGACATACACTCAAGACAGATGCCTCATTCAGATTTGAGAGAGGTGCAAACCCAAGTATGGTTCCATACGCTGGGATGAGAGCAGCACTTCTTATTCAGGAACTTGCCGGAGGTACTATAGTGGGCAAAGTGCAGGAGTTCTACCCTGAGAAGATCGCCAAGAAACGTATTGAACTTGATTATGGAAGGATGGAGAGCCTTATCGGTAAAGCCCTTGGCAAAGAGACTATTGAGGGAATTCTCAATAATTTGGGTTATGAGTTTGAGTCGAAGTCGGACAATGGTTCTGTCGTTCTTGCCCCTTACCATATGGTGGATGTGTACAGAGAGTGTGATGTGGTGGAAGAGGTGTTGAGAATCTATGGCTACAATAATATTGAGCTCCCATCAAGTGTGAGGATGTCAATCAATGCCACACCTAAACCGGATCCGGAGGAGGTGAGGATGAAGATTCTTGATTTCCTTGCTGCCAACGGTTTCATGGAGTGCATGAACAACTCTCTGACAAAAGGTGACTACTATCAGAAACTCAAGACTTTCCCTGCAGAGAACTCTGTAAATATAATCAATCCTCTGAGCTCGGATCTGAATGTGATGAGACAAACACTGCTTTTCAGTGGTCTTGAGGTGGTGGCATACAATCTCAACAGACAGGCCTCTTCGCTTAAATTCTTTGAGCTTGGCAATGTGTATTCATTTGAGCCAAAGGAGGATGAGGAGAATCCTGTAAACAGCTTGAGGTCTTATAAGGAGGGTGCAAGACTCTCTATGTTCATCTCCGGAAAGGCTACCCAATACTGGAGAAACAGTATTGGTGAGGGACACTTCTTCACATTGAAGGGCTACCTTGAACTATTGTTCAAGAAGATGGGTGTGGATATCTATTCTCTTGAGGCTGTTCCTGCCCCTGGTGATATTTTTGCTGAGGGTATCGAGTATCTGACCCGTGGAGGCAAGAGACTTGCCATTATAGGTACAGTAGCCCCTGCAAGACTGAAAGCATTTGGCATCAAGCAGCCTGTTTTTGCTGCTGAAGTGAACTGGGATCTCCTGTTTGACCAATACAGGAAGAATAAGGTGAAATACAAGGAACTTCCCAAATTCCCTGAGGTAAAACGTGACTTCGCACTTCTTCTGGATGAGAACGTTACATTTGCCCAGATCCGTCAGGCTGCATTCAGTACAGAGAAGAGACTTTTGAAGCAGGTGTCGTTGTTTGACGTATATAGAGGCAACAAGATCCCTGAAGGTAAGAAGCAATATGCAGTAAGTTTTGTTCTTCAGGATCCGGACAAGACCCTTACAGACCAATATGTGGAGCAGGTTATGACCAAACTTCTCAATACATTCATCAAACAGTTTGGAGCGACACTCAGGTAAAAAAGAGAGGCGACCTTTTGGATCGCCTCTCTTTTTGAGATTTCCGGTAAAGCCGGGAATGACTGTATGTCTGATTAGAAAGTGTATTTGACGCCAAGACCGCCACCGTGCCAAGAGAAGGCGATACCTGTAAGGTTAAGACCAGGTGTCCAGTCGATAGAGAGTGCTACAGGTGCACCTGCAAATTTGTACTCAAGACCGAGGATAGCGTTGATGGATGCGCTGAATGCAAGTGGATCTCCGATGTGAAGACCTACGAATGCACCAGGACCTACATACCAAGAAAGACCGCTGACTGCGCCAAGAGGTTTTTCCCAAGTATAGAAACCGTTAACCAATACACCAAGACCGTTAGGGCCGAAAAGACCGCTTAGGTTAACACCAAGATCCAAAGCGTTTGATGAGCTTACATGAGTTTTGTAGGTCAAAGCCACATCGTAACCGATTTTCAAACCTACTGCGCTCTGATAGTTCTGAGCGAATGCTGATACGCTGACTACAAGTGCAGCGATAATGGCAATAATTTTTTTCATTTTGTAACTGTTAATTAGGGTATTAGTAATATTTTACTTCTTTATTTTCAATTTCTGTGAGGAGGTTGTTGGCCATACGGCTTGCTCCGAAGCGGAAGAGTTCTTTGTTGAGCCACTCCTCGCCAAGGATTGTATCCACTATGCCATAGAAAAGGGCAGCATCTTCAGCTGTTACGATGCCTCCGGCAGGCTTGAAACCGATTTTGCGGCCTGTAGCTTTATAGTAAAGTTTGATGCACTCGCACATCACTACTGCTGCTTCTGGAGTAGCGGCAGGGGAGGTCTTGCCTGTAGATGTCTTTATAAAGTCAGCACCGGCTTCCATTGACAGGAATGATGCTTTGGCAATATCCTCAGATGTAGGTAGTGAGCCAGATTCAAGGATCACTTTAAGATGTGCATCGCCGATAGTCTTTTTGATCTCTGAAATCTCGCGTGAGCACTCTGCGTAGTTTCCATCGAGGAATGCATTGTGTGCAAGTACAATATCCACTTCATTGGCCCCGTTCTCTACAGCCATTTTGCTCTCAAGGAGTTTTACCTCCAGATAGCTCTGTGATGCAGGGAAGCAGCCTGATACGACTGTGATATGCACACCCTCAGCTGTGAGGATATCTTTTATGGTCTTGCTGAAATTTGGATATACACATATTGAAGCAGGGTAGGGCGCGTCAGGATAGTGCTCTTTTGCCTTGTTTACCTTTTCTGTGAAAGCCTTTACTTTTGAATGGGTGTCTGTACCATTAAGTGTGGTAAGGTCCACCATACCCAGACAGTCTGAATATACCTCTTTGGTCTGCCATTTTGCAAGATTTGCTTTTACAGATCCGATTATATTCTGTATGTCACTGTCTGTAAGTGTGTAGCCGTATTTTGATAGTGTTTCTTTCATATTGTTATACTCTGTTTTTTGTGTCAATAATGATGGTTACCGGCCCATCGTTGATAAGGGAGACTTTCATCTCTGCACCAAAGATACCACATTGGATATCTTTGCCCAAATCGCGGGCCAGTATTTTTTTAAAATCCTCATAAAGGGGGACAGATATTTCAGGTCTGGCGGCTTTTATGTATGATGGACGGTTCCCTTTTTTTGTAGAGGCGTGCAGGGTGAACTGGCTTATTACCAATATATCTCCACCGACATCCTTGATAGAGCGGTTCATAACCCCATTCTCGTCATCGAAGATTCTAAGGTTTACTATTTTGGAGGTGAGCCACTCTATGTCCTCCATATTGTCCTCTGCTTCAATCCCTACCAGGATCATCATGCCGGGACCGATGGCGCCATGGATTTTCCCTTCAATCTCTACCGAAGATTCGGTAACTCTTTGAATAACAACTTTCATCTCTCTCTTAACCTCTGATTTGAACTTTAATACCCCTTTCGATGAGAGGCTTTGCGATCTGTTCCATCTCTGCAGCAGTTACCTTGGAGAGGTTCTGGGCAGGTGTCTCCCTGTCAAGTGTGTACATCATCACTTCACGTGGATTGAGCGAGATGGCCATCTCTACCCATCTGCTCACCTCCTCCGGATTTGTGCAGTCTATGGTCTCGCCATCTACCTCTCCACGGAGGAACATGGTCTGGAGGATGAAATTGCCATTGAAATGTTTCAGATTCTCTATAATATGTGCTACCGTGTACCCTTTGCTGGGACGGTCGATTTTCTGTACGAACTCATCTGTGGCCCCATCGAGTTTCAGTATAGGGTTATCCACCTTCATAAGGGCGTTGCGCACCTCCTCCTTGACTATCTGAGTGGCATTGGACAGTACAGAAACTACTGCTGATGGGAAGTATTTGTCCCTCATCCGGAGTGTGAAGTCTATAATTTCGGGGAAATGGGGGTGAAGTGTGGGCTCACCATTGCCTGAGAATGTGATGGTATTTACCTCGGTCCCCTCTTGGCTAAGGGCCTCCATTTTGGCCTCCATTGCCTCAAAAACCTCCTCTCTGGTGGGAAGTTTGGTGTCGGCTTTCCCATCCTTGTTCCATCCGCACTCGCAGTAGATGCAGTCAAAGCTGCACCATTTGCCATAGCGTGGTAAAAGATTTACACCCAGTGAGTTCCCCAGGCGGCGGCTCTTGATGGGCCCGAATATTATATCGTTGAAAAGTATAGTTGACATAATTATAAAATGCGTTTTGCTGTGCTTTTGTCAGTTAGTGTAAAATTTTTCCAGTCAATATTGTCGATAAGGACAGCTCCAGGGCATTTTCCCACCTCGAATGAGCCGTAGATATCACCTTTGCCAAGAGCAATAGCACCGTTGAGGCATGCCCACTGGAGAATTTCTGTGAGTGGAATCTCCGGGTGATGGCTCTGGATGCACTCTATCTCGCGCGCCATCGATAGGATGTGGTTGGATGAGAGGCTGTCTGTTCCGATTGCTATCCTTACCCCTTTTGAGCGTAGAAGGTCAAATGGTGCCAGGGTGTCGTGGATGAAGAGATTTGAGAGAGGACAGGTGACCCAGGTGACATTCTGGAAAGTGCTGAGTGCCGCATCTATTGATTCTTCATTGGTAGCGGTGTTATGGATAAGGAGGATACTCTCGGTAAATGGTTCCGGGTGCACCTCTTTGAGGCTGTTGATAAAGTATAGCAATGCAGGCTTGCCAGTTACCGGTGGGGTAGGCATATTGCGCCCTTTGTAGTTCTCTGCGAGGGCCCCGGTGCCGCTTATGAGGAGATCTTCCTCCTCCTGCGATTCCTGATTGTGGTATGAGATAAAACCCTCCTTCAGCCCCTCGGCAGCAGACATCTGGAGCAGACGTGTGCTCATGGTGTAGGGTGAGTGTGGAGTGGGGGCAGCATCCAGACCCATTGCCTTTGCCTTGGCATTCAAACTTTTTACCCCTTCAATAACCTCCTCTGCCTCCTCAGGGAATGCTCCGAATACCTCCAGATATGTGCGGGTGTACATTGGGGTGTTGGCCTTCGCTTCAAAGCTCTCATCGCAGTTCGAGATGTCAGCCATGGCGGTGACACCTTCTGCATAGAGCTTGTCGAATTGTTCCTTAATGAGTGCAATGCGCTCCTCCTTGGGGGCCGAGTCGCGAAGGGCATTGATCTGGTTGATGAATCCGGACATCCCGGTTTTCTCCTCGAATTTGTCTTTCAGGTGGGAGAGTTCTATGTGGCAGTGGGCATTGGTGAAGCCTGGACACAGAATCCCATTATAGAACTCGGTGCTCTCTGTCTCACCTTCAAGTTGTCCTACGGCAAGGACGCGTCCCTGTTCATCAAAATCGACATATCCGTTTTTGATGGGTTCTCCCACGATAGGGAAAACATAATTTGCTGCTATTCTCCTTTTACTCATCTGATCTGTCATTAGTAAATCTTTTTAATCTGGAATTAAGCCTCTCCTCCTCCTCGTCAGTCTCTTCTGTGGGTGGGGGAACCTGCCTCTCCAGAATTTTTGCCTCTTCTTTCTTTATGTGTACATTTTTGATCCCCTGAACCAATTTTATTGTATCCTTTCGCTCCTCTTTAATTTTTACCAGTGGTATACGGTCGTACAACCCGGGGATGGAATCATACAGGAAATATGCCGAACTGATATGGTTCAAAATGGTGGAATCTACTGTGGGAGATGTTACCTCCAGTGTGTCGGGCTTGAAGAAGAGGGCTCTCAGTGCCCTGTAGTGTCCGTTCCCTTTGAAATTGTCGTCTCCATAGATGTCAAGAGAGTCAAGAAGTTTCCACCTTTTGTTTTTCTCTTTGGTCTGAGAGATAATGTTCTCCAGATAATCCCTCCTCTGCTTCACTTTTGCCTCTGTCAACTTGAATATTTTGGTGAGCTCCTCAGGTTTGTGGAGGTAGTAGTCTACTGTGGCCTTGTATTCGTCAAAGGTGTAGCCGTGTTTCTCTATGATGGGGATATAGATCTGAACACTGTCTCCGAGCTTTAACTGGCTCATCGACTCCAGGTATCTGTCTGCCATATAGAAGTCGTAATAGATGTCGGCCATTTTTCCTCTGGGGATGATGTCATTAGGTGTGCAGGCGACAACAAAAACGACAGATATCAGGAGTATATACAATGTTCTTTTCATTACAATAGGTCTTGGTACCGCAAAGTTAATTTTTATTCGTATTTTTGCCAATCACAATTGAAGAGAAATGTTGTTCAGACCACCTGTGCTGTTGAAAAAAATCTACCCCTCTTTCATCTGGAGGTTCCCTTCTGATGGAGAGAGTTTCTTTTTGACATTCGATGATGGACCTACACCCGATGTGACCCCCTGGGTGCTTGACAGGCTTGACGAATATGGTGCCAAGGCCACTTTCTTCTGTCTGGGAAAAAATGTAGAGATGTATCCTGATATATATCAGGAGGTTATCAGGAGGGGACATGGTGTGGGAAACCATACATACAGCCATCAGAAAGGGTGGGGGATGCCGGCTACAGACTATGTTATAGATGTCGATACTGCGGCAGACCTGATAGAGTCAAATCTCTTCAGACCGCCATATTTCAGGATTACAAGGCTTCAGGAGAGGCTTGTGAGCGAGAAGTATAAAAATGTGATGTGGAGTATTCTGGCACGTGACTACAACAGGTCCCTGTCTCCCAGACAGTGTGCAATGAATGTAATCCCACATATAGCCTCCGGAGAGATAGCTGTGATGCACGATTCGGTGAAGTGTTTTGGAAGGGTGGAGAGTGCGCTGCCATGGATTCTTGATGAGGTGTATAAAAAGAATTTAAAATGTAAATCTATAATATTATGACAAAGATCAATGTATTGGTTCTTGGCTCAGGTGGCCGCGAACATGCCCTTTCCTGGAAAATCGCACAAAGTGACAAACTCGGCAAATTGTATTGTCTGCCGGGCAATCCAGGAACTGCTGCTGTGGCTGAAAATATATCAGGAAGTGCAACAGATTTCGCAAAGGTGAAAGAGGTGGTCCTTGAGAAAGGGATCAATATGGTGGTTGTGGGACCTGAAGAGCCACTTGTAAAGGGTATCTGTGATTATTTTGCAGCAGACGAGGAACTTAAGGGAGTAATGTTTATTGGTCCTGACAAATTGGGAGCAACCCTTGAGGGCTCGAAAGATTTTGCCAAGGAATTTATGGTGAAAAATTGTGTCCCTACAGCCAGATATGAGTCTTTCGGTAAGGGAGATGAGGAGAAAGCCCGTGAATTCATGAAGGGACTTACCCCTCCATATGTCCTTAAAGCTGATGGTTTGGCTGCCGGTAAGGGTGTTCTTATCATTGATGATTTGGATGAGGCTATGTCTGAGTTGGCTCAGATGTTCAGCGGCAAATTCGGTGACGCTGGAAATACAGTGGTCATTGAACAATTCCTGAAAGGTATTGAGGCATCATGTTTCGTACTGACTGATGGTAAGGATTATCTCCTTTTGCCAGAGGCCAAGGACTACAAGAGGATAGGTGAGGGTGACAAAGGCTTGAATACAGGCGGTATGGGTGCAGTGTCACCTGTCCCATTCTATACAGACGAATTCAGAACCAAAGTGGAGGAGAGGATAGTGAAGCCTACTATCAAAGGTTTGGCTGAGATAGGGGCAAAATACTGCGGTTTCATCTTCATAGGTCTTATGAACTGTGGCGGTGACCCATATGTAATCGAATACAATGTGAGGATGGGTGACCCTGAGACAGAGGCTGTGATGACACGTATCGACAGCGACTTCCTTGGACACCTGGAGGCAGCTGCGAAGGGTGAACTTGCATCAGAGAAGATGATCCACTCACCCAAGACAGCACTCACCTGTGTGCAGGTATCGGGAGGATATCCTGAGGGTTATGCCAAGGGGTATGAGATCTGTGGTCTTGACGACGTTAATGAGGCAATTGTATTCCACGCAGGTACATCTGTGAAAGATGGTAAAGTGGTCACTTCCGGAGGGCGTGTACTTGCCATTACCGCTCTTGGTGAGACCATCCCCGCTACACGTGAAAAACTATTCGCCCAGGTGGCAAAAGTAACCTACACTGACAAATACTTCCGCAGCGATATCGGCCTGGATGTGATGTAAGGTCATAATGTAAAATAAATACCAAAGAAAAAAGCGAAATATTGCTAAGCACAAGTTGAGTTCCCATATCGTTACCGGACAGTCAGATAGTTATATTTATGATTTTTCAAGCTGCTATTTAGTTCTATTTGCTGATTTTTGGGTAATTTTGTGCCGTAATGGAAAGGTATGTCTATGGGATACGATGATTTTATATTGACCGTCAATTCGTCCAGCATCATCATATTATTAGGGATGGCCGCTGTACTGCTTGCCGCTACCCGTTTTCGTGGAGAGAGCGGATATGCGGCTGCCATTATTGTGCTACCCAATGTCCCCGTCTATATTTACAATATGAGCCGAATGTTGGGATGGCACAATCTGTCACTTTTTATGTTTCCCATCAGTTGCTCGGTCAATACGCTGCTGATGCCATTGCTGTGGCTCTTTGCCAAGAAGAATTTTGATCTGAACTTCCGCCTCAAACCTATTCATCTGCTGCATCTCCTGCCCGGTCTTCTTTGCCTCGGACTTTGCCTTGCTATTCCTACTCAGGAGCGTATCGCATCCATTCAGCACGAGATGACAGGTGATGACACTTGGATAGGCGACATCAATACGATCATTGTTTTCATACAGATGGTGGCTTACTTCGCGGTCATCTTCCGCTTCCTTCATCGGAAGAAAAAAGCCATCAGAGATACGGTTTCCGATGCAGAATGGGTACAGAAAGAGTGGATTCCGGTCTTTGAGTATCTCTTTGCTGCACTGTTTGTCATCGTGATGGCATGTTATGCCATCTGGCCTCGTACCGATGCCTGGCTCATCCAGATCCTGAATGTCGTTGCGATGTTCTATCTGGTCTATAATTCCATTGCCCACCCGGTGATGCCGATCAGGCAGGTTGCCGAAGATATTCAGGAGCCTGCCGAAACCTATGAACCGGAAATCTCTGCCACTCCTGCTATGGACGACAGGCAGATGAAGGAGGTCTGTGAACGTGCTTCCCGATATCTGGAGGATTCTAAAGCCTACTTGCGTCCTGATATTTCGTTGGCAATCTTCGCCAAGGAGATAAATATTCCGCAACGCACCCTCTCGCGTTCCATCAACGGGTGTCTGGGCTGTAACTTCTTTGAATTCATCAACCGGATGCGTGTCGAAGAGGCAAAGCGCCTGTTATTACAACTTGACGTCAAAGATTACAATATAGACAGCATCTATACGGATTGCGGCTTCCGCTCCCGTTCCACATTCTTTCTGGTTTTTAAGAAACTGACGGGGAAAAGCCCTGTTGCGTGGCTACAGGAGAGATAAACCAGTCCAAACATCCGATTTTCGTACTCATTTCGTGGTATAAACACCTCTCATTTCCTTTTTATTTATATTCCTTTGCAGAAGCAACGGTTTTAAAAAGAGTCGTAAAACTATCCTTTATTCTGAATAAAATGCATAACTTTGCTGATGCAGGCCGTAAGGTCAGCAATATTCAGTATTATTGGGAGTGTAATGCTTCATTCTCTGAAAGCGAATCTGGTAAATTTACAGGACGGGAATAAGCCGACTCTTCACGCAGACTGTCATATATCCACCTCTCCAGTGGAGGGAGTGTCGTATATACCTGATGCGTGGGCCGTTGCTTGTTTAGTCCGAAGGTTTTACCAGAACCTGCTTTCATAAGACAAGTGGATGGACCACGCTTTTTT
>JAZUMG010000004.1:0-111682 GCA_045603545.1 Candidatus Coprenecus sp. | reverse complement strand
AGTCAGACGGTAACCAGATGAATATGAACCAGACTCTCAATGCACTTAACTACTGGGAGAAACCTGGTGACACAGGCGTTAACCCTAAACCGGTAGCTGGTAACGCATCTAACTCTTACACATTTGCAAGTACCCGTTGGTTGGAGGATGGTAGCTACCTACGTCTGAAAGACGTTACTCTATCATACTCTTTCCCTCAAGCTTGGATGAAGAAGATCCATCTTCAAAATCTAAAAGTTTATGTGAGCGGTCTTAACCTTTACACTTTCCACGATGTTCAATGGTGGGATCCTGAGAGAGGTGTAGATGGTATGGGTGCCGGTATCTATCCTATGTCCAAGACTATCGTCGGAGGTCTTGAAGTATCGTTCTAACCTTTAAATTGAGAAGAAAATGAAAAGAATATTAAGTATAGTACTTTTGGCTACATTGCTTCTTACAGGCTGTAAGGACTTCCTTGTGGAGAAACCTACCCTTACCCAGAGCAATGATATGGCCCTTTCAGACTACAATGGTCTTGTAGCTGCTACTGCCGGTGCATACGGTCCACTTGTATCTTCAACATGGTATGGTGCAAATATCATCCTTGAGAGTGAGATCCGCGCAGGTAATGCGATGAATCCTATATCTTCTGACTTCCAGTCAGGTCGTATGACTGTTCCACAACAGATGAACTACAACGAGAGCTCAACTTCAGGTCTTTGGAGCTATGGCTACTATGTAACCTCTGCTGCCAACAACGTTCTTGAAGCTATCGAGACCAACGGTGTGGAATACTACACCAAAGGTGGTGCATGCTCTGAGCAGGATCTTAAGAATCTCCAGGCTGAGTGCTACTTCCTACGTGCTCTTGCTCACTTCGATATGGTACGTCTATATGCTCACTCTTGGGCTAAAGGGAGCGACGCTCTTGGTGTTCCTGTAATCCTCAAGACTGACAAGACTGCACAGGAGAAACCTGCCAGAAACACTGTTGCTGAGGTATATGCACAAGTGATAACTGACCTTACAACTGCTGAGTCACTTATGGATCCTGCCTATACAGGTGCTGCCGCTTCAGGTGCTTCTGTAAAAGCTAATGTAAGCCTTCCAGCTGTTCAGGCCCTTCTGGCCAGAGTATATCTCTACAAACAGGACTGGAACAACGCTTCTGCATATGCTACTAAAGTTATCGAGAACGGTGCTTACAAACTATGGACAGCTAAAGAGTACCCTACTGTATGGGGTGTTGACAAAGCTGACACCAAAGGTGGTGAGGTTATCTTCGAAGTTTATGGTATGCAGGCTAATGACTACGACGCATACTGGGAGGGTCCTTCACATATGACCAACCCTGAGGGTTATGCTGACGTAGCTGCTACCTGGGCTCTTGTAGAAATGTTCGAAGCTGGTGACGTTCGCGGTACTACCGGTGTAAGAACCAAAGACGAGGGTAAGGCTATGTTCTGTACCGACACTGAGGAGAAATCAGGTGGACAGTTCTGGACTATGAAATATCAAGGTAAAGGTCTTGGTGATGCCAAGAGTACCCCTGACGTAAACAATACCATCGTTCTTCGCCTCTCTGAGATGTATCTTATCAGAGCAGAGGCAGCCATCAACGGTGCACCTGGAAATGCTGTAGCTGACCTTAACGCTATCAGAACAAACAGAGGTGCTTCTCCTCTTTCAAGTGCAGGTCCTGAGGCTGTAGCTAAAGAGCGTCGTATGGAGCTTAACTTTGAGGGTCACCTATGGTTTGACCTGGCTCGTACAAAAGGTTCTGTAACTTATGACTCGAGAGAGACCAACAGAGCCGTTCCTACTATCGCACCAGATTCTCACTACTGGGCTCTTCCTATCCCTAAGAGAGAGACTGATGTCAATGAAAATCTTGTACAAAATAGTGGATATTAAAATTTGATAAGACAATGAAAAAAGTATTGACATATATAAGCTTGTTCGTATTTGGTGCTGCTTTGTTCAGTTCTTGTAACCTGAACGAGTCGCCTAAATTCAACGACAAGGATGCTTTCGTAGCATTTGACAAAGCTGCTGTCTCTGTTAAGGAAGAGGGTAAAGAGGTTAAGATCCCTGTTACTTTGGCTTCTCTTAAAGGTATTGCTACCACTATTTCTTACGAAGCTGTGGATGGTACTGCCAAAAACGGAGTGGACTACACCCTTGCAGATGAGACCGGTACACTTACATTTTCTGCTGAGGCAAGAACTCAGTATATCACTGTTAACATCATCGAGAGAGATGGTGTATATACAGGTGACCTCAGGTTCTCTCTTAAATTCAAAACCACCGGTGATGTAGTTGCTGGTGCTGAGAATTCTTGTACTGTAACTATTATTGACCATGACCACCCTCTAGGACCTATCCTTGGCAAATATTCAGCTACTGGTGTAGATTATAGTGATGGTGCATGCGAATGGGAAATGGAGTTCTTCAAAGATGCTTCAGATGATCATATGGTATGGATTATGGATATCAACAACCAGGGTTCTGGCTGGAGAGGTACAGACATTATGTACTATGGTATCGTAGATGCAGATCTTAAGACCATCACCATTCCTTTCGGTCAGGATTCAGAGTATGTATATAGCAATGGTAATGCTGTTACACTTAACGGTTTTGACGGAAATATTAGAACAACAAGTGGTAATTGTGTTGCAACTATTGATCAATCATCAGGTAAAGTTGTTGTCGACTTTGGTACTGAATGGGGATTCATGGCATATATTAACGATGCAGGATATATTGCAGCAGTTCTACCTGGTATTAAAGCAGTTAAAAAATAATTAAACACTGTAGATTACTATGAAGAAAATATTATTATACGCCGCAATGGTTCTACTTTCGGTGACCAGCTGTCTCAAATTTGAGGAGCCTACATCATTGGAGGTACAATCTGCCGGAGCCCCCACTATCGAAGTGTCAGGGCTGACTGAAAATACTTTCACTGCTACTATCACCCCTGCAGCAGGTACTAATTTCTATGCTTATGCAGTGTTGGCTGGCGAAGCTAATCCTAAGGTATCAGCATCTAACCTTCTTAAAGTAAAAGTTGGTTCAGATATCGCTGAAGGTCTTGTTGACGTTAAGAATGAGGCTACCAAAACCATCGCTCTTAAAGGTCTTGTAGGCAACACCAAATATACTGTATATGCTGCCGCTACCAACGAACAGGGTCAGGTGGCATCAGTAACCACTCTTGAAGTTCTTACTGATGACAAGACTAATCCTACCATCAAAGCTATAGCAGTATCTAAAGTAGGTCAGGTTCAGTTTACAGAGCCTGTGAAACTGGTATCAGGTAAAAAAGCTTGGGTTACATACTATAAATATTTTGATCAGGAGGATTCAGTAACAATGGAGATTCCTGCCAAGAATATGGCTGTTAATGGTTCTGTTCTTCAGCTTACCCCTCCAAAACATATCCCTGGTGCTTACACCATCTATACTTATGAAGAGGGTCTTGTTACTGACTATGTAGGTCAGGAGTGTCCTGCTCAAATGACTGCAAGATTTGATATTCTTATCGATATTTTTGAAAGTGACTCTCTTGTAATGAAGGGTGTAGCAGGTCGTATCCCTACTGAAAAATGGGACCTTGTATGGGAAGATGATAATAAGGCTGGTGACACTACCATTTATTTCACAAGCCCTTACGACTTGTCATTCACTTTCAAAACACCAGAGATTGCTGTTCTTGATGCGCAGGGCTACTCAAATGTTAAAAATGGTGTAGGTTTTGCCTATTCATCGATGTTTGGTAGCAACGCTTCTCAATATGTTTTGAGTAAGTCATATTATGATATCAATCCACTTGATTCAACCATAACATTTGGTTTGGGTCAAAATCTTGCAATGTATACTGATGTTGACCTTTCTGTGGCTGCTGGTACCTTTACTGATATGTATGGAAATACCAATAATGCTTTCTCAAGAGAAGCCATTGCAGAGTACATATATTGTGTAAGTACCGGTATTGAAGGCCAATATGTTCAGTATCTTGGTGGTAATGCCGGTAGTGATTACGATCCATTTGAAGTAAAAGTGGTTAATGATACTACTGCTTATGTTTATGGACTTTATGAAGGTATCCCTAATACACATCCATTAAAGGCTGTATATGACAAGAAGGCTCAAACATTGAAGATTCCTTTTGGACAGCCATATTTTGTAGCAGGTCAGTATAATGTTGGTTTCTATGGATGGAATATTACCAGATTGTATCCAGATTACGAAGGTGATATCCTTCTTGAGGGTTCTGTTACCTTGGAACTTCAGGATAACGGCTTCCTTGCTTCTGAAGACATGTTTATTTTGGCTCAGCTCCCTGCATCTTCAGAAGAAGAACCTGAATATCGTTTTGAGGATGAGGATGTAACGGTATTTGGCCTTGGCTTGCTTTACAATAACTATGGCATTGTAAAAGTTTCAAATGAACTGAATGTATTGGCTTCTTCAAGCGTACCTTCAAATTATGTTGAAACTCCTAAAGCTATCGGAACACTTGCTGATATGCCAGCACTACTTAAAGCAAAACAAGCGAAATAATATTTCACTTTAATACTTATTTAAGCCATCCCCCATCGTGAGGATGGCTTTTTTTTACGCTCTATTGTCCCTTTAGGAAAAAATTTTAACTTTGTAGAAAGTAAATTTTAATGAGATGAAAAAGATTCTAGTTACCATTGTCGCGCTGCTTGCATGCATCGCCCTTTCAGCTCAGGAGTGTTCTACCACCTGGCCATATCTATATCCACAGTTCACTCAAGGGGTGGTTCATCTGACAGGGGGATCCAAACTTCAGCATCCGTTGAATGTCCACGTGCAGAAGGGGAGACTTCACTATGTGGAGAATGGCCTGGTTAAAGAGGCTATGAACAGGGATATCTTCTTTATCCAGATAGGGGAGGAGAGATATAACGTAGTTAACGGAGATGTGATGAAGGTGGTGGCAACTACTGAGGGTGGCTTCGTGGCAGCCCACTATTATGCTGACATGGACAAACTTAGGGAGACAGGTGGAGCATACGGCTCATCTTCTACTACGCAGGCAACAAGATTGCTGACCTCTATTGATATGGTAGGAGCAAATACCAACCATATGGAGATGTGGCAAAACCGCAACAGCGGTGAGTCCATCTCACTCATATGCAAATACTATCTTGTCACAGGTAAAGATGTATATCCTGCATCGAAAAAAGGGGTGGAGACTTTCCTTCCTGAGAGCAGGTTAGGGGAGTTCAAGGCTTTCCTCAAAGAGAACAAAATCAAATGGAAAGATCCACAGAGCCTTATTAAAGTGGTGGAATTCCTCAAACAATAATGAGATTAAAAAAAATAAGCCGACTCGATTGAGTCGGCTATTTTTATGTATTGACAGGTCTTGTTATTCCTGTACGCCAGTCATCTTCTTGTAGTCATCCATAGATGCTACGATGATCCTCTCGTACTCTCTCAAGCCGGTACCAGCAGGGATTGGATGTCCGCAGATAACGTTCTCTTTAAGACCTTCAAGGGTATCAACTTTACCTCTGATAGCTGCATCTGAAAGGACTTTTGTTGTCTCCTGGAATGATGCAGCAGACATAAAGCTGCTTGTCTTGAGGGCTGCACGGGTGATACCCTGTAGTATCTGGTTGGATGTAGCAGGGATAGCATCGCGAGCCTCTACAAGTTTGAGGTCCTGACGTTTGAGGATAGAGTTTTCATCTCTAAGCTTACGTAGAGTAACGATCTGACCAGGTTTGAGCTCTTGTGAGTCACCTGCATCTGTTACCACTTTCTTGTCGAAGATTTCATCATTTTCGTGATTGAATTCCCATTTGTCGACAAGTTGCTCAGGTAGGAAGTGTGTATCACCTGGATCTACGATTTGTACTTTACGCATCATCTGACGTACGATGATCTCGAAGTGCTTGTCGTTGATCTTCACACCTTGCATACGGTATACAGCCTGTACTTCGTTAACGATATACTCCTGAACCTTGATAGGACCAAGGATATTAAGAATATCTGATGGAGATACAGCACCGTCTGATAGTGGCATACCTGCCCTTACATAGTCATTCTCCTGTACAAGGATCTGTTTTGAAAGTGGTACGAGATAGTGTTTCTCGTCACCTGTCTTGGATCTGATGATGATCTCCCTGTTACCACGTTTGATCTTACCCATTACAACCTCACCGTTGATTTCGGCTACTACTGCAGGGTTAGAAGGGTTACGTGCCTCGAACAGCTCAGTAACACGTGGAAGACCACCGGTGATATCGCCAGATTTACCGATTGCTCTTGGGATCTTGACGATTACATCACCCACTTTGATCTCCTGACCTTTTTCTACCATAATGTGGGCACCTACAGGCAAGTTGTACTGTTTAACCTCGATGCCATCTTTCTTGATTACGATAGAAGGGTTCTTAGATCTGTCACGTGACTCGATAACCACTTTCTCACGGTGTAGAGAGAACTCGTCGGCTGCCTCTTCCCTATAGGTAACACCCTCTACAAGGCTGTCGTACTCTGCTGTACCATCTACCTCTGAGATGGTTACTGCGTTGTAGGCATCCCATTCGCAGATCTTGTCACCTTTGGTTACAAGGGTATCGTTCTTCATATAGAGTTTCGCACCGTAAGGGATATCGTGTTGTGATAGTGTGATGCCAGTGTTAGCATCTACAATACGCATCTCTGCTGTACGGCCGATAACCACTTCATATTTGGTTCCGTCTTCGTTGGCAACCTCTACAGTTCTGAGTTCATCAATCTCAAGGCGACCATCGTAGCGAGCCACGATCTCAGACTCAGATGCTACACTTGATGCAGTACCACCGACGTGGAATGTACGAAGTGTAAGCTGTGTACCTGGCTCACCGATTGATTGTGCTGCGATTACACCCACAACCTCACCTTTCTCTACCATACGGCCAGTAGCGAGGTTACGGCCATAACATTTGGCACATACACCTTTCTTGGATTCGCAGGTAAGTACTGAACGGATCTCCACCTGTTCGATAGGAAGTTTGCCAATCTGTTCTGCAATCTCCTCGGTGATCTGCTCACCTGCAGGGAGGATAAGCTCGCCAGTAAGAGGGTTATAGATGTCGTGTACAGATGTTCTACCAAGGATTCTTTCTGCAAGTGATTCCACTACCTCATCTTTATTCTTGATAGCGGTAGCGATCTGACCTCTAAGTGTACCGCAGTCCTCTTCGTTGATGATAACGTCGTGCGATACGTCTACAAGACGACGTGTCAGGTAACCTGCGTCAGCTGTCTTAAGCGCGGTATCGGCAAGACCTTTACGGGCACCGTGGGTAGAGATGAAGTACTCAAGAACTGACAGACCCTCTTTAAAGTTTGAAAGGATAGGGTTCTCGATAATCTCTGCACCTGTCGAACCAGATTTTTGAGGTTTAGCCATAAGACCACGCATACCGCAAAGCTGACGGATCTGCTCTTTAGAACCACGGGCACCTGAGTCAAGCATCATATAGATAGGGTTGAAGCCCTGTTGGTCAGCCTCAATGTTCTTGGTCACCATGTTGGTCAAACGGGAGTTGGTGTTGGTCCAGATATCGATAATCTGGTTGTAACGCTCGTTGTTGGTGATAAGACCCATATTGTAGCTGTCCTGGATACCTTCCACATTTTTGTAACCCTCTTCTACAAGGGCAGCTTTCTGCTCTGGTACGATAACATCTGCAAGGTTGAATGAAAGGCCACCTTTGAACGCCATGTTGTAACCGATGCTCTTGATGTCATCAAGGAACTGTGCTGTACGTGCTACACCACATACTTTGATTACATTACCGATGATATCACGGAGTGATTTCTTGGTAAGTACAGTATTGATATAACCAACCTCTTCAGGAACTACCTGGTTGAAGATGATTCTACCTACTGTGGTGTCCTCTTTAATATAGTAACCTTCAGAAAGGTCTTTTGCATTCTTTGGAAGTCTTACTGATACTTTGGCGTGTAGTGATACTCTACCCTCGTTGTGGGCGATGATAGCCTCTTCTGGGGCATAGAATACCATACCCTCACCTTTGGCACCTGGACGTGGTTTGGTAATGTAGTACAAACCAAGCACCATGTCCTGAGATGGAACGGTGATAGGGGCACCGTTGGCAGGGTTAAGGATGTTGTGTGAGCCAAGCATAAGTAGCTGAGCCTCAAGGATCGCAGCATTGCCAAGTGGCAAGTGTACCGCCATCTGGTCACCGTCGAAGTCGGCGTTGAACGCTGTACATGCAAGAGGGTGCAACTGGATAGCTTTACCTTCGATAAGTTTAGGCTGGAATGCCTGGATACCGAGACGGTGAAGTGTAGGTGCACGGTTGAGCAGTACCGGGTGACCCTTCATTACGTTCTCAAGGATATCCCAGATAACAGGATCTTTTCTGTCGACAATCTTCTTGGCAGATTTTACAGTCTTCACAATACCTCTCTCGATAAGTTTCCTTATGATGAATGGTTTGTAAAGCTCTGCTGCCATATATTTTGGAAGACCGCACTCGTGCATCTTGAGCTCTGGACCTACAACGATAACTGAACGGGCTGAATAGTCAACACGTTTACCGAGCAAGTTCTGACGGAAACGTCCTTGTTTACCTTTCAAACTGTCAGATAGAGATTTGAGGGTTCTGTTGGCCTCAGTCTTGACAGCGTTTGATTTGCGTGAGTTGTCGAACAAAGAGTCAACTGCCTCCTGCAGCATACGCTTTTCATTACGGAGGATAACCTCAGGAGCCTTAATCTCGATAAGTCTCTTCAGACGGTTGTTTCTGATGATAACCCTTCTGTAAAGGTCATTCAAGTCAGATGTAGCGAAACGTCCACCATCAAGTGGAACAAGTGGTCTCAAATCCGGAGGGGTGACAGGGATAACCTTTAGAATCATCCACTCAGGTTTGTTCATATCTTGTGACTCACGGAATGCCTCAATAACACTTAGTCTCTTAAGTGCTTCAGCTTTACGTTGTTGTGATGTTTCGCTCTCAGTTTTGTGTCTGAGTTCGTATGACAGTTCATCAAGATTCAAGCCTTGGAGTAGGGTATAGATAGCCTCTGCACCCATCCCGGCGATGAATTTGTTTGGATCTGAATCCTCAAGAAGCTGGTTCTCTTTTGGAAGGTTATCCAATACATTAAGGTATTCATCTTCTGAAAGCAGTGCCATATTGCTGATACCTTGTTCAGCAGCTGCACCGGCCTGAATAACGATGTATCTTTCGTAGTAGATGATAGACTCAAGCTTTTTGGATGGGATACCGAGAAGGTAACCGATCTTATTAGGGGTAGAGCGGAAGTACCAGATGTGTGCTACCGGTACAGTAAGGGTGATGTGACCCATTCTCTCTCTACGAACCTTTTTCTCTGTAACCTCTACACCGCAACGGTCGCAGATGATACCACGGTAGCGGATTCTTTTGTATTTACCGCAGTGGCACTCATAGTCCTTCGATGGTCCGAAGATCCTTTCGCAGAATAGACCGTCTCTTTCAGGTTTATAGGTGCGATAGTTTACAGTTTCGGGCTTGAGGACCTCTCCTGAAGATCTCGCAAGGATCTCTTCAGGAGAAGCAAGTCCAATAGTAATCTTGTTGAAATTGCTTTTAATCTTAATCTCTTTCTTAAAAGACATATTGTTGAATTTTCAAATTTCAAAAACCAAGTAATTAATCTAAGCTAATGCTCAAGCCAAGTCCGCGAAGCTCGTGAAGGATAACGTTCAGAGCCTCCGGAATACCAGGAGCTGGCATTGGATCACCTTTAACAATAGCCTCGTATGCACGTGAGCGTCCTACGATATCATCGGATTTGATGGTTAGGATCTCCTGAAGGATATTTGATGCACCGAATGCTTCAAGTGCCCAAACCTCCATCTCACCAAATCTCTGACCACCGAACTGTGCCTTACCACCAAGTGGCTGCTGAGTGATAAGAGAGTAAGGACCGATAGAACGTGCGTGCATCTTATCATCAACCATATGCCCAAGTTTGATCATATAGATAACGCCGACTGTTGCTGGCTGGTCGAATACTTCACCTGTACCACCATCTCTAAGGTATGTCTTACCATATCTTGGAACACCTGCCTTGTCTGTGTATTCACAGATGTCGTCAAGTGATGCACCGTCAAAGATAGGGGTAGAGAATTTAAGACCAAGCTCTTTACCTGCCCAACCGAGTACAGTCTCATAGATCTGTCCAAGGTTCATACGAGAAGGCACACCAAGAGGGTTAAGAACGATGTCCACAAGTGAACCATCTTCAAGGAATGGCATATCTGCATCTCTTACCACTTTCGCTACGATACCTTTGTTACCGTGGCGACCTGCCATTTTATCACCCACTTTAATCTTTCTCTTCTTGGCTACATATACTTTTGCAAGCTGCATGATACCTGATGGAAGCTCATCACCGATGGTGAGGTTGTATTTGATACGTTTGAGCTCTGCATCAAGTTCCTTGAATGCGATGATATAGTTGTTGACAAGCTTCTTGATCTGTGAGTTGGCATTCTTGTCAGAGGTCCATTTGGCTGCGTTGATGTCTTCGTAGTTGATCTTCTCAAGAACCTCACGGGTGAACTCTTCACCTTTGGCTACAATGTCAGCACCATAAAGGTCACTCACACCGCTTGACTTCTTGCCGTCAACAAGGATCATAAGTTTGTCAAGGAATTTCTCCCTTAGTGCATTGGCCTTAAGATTGAAATCCTCTTCAGCTTTCACAACCTCCACTTTTGCAACATTTTTGCCGCGTTTGCTTCCCTCTTTTGCAACCCTTGCAAAGAGTCTCTTACCTATAATAGTACCAGAGAGTGATGGAGATGCTTTGAGTGATGCATCTTTAACATCACCGGCCTTGTCTCCGAAGATTGCTCTAAGGAGTTTCTCCTCTGGAGATGGATCGCTCTCACCTTTAGGGGTAATTTTACCGATAAGGATGTCACCAGGCTCAACATTAGCACCGATTCTGATGATACCGTTCTCATCAAGATCTTTGGTTGCCTCTTCACTTACGTTAGGGATATCTGATGTAAGTTCCTCCATACCGCGTTTGGTATCACGAACCTCCATGATGTACTCATCCACGTGGATAGATGTGAAGATGTCCTCTCTGAGGATTCTTTCAGAAAGTACGATAGCATCCTCAAAGTTGTAACCTTTCCAAGGCATGAATGCCACTTTAAGGTTTCTACCAAGAGCAAGCTCACCATTCTGGGTTGCATAACCCTCGGTAAGAATCTGACCTGCCTCTACCTTGTCACCTCTTCTTACGATAGGTTTAAGGAAGATGGATGTACTCTGGTTTGTCTTTCTGAATAGAGGAAGTTTGTATACGCTGATCTCAGGATCGAAACTTACGAATCTTTCAGCCTCGGTCTGTTCATATTTGATATGAATTTCACGGGCATCCACATATACCACTTCACCTCTCTTCTTCGCTACAATCTGTGTACGTGAGTCACGTACTACAGGACCTTCAAGGCCGGTACCAACGATAGGAGCCTCAGGCTTGATAAGTGGAACTGCCTGACGCATCATGTTGGATCCCATCAATGCACGGTTAGCATCGTCGTGCTCAAGGAATGGGATAAGTGATGCAGCGATGGAAGCTATCTGGTTAGGGGCAACGTCCATATAGTGGACTTTGTCTTTTGATACTACAGGGTAGTCTGCCTCATAACGGCATTTGATTCTCTCATCGAGGATGGTGCCGTCTTCGCCAAGTTGTACGTTGGCCTGTGCCACCATCTTGTCTTCCTCCTCTTCTGCGCTCATAAAGGTGTAACCTTCATTGCTCATGTCCACCACACCGTTCTCTACCTTTCTATAAGGTGTCTCGATGAAGCCAAGATCGTTGATTTTTGCATATACGCAAAGTGATGAGATAAGACCGATGTTAGGTCCCTCAGGTGTCTCGATAGGACATAGACGACCATAGTGTGTGTAGTGTACGTCACGTACCTCGAAACCTGCTCTATCACGTGAAAGACCGCCAGGACCCAATGCAGAAAGACGACGTTTGTGGGTCATCTCTGATAGGGGGTTGGTCTGGTCCATAAACTGAGACAGCTGGCTAGTCCCGAAGAATGAGTTGATAACTGAAGAGAGTGTCTTCGCGTTGATCAAATCTGTAGGAACAAATACTTCGTTGTCCCTTACGTTCATTCTCTCTTTTATGGTGCGCGCCATTCTGGTAAGACCTACGCTGAACTGGTTTGCAAGCTGCTCACCTACGGTTCTGATACGTCTGTTGCTCAAGTGGTCGATATCATCCACAGTAGCTTTCGAGTTGATAAGCTGGATGAGATACTTGATGATGGCGATAATATCGTTTTTAGTAAGTACTCTTGTATCGGCTGGGGTATCAAGATTGAGTTTTTTGTTCAATCTGTAACGGCCAACCTCACCCAGGTCGTATCTCTTCTCTGAGAAGAACAGTTTGTCGATAACATCTCTTGCTGTTGCCTCGTCAGGTGGTTCAGAGTTACGGAGTTGTCTGTATGTATAGAATACTGCCTCTTTCTCTGAGTTACAAGTGTCTTTCTGTAAAGTATTGTGGATAATGGTGTAGTCGCTGGTATCAACATCCTCCTTGTGGAGAAGGATAGTGCTAACTCCTGAATCGAGGATGGCTTCTACCATCGCCTCGTCAAGGATAGCTTCGCGGTCTACAATGATCTCATTTCTTTCGATGTAAACAACCTCGCCTGTATCTTCATCCACGAAATCTTCATTCCAAGTGTTTAGGACGCGGGCAGCAAGTTTACCACCGATATGTTTCATCAGATTTGCCTTGGTAACTTTTACCTCATTTGCGAGACCAAAGATGTCAAGGATATCTTTATCTGTCTCGTAGCCGATAGCACGAAGTAGGGTAGTTACAGGCAACTTTTTCTTACGGTCGATGTATGCGTACATCACGTTGTTGATGTCTGTAGCAAACTCGATCCATGAACCTTTGAACGGAATGATACGAGCAGAGTAAAGTTTTGTACCATTAGCGTGCAAGCTCTGTCCAAAGAATACGCCAGGACTACGGTGTAGCTGAGATACTACGATACGCTCAGAACCATTGATGACAAATGTACCGCGTGGGGTCATGTAAGGGATGGTTCCAAGATATACATCCTGGATTGTGGTGTCGAAATCGACGTGCTCCTCATCGTTGCAAGAGAGTTTAAGTTTTGCTTTCAAAGGAACACTATAAGTTAGACCTCTGTCTAAGCACTCCTCGATGGTGTAACGGGGAGGATCGATAAAATAATCGATAAATTCTAGCACAAAGTTCGAGCGGGTGTCCTCGATAGGAAAAATCTCCTGGAAGACTTTGAATAACCCCTCGTTTCTACGATTTTCCGGTGTTGTATCCAATTGGAAGAAATCCCTGAACGATTTCAGCTGAACTTCCAAAAAGTCCGGATAATCTAGAAGTGCCTTTGTGGACGCGAATGTAATTCGCTGGTTATTAGTTTTTTGCGACATTGTAAGTTGCTTAGTTGAAAATAAACTTAAAAAAACGACAAAAAGGTTTAGAGCCTTTTATGACTCTAAACCTGAAGGTATTCCCATCTAGGGATATAGTCAAGCTTATTTAATTTCAACTTCAGCGCCTGCCTCTTCCAATGCAGCTTTAAGTTGTTCAGCCTCTGCTTTAGAAACTTTTTCTTTAACAGCTGTAGGTGCTTTGTCAACAAGCTCTTTAGCCTCTTTAAGACCAAGACCAGTAAGTTCTTTAACAGCTTTAACAACGCCAAGTTTAGCCTGACCAGCTGATTTAAGAACTACGTCAAACTGAGTCTGCTCAGCCTCAGCAGCAGCGCCAGCAGCAGCTGGAGCAGCAACTGCAACTGCAGCAGCAGCTGCAGGTTCGATTCCGTATTCTTCTTTAAGAACTTTAGCCAATTCTTGTACTTCTGCTACAGTAAGATTAACCAATTCTTCTGCAAATTTTTTGATATCTGCCATTGTTGTATAAATTTAAATGTTTTTATTGTTTTTTATTCTTTTTCTGATAGAGTCTTTACAAGACCTGCAATTTTACCTCCACCTGAAGCGGTAAGAGCTGAAATAACATTTCTAGCAGGTGATTGCAATAGACCGATAATGTCACCGATAAGTTCTTCACGAGACTTGATGTTAACAAGATCCTCAAGGTGTTGAGCACCTACATATGCACACTCCTGTAGGAATGCACTCTTAAGTGCAGGTTTACCCATTTTAGCACCAAACTCTTTGATAAGTTTAGCAGGAGCGTTAGGAGTCTCTGTGAACATCACTGCTGAAGAACCTTTCAATGAAGGGGTGATATTAGCAGCTTCTGCCACGTTCAATCTGTCAAGAGCTTTGACAAATAGAGTGTTTTTAACTACAACCAATTTGATACCTTTTTCGAAGCAAGCGCGGCGAAGTTCGGTAGTGTTTTCTGCGTTTAGACCTGCGATGTCTGCAACATAGAAGTTTGGAGTAGCTTCCAACTGTGCTACAAGCTGATCAATAATTTGTGCTTTGTCCTCTTTTCTCATAGTTACTAATTATTATTCAGCTGATGCACTGAGTGATTTACTGTCTACATTGATACCAGGGCTCATAGTTGCTGATAGGTATACGCTCTTAACGTAAGTACCTTTCAAAGCCTGTGGTTTAAGTTTAACTATAGTATTGAGCATTTCAGCGGCATTCTCTGCAAGGGCCTGAGCACTGAAAGATACTTTACCGATTGCAGCGTGAACGATACCGGTCTTGTCAACCTTGAAGTCGATCTTACCAGCTTTAACCTCTTTAACTGCTTTACCAATTTCCATGGTAACAGTACCGGTTTTAGGGTTAGGCATAAGACCACGAGGACCAAGGATACGACCGATAGGACCGATTTTAGCCATTACTGAAGGGGTACAGATGATAACGTCAACATCTGTCCAACCACCTTTGATTTTCTCAATATATTCATCCAAACCTACGAAGTCAGCTCCAGCTTCTTTAGCTTCAGCCTCTTTGTCAGGTGTACATAGAACCAATACGCGGGTTACTTTACCTGTTCCGTGTGGAAGGGTCACAACGCCACGTACCATCTGATTCGCTTTACGAGGGTCAACACCAAGTCTTACAGCAAGCTCTACTGAACCGTCGAATTTGGTATAAGATACCTCTTTTACCAATTCACAAGCCTCAAATAGTTTGTACTGCTTGTTGGCATCAACTTTAGCGTGAGCTACTTTTTGATTTTTAGTTAGTTTAGCCATAGCGTGTGATTATTTTACATCGGCAGGAAATTCTCCCTCTACTTTGATACCCATACTTCTTGCGGTACCTGCAACCATTGACATTGCAGATGCCAAAGTAAATGCATTCATGTCAGGCATTTTGTCCTGAGCAATAGTCTTAACCTGATCCCAAGTGATGGTAGCAACTTTCTTTCTGTTAGGCTCTGATGAACCTGTAGAAATTTTAGCAGCCTCTTTAAGTTGAACTGCTACAGGTGGTTGCTTAACAACAAATGTGAAAGATTTATCGCTGTAAACAGTGATAATTACAGGTAAAACCTTGCCTGCTTTATCTTGGGTACGAGCATTGAATTGTTTGCAGAAATCCATAATGTTCACACCCTTAGAACCTAGTGCAGGACCTACCGGAGGTGATGGATTGGCTGCTCCGCCCTTAATCTGCAACTTAATAAATGCGGCAATTTCTTTAGCCATAATGTTGTTTAATTAATTATTCTTTAACTACTTGAACGAAATTTAGTTCCAAAATTGTCTTTCTTCCGAAGATCTTAACTATTACTTTAAGCTTCTTCTTGTCGTGAAGTACTTCCTCAATTGTACCGTCAAAGCCATTGAATGGACCATCAGTGATCTTGACAGACTCACCCACGTAGAATGGAGTTACATTCTCTTCGTCCTGCTCAAGCAGTTCGTCTACGCGACCAAGTATTCTGTTTACTTCTGAAGGTCTTAGTGGAACAGGCTGTTTGTCATTTTTGTCTTTGTCACTCTTCTCAGTCAAGAAGCCTGAGATATTAGGGACATTGCGGATGATATGCTGCAATTCACCGGTAAGATGTGCCTCAATAAGAATATAGCCTGGGAAGAAAATTCTCTCCATGCTAACCTTTTTGCCGTTCTTCACCTGATAAATCTTCTCGGTAGGAATTAGAACTTGAGATACGTACTCACCCAAACCAAGTCTTCTGACTTCGTTCTCCAAGTACTCCTTAGCTTTCTTCTCCTTACCACCTGCAGCACGTAAAACGTACCATTTTTTGGTAATTTCACTCATATCTCCGTACTAGTACAAAAGTTGGTAAATAAATGTCATTAGATGCCTGAAACAAAAGTCCATAGCAAAGATGACCAACGCGAAAATCACCGATGCAACCATCACAAGAATGGCTGAACTCTGAAGTGATGACCAAGAAGGCCAGCTCACTTTCTTAGTAAGCTCGGTATAAGACTCTTTAATATACAACGAAATTTTGCTCATTTTTTTTAATTTGCCGACACTTAACAATGGAAGCTTTGTCAAAGTATCGCTGTTAAACAGCTTCCGCGTAACCTAAAGCTATTTTGCAGGGGCAGAGAGAATCGAACTCCCATCAACGGTTTTGGAGACCGCTATTCTGCCATTAAACTATGCCCCTAAAAAAGTTCGTAGGCCGAAACCTACGAACTAGGTTTTATGATAATTCTTTAAGAATTAGTCAACAATTTTGGTTACCTGACCTGAACCAACGGTTCTACCACCTTCACGGATAGCGAAACGTAGACCTTCGTTGATAGCTACAGGGTAGATAAGATCAACAGTAATCTGTACGTTATCACCAGGCATTACCATTTCTACACCTTCTGGAAGAGTGATCTCACCAGTGATATCAAGTGTACGGATGAAGAACTGAGGACGATATTTGTTCTTGAAAGGAGTGTGACGACCACCTTCATCTTTCTTCAATACGTAGATAGCTGCTTGGAAAGTTTTGTGAGGAGTGATGGTGTTAGGGTGAGCGATAACTTGACCTCTCTTAACCTCTTTCTTATCAATACCACGAAGCAATAGACCTACGTTGTCACCAGCTTCACCTGTGTCAAGGATTTTACGGAACATCTCAACACCTGTTACTACTGATTTCTTAGGCTCTTCACCAAGACCGATGATCTGAACCTCGTCACCAGTTTTAACTACACCTGTCTCAATTCTACCGGTAGCTACAGTACCACGGCCAGTGATTGAGAAGATATCCTCGATAGGCATCAAGAAAGGTTTCTCGTTGTCACGTTGTGGAAGTGGAACCCACTCGTCAACAGCAGCCATAAGCTCCATAACTTTAGCTTCCCAGTGAGGGTCACGGTACAATGCACCAAGAGCAGAACCACGGATAACAGGAGCGTTATCACCGTCGAACTCGTAGAAGCTTAGAAGCTCGCGAACCTCCATCTCTACTAGGTCGATCATCTCAGGGTCATCAACGATATCAACTTTGTTAAGGAATACAACGATTCTAGGTACGTTTACCTGACGAGCTAGAAGGATGTGCTCACGAGTCTGAGGCATAGGACCATCAGTAGCAGCACAAACAAGAATAGCACCGTCCATCTGAGCAGCACCAGTAACCATGTTTTTAACGTAGTCGGCGTGGCCAGGGCAGTCAACGTGAGCATAGTGACGATTAGCAGTCTGATACTCTACGTGAGCAGTGTTGATAGTGATACCTCTTTCTTTCTCCTCAGGAGCGTTGTCGATAGAGTCGAATGAACGCAACTCTGAAAGACCAGCTTTAGCAAGTACTGTAGTAATTGCAGCGGTCAAAGTGGTTTTACCGTGGTCAACGTGACCAATGGTACCAATGTTTACGTGGGGTTTGTCCCTTTTAAAGGTTTCTTTTGCCATAGTAGTATATATACTTAAATGTTAAATTTAATATTTTTCTACAAAAAAAAGAGCCGGTGATGAGATTTGAACTCATGACCTCTTCCTTACCAAGGAAGCGCTCTACCCCTGAGCTACACTGGCTTGTTGTGGAGCGGAAGACGAGGTTCGAACCCGCGACCCTCAGCTTGGAAGGCTGATGCTCTACCAACTGAGCTACTTCCGCAATTTTACAAAAAAAAAGTGGGGAGAGAAGGATTCGAACCTCCGAAGGCGTGCGCCAGCAGATTTACAGTCTGCCCCAGTTGGCCACTTTGGTATCTCCCCATGACAAAAAGTCAAATATTTTTTGAGCCGATGGAGGGATTCGAACCCCCGACCAGCTGATTACAAATCAGCTGCTCTGGCCAACTGAGCTACATCGGCGTTGGCTTCCCGTAAACAGCATTTGTTTTTTGGGACTGCAAATATAGGTGAATTATTAAAAACTGCAAAACATTTTCGAAAAAAAATCTAAAAAATAATCAATGCAATTCTGAATACTATAAAACTTATTATCCATGCTACCCCCAGAGTGCTTATAATAGAGACAGTTGCCCATTTCCAGGAGTTGCTCTCTTTTTTTATTGTCGCAGCCGTAGCTATGCATGGAAGATATAGCAAAGAGAAGATCATAAACGAAAGTGTGTTGGCACGGGTAAAGTGAGGATCTTGTGCGAGCCTCTCGGCGAGGTCATTTTCCGGTATGTTTTCATCTCCCTGGTACAAAACACCAAGTGTACTTACGATAAATTCTTTGGCTGATATACCTGTGACAAGTGCAACGCTCATTTTCCAGTCAAATCCCAGAGGTTTCATCACAGGTTCTACAGCGTGTCCGAACTGTTCAAGATATGACTCCCTGTGGAGTTCTCCCTCTTTTTTTAGTGGGAAATAGTCCAATGCCCATATTATTACTACAGCCAGCAGAACTACAGTACCTATTTTATTAAGGTATTCCGATGCAGCCTCCCACATTACCTTGAGGGAGCGGATGAAAGAGGGTGTTGCCAGTTCGGGCAGTTCTATCGTGTAGTCCTCAGACTTTGCCCTGAAGAAAACAAATTTGTAGAGCAATGCTACAAGTATCCCTATCAATATGCTCCCTCCGTAAAGCAATAGCATTACCAGTACCTGTTGTTCGCGGAAGAAGATACCTGAGAATACCAGGAATACCGGCATTCTGGCGCTGCAGGGGATGTATGGTATTGCGAGCATTGTAAGGATCCTGTCGCTCCTCCTCTCGATGGTGCGGGTTGCCATAATGGCCGGGACATTGCACCCGAATCCCATTAGCATAGGGATAAATGAACTTCCGTGGAGTCCGATGAAGTGCATATATTTGTCCATGACTGTAGCCGCTCTGGACAGATAGTTGGATTCCTGCAGGATGGACATAAAGAAGAACAGGATTATGATATTTGGGAGGAAGGCAAGGACGGCGCCCACTCCGTCAATAATCCCCTGTTGGAGAAAGTCCTTTATCCACGACTCTGCCATATTGGCCTCCAATAAAGACGATAGCCAACCCATCAAGGACTCGATCCAGTCCTGAGGGTATGCCCCGAGGCTGAATGTGCAGAAGAACATCAGCCATATTATACCTATAAATATAAGAAGACCCCAAAGTCTGTGTGTAAGTATCCTGTCTATTCTGCTTCTCATCTCCTGTAATTCTCCATAATGGTGCGGAAGATAGCTTCCGGGTCGTATCCGCACTCCTGATGCAGTTGGGCGATGCTTCCCTGTTCTATGAAGCGGTCGGGAATACCCATACTGACAAGTTTGTTGCCGAGGCCTCTGGCTGTTATATATTCTGAAACAGCGCTATGGAGACCTCCGTATAGCGCTCCATCTTCTACGGTGATGATGGTGCCGGCTTTAGAGCAAACACGCTCGAGTATCTCCGTGTCGATGGGTTTGAGAAATCTCATGTCGTAGTGAAGGACCTGAATCCCCTCTTTTTCAGCTCTGGCAACAGCTTCTGATGCCCTGTTGCCGATGGCTCCGATCGAGAGGATGGCAATCCCTTCCCCTTCGTGCAGCAATTGGCCTTTTCCTGCCGGAATCTCTTTCCATTGTTCGTCTCTCCATGCAACTCCTTCTCCGTTGCCCCTTGGGTATCTTATTACAGTGGTAGGGTAGTGGGGGAGTGTCGCGGAGTAGAGCAAGTTTTTGAGCTCAAGTTCGTTGAGTGGAGCGGCAATGACAAGATTGGGTATTGGTCTCAATGCTGCCATATCGAAGCATCCGTGGTGTGTGGCACCATCCTCACCCACAATGCCTGCCCTGTCAAGGCAAATGACAGCTTTCAGATTCTGCAGGGCAATGTCGTGAATGATGTTGTCGTAGGCTCGCTGCATGAATGATGAGTAGATATTGCATACGGGTATCATCCCACCAGCGGCAAGTCCTGCAGTAAATGTGACAGCATGAGACTCTGCAATACCTACATCAAAAACCCTTTCCGGCATCTCTTTGGCCAGATAATTCATGCCGCATCCGCTGAGCATTGCAGGGCTGATTCCCACTATTGCGGGATTCTGTCTTGCCAGTTGGAGCAATGTCTCGCCGAATACATCCTGGTATCTGGCTATGTCGGAAGTCTTTATGTTCCTTTTTCCCGTTTTGGGGTCAAAGGTCCCCGGTGCGTGCCATATTGTCTGCTCCTCTTCGGCAGGTTTGTAGCCTTTTCCTTTTGTGGTGACAATATGCAGGAGTTTAGGGCCGTTTATATCTTTTAGTTTGGTCAGAGTCTCCACCATCTGGCCGATATTGTTGCCATCTACGGTGCCGAAGTATCTGAATCCCAATGATTCAAAAAGTGATGCTCCCTGGAGGAGGGCATTTTTGGTACTTGAGACGAATGTCTGGAGACCTGAACGGAGTCTGTCAGCTCCGCTAAGTCTGTTCCATACTCTGGTTTTAACAGAGTTGTATGTGTGGGATGTGGAGATCTTTAGAAGATGGTTGTGGAGTGCCCCTGTGCTCTGGTCGATGGATATGTGGTTGTCATTGAGGATGACCAGAATATCTGTTTTCATCGAACCGGCATTGTTGAGCGCCTCAAATGCCATACCTCCGGTGAGGGCTCCATCTCCTATTACGGCTACCACCTTTTCCCCTGTTCCGCGCATCTGGGCAGCGACAGCCAATCCCAAGGCGGAAGATATGGAGGTGGATGAGTGGCCTGTGCCAAAGGAGTCATAAGGGCTCTCCGCCATTTTCGGAAAGCCACTTATCCCTTTGTATTTTCTGTTGTTTTTGAAAGCTTCCCTTCTCCCTGTTATGATCTTGTGGGCATAGGCCTGATGGCCTACGTCAAATACCACTTTGTCTTTTGGGGTGTCAAATACATAGTGCAATGCCACGCAGAGTTCCACGGCGCCAAGACTGGCTCCGAGGTGGCCGGGATTGCACGCGCAGCACTCTATCATATAGTCCCTTACCTCCGAGCAGAGCTTTTCAATCTCTTCGGCAGATAAGCCTTTGATGTCGGCTGGTGTATTGACTTTATCCAGGATGCTCATCAGTTTATTACTCCCTTACGATAGTCTGGTCGCGGTCAGGTCCAAGTGAGATGATGCTGATAGGAACTCCTACCTCTTTCTCAATGAATCTGACATAGTTCATAAACTCAAATGGAAGCTCTTTCTCATCTTTTGCTTTGGTGAGGTCTTTCTTCCACCCTTTGAACTCCTTGTATATAGGGGTTACCTCTGCATATGTGTCGTAAGGTACTGTGTCGCATTCTACACCGTCCACCATATAGCCAGTTGCCACTTTGATGGTGTCGAATGAATCAAGGACGTCACTCTTCATCATGATCAGAGAGGTGACACCGTTGAGCATAATGGCATATCTCAATGCTACAAGGTCAAGCCAGCCTGTGCGGCGAGGTCTTCCTGTGGTGGCTCCGAATTCGTGTCCTATGCGGCGAAGTTCTTCACCATCCTGGTCGAATAGTTCTGTAGGGAATGGACCACTGCCCACTCTTGTACAATATGCTTTGAAGATACCGAATACTTTGTCGATGGTGCAAGGTGCTACGCCAAGTCCGATACAAGCTCCAGAACATGTGGTGCTTGATGATGTTACGAATGGATATGAACCGAAGTCAACATCGAGCATAGAGCCTTGGGCGCCCTCTGCAAGGATTCTTGAGCCTGCTTTGAGCTTTTCGTTGGCGAAATACTCGCCATCTACAAGCTGGAAGCTCTTCAGATACTCAATGGCACTCATCCATTCGGCCTCGTTCTGGTCAGGGTCAAATTCAAAATCGTATTGTTTCAACAGACCCAGGTGTTTCTCTTTAAGAGCCCGGTATCTCTCCTGAAAGTTCTCTGCAAGTGTGTCACCAACTCTAAGACCGTTGCGGCCTGTCTTGTCCATATAGGTAGGGCCGATACCCTTTAGGGTAGAACCGATCTTTGATTTCCCTTTTGATGCTTCTGATGCTGCGTCAAGGGTTCTGTGGGTAGGGAGGATAAGGTGTGCCTTCTTGGCAATAACCACTCTTTCCCTTACAGGTACCCCTATGGCCTCAAGCTTTTCACACTCCTCACGGAAAATGATAGGGTCCAGGACTACGCCGTTACCAATGATGTTGACGGCATCTTTTCTGAAAACTCCAGATGGTACAGAGTGAAGAACAAATGACATCTCTCCGAAGTGGAGTGAGTGTCCTGCGTTGGGACCACCTTGGAAACGTGCTACTACAGGGTAATTGTTGGCAAGAACGTCCACGATTTTGCCTTTGCCTTCATCGCCCCATTGTAAACCGAGTACTACATCGACTTTCATAATGTGCTTGAATATTTTAAATTTACTATTTGTCTGAATTAGAATGGAAGATCATCACCTTCGTCCTCATTGATATCGTTAATGTCAATGATAGGGGTGCTTTTGGGTGCAGCAGGTGCCTGTTGGTGTGCAGGTGTCTGCTGGTATGCAGGTGTCTGCTGGTGTGCAGGGGCAGCCGGAGTGGTAGCTGGGGCATCTCCTTTGCGTCCAAGCATTTGGAGATTGTCAGCATTGATCTCAGTAATGTAACGGGTATTGCCGTCCCTGTCTGTATATGAACGGGTGCGGATTCTCCCCTCAATGTAAAGCTGAGAGCCTTTTCTTATATATTTTTCCACAATATCTGCCAAAGATCTCCAACATACGATGTTGTGCCATTCGGTCTGCTCTTTGGTCTCCCCGTTCTTGTCCTTGTATCTCTCTGTGGTGGCTAGAGTGAATGAAGCAGTGGTGGCACCACTCTCCAAGTGTCTTACCTCAGGGTCTTTCCCTACATTGCCTATCAGCATTACTTTATTAAGTGACATATCTCTTATAATTTTAAATGACTTGCTAAGATACAAATATTATGCGAAACACGAAAATAAAAGTGGTATAAGGAATTTAATTTTTGCCGTGTGGCTGAAAATGCCTATTTTAGGCGTTTGATTCGTAATTTAAACTAAAACTATCTATCTGATAATGACGGCTAAAGTACAAAAACTGTTGAACGATAGCGGGGTGGCCCGCTGGAGTGCACTGGTGCTTATCGCACTTATGATGTTCTTTGCTTATATGTTTGTGGATGTATTGTCTCCCTTATCCACATTGCTCGAAACCTCCAAAGGTTGGTCAGCAGAGACATATGGAACTTTCTGCAGTTCCGAATATTTTCTGAATGTATTTGCATTCTTCCTCATTTTTGCCGGTATCATCCTTGACAAGATGGGAATCCGTTTTACCGGTATCCTTTCGGCTGCGGTGATGGTGATCGGTGCTTCGATCAAACTCTATGCTATAAGCGATCTTTTCACACCGGAGAGCGGACTTTATAGATTCCTCGATTCGTTCTGGACTTCATTCCCCTCTACAGCCAAACTTGCATCAGTGGGTTTTATGATCTTCGGCTGCGGTGTCGAGATGGGTGGTGTGACCGTGTCGAAGGCTATCGCCAAATGGTTCAAAGGTAAGGAGATGGCACTTGCAATGGGTCTTGAGATGGCAATTGCACGTCTTGGCGTTTTCGCCGTATTCCGCCTCTCTCCAGCACTTTCGACCTGGGCAAATGAGGCAATGCCTACAGTGGTGACCCCAGTGCTCTTCTGTACAATCCTTCTGATTATAGGACTTTTGACATATACCACATTTACCTTTATGGACAAGAAGCTTGATGCGCAACTTGGCGAGGCAGCTACAGATGAACCTGAGGAGCAGTTCAAAGTAAGTGATGTGGGCAAACTCTTCACCAGCAAGACTTTCCTTATCGTAGCAGGTCTGTGTGTCCTTTACTACTCAGCCATCTTCCCATTCCAGAAGTTTGCCACAGGTATGCTTGAGGCAAATCTGAATATGCCTACAGATAAGGCTGCCGGTCTTTTCTCATGGTTCCCTATCGGTGCAATGGTACTTACCCCTTTCCTTGGGGCTTTCCTTGACAAGAAGGGTAAAGGTGCTTCGATGCTTATTGCAGGTGCCATCCTCATGATCGTATGTCACTTGACATTTGCATTGATTCCACTTAACCAGCCTATTGCCTATGCGGCAATTGTACTTTTGGGTGTATCGTTCTCCCTTGTACCTGCAGCTTTGTGGCCATCTGTTCCAAAGTTGGTGGAGGAGAGGTATCTCGGTTCGGCATACTCGGTAATTTTCTGGATTCAGAACATCGGCCTTATGCTTTTCCCTATCATTATCGGAAAGGCACTCGATGTGACCGGAGGTTATACAGTTCCTATGCTTATCTTCTCATCTTTGGGTATTCTCGCACTTTTGCTCGGTTTGTGGCTTAAAGTGGAGGACAAGAAGAAGGGTTATGGTCTTGAGGAACCCAATATCAAGTAGAAAAATATCAATTTTTAATCAATAAAAATTTATGAATAAAGTAGTTAAAACACTGAAAGAGAGCAAGAGTGCATGTTGGATTGCATGGGCGTGCCTGGTAATCCCTATGTTTGCGTCGTACTTCTTCGACGATATGTTCTCTACTATCTCTCACATCTTCAAAAACCCTGAAATGCTGGAACTTGGCTGGAGTATGTCCGACTATGGTTTCTACGCTGGCGGTTACTCTTTCCTATGTGTATGGGGAGGTCTTATCGTTTGCGGTATCCTTCTTGACAAATGGGGCGTACGCGTGACCGGTTCTATCTTTGTGGGACTTATGACCCTGGGTGCAGCTTTGGTTTATATCACCATCTCTTCACCGGCTATCGTGGCTTCAGGCAATTCACTTACTATCGCCTATGTAGGCTGTATGCTGTTCGGTCTCGGTAGTGAGATTGCAGGTGTAGCTGTGACACGCTCTATCGCCAAATGGTTCAAAGGAAAATCTATGGCGTTGGCTATGGGTCTTCAGCTCTCTATCGCACGTCTTGGTACTGCTGCTGCTCTTCTTCTTTCACCAGTATTGGTGGCTGAGTCTGCTGCCGGTTATCCACTCAATGTTACCAACAGACCTGCTTTTATCGGTGTGATGCTTCTTCTTGTAGGTTCTATCGTATGGGCTATCTTCGTGGCTATGGATGCCAAATTCGACAGACAGGCAGGTACTACAGATAAAGTGGAGACTGCTGAGGAGGACAAATTCAAATTCTCTGACATCATCAAAGTGCTTACCAACAAGCACTATTTGCTGATCTCTCTCCTTTGTGTATTCTTCTACTGCTGTATCATCTCATTCAAGAAATTTGCTACAGCCATCCTTATCCCAAGATTTGGTGGTGAAGTGGCTGCCGAGTTCGAAAGGACAGCATCTACAATGGTATCTATGATCCCATTCTTCACTGTAGTGTTTACCCCTCTATTCGGTAGCCTTGTTGACAAGATCGGTAAAGCTACCACTTGGATGATTACAGGTTCTGTGCTTGTTTTCTCTGCACACCTTATCATCGCTTTTGCCCCTGCACAGCCAATCTTCGGTTATATCGGTATCGCTATCCTGGGTGTAGGTTACTCATTGGTTCCTGCAGCTATGTGGCCTTCAGTTCCTAAGATCGTTCCTGAGAAGAACCTTGGTACAGCTTACTCACTTATCTACTGGATCCAGAACATGGGTATGCTATTGGTTCCTATCTTCGTAGGTGGTATCCTTGAGAGAAATTCAGGTGTTGAGGCAGCTGTTAAAGCAGAGTACATCTTCATCGCACTTGGTGTTGTGGCAATCACAGTATCATTGCTTCTTTTCTTCTCATCTAAGAAGAACCCTCAGCTACAGCTTGACGAGCCTAACAAGAAGTAGTATAGAAAATATCCCAGGCCGCTTGTGCCTGATGCAAGAGCCACTCTTTACCGCTGAGGTAGAGGGTGGTTTCTTTTATTATGTCAGGGGTGATTTGGGGATCGCGGTAGTTCGCTTCGAGAACCACTTTGTCGCTGAAATCGATTTTGGAGAGTCCCTCGATGGCTATAGGGAGGGTGTAGATTATAAAATCGTACAGGTCTGCTATTGCGACAGCTCTGTCAAGTGAGATTGCATCAATGTTGTCGAATCCCCCTATGGATATGAGCCTCTCTGCGAAAAGCTCCCCTTTGCGGATATTGCGGTTGGCTATGGTGACTCTGCATCCGAGGTTTGCCATGGCGATAGATGCCGCTTTTCCTGCCCCGCCACACCCTACAATAAGGGTGCTGCGTCCATATTGGGCATCACCGCAATGGGATGCAATGGTGCGGAATACTCCGTCAATGTCTGTGTTGTACCCTTTTATCTGATTTTCCTCCTTCTTAAGAAGATTGGTGGCGCCGCAGAGTTCGCAACTCCTCTCAAGGGTGTCCGCTACCAGAAAACCCCTCTCCTTGAATGGCGCAGTGATATTTATCGCATCATACCGGTCGCGGAATATGGAGATCGCTTCGTCGAAATCGGGGGTCTCAATAAGGTCGTAAGTGTCTTTTGTTCCCGGGTGGTATTGGTAAAACAGTGCAGGGCTCTGGCTATGGGAAATGGGGTGTCCTATGAGCCCGAAATGTTTCGGAGTGCTCATGGTTAGAGATTTTTATTTCTTTGGCGTACAGCCTCATAGCAGAGGACTGCTGCCGATACTGAGACGTTGAGTGAGTCGAGTTTGCCGAGCATTGGGATAAGGATCTTGGCATTGGACTGCTCGCGCCAGAAATCGCTGAGGCCATCTGCCTCTGTGCCGAATACTATTGCGGTAGCGACTGTCATATCGATATCGTAATATGGCTTGGAGTCCTGGAGTTGGGCAGTCAGGATTTGGAACGAGCGTTCCTGGAGCCATTGGGCTGCCTCCTGGGAGGTGGCGGTGGCGATAGGGAGGGTGAATACTCCCGATATGCTGGCCCTTATGAGGTTAGGGTTGTACAGGTCGGTGAGGGGATCGCATATGATGACAGCGTCCACCCCTGCTGCATCGGCTGTGCGGAGGATCGCTCCGAGATTGCCGGGCTTTTCTACCGATTCGAGGACAAGTACAAGTGGAGCCTTGTTGCCCGGGAGGGCTATATCTTCCAGATTGCGCTCTTTGGTCCTAAAAAGGGCTACTGCCCCTTCAGTGGTGCTGCGGTAAGCTATCTTCTGGTATACGTTGGATGCTACCGCAAAGAGCCCTCTCTTTTCGATGTTGAGCGTATTCTGCAGCCTCTTAAGATCCTCGGGATCAATGATGTCAGGGCAATAAAATAGCGCAGAGGCGGTAAAACCACCTGCTGCGCAATTTGTTATCTCGCGGACACCTTCTACTGCAAACAACCCTTTTTGTCTCCTCTCTTTCGATTTCTCGAGCAGGAGGGTCAAATCCTTGATTTTAGGATTCTGGGTTGAGGTTATAAGCTCGGTGCCCATATTGTGCTATTTTTCAGGACGCATTTGAGGGAAGAAGAGTACATCCTGGATGGTGGTGGCGCCGGTCATGAACATGGTCAGACGGTCGATACCCATACCAAGTCCCGATGTAGGTGGCATACCGTACTCAAGTGCACGAACAAAGTCCATATCGATGTACATAGCCTCGTCATCACCCTTCTCTTTAAGCTCCAGCTGCTTCTTGAATCTGTCAAGCTGGTCGATAGGGTCGTTGAGCTCACTGTATGCGTTGGCAAGCTCCTTACCGTTTACGAAGAGCTCAAATCTCTCTGTAAGACGGGGGTTAGAACGATGCTTCTTGGTAAGAGGAGACATCTCGATAGGGTAGTCGGTGATGAAGGTTGGCTGGATAAGGTGATCCTCGCAATATTGACCGAAGATGGCATCGATAAGTTTGCCTACGCCATAGCTTGGCTGTACGGGAACATTGAGATCCTTACATACCTGACGGAGCTGGGCTTCATCCATACCCTCTACATCCACACCTGCATACTCTTTGATAGCCTCAAGCATAGGGAGCCTGCGGAATGGTGCCTTGAAGTCTATCTCGTGGCCTCCAATCTGTACAGTGGTCTTTCCGTGAAGTTTGAGTGCAATCTTTTCAAGAAGTTTCTCCACGAACTCCATCATCCAGATGTAGTCTTTGTAAGCTACATAGATCTCCATACAGGTGAACTCAGGATTGTGGGTCTTGTCCATGCCTTCGTTACGGAAGTCCTTGGCAAACTCATATACACCGGCAAATCCACCTACGATAAGTCTCTTGAGGTATAGCTCGTTGGCAATACGGAGGTATAGAGGGATGTCAAGTGCGTTGTGGTGGGTGATGAAAGGTCTTGCAGTAGCACCACCAGGGATAGACTGCAGGATAGGGGTCTCCACTTCCAAGCATCCGTGCTCGTTGAAATATTCCCTCATTGTGGCGATGATCTGCGATCTCTTGACAAATGTATCCTTGATGTGTGGGTTCACGATAAGGTCCACATATCTCATTCTGTATCTTAGCTCAGGATCTGAAAATGCATCAAATACTTCACCCTCTTTCTCTTTTACGATAGGGAGTACCCTGAGTGACTTGCTGAGGACTGTGAGTTTTTTGGCGTGGATTGAAAGCTGTCCTGTCTGGGTGATGAATGCATAACCTTCGATACCAACGATATCGCCTATATCCAAAAGTTTTTTGAATACAGTGTTGTACATTGTCTTATCCTCTTCAGGGCAAATTTCATCGCGTTTGACATAGACCTGGATTCTCCCTTCTGTATCCTGAAGCTCCATAAATGATGCAGCACCCATTATCCTCCTGCTCATTATCCTTCCGGCGATGACAACATTCTGGAAGTTCCCCTCCTCAGCGTTGTATTTCTCCTTGATCTCAGTGGTAGTGGTATTTACGTGATATTGTGCTGCGGGATATGCTTCGATACCCAATGCTTCTAGTTGTTTGAGGGCTTCGCGCCTGTTCAATTCCTGTTCGTTTAGGTCTAAAATATCCATCGTATTCTCTTTTTTGTATTAAGAGGCAAAAATAACTTTTTTTTACCGATTTAGGAATAAAATTTGTAATTTTGCAAAGATATGGCAGTAGAAAGAAAATGGATAGTCAAGGAACCGGGCAATCCCGCGTTGGTCCGCCAGCTCTCGGCAGAGTTGGGGATCGATCACGTATTGGCTAACCTTCTGATACAACGAAATATCAAATCTTACGAAGAGGCGCGCCAGTTTTTCAGACCTGACTTGTCCCGTCTTCACGACCCATTCCTGATGGTAGATATGGAGAAAGCGGTGGAGCGTCTCGATAAAGCCATAAAATCCCAGGAACACATACTTATCTATGGTGACTACGATGTGGACGGAACCACAGCGGTGGCGCTTATGTATACATTCCTCAGAAGATACAATCCCAATATTGAATACTATATCCCGGACAGATATGATGAGGGGTATGGTGTCTCATACAAGGGGATAGATTGGGCACTTCAGGGTGGATATACCCTCATCATATCTCTGGACTGTGGTATAAAGGCGGTGGAGAAGGTGAAATATGCCACCACCAAAGGTATTGATTTCATCATTTGTGACCACCACCTTCCGGATGAGGTTCTCCCTCCAGCTGTTGCAGTTCTTGACCCTAAGAGGGAGGATTGCAAGTATCCGTTTGATGATCTGTCGGGTTGTGGTGTAGGGTTCAAACTTGTACAGGGTTATGCCCAATACAAGTCTATCCCTTTTGAAGAGATTACCCCTCTGCTTGACCTGGTATCTGTAAGTATTGCTGCTGACCTGGTATCTGTTACCGGGGAGAACAGGATTCTGGCCCACTACGGGCTTCAGAGACTGAATGATAACCCTTGCAAGGGTCTCCTCTCTGTTATCAAACTCTCAGGGTTGGAGAATCACAAGATAACCATTGATGATGTGGTGTTCAAGATAGGGCCCCGTATCAATGCTGCCGGCCGTATGGAGTCGGGCAGGACTGCGGTGGATCTCCTTATTTGCCGTAACGAAGAGGATGCCAAACACATAGGTGTCGCCATCAATGACCATAACAACGAGCGCAAGAGCATAGACCGAGAGATCACTCTCGAAGCCATCAATATGGTGAAGAACAGTCCCGGTTTTGCAAACAAGAAATCCACTATAGTATATAATCCACAGTGGCATAAAGGTGTGGTAGGTATCGTGGCTTCACGTCTTGTTGAGGCATATTACCGCCCTACTATAGTCCTTACACAGTCAAACGGTTTCATTACAGGTTCTGCCAGAAGTATTATAGGTTTTGACCTTTATACAGCCATTGAGCATTGCTCCGAATATCTTGAGAATTTCGGAGGCCATATGTATGCTGCAGGCCTGACCATGAAAGCGGAGAATCTTGAGGCATTCTGCACCAAATTTGAGGCCTATGTGGCATCGAAAATCACCGATGAACTGCTGGTTCCTATCGTGAACATCGACTCATATCTCGATTTCAAGCAGATTACCCCTAAGTTTTTCAGACTTCTTAAACAATTCCAGCCTTTCGGCCCGGGCAACCAGTCACCTGTATTCATTACAGAGAATGTATATGACAACGGTAATGGCCGCAAGGTGGGCTCTGACAACGGACATATGAAACTTGAACTCATCCAGGAGGATGAGCCATACAGACATATATCGGCCATAGCATTTAACCGTTCGGAACATTTTGAACATCTCCACGTAGGCAACCCTGTGGATGTATGTTATTCCATTGCAGAGAATTATTATCGCGGTATAGCGAATATCCAGCTTCGCGTAAAAGATATCAAAATCAGGGAAGACCTATTCTAATAGCTCCGATGGAGAACCTTTTCAGATACCATTACAGACCCCTTTGTATTTTCGCCCTTCACTATCTTAAAGATATGGATGCATCTGAAGATGTGGTGCAGGAGGCTTTCGGTGTGCTTTGGGAGAAGCTTTCGGCTGGGGAGAAGGTGGTGAATCAGAAGGGGTATCTGTATTCTATAGTAAAAAACAGATCTCTTGATATTTTGCGAAAGAGGGGGAGTGTGGGTGAAGCCATCTCCCTGGATGGTTCTGTTGAAGATATTGATGAGCCTACAGTAGAAGATGCCGAGGTGGAGGCCAGATTATGGACTGCTATTGATTCCCTCCCTGAAAAATGCCGTGAGATATTTCTTATGTCCAAGAGGGACGGACTCAGGCAAGAGGAGATAGCCTCTGAACTTGGTATCTCGCTACAGACTGTCAAGAATCAGGTAAGCAAAGCTTTGAAAATTCTCAAGGATGGCGCAGTGAAGATTTATACATTTTTTGTGTGATAATTCTATCTAAGGATAGTACTTTTTAATACTTTCTTCGTCTTACAGGTGAAGATATCGATCAAATCTATGTCAGAAAACGAAAACAAACACTTGGATTTTGTGCTTAAGCACTACCGGGAGGGGAAGCTTGATACCCGAAAAGCTATCTCGAAGTTCAATGCAGAGCATGGTATTGCACCTGCCCCAATGAAGAGAAAAGGGAGGGGGTGGATCTATTTTGCCTCAGGTATTGCAGCTGCTGTAGTCCTGGGTGTGATTATCCGTTTTGCCCTTATGGTTACTGCTGAGGTGACATTGGTGGCAGAGGGCCCCAAGGAGGTATTTCTCCTCCCCGACAGCACCAGGGTGACATTGGCCCGTGGTGGTACATTGTCCTACAGGGAGTGGGGATTCAAAAGAGGTAGCAGAAGGGTAGATCTTACCGGAAAAGGGTATTTCGAAGTGACGAAGGATTCTGGGCATCCATTTGAGGTGACCACAGAAAACTCATTTGTGAGGGTGCTGGGGACCAGGTTCCTGCTGGAGACATTGCCTGTGGCCAAGGTGAGTCTCTATGAGGGGAAGGTACATTTTGCCCGCACTGAGAATCTTGAAGGGGTAGTCCTTACCGAGGGGATGTCAGCCCTTATCCCCATCGGGGCGATCAAGCCAAAGGTGGAACAGAGGGGAAATCCGAATGGCATTGTCTGGATAAGAGGAACATTTATTTTCGAGGATACCCCTCTTAAAGAGGTGTTGCTGACCATCGGAAATTACTATGGTGTATCTTTCGGTGCTACTGACATGAAAAAGAGGCTCAGCGGTGAGTTCAGTACCGAAGATCTGGACCTGATAATAGAGTTGATCGAATCTGCATTGGATGTAAAAATTGTAAAAATGTAATTCGAAAACGATGAAGAAGATTTTATTGTTGGCTCTTCTTCTGGTGTTGCCGTCTCTCCTCTCAGCCAGAGGGGGCGCGACACTGAAAGAGAAGATAGAGCAGGTGCACGAGATGTTTGAGGTGAATTTCATTCACGATGCGGCCCTGGACCTGGATATCCCCTCTGAGGCAGAGATAAAAAAGGGGATGAGCCTGGAAGAGGCTCTCGAGGAGTTGTTTGAAGGGACCGGTATAGAGTGGGAGATAAATAAAAAGTATGTCGTTCTGACTCGGAAGGGGAAGAAAGTGAAGAGCTATGATGTGATGTTTGAGGATGTGTGGAGGGATACCCTCTCCAAAGCCTACATCACAGCAGATGCCGACAGGAAATTGAAAGTGACTCAGACTGGGCTGAAGAAAATAAATACCGAGTTTCTGAATTCAGGTTTCGCCTTTTTCAGTACTCCGGATGTGATAAAGACTATCCAGCTCCTCCCGGGTGTGGCGTCGGGTACCGAACTTATGTCGGGTCTGTATGTTCACGGGGGAGACGGGAGTGACAACCTTTTCCTCCTGGATGGGGTTCCGATCTATCAGGTCAGCCACCTGGGTGGTCTCTTCTCCTCGTTCAATACCGATGTAATAGAGAATATCGACTTTTATAAGAGCGGTTTCCCGGCCAGATTCGGCGGAAAGATGTCATCTGTGGTGGATATAACTACCCGTGACGGTAATTTTTACGACTATCACGGGACATTTGCTATAGGACTTATCGATGGGCATCTCCAGTTTGAGGGCCCGATCGTGAAGGGGAAGACCTCTTTCAATGTGGGGCTCCGAAGGACCTGGATAGAGACCATATCAGAGCCGATCCTCTATTTTTTCAATAAGGAGAACCAGCCTGACAAACTGACTCTCGGCTACTCTTTCAGTGATCTTAACGCCAAGGTGACCCATAAGTTCTCCCCTAAAAATGTCCTCAGAGGCTCTTTCTATATGGGGCGGGACGTTTTCAGGTACAAGCAGTACAATTTTTCGGAATATTATCAGGTAGGTGAAGATGGGGTAGCTGAGATTCATCGGCAGCAGGAGAATGATGTGGGGATCCCTATGAACTGGGGCAATACCCTCGGCTCTCTGGACTGGAAGTGGGATATTTCGGACCAGCTCTCTATGAATGTCGCTGCATATTATACCAGATCCCACTCCAGACTGGGCTTCTATTTCGAAGACTGGACCAGCCTCCACCCCGATGTGAGGGAGAAAGGGGGGCAATATGTAAACTCTCTGGTGCACGATTTCGGCCTCAATGCAGACTTTTACCACAGGCTGGGGGAGAATCATAAGCTACGCTACGGCGCCACGGCGCAATATCATATCTACAGCCCCACCTCTACTCTGGAGGATGCTCTGATTTACAAGGACAATACAGAGGTGAGTGTGGAGATGGGGGACTCGACCACTGCCCATATGCAGACCGCTGCCCTCTACTTCGAGGATGAGATGTCGCTGGGGGATAAATTGACGATGAATCTGGGAATGAGGTATTCGATGGTGGCATCCGGAGGGAAATATTGGCATTCGGTAGAGCCGAGAGCCGCTTTCAACTACACATTCAACGATTACATCTCGGCCAAGGCATCCTATACAGAGATGTCGCAGCCTACCCATCTGGTCTCGACCATATATCTCGATCTCCCTACCAACTGCTGGCTCCCTTCTACCGGCTCCATCCCCCCCTCGCGCTCCAGGGAGGTGGCTGCAGGTATCTATACCAGGATACCGGGGCATATAACCCTCAATGTGGAGGGGTGGTACAAGCATATGGACCATCTTATAGAGTATTTCGGGGTGAATGCACTTTTCCCACCTCTTACCGAATGGGACAAATCTTATGTGCAGGGTAAGGGACGCTCCTGGGGTATGGAGACGGAGCTGAGCTGGAAAGGGGAGAAGACCGAGGCTTCTGCATACTATACTCTTATGTGGAACCAGAGGAAGTTTGATGATTTCTACCGTGAGTGGTACAGGGACAGGAATGACAGCAGACACAAACTGACACTTATGCTCAAGCACAAGTTTACCAAGAGATTTGAGGTCTATGGATGCTGGAACTGGAGGACAGGTAACAGAATGACGGTGGAATCGCACTATGCTGAGAATACAGAACCGGACCAATACGACTATATGACCCATTACCCGGTATATAGCGAACCGAACAATCTCCAGCTTCCCGATTACCACAGACTCGATCTGGGGCTGAACTTTCATAAGACTACCAAAAGGGGGAACCTCAGTACCTGGAACCTGAGCATATATAATGTCTACTGCAGGACCAATGTGGTATTTGCATATCTGTCAAGTGAATATGATGACAATGGCAATTTTGTGAAATATATAGGTGAGGGGCTTGGAATGATCCCCATTATCCCGACATTCAGTTATACACTTAAATTTTAGGAGCTAAGAGATGAAAAGAGAGATAAATATATTTTTGATCTTGATGATGGCCCTTCTGGGAACATCGTGTGAAGTGGAGTTTGATTTGAAAATGGAGGGGGAGAATATAATTTTCGTGGAGTGTCTCCCCGGAGTTACTGATTATATATCGGTGAGTGTGAGACCCTGTGTGGCGGTGAACAGCAGTTATGATGTGAAGAATTTCCGGCCTGATGTGAAGGTTTTTGTAAATGGAAATATGGTTCCTGTGACCAAGCAGGAGGGGGCAGATGTGCCTCGAGGTGGCGCTGCAGGCTCTTACGTCGCAGATGTGGCTCCGCTTCCTGATGATGAGATAAAGGTGGTGGTAAGCGCAGACGGATTCGAGACAGTGGAGTCGGTGACAAGGGTACCTGTTCCGGTATCTTATGATGGTCTGGAGTATGAGGTGTTCGATATGACTGATGAGCAGCAGACCAAGGATGTCGGACAAAGTCCTGGGGTTAATTATAATCTCCGTCTGAGGGTGAAGTGGCCTATAAAGGATGATCCGTACGCCACAGATGCTTATGGAATACAGCTTGTGAGGGAACAGCAGTACGAATATTATGCAAAAGACAGTAATGGTGAGTTTTTCGATAAGGATACCACTCTGGCCTGCTACTCCGGAATCATAACTGCGATGGGGGACAATCCTCTTCTTCCTCAGACATCTTCAGTCCTGAATGTGAATTATAATGGCTATTCATTTGAATGTTATGAGAGTCTCACTATGTTTATGGATAAGGATTTCAATGGTAAGGATCACATTCTGGAGGGGATATGGACCTATAATGAGGGGATGCACGCAGAGGATAAAGGGGAGAATGGCGATTATATATACATTACAGATATCAAATACAGATATAAGATAAGACTATACAAGATGACATCCGATTTCAGCAGGTATGCCTATGCCCAGAACCAGATAGATGAGAATATCTTCGGGGAGGTGGGGCTTGCACCTGCCGGATATGCCTTCACAAACATCATAAACGGTGCCGGAGTCCTTGCCGGAGTCCTGATGTATGAGACCGATTGGCTGGAGTTGTAAATTATTTGGCCTAATATTTGAAATTGTATTTGTATATTTGAAATTGTATTTTTTTTGTCGTTAAGTTTTTCTGTATGAGGAGGTCCCTTTTTGTTTTCCTGGCATTTTTATCCCTTTCCTTTTCTGCTCGTGCCCAGATAGTGGTCAATTTAGATATGCTGACCAAGTACCATAATGTGGAGGTGGCTTTTACTGTGGTGGATTCCAAAACCGAGGAGCCGATTCCGTGGGCTTCAGCATATGTGGTTCCGGTGGGTGATACTACGATTACCAGTTTTGCGCTTTCTGACCAGAAAGGGAAGACCGTCCTGAAAGAGGTACCTACTGGTAAATATATCCTCAATATAGAGCTATTGGGTTATTACCCATATAAGAAGGAGCACAAATTTGACGGGTGGGAGATAGATTTGGGGATTATAAAGATGGAGGAGAACCCTGAGATGATAGACGCGGCATCCATATCTGCTGTGGGAAATCCTATCGAGGTTCTGCAAGATACCATTATATACAATGCTTCATCTTTTAAGGTAGGGGAGAACGATATGCTGGAGGAGCTGCTCAAAAAGATGCCCGGTATGGAGGTGGGTGAGGATGGTACCGTCAAGGTCAATGGCGAGGAGGTGGACAAGATTACCGTAGGTGGCAAGACATTCTTCTTCAATGACCCTACTGCTGCACTGAAGAATCTCCCTGCGAAGATAGTGGATAAAATCAAGGTGGTGGACAAGACCAAGGATGATGCTGCATTTACCGGAGTATCTACACAGGATGACAAGGAGAAGGTGATGGATATTGAGCTTAAAGAGGAGTATACCAAAGGGTGGTTCGGAAATGCGAAGTTGGGAGCAGGTGCTTCAGTAACCCCTGACAGAAAAAATGAGCTGGTAGAGGATGGTAAATTTCTCTATAATGGCAATGGTATGGTGACCGGATATACCGAGAAGGACCAGATAGTGGCCATAGGTAACGGTTACAATGTGGCTGACAACAGCGGCGGAGTAGTGATGGTATTATATGGACCCAATAGTACTCAAGATGAATATTCGAAACTTACAGGCCTGACAACAAATGCACAGGGTGGATTGAATTATAATACAGACAGGATAAAGGGGGTGGAGACAACAGCTTCGGCTATGTACAAGCACAATACCAAGGATGGCCGGAGGATCTCTTCAAGGATTTCTTTCCAGCCTTCGGGCAATGATCTGTACAGTGATTCCAAATTTGCAGGATACGGTATGGAGGATGGGGTCAATGCTTCACTGGAGTTCAACAAGAAATCAAAAGAGAAGTACATTTTAGAGTTCAGACCTGTCTTCAATTACTCCAAAAATAGGGTAAATACATCTACAGAGTCGCAGACATACAATGCGGCAGGTTCTTTGAACAGTTCCTCTTCAAATATCCAGGCACAAAACAGCAAATTGTCGGCCAACGGATCGCTCGATTTCGGTGTCAAGGATTTGGGAAAGAAAAAACGTTCGTTTATTGTATCACTCAATTATTACATAGATGATCAGGACGGCAAGAAGAGTGAGGAGACCGAGGTCGATTATTCGGGCACAAAAGAGACAAAGAGTCTTGATTATGATTTGAACAGTGAGTATTATCTCCTGGCTGGTGGTGTCAGATATGTCGAACCCATAGGTGAGAAGTGGCTATTCCGTGGAACCGTTAGAAGTCAGTATTCTGTAAATAATAGTCTTGAGATGGCTTATACCCCCGATGGGGTGCTGGATGACTACTACTCTTCAATGACAAAGAACAAGTATCTTAATGAAGATATCCAGCTTCTTTTCCAGTTCAATAATGATACTACAAATGTCCAGTTCGGGATTATGGGGGAGATGGTACAGAATGTGATCAATGCCAGGTCAATGGGGGTGGAGAGTGCTACAGGGGTGGATGAGTGGCTTTTCAACTGGTCTCCATTTTTGAATTACAGATACAAGAAGGGAACTTCTAATTTTCAGATATTTTACAGCGGTTATTCAAATACCGTATCAGGGGATAAGATTGTTCCGACCCTTGATATCTCAAATCCTGTGCAGATTCAGGCGGGAAATATCTATCTCAGACCGACATACAACAATAATCTGAATCTCTCCTATAGGGTAAATAACAAAAAGACATTTTCTTTTTTCAGTATCAGTATGTACGGTAGTATGACCAACAGACCGATAGTTACAGCGAGCTGGTTTGATAAGGAGGGTGTAAGGTATGGGGTCCCTGTAAACTCTGTCACACCAAGTGGAAATGTGACCAGTTGGTTGAGTTTCAACCAACCCTTTGGAAAGGAGAGGCAGTTCTCAGTATCTCTGGATGCTACAGCTTCGTATACGAGGAGTGTCTCCTATCAGGCTGTGGGAGATATGATGGGACTGGATCTGGAAACTTTTGATTATTATTCATTTATGGCCGATTTCTGGGGAGATGAAAATGGGGACCGTTTCTATAGCGGAGCAAGTGGATTTGAGGAGAGCAATACTAATACTTTCAGCTGGAGTGGGACTTTAAGTTTCAAATACAATGTGGAGAAGCTCAATCTCTCTCTATCTGCCAGAACATCCAACAGAATCTCAAAATATTCACTTGATCCCAAAGCCAATTTGAATACTTGGGACAACAATATCTCTGGTGATGTCACCTACACTCCTGGTCTGGGATGGGAGTTGAAGAACCGTCTCGGTTATACATTCTACAAAGGATATTCCGAGGGTTATGGCAATCCTGTCCTGAGATGGAATGTCTCTGTCGGGAAGACATTCAAGGCACTGACACTCTCTCTGGCAGTAAACGATATACTTAATCAGGGGACAAATCTGAGAAGGACCACTACAGATGAATATACCGAGGATGTCTACTCAAATGTGATAGGACGCTATTTTCTGGTCAGCCTGTCATTCAACTTCGGCAAGATGAACGCCAAGAAGAACTCACGCGTCCAGAACGCCATGTGGAATATGATGTTCTAAAACAGGCACGAAAAGGGGTAGTTCTATTATAAGAAGTAGGTCTTGCGGGCAAGGCGTGTGTAGAGTGGGGTACGCTCCTTGTAGAGCTTCTCGATGCGTGCCAGTAGGGCATCTCCTTTCTCTCCCCCAAGCATAGGGCGGCCTGCCGCCTCTGACTGCTGTGACAGGCGTTGCTTTATTACCTCAATGTCGGTATGGATATACATACAGTAGGTAAATCTCGAAATAAGGTCGGCGCACTCCGGATTTGTAACAATACCACCACCAAGCGACAGTACCATAGTACAATTGCGTGTAGCGACTGGGGCATCATCTTCGGTCTCCTCAGGTGAGAAGGGTGGGAGATCCTCCAGTGTCTCGGGGTGCTCTGCAATATGATCTTCAAGGACATCTTCAAGGTAATTGAGTTCCAGCTCCCTGAATCCACCTTCCCCTTTGTCTCCAAATATCTCAGAGATGGTCTTTCCCTCCTTCTCCTCAATATAAGCATCAAGATCGATGAAAGGGCATTTGATGGATTGGGCAAGCTGTTTGCCTATGGTGCTCTTCCCTGCACCCATAAAACCTATAAGTGAGATGATCATATTGCTATAGATATTAGAATAGTGTAAGCTCTTCTCCGTTTATGTCAAAGTCTACAGATGAACCGGGGGTGAAACTCTGGTCTGCTCCACTTGTTGGAGTGTCGTCATTTTCTGTATCTGTGAAGTTCTCTTCGTTTATATAATCAGAATCGAGCATCATATCTGCAGCATCGAAGGACGGTGCATCCTTTTCAAGAGGTTCGATAAACTCTATGGCAGCCACCTCAGAAGCAGAAGCTCTCTTCCCTTTGGCCTTATAACCCTTCACTGCGATGAATTCATCTGCATCGATGATCTCTGGCTCTTTCTCCTTCTTGCCGTTCTGCACGAAAGTCACTTTTACTTGAGGGAACTGATCTTCAGATATATCCACCAGGCGTGCACCTGACGTATCTGCGATAAAGAACTGGACATTGTTGTCGCTGAGCTCGAATACAAATCTCTTTATATAGTATGCTTTGACGCTATTGTCCCAGTAGATGGCGGTAAATACTTTCTTTTCATCGAATTTCTGCACCTTCAGCAAGTCTCCCTGATATTTGTTGAAGAGATCCAGATTTGTGGTGTAGAATGTACCGTCCTTGCAGATGGCCAGGATATTCTCTTTCCCCTTGAAGCTGCCAAGAAGTTCTCCCCGGCCCTCTTCGTTGAGTCGGTTGATATCCCAGTCAAACCACATCTGCTTTCCTCCAATAGTAGATATGCCAGCCTCTTTGAGGGCTACTTTCTGGATAGAGTATTTGGTTACTATATTACCCATAGAGCCTCTGTTCTTGATGGCAAGTGTAGAGAAGTCAAAGTCAAAAATGAGCTTTTTGAGCTTCGGTTTCGGACGGAGGTATATTCTCAACTTCTCTGCTTCACCGTTTGAATTGGATGTGAACCATATCACAGTAGAGCCCTCTTTGCCCTGTGTAAGGTTGTACCATTTGTCTTTGGCTACCCCTGTGACAGCAAAGCGTTTGGCGTATGCAGTGCCACCTTTGCCGTCTTTATACACAGCATTGTAAATGGTTCTGTTGTCAGATTTGTTGAATACAGCGACATGGATTATGTTTCTGTCGACAAATATCTTGTCTGCTACCTTTTTGATTATGTAGCGGCCATCTTTGGTGAATACGATAACCTCATCGATATCAGAGCAGTCGCAGATATATTCTGCATCCTCGATCTTCTTCTGTGACAGACCGATGAAGCCCTCAGCTTTGTTGGCGTAGAGTTTGGCGTTGTTCACCACCACACGCTTGATCTCGATGTTTTCGAATGAGGTGAGGGTAGTGCGGCGTGGATATGCGGCACCGTATTTCTTTTTGAGGTTTTCGAAGTAGGCGATACAGTAGTCCACCAGATGTTCAAGATGGTTCTTGAGGACCTTCTCCTGAGCTTCAATCTTCTTAATCTTCTCATTTACAGCCTTCACATCGAAGCGGGAGATCTTCCTTACAGGCTTCTCCACCAGTTTGTTGATGTCCTCTTTGGTGATGGGTTGGCGGAAAAGATGCTGGTATTCAAGCATACCCTGATGGACATCCTTGAGCTGTTTCTCCCAGGTAGAGGCATTGTTTTCAAGAATCTTATACACTTTTTCCTCGAAGAATACCTTTTCCAGTGAAGAGTAGTGCCAATCCTGTCCGAGCTCACCAAGCTTAATTTCCAGTTCCCTTTTCAGCAGCTCCTTGGTGTGCTCTGTGTTGTGACGGAGAATTTCGTCCACTCCGAGGAACTGGGGCTTGTTGTTCTGAATCACGCAGCAGTTGGGGGAGATGGAAACCTCGCAGCTGGTGCAGGCATACAATGCATCTATAGTCTTGTCCGGTGATATGTCGTTGTGGAGGGTGATTACAATCTCGGCATTTTCAGCTGTGTTGTCATCTACCTTTTTGATCTTGATCTTACCTTTGTCATTGGCCTTGATTATGGAGTCAATGATATCTGCGGTGGTTACACCGAAGGGAATCTGGTGGATGACCAGCGTGTTCTTGTTGAGTTTTTCAATTTGGGCCCTGACCCTTACCTTGCCGCCGCGGAGCCCTTTATTGTATGCAGATACATCTGCAAGGCCCCCTGTAGGGAAGTCAGGATACAGTTCAAACTCTTCACCTTTCAAGTGTGCTATCGAGGCGTCTATGAGCTCATTGAAGTTGTGAGGAAGGATTTTGCAGGCCAAGCCTACGGCAATACCTTCAGAGCCCTGTGCCAGCAGCAATGGGAACTTTACAGGGAGGTTTACAGGCTCGCGGTTACGTCCGTCGTATGAAGGGACAAACTCTGTGGTCTTGTCATTATAAACCACCTCTTTGGCAAATTCGCTCAGGCGTGCCTCGATGTAACGCCCTGCAGCTGCGGAGTCTCCGGTAAGGATATTACCCCAGTTACCCTGACACTCCACCAGAAGCTCCTTCTGACCTATCTGTACGAGTGCGTCCTTGATGGAGGCATCACCATGAGGGTGGTATTTCATCGCATCACCCACGATACTGGCCACTTTGTTGAAGCGTCCGTCGTCGCACTGTTTCATGGCGTGAAGGATACGTCTCTGAACAGGCTTAAGTCCATCGATGATGTGCGGTACGGCCCTTTCAAGGATAACATAGGAGGCGTAGTCGAGGAACCAGTCTTTGTACATTCCCGACAATTTGTATTTTTTCTCTCCGTCATTTATAAGTTTGTCAAACTTTCCCGGTTCTGCTGCAGATAGTGCCTCACCTGCCGAAAGTTCGTCAAGCTCTTCTCTCCCGTTCAAATCTTTATCCTCCATATTCATTTGTGTGCCGTTTTATATGTTATAAAATGTAGCCGAAGCTTTTCAGTTTTCTTTTGTCCTCTCTCCAGTCAGGGTTCACCTTCACGAAGGTCTGAAGGAATACTTTCTTCTCGAAGAACTCCTCCATATCCTTGCGCGCCTCGATACCCACTTTTTTGAGCGAAGCTCCTTTGGCCCCGATAATGATACCTTTCTGTGAGTCCCTCATCACATTGATCACAGCCTGTATGTCGTATCTGTCATCGTGCTCCTTGAACTCTTCTATTACCACCTCTGTGCAGTATGGGATCTCCTTCGAGTAGTTCAGAAGGATCTTCTCCCTGATAATCTCCGATGCAAAGAAGCGGAGGTTCTTGTCGGTGAAGGTGTCCTTGTCATACCACGCTTCATTGATGGGGAGAAGCTCCACTATTCTGTTGAAGATGGCGTCAAGGTTGAATTTCTCCTTGGCAGATGCGATGAATACATCAGCTCTGGGGATCTCCTTCTTCCAGTATTCTGCAAGTTTGAGTACCTCTTCCTGTGTGCTGATGTCAATTTTGTTGATCACCACTATCACAGGACAATCAATCATATTGAGTTTCTGGACATACTCCCTGTTCTTGTCGCTCTTCTCCACCACGTCGGTGATATAGAGGATTATGTCCGCATCGCCGATGGCTGTATCCACAAACTGCATCATGCTCTCCTGAAGTTTGTAGGAGGGGCGGAGGATACCCGGAGTGTCTGAGTACACTATCTGGTAATTCTCTCCGTTCACAATACCCATGATCCTGTGTCTTGTGGTTTGTGCTTTGGATGTTACGATGGAGAGTCTTTCACCCACGAGGGCATTCATCAAAGTCGATTTGCCTACATTAGGGTTACCGATGATGTTTACGAAGCCAGATCTGTGTGGAGCGTTGCCGTTACTCATAGTTTTTCACTTTAAGCATTGCCACCTCTGCCTCAGTAAGGAATCTCCATTGACCTCTTTTAAGGTTCTTTTTGGTGAGACCTGCAAAGTATACCCTGTCAAGTTTTTTTACATTGTAGCCAAGGTGCTCGAACATACGTCTTACGATTCTGTTCTTTCCTGAGTGGATCTCCACACCAACGATGTTTTTCTCTGCACCATAAGCCGCTGCGTCTGCTGCAATGAAACCGTCTTCAAGTTCAAAACCCTCAAGAAGGGCATCGAAATCGGGCTGTTTGACATTCTTGTCAAGGGTTACCTCATATATCTTTTTCTTTCCGTAAGATGGGTGAGTAAGCATCTCTGTAAGATTGCCGTCATTTGTAAGGAGAAGGATACCGGTAGTAGACTTGTCAAGGCGTCCTACAGGGAAAATTCTCTGTGGGCAAAGATCCTTGCTGATAAGGTCCATCACGTTTTTGTCGGCGTGAGGGTCGCTTGTAGTGGTAACGAAATCCTTTGGCTTGTTGAGCATGATGTATACCTTTTTCTCGCCTTTGAGTCTCTCGCCGTTGAATCTTACATCGTCCTCAATGTTCACTTTGGTGCCAAGTTCAGTAACCACTTCTCCGTTTACGGTTACCAGACCTGCTGCTATATATTCGTCAGCCTCCCTGCGTGAGCATACACCTGAATTGGCGATAAATTTGTTGAGTCTCACATCGCCTGTGATGGATGGTGTGAATGTGTCGCTGTCGATATTCTCATCCACCACCTTTGGTGCCCTTTTCTTGAAAGGTCTCTCCCCTTTGGCTGCAAACGACTTGTCGGTGCCTTTTCTGCCGAAAGGTTTTTTGTCATCTCTTTTGCCGAAAGGTTTGTCAGATTTATTGAATGGCTTGTCACCTTTGCTGAAAGGTTTCTCACTCTTGCCAAATGGTTTGTCGCTTTTGGCAAATCTCCCTTCACCTCTTTTTGAGGTGCTCTTCGCTCCGAAAGGTTTCTCCTCTTTTTTACCGAAAGGTTTATCTTTGCCGAATGGCTTTTCGCTTTTGCCGAATGGCTTTTCGCCCCTCTTGGCAAAAGGTTTTTTCTCACTTTTTTCTGCAAATTCGCCGTAGCGTTTGCCGAAATTGCGTCTTGGAACTTCGTAGCTCTCTGATGAGTGCTCTCTCTTTTTCTCGGCTGTGCCTTTAGCGGCAGAACCTCTTGTAATTCTTGTTCTCATTATGTCAGTATAAATTTGGGCGCAAAGGTATCTTTTTCGCAGAAATTTTCCTATTTTCGCAGAGTATTATTTTTCAACAATTCAATCGGAGGGATATGAGGCGGGAGATTTTCAGTGAGGCCCTTAACTCGATAAAGGGCAATATCTTAAGAACCATTCTTACAGTTTCCATCATTGCCATCGGGATAACATCCCTTGTAGGGTCGCTTACTGCTGCCAAAGGGCTTGAGGTGGCTATAGGCGAGAACTTGGGGAGACTTGGTGCAGGGAGTTTTCTGATACGTCCTGCACAAGGGGAGTCCCCCAGGAATATCACCTATCGGGAGATGCTCTCTTTTCAGAAACAGTATGCTGTAGAAGGGTTGGTCGCCCCTTACTCAAAGGTGGATATGGGATTTGAAGGGGTGAGTGCCGGAGGGAGGATGACAAATCCAGATGTGGAGGTGGTGGCCACTTTCGGGACGTTTGTCGCTTTCAATGGCGGTTCTCTTGCCCTCGGGAGAAATTTTTCCCCTTTTGATGAGTCATCAGGGGCCGATGTATGCATACTCGGGGCCAATGTCGCCAGAACTCTTATGGTGGGGGAACCCCTTTCTGAAATTGGGGTGCTGGAGGTCCTGGGTGAGAGGTTCAGAATTGTAGGGGTGCTGGAGAGAATGGGGGCAGGGGGCGGTTCGATGGACAATATGGTGCTGATACCTGTAGAGAGTGCGAGGAGAAGGCTTCCCGGTGCAAATGAGTCCTTTTCTATAGGGGTGATGCCACCTGGAGAGTCGGATGTGGACAGTGCTGTGGAACAGGCTGTGGAGGTGATGCGTGGAGTCAGAAGAATCGATTCTGATGGTGAGAATGATTTTCAGATACGGAGGAGGGATACAGCCCTTGGGCAGATGAAGGATATGATGGGAATGGTGACACTCGCAGCTTTTATGATAGGGCTCATAACGCTCCTCGGTGCATCTGTAGGGCTTATGAATATAATGCTTGTAAGTGTCAGGGAGAGAACTCAGGAGATAGGGGTGCGCAAGGCAATTGGGGCAACAGATCTTGATATCCGTGCCCTGTTCCTGACCGAAGCTCTCCTTATCGGATGTGCAGGTGGTGCTGTCGGTGTGGTTTTTGGGGTGGCGGCTGGTGGCATTGTCTCTGCCATACTGGAGATTCCATTCGGGGTTCCTTGGGGGTGGATTGGGGTGTCCCTGGCGGTGAGTATGGCTGTATGCATTGTTTCCTGCTCACTTCCGGCCAGCAGAGCAGCGGTATTGCCACCTGTTGAGGCGTTGAGAGGGGAGTAAAATTACGTGGGGATCTCGGTAATCATCAGTATATACTTCCGAGTGGCTCTAACTTCGGGCCGCGTCAAAAAATAGCCGAAAGTTGACGCGGGAAGCGAAAATTTGTCCTGCCACGACAGAAATTGAAGTAATCTTGACGCGGGAGAGATCCTCGAGCGACACACCTGCAAGAAATCCGGCGAAAAGTCGTGTGACGGTGTCGTTTTGGGCTGTAATCGGCCTGCTTCGGGGACACACATGCAAGAAATCGGGGAAAAACTCGTGGGTGTGTGGTGAAAAAGGTCGGAAACGGAGGTGATTCCGGACACACCTGCAAGAAATCTGGCAAAAACTCGTAGGTGTGTAGGAATATGGCATGGCGACGCCTGTGGTTTACCGGTTTTCGCTGTCGTCGAGTAGGGAAAAGTGTACTGATGGAGTAGCGGCATCGAAGATTAAGGTTCTGAAGGCCTAAGCACTACTATACCGGCTCTCGCCGGACCAGCGCTCCCGGCCTTGCCGTATTTGCTGCGCAAATACACGGCCTCCGCGGGGCGTCTGATGACGCCTTATTAACGAATGTCAAGAGTGAGCATCGCGAACGCCTGAAGAACCTTAACTCCGAGCCGCGTCCAAAAAGTGGTGAATTAGCATTGCGAAAATTCGGGGATTCAAAGTTTCTGATTATAGCACAATGGCATCTACCTTAATGTAAAGACGTATGTGATGGCCCACTCCTGGATGGTGAAATTACTTTTTCTTACCATACCTAGCACGCTCAGGCTCGCTGAGGTATTTTGTCTGAGGGGTGAACCCATATCCACCGATTGTGGGTTTGACGATTTTCACTGTCATTCCAAGAGCGGCAATCATTCTGTAGAAGACTGCAACACTAGGTATTATCACTCCGTTCTCAATGCGGGATATGTATGACTTGGTGGTCTGTGTGCGACGTGCCAGTTCTGCCTGCGATACCTTAGCATCCTTTCGTGCATCTCGGAGGATTAATCCTGTATAATATGCGTATGCGTCTTCTTCAAACTTGGTGCGTTCGGGAGTTCCTTCCTCTCCATATCGTGCGTTAAGGACTGCATCATAGTCCTGAATCATTGGCTCGCTTGTATTCATAGTATTCTTCCTTGATCTTTAGTGCTTTTGTTATTTCGCAAGCTGGTGTTTTTTGCCTTTTTTTCTGAAATCCATTAAACAGTACCACAATCTTTCCTTCGTCAAAAATAAAAAACACCCGATATATATTGCCATTGTACTCTGTCCTTAGTTCATACAATCCGTCGCGTAAATGTTTGACGAATTTAGCAGGCAACCTGTCCTGAGTCTTCAGCAGCACCAGCCCGTAGTCAACCTTCTCCCTCTCTTTAGCAGTCAGTCCCTCCATAAACTCGTTAAAATATCTGCCAAATGTTATAATCCTCCGTTTCATTGTGCAAATATACAAAAGTTACAATATATTGTAACCCTATGTCGGTAAAATATTTTGCACTTTTAAATAATGCGATGGAAATCATCTACCTCAATGTAAACACATAAGTAATGGTTCCCTCCTGGATGATGGGGGCGGACTGGCTGATGTTGAAGCGGGCTTCGAGGGCAGCTTTTTTTGCTGCTTCCCAGAGGGTGGCGTCCTGGACGGTGGTACCCTGTGCACCCGGAATGGCATCTGTAACTTTTCCGTACTGGTCCACTTTGATCCGGACCACCACTTTGCCGGCAGCCTCCACTCCATAGTCGGGTAGAGGGAGATTGCCCATGACGGTACGACCTGCGAGTTTGGCTGAAGGTGCACCCTCTACACCTCCCACTTCTGTATTGCCCTGTGAGTGTCCTGCGCGGAGAGCATCGGAGACCTCTTCCGCCACCTGCTGGGCAAGTGTATCCTGTTTGTTCTTGGCGCTGGTGAAGAGAGCTTTTTTGTTGATGGGCTTGGGACGGGGCGGCTCAGGAACTTCCACATCACCTTCTGTACCCACAGTGGTCTCCACCCCGCGGTTCTCGGCTACACCTTGTACAGGCGCTTCTGACCTCTGGACTAGTCTGATGTCATTTTCTGGATTGGCCTCCTGGGCGCGGGGCTCTGTCCCTGTGGTCACCTGAACAGGTTTCGGCTCATCATGTTCAAACTCGAGCAGAATACCAAGCTCCTCTGGTGGAGGATAAATATATTTCAGACCGGCCCTGAATGAGACAAACAACAGCCCCACATGGATAAGTACCGTCATGGCGATTCCTATCCATCGTCCTTTCTTCTCGAAAGGTGAGGCATATTTGTCGTGATGTCTGACCATTATTCTGGTGAAGTTGCCAGGATGACTTTGTATTTATTGCGTTTGGCTATGTTCATAAGGTCCACTACGTGTTCGATAGGGACAGTTTTATCTGCATATATGGAGAAAGTCGGATCCTCTTCATTCTGGAGGATGGACTGCAGTGACTCCTCCACTTCGCTGAATTTGATGGGCTTCTCTTTACCGTTTATGTGGTATGAGAATGTATTGCTCCTTTGGTAGTGTTTGATGGAAACACTTACGGTAGCTTTTGCAGAGACCTGATTTGTGCTCTTGGGCAGGAGAAGCTTCAATGCGTTTGGATTGACAAGTGTTGATGTTACCAGAAAGAAAATAAGCAACAGGAACACTATATCGGTCATTGACGACATAGAGAAGCTCGCATCCACTTTGTTTCTACGTTTGATTGCCATAATTATCTGATGGTGTCAGCAGGTTCGTGAAGCATATCCATAAATTCGATGGTGGTGCTCTCCATCATGAATACCAAGTCAGAGATCTTGGATGTGAGGTAGTTGTAACCGAAATAGGCGATGATACCTACAAAGAGACCACCTACTGTAGTTACCATTGCTGTGTAAATACCGCTTGAGAGAAGGGTGATGTCGATATTGTTTCCGGCCTGTGACATGTTGAAGAATGCCTGTATCATACCGGCTACAGTACCCAGGAATCCGATCATAGGTGCGCCACCTGATATGGTAGCAAGGATAGGGAGGTTTTTCTCAAGTTTTGCTACCTCTACATTGCCTGTATTCTCTACGGCTGCCTGAATGTCTGAAAGTGGACGTCCGATCCTTTCGATACCCTTCTCTACAAGACGTGCGATAGGCGAATTGTCGTTTTTGCAAAGCTCAATGGCAGCTGTTATCTTCCCTTCGTGTATAAGGTTGCGGATTTCGTTCATGAAGTTCTTGTCAATGTTGGCAGCCTTTCTGATTGCCCACCATTTCTGACCGAAGATGTAGATGGCTGCGACAGACAGACCAAGAAGGACAAGCATAAGCCATCCACCTTTTACGGCCATGTTCCAAAGAGAAAAATTGAGTTCCTGTGCAGCAACAACCTCCTGTGCCACAACTTCAGTACTTGCTTGTAGTAGTGTAAACATATCTATTGTTGAATTTTATTGTTTTCTGTTATATACGGATATTTGATATCTACCAGGAACAGTGCGTGCCCTGGAACTGATTGTCCCGCAGCACACCTGTTTTTCTGTTCCAGAAGTTCGCATATCCATTCTGCTTTTTTTCTCCCCCTTCCGATCTCAACCAATGAGCCCACCACAGCTCTTACCATATTTCTCAGAAACCTGTTGGCGGTGATGGTGAAGACAAGATATTTTGTCTTGTCGCACCCGCTCACTACAGGTTCATAAATCTCCCATTTCGCCTCTGTTACATCACAAATGGAGGTGGCATTTCCCCCATTGAGCTTCTCAAAGCTGCTGAAGTCTTTTCTCCCCAGCAAATATTGGGCCCCCCGGTTCATCGCATCGATGTCAAGATCGAATTTGCAAAAATACGAATAACTTTCACAAAATGGGTCTTTTGAACAATGAATATAGTATTTGTATGTCCTGCTTGTGGCATCAAATCTGGCGTGGGCGCCGTCGTGTACAGGGATTATTGAATTTGCCGATATCCCGTAGGGGAGAATGGCATTCATTTTGTAAACTATCCTCTCCGGATTTGAGACCAGCTCCTGGGAAGAGGAGTCGAAATGGGCATAAAAGTTCTTTGCATTCACACCTGTGTCGGTCCTTCCTGCTCCTGTCACATCGATAGGCTCTCCAAGGAGTGTAGAGAGGGTTTTCTCCACTTCAGCCTCTATGGTATTGGCATTTTCCTGTATTTGCCATCCGCTGAATCCGGCTCCACGGTACGATATGCATAAGAAATACCTCATCGGAAAAGAAATTTTTACTAAATTTGTGGGTTAAAAAACTACGCAAAAATACAAATATTTTAATATGGATACCGTAAACATTAAAGAATTGAACGAACGTATTCAGCTCGAGAGTTCATTTGTGGATCTCCTCACAATGGAGATGAACAAGGTGATTGTAGGGCAGAAGCATCTGGTGGAGAACCTTATGATAGGTCTTCTGGCAAATGGACACATCCTTCTGGAAGGTATGCCTGGATTGGCCAAGACATTGGCAATCAATACTCTTGCCAGCTGTGTGAATGCCAAGTTCAACAGAATACAGTTTACCCCTGACCTTTTGCCTGCCGATGTGCTCGGAACTATGATCTACAGTCAGAAAACAGAGCAGTTCCAGATCAAGAAAGGTCCTATCTTCGCAAACTTCATTCTCGCCGATGAGATCAACCGTTCACCTGCAAAGGTGCAGTCTGCACTTCTGGAGGCTATGCAGGAGCGCCAGGTGACCATTGGAGACGAGACATTCAAACTCCCTGAACCATTCCTGGTACTCGCAACTCAGAACCCTATTGAGCAGGAGGGTACATATCCACTTCCAGAGGCGCAGGTGGACCGATTTATGCTCAAGGTGGTGGTGACATATCCCAAAAAGGAGGAGGAGAAGCTCATTATCCGTATGAACAATGGCGGTGGTTATCAGAAGGCGCAGCCAATACTTAAACCTGAGGATATAGCCAGAGCAAGAGAAGTGGTGAAAGAGGTTTATATGGATGAGAAGATTGAGAGATATATCGTGGATATAGTTTATGCTACCCGTACCCCGGAGGAGTATGGACTTGGAAAATTGAAAGACCTTATCGCCTATGGAGGTTCACCACGTGCATCCATCTCACTCGCAATGGCGGCCAAGGCTTACGCTTTCATCAAGAGAAGAGGGTATGTGATACCTGAGGATGTGAGGGCTGTATGCTACGAGGTTCTCAGACACCGTATCGGCCTGACATATGAGGCGGAAGCTGAAAATATCACTACAGAGAATATAATATCTGAAATAATCAATGCTGTAGAGGTTCCTTAACATTTTTTTCTAGAGAGAATATGGACAACGAATTGTTGAAGAAGGTCAGAAAGATAGAGATCAAGACCAGATCTCTGTCCCACCAGATATTTGCGGGTGAGTACCACTCGGCATTTAAAGGGAGGGGTATGGCCTTCAGTGAGGTGAGGGAGTATCAGTACGGTGATGATGTGAGGAATATGGACTGGAATGTGACAGCCCGCCTCCGTGCACCATACATCAAGGTCTTTGAAGAGGAGAGGGAACTTACGGTAGTCCTCCTTGTCGATGTCAGCGGTTCAAGATTTTTCGGAACTTCATCGAAAATGAAAAAGGATCTTATGGCAGAGGTGGCGGCGGTGCTTTCATTCTCTGCATCGATCAATAACGATAAGGTGGGAGCACTCTTCTTCAGCTCAAGGGTGGAGAAATTTATCCCGCCGAAAAAGGGTAGGAGCCATCTTCTGAGGATCATAAGGGAGCTCATCGAATTTGAACCGGAGGAGAAGGGGACCAATATTGGTGAAGCACTCAGATTCCTTACAAATGCCATCAAGAAGAAATGTACTGCATTTCTCCTTTCAGACCTTCTTGATGTGGATGACAAGGGAAATCCCAGGTATGAAGATGCCCTGAAAGTGGCTGTGAACCGTCACGATATATCTGCCATCAATATATATGACCCACGAGAGAGGGAGATACCCGATGTGGGACTTCTGAATGTGATGGATGGGGAGACAGGTGAGCAGATGTGGGTGAACACCTCGGACAAAGAGTGGAGAAAGAGTTTCAAAGGGTGGAACGATACGGTTAATGACCGTACTATGTCCACATTGAGAAAATATAAAGTAGACTGTGTGAGCATCAGAACCGATGAGGATTATGTCAAAGGGCTGGTGTCACTGTTCAAGAGTAGAGGATAATGCGAAAATATATAAGAAATATAGCGGTTGCTGCATTGGTGATGCTTCTTGGTGCCATGAAGATGGATGGCCAGGAACTTGTCTCGGGCACTTTCTCCAGGGATACCATCCTGATTGGTGATCAGGTGGAGTGGGGTGCCAGGATAAATGTCCCCAAGGATCTTACATTATGGGTCGATTCGCTGCTGAATCCGATTGTTCCAGGGGTGGAGCTGATAAGTGATTACACTTTTGATACATTGAAGTCCAGGAAGGGGTTCTATGATATCGATATGAAGGCAATAATCACCTCATTTGACAGCGGCTCTTATTATCTTCCAAGGCAGGTATTCTATTTCTACAAAGGTGAGGAGCTGGTGGATACCATCGTCATCAATGAGAGGACCCTGGAAGTAACCACCATCCCTATAGACACCGCTACATACCAGATGTATGACATCAAGGGGCCCATCACATACCCTGTAACTTTCAAAGAGGTGATTCCCTGGGTGGGATTGGGTGTGGCCATTATTCTACTGGGCTACTTCATATACAGGATGGTCAGGAACAGGAGGGAGAACAGGTCCCTTCTCGGAAAACCTGCAGTGCAGGAGCCGGCACATATAATTGCACTCCGCTCACTGGAGGAGATCAGGGGGAAGAAACTTTGGCAGAACAATAAGGAGAAAGAGTATTACACCGAAATTACAGATACCCTCAGAGCCTATATTGAGGAGAGATTTTCAATTTCAACATTTGAAAAGACCACTGCCGAGATAGTGGGAGAACTTGAAACGAAAGAGTTGAGTGGCCCTGAATGGGAAGAGCTGAAAGAGCTCCTCTCTGTCTCAGATTTGGTGAAGTTTGCCAAGTACAAAGCCACAGAGGGGGAAAATGAGCGGGCAATACCGGTAGCGGTAAGGTTTGTCAACGCTACATATATTTTCAAACTTGAAGAGGAGGAGGCCCATGGATAGCATCTTTTTTGAATACCCCAGGCTCCTCTATCTTGAGTTGCTGCTGATCCCTATGGTGGGGCTCTATATCTTCAGAGAGATGCGGAAGAAGAATCCCTCTTTGACGGTCTCATCTGCAGCACCATACAGATTCAAAGGTAATCAGCTCCACAAAATATTCCGTCACCTCCCATTTGTACTCAGATCCATTGCGGTAGCGGCGATAATTGTGGCAATAGCAAGACCCAGATCCTCTTCTACCTTTGAGAAGATAGACTCCGAGGGTATAGATATAGTATTGGCGATGGATATTTCGACAAGTATGCTTGCGAGGGATTTCAAGCCGGACAGGATAGGGGCAGCTAAAGATATTGCCATCCAGTTCATTGCTGAGAGACCTTCCGACAGGATAGGTGTTGTGGTCTTTGCAGGTGAGAGTTTTACGCAGTCCCCATTGACCACGGACAGACCTACACTTATCAACCTTATGAAAGAGGTGGAGTGCGGAATAATAGAGGATGGTACAGCCATTGGCAATGGTCTGGCAAATGCTGTGGCCAGACTCAAGGACAGCCCTGCAAAGAGCCGCGTAATCATACTTTTGACCGATGGTGTAAACAATAGGGGAGAGATTGCTCCCCAGATGGCTATCGAAATAGCCAAGACCTACGGCATCAGGGTTTATACCATAGGTGTCGGTGCGATGGGTGAGGCCCCATATCCTATGATGACCCCTTACGGAGTGAAAGAGATGATGGTGAAGGTGGAAATAGATGAGGATCTGCTGAAGGAGATAGCATCAGAGACAGGGGGTGAGTATTTCCGTGCTACGGACAATACAAAACTGCTCGAGATCTACCGCCAGATCAATGAGATGGAGAAGAGCAGGACCACTGTGGACTCTTTCCCTCTGTATAAGGAGGAGTTCAACAGGTTTGCCCTGGTGGCATTGGCAGCATTGCTGCTTGAACTTATTTTACGATTATTTGGAGCGAGGAGGCTAGTATAATGATACATTTTGCACAGGCACAATACCTTTTGTTGGTTTTCCTTATACCATTTTTCTTCCTGCTGTACTGGGTGATGCTCCGTGCCAGAAAAAGGAGGGTAGCCAAGTTCGGGGATCCTGAACTTGTGGCAAGACTCGCACCCCACAGATCTTCGAAGAAAGGGTGGGTGAAACTCGTTTTCTACTCTGTGGCATTTTTCTTCTTTGCAGTGGGGCTTGCAAGGCCCCAGATAGGTGCTACACTGAAAAAGCAGGAGGTGAACGGTGCAGAGATTATGATTGCACTGGATGTCTCCAATTCAATGCTTGCCGAGGATTATTACCCCAATCGTCTTGAGAGGGCCAAACTGGCCATTTCAAAACTGGTGGACAGACTTCAGGATGACAGAATAGGTCTGGTGGTATTTGCAGGGCAATCTTTTGTGCAGCTCCCTATTACCACAGACTATGTCTCAGCCAAGATATTTCTCAATACAATATCTACAGAGAGCATCCCTGTCCAGGGTACAGCTCTCGGTGAAGCCATATTGACCTGTGTCAAGAGTTTCAGCCCTGACAGTGAGAACAGCAGGGCGATAATTCTCATTACCGATGGTGAGAACCACGAGGATGATCCTGTCCAGGCTGCCAAGGATGCTACTACAGTAGGTGCCCGCGTCTTTTGTGTCGGAGTGGGATCAGCAGAAGGTAAGCCTATTCCTAAAGATGGGGAACTTATGAAGGACAAGGATGGCAATATAGTGGTTACCCGACTTGATGAGAAGACACTCAGGGATGTGGCAATGGCAGGCAACGGTCTCTATGTCAGGGCTGGAACATCGGAATTCGGATTGAACCCCATAATCGACGAGATAAGGGATATGGAGGCCAAAAGGTATGAAAATGTGGTGTTTGAAGCTTACGATGAGCAGTATATGTACTTCTTCGGGATTGCACTTTTCTTCCTGATGCTTGAGTTCCTTGTAAACAACAGAAGAAACCGTAGAAAACTTTTTATGGATAATAGAGTGGCAGTAATTATGGTGGCAATGCTCCTCTCTGCACCGGTTTTCGGACAGGTGGACAAGAGGGAGGTGCGTGCAGGAAACAGAGCATACAATGATGGCGATTTCCAACAGGCCGAGATTGATTTCAAAAGGGGTGTCCTGAAGGATTCTACCTCCATAGCTTCGCAATACAACCTTGGCAATACCTTGTACAAGCTTGAAAATTATGAGGAGGCAGCCAAGCATTATGGAGCATTGAAGGATACTCTTCAGAATAAGGGCGTGGAGAATGGCTCTGATTACTACCATAATGTGGGTAACCTTGCACTTAAAGGGAAGAAGTACCAGGAGGCGGTGGATGCTTTCAAGGAGTCACTAAGGAGAAATCCTGGTGATATGGAGACCAAGTCCAATCTGGCTTATGCTCAGAAAAAGCTGGAAGACCAGCAGAACCAGCAACAGCAACAGCAGCAGAATCAGGACCAGAACCAGGACCAGAATCAAAATCAGGACCAGCAGCCTCAGGAGCAGCCACAAGACCAGAACCAGGATCAGAACAAGAATCAGAACCAGGATCAGGATGAGCAGCCCCAGAACCAGCAGTCTCCCCCAAAGATAACACCGCAGACTGCCCAGCAGATGTTGCAGGCAATAGAGGACAAGGAGAAAGAGACTCAGGATAAGGTGAATAAGGAGAAGGCTGAGAAACTGAAATCAAAACAGAAAGAGAAAAATTGGTAAAGGAAGATATGAAGCGAGTACCACTTATTATATTATTGACATTTGCATTGCTGTCGGTGGCTTTTCCGTCATTTGCCCAGCAGTATACACTTGTAGTCGATGCACCGGCTGTGGTGGCCCTTGATGAGCCTTTCCGCGTGGTCTTTACTGCGTCGGGCAAAACTAAGGAGTTCAACCCTCCTCAGATATCGGATTTTCAGGTTCTTGCGGGACCTACAACATCCACTATGTCAAGCACAAATATCGTAAACGGACAGAGGACCCATACATATCAGGAGAGCTTCACGTTTGTCCTTTTGGCAAAAGGTGAGGGCAAATTCACCATACCATCAGCATCTGTGGTGATAGATAAGGATACCTATACATCCAAAGCAGTGACAATAGAGGTGGTGAAAAGTGCCCAGAGGGGGGATTCTGATGCGACCGGGAACGGTGTCAATAACAGGGACAGGTACCCCACCATCGGTGAGGATGACCTTATATTGTCTTTGACGCTGAGCAAAAACAATGTGGTAAAGGGGGAGCCTGTGATTGCCACTCTTAAACTCCTTACCAGGACAAATATCAGCGGGGTAGAGGATATTAAGTTCCCATCTTTCAACGGCTTCTGGAGTCAGGAGATAGAGGCCCCTACAAGCCTTGAGTTTATAAGAGAGACATATAAAGGGGAGATATACAGTGCTGCATTGCTCCGCAAATATATGTTGCTTCCACAGCAGACAGGCGAACTCTACATAGATCCGGCAGAGATGATTTGTGCTGTGCAGGTCCGTTCGAGTGCCCCATCGCGCTCCATCTTTGATGACTTTTTCGACAATTACCAGACACTCAAGAAGAGGATACACACCCCTAAAACCAAAGTCAATGTAAAACCGTTGCCAGGGGGTGCGCCTGCTTCATTTACCGGAGGTGTGGGTGACTACAGACTTGATGTGAAGTTATCGAGGGACTCACTGAATGCACACGAGGCTGCCTCACTGATAGTTACTATTTCGGGAACAGGAAACCTCAATCTTATCGAGGCTCCGAAGGTCAATTTCCCACCCGATTTCGAGGTCTATGATGTGAAGAGGAGGGAGAACATCTCTACCTCATCATCAGGGTCGAGCGGAACCAGGACATTTGAATATCCGTTTATCCCCAGAAGCTCAGGAGATTTTGAGATTGAACCTATAGAGTTCAGCTACTATAATGTAAACAGCAACAGGTATATAACCCTCAAATCTGATCCGAAGGGTATACATGTGGCCAGAGGCGAGGAGTCGGGGGCTGCTGTTATCCCTTCCGGTGTGAACAAGCAGAGTGTGAAGTCTCTTGGTCATGATGTGAGGTATATTGTCACCTCTTCTGGGCATCTCAGGAAGGGTGAAACTTTTGTTATCGCATCTTTCGGATTCTGGCTGGGGATGGGTGCCGTGGTGGTGCTGTTCCTTGTCGCTGCATATATTATGGAGAGAAGCATTGCCAGGAGGAGGGATGTTGCGGGAATGAAGAACAGAAGGGCCAAGAAGGTGGCTAAAGAGAGGTTGCGCAGAGCTGAATCTTTCCTCAAACAGGAGTTTTATACTGCATTTTACGAGGAACTGCACAAAGCAATTCTGGGGTATCTGTCAGATAAATTTATGATTCCGGCAGGGGAGCTCAATAGGGATGTGATACGTGAAAAACTTGCTGTAAAAGGGATCTCTGATGAGATTGCAAGTGCACTTGAGAAGGTTATTGATGCTTGTGAATATGCCCGTTATGCACCATCTGCCGGTGCAACAGCGATGGCAAACCACTATGAAGAGGCAGTAAGGGTAATTTCTGAAATTGAAAGCTGATGGTTATGAAAAGAGCAATATTGTTTTTGGCCCTTGCATTGGTATCATTGGCAGCAAATGCCAATGTGCAGAGGGATTCATTATGGAACATTGCAGTAGAGTGTTATGCTTCCGATGATTTTGAAGGGGCTTTGGCCGGTTTCAAGGAACTTGAGAAATTGGGGTATGAGTCAGAGGAGTTGTTCTACAATATGGGGAACACATACTACAAGATGAGCGGCTATATAGCATATTCCGTACTTTATTATGAGAGGGCATTGAAGCTGAATCCGTCATATAAGGATGCGCAGGCAAACCTCGAGTTTGTCCGTCAGTTTACTCTGGACAAGATTGAGAGTGTTCCGGAATTTGTCCTTGTGACCTGGTTCAAGTCATTCAGGGATATACTTTCATCTGACGGTTGGGCATATATGGCGTTGGTATCTTTTGTAGTGATTGCGCTCCTTATGCTTGTATTCAGGTTTGGACAGGGTATGGCTTGGAGAAAGATATCTTTCATTCTTGCGATAATTGTCGCTATATTTATGGCCATTTCGGTGATTTTCTCCTTTGGACTGAAAAATGAGATGGAGTCCCAGGATGGGGCTATAGTGGTGAATCCGGTGAGTTCTGTGAAGAGTTCTCCAAACAATACAGGAAAATCACTGTTCATTATCCATGAGGGGACTAAAGTAACTGTGCTCGAGGAACTGGGGCAGTGGTCAAAGGTGGAGCTGAGTGATGGAAGGCAAGGGTGGATAGTAAAAAGGGACATTGAAATAATTTAATACTATAAACAAACAAAACTATGACACTAATCAAATCTATCTCTGGTATCAGAGGTACTATCGGTGGGGAAGTGGGCGATTGCCTTACCCCTGTGGACATTGTCAAATTCACTTCTGCCTATGCAGTGAGACTAAAAGAGAGAATCCCTGGCAAGGAGAGGTATAAAGTGGTAGTAGGCAGAGATGCACGTCTTTCTGGCAAGATGGTGGACTCAGTAGTATGCGGTACACTTATGGCTTGCGGTATTGATGTAGTAAATGCCGGTCTCGCTTCTACACCTACCACAGAGATGGCTGTTATTTTTGAACAGGCTGACGGAGGTATTATCCTTACAGCATCACACAACCCAAAACAGTGGAACGCCCTCAAACTTCTCAATGAGAAAGGCGAGTTCCTTGATGCTGAAGAGGGTGCAAAACTTTTGGCAGTAGCTGAGGCTGAGAACTTCGATTTCGCAGATGTGGACAATCTCGGTACCATGGAGTATAAAGATTTTACCCAGCAACATATTGACGCAGTTCTTGCTCAGCCACTTGTAGATGTTGAGGCTATCTACAAAGCAGGTTTCAAAGTAGCTTTGGATGCTGTCAACTCAGTGGGTGGTGTCATTATGCCTAAACTTCTTGAGGCACTTGGCGTACAGTGCGAATGTGTTCACTGTGAACCTACAGGGCACTTTGCACACAACCCTGAACCACTTCCAGCTCACCTTGTGGACCTTTCTGCAAAGGTAGTGGAGACAGGTGCAGACTTCGGTATCTCTGTAGATCCTGACGTAGACAGACTTGCACTTATCTGCGAAGATGGCAAACCTTTCGGTGAGGAGTATACACTTGTATCTGTTTCAGACTATGTCCTTCAGAATGTCAAAGGTTCTACAGTTTCAAACCTTTCATCATCACGTGCACTCAGAGATGTGACTGAAGCTCACGGATGCACTTACACTGCAGCAGCAGTAGGTGAGGTAAATGTAGTTACCGAGATGAGACGTACAAATGCCGTTATCGGTGGTGAAGGTAATGGTGGTGTGATCTTCCCTGATCTTCACGCTGGCCGTGATGCCCTTATCGGTGTGGCTCTATTCCTTTCAAATCTTGCACACAAGAAGATGAAAGTTTCTGAGCTAAGAGCGACATATCCTCCATATGTGATTTCGAAGAACAAAATAGAGCTTTCTGACCCTGTTCTTATCGACAAGATTCTTGAAGAGGTGAAGAAGGAGTTCGCAAATGAGAGAATCACCACTATCGACGGTGTGAAGATCGACTTCGATGCTGAAAAGATGTGGGTACACCTCAGAAAATCAAATACTGAGCCTATCATCCGTATCTACTCTGAGGCTTCTGATGAGGCTAAGGCTGAGGCACTTGCACAGAGGGTTATCGCGGTGGCAAACAGAATTAAAGGTTAATGTTCTCGTTTAGAACTACACCATTGGACCAGCAGCCCGACATCGTCCTGGCAAAAGGACGTGTCGGGGTGCTTTGCAATCAGGTGGCATGGAACCCCGAAAAAGGGGAGTATCTTTTTGAGTCCCTTCACCGCAAGGGGAATCTCAAGAGGGTGTTTGTACCTTCGGAGGAGCTTGCCGGATATACCCCTCTGAACCTTGAAGGGTGTGAGTTTTTTCCGATGGAGTCAATGGTGGAAAATCTTTCCGACATAGATGCCATCATTGTGGAACTTCAGGAGATAGGTGCACGCTATTCTCCTATCATTGATCTGATGGCGGCCCTTTTTACCACCATCCATAACAATGGTCTTGAGATCTCCGTGTATGTGCTTGACAGGGAGAATCCTACCGGAAGATGTGTGGAGGGTACCACAGGTGCACTTGGGATCCCCCACAGGCACGGTCTTACACTGGGTGAGATCGCCAATATGTTCCATACTGAGATGGGGGCCAAATTCCCTCTCCATATCATATCGTATCTGGTACGTTCAGCGACACAGTATATGATGCCGTGGAGTATCCCCCCTATGGAGGATGTGGCAGGGATGTTTACCTCTGTATTCTATAGTGGACAGTACCTTTGGAGAGGAACCAATGTTACTCCAGGTATAGGTACTACACGCCCATACGAGATATTTGGAGCCCCTTTTATGAGAGGCCTGTCGGATTATTGCTCGCGCAATGGATATGACAACTGGAATGACCCGTCCAACCCTATCTATGACCCTGCAACCTTTATAAGGTGGACAATGTTTGTTCCGGGTGAGGGGAGATATGCCGGGGAGGAGTGTTATGGCTTCCAGTTGCTGCAGAATCCTGGTGTGCAGTATCACGCTCTCGGGCACGCACTGAGAATAATGAGATTTGTAAGAAATGAGTGTCCTGAACTTGACCTTGAGTGTGGTCTGGAAGAGATTCTCGATGACAACATCCTTATGGAATATGTCAGGGGTGTCGATATTTGGGATGAGGTGAAGGAGAATATCAAGGTTGAGGAACAGAAGTGGATCAAGAAAGCCAAAAAATATCTCCTTTATGACGATAGTCTGTGGAGAATCAAGCAAATATTTGCAAAATAATTTGCAGTGAAGACAAATAATATCTACTTTTGCTGCCCGTAATTAAAACCGATAAGAAATGAAAAAAGGAATTCATCCCGAAACCTACCGTCTTGTAGCTTTCAAGGATATGTCAAATGAGCACGTGTTCATCACTCGCTCTTGCGTTAATACTAAGGAGACCATCGAAATCGAAGGTGTTGAATATCCTCTAGTAAAGGTCGAAATCTCTAACACTTCTCACCCTTTCTACACTGGAAAGATGAAACTTGTGGATACTGCCGGCCGCGTGGACAAATTCTACCAAAGATACAAAAGAAAATAAGCTGTCAAGACAGTATAAAAATAGCGACTCTGATATCAGGGTCGCTTTTTTTGTGCCGGTATTCCATTAGAGCCGCCGGCTTACCCAGGACCAGCTGGCTCAGAAGTAATATTCAGAAGCCACATCTATGCCGTTCAGAATAGTCTCCAAAGGGTTTTATTGTGGCTTCTGCCCACTGTTTGCCAGCAGAAGCCACGCTAAGTAGCGTATACAATATCTCGGAAGGGGGGGATGTGGCCACCGAATTGCAGGACATACAGAAAGGATCAAAAATCCACTTTTCTGATTGGACTGTAGCGAATTCAAGTAAAAATACTGCACAGTTTCGTCCTGCAATTCGGAGTCCAGCGAAAACCGCTATACAGGCCATCCTGAGGCCATTTGTGCTGGATACCCGAGCAATTTTCCTCGGGTATCCAACGCTATAGGCCTTCTACATACCTGTGGGACACATCGTGCTGGACTCCGAATTGCAGCAGGCCTTTATTTTGAAACATCAGAATAATTTTGTATCTTGTTCCACAAGGTAAACCCGAAAGTTCATTTATAGCGGTACCACATCACTGATTTACTAACTATTAAAAATTTAGCGTATGAGATACCACATTAAACCACTACTCACGGCTATCATTATAGTCGTCTTTCAGTTACTGCCCATACACCGACTTTATTCCCAATGGGGATTCAAAGTCGGCGAAGAGAGTAAGATTCCATCAGCAGACAAATGGAATTTCATCAAGCACGGCGAAGTAGAAGCAAATCTACATACCGGAACCATCAATTTTAATATTAACAGGGCATCCTACTAATCAAATAGAGTATTAAAAATATGTGTAAATTTTATATTGCAATATTGATGATCTTATGTTCATTGAAAAGCTATTCTCAAGAAGCATATATATATTCTTGTTTTCTTACAGCAATTGAAGATTTTGTTAAAACAAGTGCTAGAAAGGAATCTAATGTGTTTTCTATTTCTTCAGCACATCATCGAGTGTCAAGAAACCATAATCTTGTAGAACTTATAGAAGTCTCAATAAGTTCTAAAGATTCAAGTTGGACATTTCTTATGAGCAATAGTGATTCTATAGGGAAGCCATATATATTTAATATTGGTCTTGAAGAAAGGGATGGGAAATTGTTTTATTGGTATAAAGAGGGGGAAGGCATTTTGACTCAAGAAATATATGATAAGCTCACAGAGTATAATTTTATAAAACATGTTGATGTTCCCTCTCAAGAATGGTTAGTTGGAGCCTGTTTTGATGATAGTAAAAAAGTGACTCAATATTATTTTGAATTAGGAAATAGCCGCAAATTTAAAAAGACACGTTCCATTTGGACTAAAATACCTATTATGTATAAATCTATTGATGAATACTGAGAGTTTACATAAGCCTTACTCAAGACTCAATAGCGAGTAAATTTACGAAACTATGGAGCTGCCAGAATGGACTATACAAGAAAATATAAGGAATACAAGTATTACCAAATAGACAATCAAGGAAATTTGGTTGGAGATATTCCATTTGCAAAAAGAGTCTTAAAACGCTACGGGGGAGAAATAGACTTTAAAATTTTCACTAAACCTAATACTTATACAAGTTATCAACCAGATTAAAAAGTAAATTAATATGAAAAAGATAATAATATTATTGTTATTGGGCTTACAAGTTACCCAATTACATGCTCAACGTACAACGGTGTTTTTTTCAAATGAACTGGAAATTACAGATAAGAATTTAATAGAACTGATAAAATCCCAACTTCTTAGCCAAAAGCATAACGATGGCGAAATACTCCGTATCGTATTTAAAGATGTTATCTCAAAGGATGAGTTTAATTTTACAGCTAAATTTTCAGATTTCTCCAATGAAGAAAGTGGTTATGTTAAAGCATTGTACTGGGGTCATGCCTATCTGGATGGAGAGTTGATCATCTTTGATGGTTTTCACGAACCTGATAAATTTTGGGAAGAAATTGATATTGTAAGGAAGAAAAAAAATCCTAAGCGAGCTAAAATTAAAGCATATAAAAGTGAGGCTGACTATTGGGAACCACTTAGAGTGAGAAGGCGACCATACTGGACGTTTAAATATAAAAGCGGTAAATATGAATATGTTAAAGAGTTATCGTATACACCATAAAGAATTTTAGCAAGCATTATTGAAATTGATGGAAACGTAGTTTTAGGAAGTAATAACGCAGATACAATTAATAAAGATTATAGATATGAAAACATTACAACTAATTGTAATATTTACATTATGCAATATTTTACAGTCGTATGCGCAGTACACAACGGTGGTTTTATCAAACGAACTGGAAATCACAGATAAGGAATTGATTAAAACGATAGATCCTCAACTTCTTCGCCAAATTTTTGAAGATAATCAGGCTCTTGAAGTTATCTGTGATGAAATCATATCAAAGGATGAGTATACCTTATATGTGCGACTCATCTTTGATTTGGATGTGAGATTAAAAGCTTTTAAGAGAGACTATTATTGGGGACATGCTTATCTTGATGGAGAATTGATACTTTTCTGGAAATCTTGTAAAGATCTTGATATTGCTGTAAAGAAGAAAAAGGGTAAGTCAGCAAGACTAAGAGTACCAAAGGATGTAATACTATCTACTTGTGGTGGCTATCCAACTATATGGAAGTTTGAATATCGAAATGGTAAATATAAATATATTAAAAATTGGTAATGGTTCAATAGCAGTTGACAATATACAGCAGTACGGGAGTATTTGATGGCACAGGTCTCACCATAGAACAGAACGCCTACTACCCCTTCGGGGCAAGACACAGCTATGGCGGCAGATGGCTCAGCAGTCTGACCAACAGGCATAAATTCAACGGCAAGGAGGAGCAGACCACCGGCAGTCTCGGCTACCTTGACTATGGTGCCAGGATGTATGACCCTCAGACCGCAAGATGGCTGACTCAGGACCCGCTGGCTCAGAAGTACTATCCGCATAGTCCATACTCCTTCAGTGGAAATAATCCTGTACTTTATGTTGATATAAACGGATTAGAGTGGTTCTACTATTCTTCAGATGGCAAGAGCGAACCTACTTGGCATTGGCGAGATGAGAAAACCTATAATACAGGGATTAAAGATAATAAAGGGGACGATATTATTCTTAAAGGACATTCAGCTGTAGTAATCTTCAATGGTTCTCTTAATGAAAGATTAGGAGAGGGTGATAATCTTTTCGGATTGGGGGCTATATTGGCGGATGTAATTGTATATGGACCCAGAGGGGCTAATGATATTAAAAACTATAAAGGTTATACTATGTCATCAGATCCATCTAAATATGGTGTTGTTGCCGATGGTACTTATAATGTAAATAGGATAAGTAACAATGATTTAGGCCCTTATAAAACTCCGTTTGCTGTAAATGATAAAGGTAAAGTTCCTGCTTTGGGTAATTTTAACCCAGCATATCCTAGTAGGGATCCTGCATATTTAGATCATATATATATCCATAGATCAAATCTTAATGGTTGGGCAGGATGGAAAATTATAAACGGTGAAGAAATAGCGGTTTCCAAAGGTTGCCTACTTATAGTCCCTTCAAGATACAATAATAATAGAGAACTAATACAATCAGGATGGGACCAGTTTTACAAACAATTAGAAAATATTAATAATTTTTTACTTCAAATTCAACGATGAGAAAAATAACAATTATAGCAATTCTCTTAATTGCTTCTTGTCAAACAAACATTCAACATAAATATGGCCATGCCCTTATTAGGGTACATGATAAGTATATACCATTGTACGATGAATCATTCAATATTATTGATTATATAATTTGTGATATAGATAAGGATCTTGTTTATGGTATTCAGGTTTTAGAAATAAAACAGAATTACGCTCATATAAATGCAGATTGTGTATTTGGTCCATCAGATTCAGATTTTATAGAAAAGGATGGATGGATAAGTTTAAATTATTTAGGTGTTAACCCTGCTGCCCATGAATTAGTATTACGTAAAAGACCTTCAGACAGATCCAAAATACAGAGTATTATCGAGAATGCGCAATGGGGAGATTTGTATGAAGTTAAAGATATGTATAAAGGATGGGTCTATATTGATGTAAGGATTAACGGTACCCAGTACTCAGGGTGGATATCTCCAGTTCAGCTTTGTTCGAATCCCTTATCCTCTTGTTGTTAGATGGTGATACCACATATAGTAAAAGGTTTTATGAATGTTTTTAGACCACCGGCAGTCTCGGCTACCTTGACTATGGTGCCAGGATGTATGACCCGCAGACCGCAAGATGGCTGACCCCGGATCCGCTGGCTCAGAAGTAATATTTAGAAGCCACGCTAAGTAGCGTATACAATATCTCGGAAGGGGGGGTGTGGCCACCGAATTGCAGGACATACAGAAAGGACCTGACAGGACATAAAAAAACCGGCCTCGTGATGGGGCCGGTTTTTGTGTGTTTCACTGTATGATTATTCAGCAAAAGGAAGAACTGACACAAATGATTTGTTGTTAGCCTTCTTCTGGAATTTTACAGTACCGTCAATTAGAGCGTAAAGAGTGTGGTCTTTGCCCATACCTACGTTAAGACCAGGGTTATGAACTGTACCTCTCTGGCGAACGATGATATTACCTGCTTTAGCAGCTTGACCGCCGAAAAGTTTAAGACCTAAACGTTTGCTGTGTGATTCACGACCGTTCTTTGAACTACCGACACCTTTCTTGTGAGCCATAATCTAAATCTCCTTTTCTTTTAAGTTAAGCAATTTCATCAATTAGAATTTCAGTCAAATACTGACGGTGACCGTTTTTCTTCTGATAGCCTTTACGACGTTTCTTTTTGAAAACGATTACCTTTTTACCTTTGAGGTGGTCTACAACGGAAGCTTTAACAACGGCTCCGTCAACATAAGGTGAACCTACTTTTACTGCACCATCCTGATCAAGAAGAAGTACAGTGGTGAAATCAAGGGATGTACCAGGTTCTGCACCCAAGCGGTTAACGAAGATTTTCTTCCCTTTTTCCACTTTAAATTGCTGTCCTGCAATGTCTACAATTGCGTACATTTATTTTAAGTTTTAAAGTTACTGACTGCAAGCGGTTATTATGGTTAAATAACTCTTATTCAATAGCTTAACAGCCTTCCATTCAATTTTTTGGACTGCAAATGTAATATATTGTATTTTCTTAAACAAATTTTATTGGCTAAAATGCCGATTATCAGTAACAAGTTTGTTAAAAAATGTTACATTTGTGACGCTAAAACAAAAAAGTTATGGAAGTACCTTTCAATTTCAAGGAACCTGCCATCGGTGTTGATTTTTTGGGGAGGGATATGGAGTGCAATTCCCTTATGAATCTTATAAGGCAGAGGCAGAACGTATATATCTATGGTCCTGATGGAGTGGGGAAGCGGTCATTGATAAACAAGATGTTCATAGACCTCAAGAAGACCGATTTCAATACTATAATATGTAATGTAAATCTTCTCAATGTGAGGAGTGAGGAGGAGTTCCTGAAAATATACGAAGAGAAGATATCACTTAGTGGATTGAGCTCATATGGGGATCTTGGTCTCCTTTCCGACGGGGGTGGAGGTGATCTCCTTTCTGTGCTGGAAACTCCTGAAAAGCTGGCTCACCAGAAAGGGGCAAATGTGATAGTATATATTGAGGAGTTCCAGAATGTGCTCCACTTTGATGATCCGGATACATTCCTCAAAAAGCTCGAAAATGTTTGGGGCAGCAGGTCCAATGTTACATATCTTGTAACAGGTTCCAAGGTGAATGCAATGAAATATATTTTCGAGGAGAAGAAGTATTTCTATGGGATGATGGAGTACTTGCCCATCCTCCCCATAAATGAGAAGATGGCTTCAGATTATATTATCAGGACGTTTTTGAGGGTTGGAAGGGTTATAGACAAGGATTATGTAAAGCAGTACTACGATATCTCAGGTGGCTATCCGTACTATCTGTGGCTGTTGAGTTCTTTCAGTTTCAACCTTACCAAGGGTTATGTTACTCCCGATATCAGGGATTTCTCCATAGCATCTGTACTCTCTCTGAGGGAGAATCACTTCAAGTCCCTTTTGGATTCGCTGTCAAATTTTCAGGTAAATCTTTTGAGGGCCATTTTCAATGGAGTGACAAAACTTACCAACAGGGAGGTTATCGAGTCTTATGGTCTCAACTCATCAGCCAATGTCCATAGACTCAAGGAGGCTCTTAAGAAAAAGGAGATTGTCTATTTTGATGAGAAGGATGAGCCGCATTTTATAGATCCTATTTTCAAATACTGGTTGTCCAAATTTTATTTTGTGTGATTATGAAAAGAAAACTTGTAGTTCTCACCGGTGCCGGTGTAAGCCAGGAAAGTGGTATAAAGACCTTCAGGGATAGTGACGGATTGTGGGAAAACTACCCTGTCGAGGAGGTGGCTTCTATCGACGGGTGGTACAAAAACAAGGAACTTATGCTCCGTTTTTACAATGAACGAAGAGCCCAGTTGGAGACAGTAGAGCCAAACATGGCACATAAAATCATTGCGGAACTTGAAGAGCATTTCGATGTGACAGTGGTGACGCAGAATGTGGACAATCTTCATGAGAGGGCAGGATCTACAAAGATTATTCACCTTCACGGGGAGCTTACAAAGGCAAGAGGTGTGGATGATGATTTCACCACTTATGATATCGGATATAATCCTATCGCTTTGGGTGACAGAAGCCCGAGCGGAGCGCAGCTCAGACCTCATATAGTGTGGTTTGGAGAGGCTGTCCCGAAACTTGAAGATGGGGCCAAGGCGGTAAGTGAGTGTGATATCCTCCTGGTGGTGGGGACATCCCTGGCAGTATATCCTGCGGCAAGTCTTGTGAATTATATCACAAATGGAAGACCTATATATCTTATCGATCCCAAGCCTATAAAAGTCAACTATCCACACTATACCCAAATTGAAGATGTGGCATCTTCGGGAATGGAGAGATTCAGGGAGATTGTTTTAGGCAGATAGAGTATAATATGGGCAAAAAAGAGTTAAATTTGCAAGTTGCAAACTGGTATGCCTTGAGGACACGGCCCAAGTCTGAGAGGATGGTGGGGAAGAGGTTGGAGATGGAGAGTGTAGTCCATTATATTCCATGTGCCGGCATCAAAAGGAGATGGTCAGACAGGGTGAAGAAACTGGATACTCCCCTTTTGGAAAATATTGTGCTTGTAAATTGTAGACGCTTGAGGTTGAGGTACTTGTGTTCTGTTAAAGGTGTTCTGGGGGTGGTAAAAAGGGGGGAGCTGCCTTTGGTCATTTCCCCGGAAAGTGTGGAGGCTCTGAGGGAGTTTGAGAGGGTTGCAGAGGGGAGTTTTCTGGTTGATGAGGGTGTTATAGACAGTGTAATGGGACTGAAATGGGACAAGAGAGGTAGTGAAGTTGTAAAGGTTGATGAAGATCATTACTACCTTTTTATTCCAGAACTTGATGTTACGATATGTACAGAGAATAAATAGATTTCAGTATGAAAAGATTTCTGGTGTTATTATTGGCTGCTTTGGCTTCACTTTCTGTTTCGGGGCAGAATAGCGGGAAGTTTGCATTTTTTGCAGATACCCATATTGCAGAGGGGGCGAAGAGCATTGAGGAGCTCGAGGCGTGTATAGAGGATGTGAACAGTAATCCTGAGATCGAGTTTTCTATATTGGCAGGGGATATTACCGAGTTCGGCTCCGACAGGGAGATCAGACTCGCCAAATCAATTATAGACAAATTGGAGAAACCTTACTATGTGGTGGCAGGAAATCACGATGCCAAATGGTCGGAGAGCGGATGCAACACATTTGAGAAGGTGTTTGGGTATGGTCATTTTGAATTTGAGGCGTTTGGGCTAAAATTTGTGGGGACCAACAGTGGCCCTAATATGAGGATGGCTCCAGCTCTTGTCCCGAGAGAGAGCATTGTTCTTCTGGATTCCCTCGTGAAGGCTACCCCTGCTGACAAACCTATCGTATTTGTCAACCATTTCCCTCAGGATACATCGGTGCTTAACTATTTCCAGGTACTCGATATTCTTAAAGAGTCAAATATCCAGTTGGTTATGGGTGGACATTGGCACAACAACGTGGTGCTGGATTATGAGGGTATCCCTGGAATCCTTCTCAGATCGTCCCAGGCAAAGGGGAGAAAAGGACCAGGTTACAATATTGTGACAGTGGAAAACGGAAAGATATCTGTTTCTGAGAAGGTGGTAGGTATGGAGCCTTTTGATCCCTGGTACGAGCTTCAGATGACCGAGTCACTCCCTTTCAACAGAAGACATCAGGTCTACGGCCAGAGGCCGGATTACTCTTCAAATGGCAACTATCCAAATGTAAAAGAGGTATGGACTCTTCAGGAGAGTGGTGATATAGGGGCAGGTGCTGTCTATTCAGAAGATAATGTGGTCTATACCACTACCCAAGGTCATGTCAAATGTGTAAGTATGGTTTCCGGTGAGGAGAGATGGTCTGTAAAACTCAATGGAAAGGTCTATTCAACCCCAGCTGTTTATAAAAAGTATGTGGTGGTGGGTTGTGCAGACAATATCATCTATTGTCTTGATATAAAGTCCGGCAAGGAGTTGTGGAAGCATCACTGTGACAAATCAGTGCTGGCCTCTCCAAATATCTATGACGGAGTGGTGTACATAGGTGCATCTGATGGCAGATTCAGGGCTTTGAATTTGAAGAGTGGCCATTTGGTGTGGAGCTTCTCCGATGTTAAGGGATTTGTGGAGTCTAAAGCATATGTGGATGAGGCGCAGGTGGTATTCGGTGATTGGGCAAATACCCTATATTCGCTCGACAGGGCTTCGGGTAAACTTATGTGGACCTGGAGGGTAAAAGGGAGCAGAATGTACTCTCCGGCAGCAGTGTGGCCTGTCAAATCGGGCAACAGACTCTTTGTAGTGACACCCGAAAGGAAAACATACTCCATAGAGGCATCAAGCGGCAGCACCATGTGGGAGCATCGCGGAGGCAGGGAGTCTGTAGGTATCTCTGCTTTGGGTGACAGAGTATTTGTAAAAACAATGAAAGATACTGTATTCTGTTTCTCTACAGCGCCGGCGATGAAGGCGCAGGTGCTGTGGGCCACTGATACAAAGATAGGTTATGATATAGCCCCTACACCCACAGCATATTACGAAGGGGTTGCATTTGTCCCTACAGACAAGGGCTCTATCGTGGCTCTGAATGCTGAAACAGGTGAGATAATGTGGAGATACAAATTGTCATTTGCATTGGTCAATTCTATTGTCCCCATTGAAAATATTAAGGAGAGAAAAATACTGGTGACCACTATGGATGGAAAGGTGTCACTGCTTTCATACTGATTTATAAACTTGAAAAATACTATATTACAAGATGTTGACTTTAAAGTTGTTGAGGGAGAATCCCGATTTTGTAGTTGAGAGACTTGCTGTAAAGCATTTCGATGCTAAAGAGATTGTTGAGGCTATTCTGGAGCAGGACAGACTCAGACGTGCATATCAGACAGAACTTGACGGCTGTCTGGCAGAGCAGAAAAACAAGGCCAAAGAGATTGGCGGATTGATGAAAGAGGGCAAAAAGGATGAGGCAGAGGCTGCAAAAGCGGCTGTGGCCCAGATGAAGGAGCGCTCAAAAGAGCTTGAGCAGCTTATGGAAGAGAGCCAGACCAAGCAGAATGACCTGTTGGTTCTTCTCCCCAACCTCCCTTCATCTATTGTTCCTGAGGGAAAAGTGGCAGAGGACAATGTTGTGGTCAAAACCGGTGGAGAGATAACTGATCTTGGTGAGAATCCACTTCCTCACTGGGATATTGCCAAGAAATACGATATCATTGACTTTGATTTGGGCGTCAAACTTACAGGGGCAGGCTTCCCAGTATATAAAGGCAAGGGCGCCAAGATACAGAGAGCACTCATCCAGTATTTCCTCGATTACAATACAAAAGCAGGTTATATGGAGATAGAGCCACCTATTCTTGTAAATGAGGCTTCAGGTTTTGGTACTGGTCAGCTTCCAGACAAAGAGGGGCAGATGTATCATGCACAGCTTGACAACTATTATCTTGTCCCTACAGCTGAGGTCCCTGTAACCAATATTTTCAGGGATGTTATTCTGGCAGAGAGCGATTTCCCTGTGATGCTTACAGCCTATACCCCTTGTTTCAGAAGGGAAGCGGGCTCATATGGCAAGGATGTAAGGGGTCTCAACAGGCTTCACCAGTTTGACAAGGTCGAGATTGTAAGGCTCTCCCATCCGGACCACTCATATGAGGCACTTGATGATATGGTAAAACATGTTGAGGGTCTTGTCTCTTCATTGGGCTTGCCATACAGAATTCTGAGATTGTGCGGCGGTGATATGAGTTTCACTTCAGCACTTACCTATGATTTTGAGGTCTATTCTGAGGCTCAGGGGAGATGGCTTGAGGTGAGCAGTGTCTCAAACTTCGAGTCATTCCAGGCCAACAGGTTGAAACTAAGATATAAGGATAGCAATGGCAAGACAAATCTTGCTCATACCCTAAATGGTAGCTCATTGGCATTGCCACGTATCCTGGCGGCACTTTTGGAGAACAATCAGACCCCCGAAGGTGTCAGAGTACCTGAGGTGCTGAGACCTTATACCGGATTTGATATGATTGACTAAATGATAGAGCCAGGTCAGAGGATTATAATGGGAATTGACCCCGGAACCAATATTTTAGGTTTCGGGGTTATCCTCGTTGATGGGAAGAAGACTCATTTTATCGACATGGGGGTACTCGATTTGAGGAAAGAGAAGGACCATTTTGAAAAACTCAAAAGGATCAACCGGGAAGTGGGAGAACTCATAGAGAGGTACAGACCCAATGATTTGGCAGTGGAGGCGCCATTTTACGGAAAAAATCCTCAGGTGATGCTCAAGCTCGGAAGGGCACAGGGGGCTGCAATTGCTGCGGCACTAAGCAGGGATATTCCGGTTTTTGAGTATGCCCCGAGAAAAGCAAAAATGGCTATAACAGGAAGGGGTGATGCCTCAAAGGAGCAGGTGGCTCTGATTCTTCAGAAGACGCTCGGCGTAGAGTTCCAGAGTTCCTATCTGGATGCATCGGATGCCGTTGCAATAGCTATGTGCCACTCTTATCAGCTGATAAATCCCCTATTGGACAAGACTGCTTCCACATCCTGGGAGGCATTTGTCAAATCTCACCCGGGAAGGGTGAAAAAATAGTAATTTGGTTAAACTTTTCCCCCGATTTGTAGTCAAAAGGGAGTTGATTTTAAAAGGATAGAACAATAAATTAGTGATGATATATAAAAGATTGAAGATGCTTCTGGCTTTCGTACTCATTTCAGCAGGAAGCATTTATGCGCAGCAAGGATCAGTTAAACTCAGATTGGTGGACTCTCTCACACAGGCACCGGTAGATTTCGCATCGGTGTATGTTTCAAAGGATGGTACAGTTAAGGGGGCAAAGCACTCGATGACCGATGAAAAGGGTTATGCTACTATAGTAAAGGTGGCTGCCGGACATTATATATTCAAGGCTGAACTTATGGGTTATAAGGTGAAGCAGATGAATATTGAAGTAGGTAAGGGGCCCCTTGACCTTGGCGAAATAAAGATGCAGCAGGATGTCAACACTCTCGAGCAGGTGGTTGTCTCTGCAGTGGGCAATCCAATAGTGGTAAAGAAAGATACCATTGAATATAGTGCTACATCCATCAAGACCTCAGACAATGATATGCTTGAGGATCTTATCAAGAAACTTCCCGGATTTGAGGTGGATAGTGATGGTAATATTACAGCCCACGGAGAGAGTGTCAAGAAGGTTTATATAGACGGTAAGGAGTTCTTCCTGGATGATCCACAGCTTGCCTCGAAAAATATCCCTGCGAAAATCATCAATAAGGTGAAGCTTGTGGAGAAGAAATCTGAGCAGGCGGAGTTTACAGGTATTGATGACGGTGAGGAGGAGACAGTGCTCGATCTTAGCATCAAACCCGGTATGATGAAGGGGTGGTTCGGTAATCTTTCGGGTGGTGGTGGTATGGACATCGCCAACAAGGATCACGATGCCAGATTTCAGGGTGCTGCCATGATTGGAAGATTTACAGATAAGTCGCAAATCAGCATCATCGGTAATGGAAACAATACCAATAACCGTGGTTTCCAGGATATGGCTGGAGAGATGATGGGTGCGATGAGAGGAGGAGGAATGCGTGGTATGGGAGGTATGGGCTGGGGAGGCAACAGTGGTATCACCACCTCGTGGATGGGTGGAATCAATGCCAATGGCCATCTCCTTGACGGCGATATGGAATTGGGTGGAAACTACCTGTACAGCGGAAATGAGAAGGTGCTGGAGGAGAAGACCAACAAGATGACTATGCTCGATGACAATGAGTCGATAAATACCCGTGATGAAGCCTATAATATAACCAGTGCCCAAAGTCATAGGGCAGGTGTCAGGGCAGATTGGGATATAACAGACAAGACATCCATTCTATTTACACCAAGTTTCAATTTCGGCTATGGTGATTTTGAAGAGAAGAGCACATATTCCACAGACAATAATCTTAAGGGTAAAGTCAATGATGGTGTAAGCCTCTCTACAGGTAACAATGACAACTGGAGGGCAAACGGAAGACTTCTCCTCCGACAGAAGATAGGTGAGACCAAAGGGCGTACGCTGTCGCTAAATGTTAATTATAATGTGTCACAGAACGGGATGACCGGTAATAACTACTCAGAGACAAACTCATACGAGAATGGAAAGAACCACAGTTCTGTAGTGGACCAGATGTATCTCCAGAGAAGTGATGCCTATACTGTGGGTGGAAGATTCTCATATACAGAGCCCCTTGGTAAAAACTTCTTCCTGGAGGCCTCGTACAGATACAACTACAGGGTGACTGATGCAGAGAAGATGACATATGACAAGGATATGAACGGCAATTATGCTTCGTTGGATACCCTTTATTCAAGCAAGTACAGAAACACATTTATCGATCAGGATGCAAGGATCAACCTTGTCAAACAGGAGGAGAAATACAACTTCCAGGTGGGCTTCAGTGTACAGCCTGCATACACTAAGAGTGTTACCACTCTCCTTAGGGAGAACAGGGACAGTGTCTTGGCTTACAGTGTGGTCAATTATGCCCCTTCAGCAAGATTCGATTACAGGTTTTCTGACCGCAATTTCCTGAGAATCAACTATCGCGGTTCTACAAACCAACCATCAATAACACAGCTTCAGCCCGTGCCAGATAACTCGAATCCCCTTAGGATTACACTGGGTAACCCAAAACTCCAGCCTGAGTTCTCGCACAGATTCAATATCAATTACAGAAATACCAATACAGAGACATTTGCATCACAAAATGCCAATCTCTATGCTACTTATGTAAAAGATGACATAATAAACGCAAGCTGGTACAACTCTTCAGGTGTACAATTCACTGCCCCCATCAACTCCAAAGAGGGGACATTTACAGCAGGCGGAAGGTATATGTTCAACACCCCTATAGCAAAGTCAAATTTCTCTTTTATGACATTTACAAATGTAAGTGTGAGTCGTGGATTGAGCTATACAGGCTCGGGAGATGTGGAGACTTTGGATGAGATTATTGATGATCTGGTAGCAGGCAAGACCACTACCCTTAATGTAAGTGAAAGGATCAATTTTGTCTACAGAAACGACTCTTTCGAGGCAAGACTTGGTGGTAGTGCCAGATTCCAGAATGCGTGGTACACCATTAAAGAGCAGGAGAAGCCATCTACCTGGACCAACTCTATCAATGGTGAGGTCAATTATACTATGCCTTGGGGAACAGAGATAAAGACTGATGCCAGATATACATTCTATATTGGTTATGAGGATGGTTACAATGAACCTACCTGTGTGTGGAATGCAGAGATATCACAGCTACTGTTCAAGAAGAAAGCCACTTTAAGATTCAAAGTTTACGATATCCTCCAGCAGGCGAAGAATGTATACAGAACCACTACCGATAACTATGTGCAGGATGTGGAGCAGAATACACTTGGTCAGTACTTTATGCTAAGCTTTACATTCAGGTTCGGTAACTTCGGAGATCAGAGAATGGGCGGTCCTGGTGGACCTGGCAGGGGGCCTGGAATGGGAAGACCACCAATGGGCCCAAGAAGATAGGGGACATTGCAGTTACGCGGGGGTGACATTCCCAATGGAGAGTGCACCTCTATTTGCGGCTTGAAGTAAAAGCCCTGAATTTGTTGATAAGATTTACCATATCCTCGGGAAGTTCACTCTCCACGAGGATATTTTTTCCTGTGCGTGGATGTACAAATCCCAGAGTCTTAGCGTGTAGAGCCTGACGTGGCAATACCTCGAAGCAGTTGTCTATAAACTGTTTGTATTTTGAATAGAGGACACCTTTAAGGATACGGTCCCCTCCGTATCTGTCATCATTGAATAGGGGGTGGCCTATGTGGTTCATATGGACACGAATCTGGTGTGTACGCCCTGTCTCGAGTTTGCACTCTATCACAGTGACATAGCCCAGTCTCTCAAGAACTCTATAGTGGGTTACTGCGTGTTTGCCGGCAGAACCGTCCTCAAATACTTTGAATTTGAGTCTGTCATTGGGGTCTCTCCCTATGTGGCCTATTACAGTCCCTTGGTCCTGTTCCATATCGCCCCATACTATAGCGATATATCTCCTGTCGATACTGTGGTCAAAGAACTGTTTGGCCAGATGTATCTGTGCCTCGTCAGTTTTGGATACTACAAGTGTGCCGGATGTATCCTTGTCTATCCTGTGTACCAGAACACCCATCCTATCATCCTCTGCATCTGGCCCCTGGCTCCTCCCCAGGTGGTATGCGAGGCCATTGATCAGTGTGCCAGTATAGTGGCCGCAACCGGGATGTACAACCAGTCCGGCAGGTTTGTTCACTACCAGAACATCATCGTCCTCATAACGGATGTCAAGGGGTATATTTTCGGGGATTATCTCGAAGCCGCGTCTACGGTAGGGGAGAACAAAGGTGATGATATCGAGTGGCTTTACCCTGTAGTTGGCTTTGACTATCACATCGTTTACCCTTACATACTGAGCATCTATCGCCAACTGGATTCTGTGGCGGGATGTATGCTCCATACGTGTGGTGAGGTATTTGTCTATACGGAGAAGGGATTGCCCCTTGTCCACAACAAACCTGAAATGCTCAAACATCCCCCCCTCAGCGTTGTCGCTGTCTCCACCTTCAAGGTCGATGTCGTCAAGCTCAAGATCTTCCTGAATCATATTATTCACCCTCATCTGAGTTTTGGCTCTCTTCGATTATGATTTTGCTTTGGTCTTTGGTGAGATAGATGTCTACCCCTGTGCCGAGTCTGTACTGAATGGAGTCAGAGTAGGCAGGTACTTGGCGATATACCATAGCATCCAGGGAGTCGGTATAGTTGAAAACTGTCTCGTCAAAGGAGATGTTTCTTATGTTTAGTGAGTTGTCCTGAATAAAATCTTTTGCTATGAGGTATTTGTATCCCAAGACATTGGGTACATAGGTAGCGGTATCGGATATATTCATACCCAATACAAGATTTATAGGGGTGTCTGTCTCAATCTCTGTCCCGGCAGCTATGGTGTCATTGGCTACGCGCTGCTCCAGTACATTATTTGTGGCAATGTCGTACTTGTATATGAGTTTTCCCAATGTAAGGCCGCTTGATATGATTTCAGTTTTGGCCTGACGCAATGAGAAACCTACAAGATCAGGCATCTGCACCATCTGAGGGTTCACAGAGTTTATGGTGAGCAGGATTCTTCTGCCATCCTTTACAAAACTCCCCGGCTCAGGGTTCTGTCTGGAGATGTGCCCGCGTGCCATCCTCTTTATAAATACGGAATCTGTCACTTCAAGTCTCAAATGCGACTCCTGAGCCAGCAACTGTGCGTCGGCAAGTGTCATATTTGTGAAATCGGGAACGACAAGTTCCTTATTGTGTTTGGTGACAGTACGGAGAAAAATATTGATTCCGATAAACAGTACCACCAATACAGCACCGATTGATGCTATGTGCTTTATCCAGATGTGTTTGTTTCCTTTCGTTACCATAACCCAAAAGTAATAAAAATATTGACAGGTACCTATATAAAAAAGCAAAAGGCATCATCGCATAGCGATTCAGCCTCGTACTTCTTTCGTTTGTGCTATCTCCTAGAAACGGTCTTCTGAAGATACAGTTAGTTTCTTGCGACCGTGACGACGGCGAGCTGCCAATACACGACGGCCATTAGGAGTAGACATACGCTCGCGGAAACCGTGTTTGTTACGGCGTTTGCGTTGCGAAGGTTGAAATGTACGTTTCATATCTTATTACTATTTTTAATTATTCCAAATTTGGGAGTGCAAAGATAGATAAAACAAACCGAACTATCCAAATTTTTTGACAAATATTATTCTTTTCTCTGCAAAATACTCTTCGCTGAAAAAATCGCTAATATTCATGCTGTTAAAAAGCTTTTGACTCAGTTTGAGGCTTTTTGCACACTCAGATATCTCCATATTTGTGTCTCCACCTTTCAGGAATATCATCTCATTGTTGTATTTCCCTTTTACCCAAGGGATAAAATTCTTGAGTTCTGTTACAGCCCTCGATACGATATAGTCATATTTGTCGGGGAGTGTCTCCACTCTGGAGCATACTGCAGTAACATTTTTAAGTCCAAGTGCAGAGGCCACCTCTGTAGCCACCCTTATTTTCTTGCCGATGGAATCGCAAAGGGTAAAGTGTACATTGGGGAACATTATTGCCAGGGGGATTCCTGGAAAACCTCCACCGGTCCCCACGTCCAGTACTTTGGAGCCGTCGGGGAAGGGGAATTTGGCTATTGCCAATGAGTGGAGCGCATGGTGCATATAGAAATTCTCCATATCCTTTCGGGATATCACATTGATTTTGCTGTTCCACTCCTCATAGAGGGAGAAGAGTTTGTCAAACTTCTCTTTCTGATCCTGAGTCACTTCAGGAAAATACTTGTATATTATCGTGCTTTCAATCATAATTCCTTTAGTGTTAATGAGCCTCCAGCCAGTTTTTACCATAGTTGCACTCTGCTGTGAGGGGAATCCCTATATCCATTACACCCTCCATCTCCTCTTTGACAAGCCTCATTACCTGCTCAAGTTCTGAATGGACTGTGTCTATTACCAGTTCGTCGTGCACTTGCAGTATCATTTTGCTCTGCAGACCCTCTTCTTCAAGTCTCCTTTCAACATTTATCATCGCCATCTTTATTATATCTGCAGCACTCCCCTGTATGGGTGCATTGATGGCATTGCGTTCTGAGAGGTTTCTGACATTCACATTGCGGGAGTTGATGTCAGGGAGGTACCTTTTCCTTTTGCAAAGGGTCTCGACATAACCTTTGTCGCGGGCCAGCTGTTTGGCATTCTCCATATACTCCCGGACTTGTGGATAGTGTTTGAAATACTCCTCGATTATCTCTTTTGATTCGGTGCGGGATATGTGCAGCCTCTGGGCTAGACCAAATGATGATATGCCGTATATGATGCCGAAATTGACCATTTTGGCCTTTCTTCTCTGATCGCCTGTAACTTCGCTCTCCTGTACCTTGAATACTTTGGCAGCTGTAGCAGTATGCACATCCTTCCCCTCTTTGAATGCCTCTATAAGGTCCTTGTCTCCACTCATGGCAGCCATAAGTCTGAGTTCTATCTGAGAGTAGTCGGCAGATACTATATATCCGTCAGGCTGGGATGGGATAAATGCCTTCCTTATCTCCCTCCCAAGTTCGGTGCGGATAGGGATATTCTGGAGATTGGGTCTGACTGAACTCAACCTTCCTGTGGCGGTGAGAGCCTGATTAAATGTAGTGTGTATCTTGCCGCTGTGCCTGTCTATCAGGGTGGGGAGTGGTTCTATATAGGTGGAAATGAGTTTTTTTAGTCCTCTAAAATCAAGAATGTCCTTGATTATGGGACTCTTCTCTTCCATAGCCATAAGTGTCTCCTCGTCTGTAGGGTATGAGTCCTTTGCCCCTTTTTTTACCTTCGGATTCAAGGCAAGCTTTTCGTATAGGAGAACCCCTATCTGCTTGGGGGAAGATATGTTGAGGTCGGGATTTTCTGCACACTCCCTTATCCTCTCCTGTATGGCATTCATCTTGCCGAGCAGCTCCTCCTTGAAATCAAGGAGCATAGCTGTATCTATCCTGAAGCCCTCTTTCTCGATATTTGCAAGCACTTTGAGCAGCGGTTCTTCCATATTGTCGTAGAGGAGTGACAGATTTTCATCGCTCTCCAGTTCCTCCTTTACCTTTCTGTAAAGAGGGACGAGGATCGATGCCTCCCCTTTTTCGATGAGATTGCTTCCGGAATGCTCCGCTTCAATGGGAGCAGAGAAGAGGTCAAGTTCCATTGCAGGAGCCTCTTCTTCCCTGGAGGTGATATTGTTGAGGTCTATCCCCAGGTATGTTTTTGCCAATATCTCGACCTTGTGGGTCCTTTCGGGGTTGATGAGATAGTGCATAAGCTCTATATCCTTGAGCGGACCTTCCAGTTTTATACCTTTGCTGCGCAATGAATGTATGTACTCTTTCAGATGGTATCCCACCTTTACAATGGAACTCTCTTCGAGTAGCCATTTTACGGTGTTCCAATCTGTGGTGGAATGGACATCTCCACCTGGTGAGAGATAAATTGTCTCCCCTGATATCTTTATACCCACTTCGCATGACTTTTTGCAAGCTTCAGCCAATTCATCAAGTGTCATTGTGCCAATGGCAATTTCCCCCTTGGGGGCCTCTTGAGCATAGCTCCCATCACCAAAGGTGGCAGGGAGAAGTTTCAGTAGAGAGGGGAATTCGTATTGCTCAAAAAGTTTATGGCAGTTTGATCCGTTTTGGACCTCCAGTCTGAGGGACTCCTCAGAAAATTCAATCGGGACATCCGTTTTGATGGTAACCAGAAATTTGCTCAACGGGAGCTGCTCGCGGGCCTCTTCGAATGCGGCAGCCTGTTTGGCCGGAAGTTCGGATGTGTGTTCCAGTATATTCTCCACGGAGCCGTATTTGGCTATGAGTTTTTTTGCACTTACCTCACCCACACCTCTCACTCCCGGCACATTGTCAGAGGCGTCACCCCACAAAGCGAGTATATCAATGACTTGGGAAGGTCTCTCTATCTGGAACTTTTCGCATATCTCTGCTGGGCCCAACAGCTCATTCTCAGCGCCGCTCTTCCCTGGTCTGTATTGATATATGTTTTTGGAAATCAATTGTCCCAAATCTTTGTCAGGGGTCACCATATATACAGTGAAGCCGTTTTTCTCTCCCAGGGTGGCAACAGTTCCAATCACGTCGTCAGCTTCATACCCCGGAATCATAAGGACAGGGATGCCGAGAGATGAGACAAGCTCCTTGAGGGGTTCCAGCGCCTCTTTCACCAGCTCGGGGGTTGCGCTCCTGTTGGATTTGTACTCCTGATATGTCTCGTGCCTGAAGGTTTTCCCTGGTGGATCAAAGGCTACGCCGATGTGGGTGGGATTCTCCTTCCGGATAAGTTCCATCAGATACTTCATGAAGCCGTACAGGATGGATGTGTCCTCCCCTTTGCTGTTGATCATAGGGCGGCGCAGAAATGCATAGTACATCCTGAATATGAGGGAGTGTCCGTCTATAAGAAACAGTTTTTTCATTTGGGAAGATTATTTGTTGTCCTCTGCATACCACTCAACATAAGATGTGGCGGTCTCGTGTAGTTTAAGTGCGAAGAGTTCTGTGTGTGCAAATTTGGGGTGTGATGACATCTCTGCCGATATCAATGAGGCAAAGTGTGTGATGAGATTCTCTGTGGTGGGGCGGAATGGGGTGATTATCACATTTGTGTATGATTGAGCCAACTCCTCTGAAAGTGGTGTCCCCTCCATTAGGACCAGTGCGTGGTCAAACTTATCTACAATGATTTTATTGACCATATCCTTAAGGTCCCTGAAATCTGCCAGCATTCCCCCTTTCGGAGAGTCGGAAGATACCAGTGGAGACCCTTTGATGGTGACAAAAAATCTGTAAGAGTGGCCGTGAAGCTGGCTGCATTTGCCGTCATATCCGTATAGGGAGTGGGCGCACTCAAATGAAAATTCCTTGGTAATCCTTACTTTTGTCATAACTTTCAAAGTTAGCAATAATTTATGAATTTGTCATAAATGAAAGAATTTAAGTTCTCTTTGAGGTTTTGCTAAGATTTTTTAATAAAATTTGGTGATATTGTTACACTTCGTTAAATTTGTGAATAAAAACATAATACTATGTCAATAGATATCAATAATTATCTCTCTGATAATGCGAAAAATATGAGAAGGTCAGCTATCCGTGACCTTTTGAGTGTGGCTAATAAACCTGAGATTATCTCTTTTGGTGGTGGTTTTCCAAATCAGGATACTTTTCCTGTAGAGGATTTGAAACAGATTATGAATGATCTTCTTACAGAGGAGCCACATAAAGTTCTACAGTACGGATCGACAGAGGGAAGTGTTCTTCTCCGACAGCAGTTGGCAAAAAAATATCAGGCAGACGGTCTTGATGTTACAGAGAAAAATATTGTGATTACCACTGCGTCGCAGCAGGCTATTGACTTGGTGTCACGTATCCTTATCAATCCTGGTGATACTATCCTTTGTGGTCTGCCATCATATCTTGGTGCTCTGCAGGCATTCTATTCTTATCAGGCAAATCCAGTAGGTATCCCTAAGGATGAGCACGCAGAAGTGGTGGTGAAAACCCTTTGTGCTCTGGGTAAGAAACCCAAATTCATCTATGCAATCCCTGACTACCAGAACCCTACAGGTGTAACCATGACTATGGAGCAGAGGCTGGAGATTGTGGAGGTGGCCAAGAAATATGACTTGATTATACTTGAGGACAGCCCATATAAAGAGATCAGATTTGACGGCGAATCTCTCCCTACCATTTACTCGATGTGTCCTGAAAGGGTGATTCTCCTCGGAACCTTGTCAAAGACTTTTGCACCAGGTCTCCGTCTGGGTTGGGTATTGGCTGCAGAGCAGGTTATAGAGAAGATTATTGTAGCCAAGCAGTCAGCTGACCTGTGTACACCTATCCTGAACCAGGAACTTGCGGGAAGATACATTGCTTCGGGCAAATTTGACGAGAATCTCAAGAAGACTATAGCTCTATACAGATCAAAGAGGGATCTTATGCTTGATTGTCTCGAAAAATATATGCCAGAAGGTGTGACCTGGACTAAGCCGGATGGTGGTTTGTTTATGCTTGTAACACTCCCCCAAAATCTTGATGCCCGTGATTTGTTTGATCTGGCCATCAAGGAGAATGTGGCATTTATCATCGGTGAAGTCTTCTTCTGTGATGGTGGCGGTCAGAATACACTCCGTCTGAACTTCTCTTATGTCTCAGATGAGAAGATGGTAGAGGGTGTCAAAAGGTTGGCACGTGCCACCAAAAAGCTGATGGGTCTGGAATAAAATAATGAGAACTTGATAATGCTTAGCCTCCGGATCTTATGTTCGGAGGCTATTTTTTTATCGCAGTTAAAAGGTCTTCAACTGTGGCGGGGAAGTGGATGAAGGATTGGTCGTAACCTTTGAGGAATTCTGTCTCCTTCATTTTTTCTATCATGGCGATTATGGGGTCATAAAATCCTTCAAGATTTAGTATGTAGACAGGCTTGTCGTGAAATCCCAGCTGGTGGTTCACAATATACTCAAACAACTCGTCAAGTGTGCCGTAACTTCCGGGGAGAGCTATGCAGCAGTCGCTCATCTTCTCCATCACTTTCTTCCTTTCTGACATATCCTCCACCTCAATCAGGCGGGTAAGTCCATAGTGGCATACCTCCACCTTTTTTTCCTGATAACTTTTCTTCCCTTTGAATCCTTTGGGAAATACTCCAATGACCTCTCCGTTTTCCGACAGGACACCGTCGGCAAGTGATTTCATGGTTCCGACACAAGCTCCTCCATAGACCACGCTTATACCCATTCTGGCGAGTTCTGCTCCTGTCTTGAAGGCGGTATCAGAAAAAATTTGGGATCTGCCTGTGGCAGACCCCAAATATATGGCAGCGGTTTTAATCATAAGTATAAGATTATTTCACTTGTTTACCTTTTGACCAGATGCCGCAGATTTCGTAGTGATGGTTGAGGATTAGCACATTGGCCTCTTTCCCTTTTTCAAGAGAACCTACCTGATCGTAGATTCCCATTATTTTTGCAGGGGTCTCAGATGCCATACGTACAGCGTCGCGAAGTGTTGTTCCCACTTTCAGTACCATATTCTGGACAAGCGTGTCCATTGTGGCGATACTGCCGGCAAGGTGATTTACACCTTTGACTTTGCATACACCATTTTCAATGTAAACATTGTCGTCAGGGTTTACTTCCCCATCGTAGTCTGCATACGCAAGAGCAGCTGTGACGAGTGCAAGTTTCTCAACACCTTTAATCTTGTAGACAAGACGGAGGATGGTGGCTGGGAGGTGTTTGCCGTCTGCAATGACCTCAGTGGTCATATCGTCGATAAGGTATACACTCTCTACTGTACCCTCATATTTGTACTCTCTCTTCTTGTGGAATCCCGGCATAGCGTTGTATAGCTGTGCTGTGTGGGTGAAACCTGCTTCAAATCCCTCAAGGACCTCTTTGTATTCGGCGATAGTGTGTGAAATTACAGGGAGGATACCTTTCTCTTTGATTGCTTTTGCCAGAACACTTGAGCCTGGAAGCTCAGGTGCAGCATCCCAACGTTTGATGCATTTGGTCTTCTCAAGGATAATGTTGTATTCTGCAGGATCGGGGTTCTTTACGTTGTATTGCTCTTTGGTCATATCTTCGCTCAGATATGGACTCACTACATGAAGACCTTTGATGGTGGTGTCATCTTTCTCCATCATTTTGGAGCACAGTTCGTCAAGTTCGATGATTCTGTCTCTGGTAGTAGGAGAGAGTGTTGGGAAAATGGTGGTAGCACCGTGCTGGAGGTGTGATTTGGTTATGATATCAAATGCCTCTTCTGTACCTTCGTTGAAAGTGTGCCCTTTTGCACCATATACATTCATAGCCACATATCCTGGTACTATGTACATGCCGCGTGCGTCAACAACTTCGGCTCCCTGGATTGGGAGACTTCCTGCTATATCCAGAATCTTGCCGTCCTCGATGAGCAATGAGTGATCCAATACCCATCCGTTGGGGGTCAGGATCTTACCGTTATTTATCTGAGTCAACATAATTTAATACTTTTTACAATTCTACCCATAGCCATTACCCCGCGTACCTCATGGTCTTTGTCGATGAGGAGGATATCGGCATCTTTACCTTTTTCAAGAGAACCCTTCCTGTCATATACATTCATAATCTTGGATGGGGTCTCAGAGATCATTCTAATGACGTCAAACAGAGGGACATCCACCTCAGGTGAGGTCATAGTCTTGATGAGTCTGTCCATAGTGGCAATACTTCCTGCCAGAGCAGAGTGGTCGGCAAGTTTGCATACTCCGTCCTCGATAATTACGCGAGGGTCGAATGCGGTCTTGCTGTCGCTTGCTGCTACTGCCAAAGCGTCGGTAATGAGGGCAGTCTTCTCTACACCTTTCAATTTGTATATAAGTTTGAGGATAGTGGTAGGTACGTGGATACCATCTGCAATAGCCTCTACTGTCATATCGTCGATAAGGTATATGCTCTCTACAGTACCTTCATACTTGAACTCTTTCTTTTTGTGGAAACCTGGCATGGCGTTGTAGAAGTGTGTAGCGTGGGTGTAACCTGCTTCCCATGCTGCCTCTACATCGTCGTACTCTGCACTGGTGTGGGCAATGGATGCCAAAATCCCCTTTTTAGCCAGATATTTGCCAAATGCAATGGCTCCAGGAAGCTCGGGTGCCGCATCCCATCTCTTGATGGTATTGGTCTCTTCAAGGATAGTGATGTAATCATTTGGATCCGGGAGGATAATGTTCTCTGGCAATTGGCCTCCTGCCATTTTGAGGTTGAAATATGGACCCTCAAGGTGAATGCCCAGAACAGGGCTGTATTTGTCTTTCATCATCTTTTCAGCAGTGGCTGCTGCTGCTCTGATCATAGGGAGGGTAGATGATGACAGGGTAGGGAAAATACTGGTGGTACCATATTGCATATGGGCATCAATCGCCACTTGGAATGCATCTTCAGTGCACTCCATAAAGTCACGACCTCCACCACCGTGGCAGTGGATCTCCACGCCACCGGGGGTGATGTACATCCCCTTTGCATCTATGATTTTAGCACCAATAATCGGGAGATCACAGCTCGATACCTCGAGAATCTTGTGATCATCTATAATAACAGAACCTCCCTTAAGCCATCCGGAAGGTGTATGGATAATACCGTTTACAATTTGTGTTAACATATCAATGTTGTTTTTTGCATCATACAAATATAATCATTTTTTTGGAAAAATCCACTGATGGATTACCCAATATGAGAGCAGAGCCCCCTTTTGAAGTTTGTCCCAGCAGATTTTGTCCGGTGTGTCACCAGGTTTGTGGTAATCCTCGTGCATCTCTACCTCCATCCAGGCTACAAAAGGTATATTTCTTTTTGAGAATGGTGCATAGTCCGAACCACCTTTGCCGTCACCCCATCTTTGGTCATAGAACACCTCAAAAGGGGTAGGGACATTTTTCAGCGCAGCTTCGCAATGCTTGCGTAGCCTTGGATAGTTGTCATTCCAGGCAAATGTTATGCCAGGGTTCTCAGGTGTCTTGGTCCTCCCTACCATATCAAAATTCATATAGTAAATGATTTCGCCCCCTTCCCAGGTGGATACGAAATGCTTTGAGCCGAGAAGTCCTTTCTCCTCTCCGTCCCAGGCGCACAGCAGAATGTTGCAATCAGGTGTCTGGCCTGAAGCTTTGATCATCCTGGCAAGGTTGAGAAGGACTGCAACACCCGAAGCATTGTCATCAGCGCCGGGGTGGATGCCCAGCCCCTCCTTGTTGCCGAGGTGGTCAAAATGGGCTCCGATGACTACATATTTGTCACTCTCCTTTCCATCAAGCCTGGCTATTACGTTAGTAATCTCTCCAGGGTATTTCCTCCCCGGCTTTGGCTCCCCTATGGAGGCGGTCAGCCCCTCTGCTGTCACTTTCTGGAGGGTTACCTCCCAACCGGACTTTTTGAACTCTTTGGAGATGTATTTTATGACACCCTTCAGCTCTTTGGTTCCGGATTCCCTTCCCTGGAATTTTTCGTCAGTGAGATAGTGGATAATCTCTTTTGAATATTTGTCGCTGTAAGCCTGTGCCCCAGGACCCTGCCCAAACAGGTTTGTGCAAAGGAGGATGAGTGTGATGATGGTAAGAATAATCCTTGGTCTTTTCATTTCTTTGTTTTCTTTTCGCAAAGTTAACTATTATTCTTATAATAAATTCCCTATATTTGTAGAGCTGATAACTGTACTATGAAAAAACTTTTGACAATCATATTTTTGCTTACTTGTGCTGTGGCATCGGGGCAGCAGAAAGTGGATGATGTGGTGGATGATGATTATGTTAGGAGCAGCATATCCACTATTGTGGTCAATAGGGGAGATGGATATGATGCAAGGATATTCAATGCTGTGAGGTCATTGTCTTTGGGGGAGAAGTTTGATGTCAATAATATACCTACAGACAGGATTCTTATACGTACATCCAGAACCAGAGCGGCAGATTCAGAGCAGATAGCATCTGTTCTGGAGAGGGAGGAGATAGGTAAGGAGATAGTCTCTTTCTGGTACCGGAGGGGTGAAAATGGGGAGATGAGTGATGAGCTTATCCTGAAAAGGGGGATGTACAGCTTAAGAGACCAGGAAATCCTTAATTCTAAGGTTACCAAAGTGGGAATTTCCGCTTTGGGGGAAAAGGGATATGATCTTGTCGATGGAAGTTATGTGTTAGTCCTGGATTACTATGATGTCTATGAGAATCATAAGGATGAAATCTATAGGATAAACGTCGATGCCTTTATTTATAAGCTCAATTATACAGAAGAGTTGGTTGAGCAGGTCTATGATGCGTGGATATACGAAGATGATACCCCACAAGTAAGGGCTCAGAAAAACGCCCTTTTCGAATCCATCACTTTCCCCCTTGAATATGTAACCACTGTGGAGGCGCAAGGTACTTCGAATTCAAGCATAGCGGATGCAGCCATCAGTGCATATGATAATGCTTTCTACAGATCTGAAAAGGCTGTAGACCAATGGAGGGTGACATCTTCAATAATCAGCACCCGCCCCATTAAAGCGAAGATCGGGACAAAGGAGGGGCTTAAAAACGGACAGCGGCTTCAGGTGTACAAGATAGTGGAGGAGAGGGATGGCGATCTGGACTCCAGAAAGGTTGGCTATGTGAGGGCAGCTGATGTGGTTAACAACTCACATGTTGCCACAGGCCAGACAGAGGCCTCTTCTTTCTACCAGATCTCCGGCGGGAATGTGGAGGAGGGTATGATCCTCAAACAGAAGAACGACCTCAAACTTGGTGTTACTGTTGCAGGGGCAATTGGGGGGTATGCGCCATTTGAAGTGGGTCTTGAGTATCTTGAGCATATCAATGCAAAAGGTACATCACGATATCTTATGCTCAATTTGGGCGTTGATGCGTACTCTTCTGAGTCTTTTTATGATGCGGTTGCTTATGTCAATCTGGGATTGGGAGCAGGAATTGCGTTCAGACCCATCCGCCCCATCGAGATTATGCCGCTCGTGCAGTTGGGGATGGAAGTGCTCTCTGTTTCAAGTGTTTCCATTCAGAATAATGACTCAATGGATTGGGCAACCTGGTTTGCAAGGGCGGGTGCCAGGATATCATGGCAGGTGATATATCCTGTCCAGATATTTGCACAGGCCAATGCAGCGGTCAAATTTGCAGATGGCATATGGTACAAATATTACAATGATATACTGTTGCAGGAGGGGCGAGGCCACAAACCGGCTGTGACAGGGTTTTCGTTTGGTGTAAAAGTTAATTTCTGATAAGGATATGGGAAGAAAAATTCTGCTGTTGGCGGTAGCAGTTGCCATTATGGTATTATTGCCACATTCGTCAGACGCTCAGTCAAAGAGGGAGATAAAGGCTTTGATGGAGAGCTTCAATAACTATGAAGTGACAACAGAAAGGGTAGCCGTGGACGGGACAAAATTTGTGAAGGTATGGGGGTATGGAAAAAAGGTGGATGCAGCCATTGTCCAGGCGAAGAAAAATGCAGTGCATGCTTGCCTGTTCAGAGGGTTGCCCGGTATGGAGACCGCTATGCCTACTCCTGCCATATTCAAGAGCGAATCCTCTTTTGATGAGCATAGGGATTATTTTATCAATTTCTTCACCACAGGGGGAGACTATATCAAGTATATAAATGTCACCACAGATGGGGTCCCCTCCGGTCAGGACAGGAGACAGGTCAGAGGGGGGTATAAAGTGGCCCTATATGTACAGGTGATGTACGACAATCTGAAGGATAAAATGGAGGAAGACGGGCTTGTCAGAAAACTCAGTACAGGATTTTAGCATTAGTATGAAAAGAGCAACAATGATATTTATAGCGCTCGTGATGACCTTCGGAGCGCTGTCGGGACAGGCCAAGAGACCAACTATCATGGTGGTCCCGAGCGATGCATGGTGTGAAAGGAACCATTATGTGCAGGAGTTTGAGTCATATGGTGAAGTGACATTGGTCCCTGATTATGAGAAGGCCCTAAGAAAAAGTTCTGAGATAAGGCTTCTTATCTCATACCTTGCAGATTTTATGGCTAAAGAGGAGTTCCCTATACAATCACTCGAGAGTGTCCTGAAAAACTTGAAGAATGAGGGGAGTGATGTGGCAAGCATCACAAGCGGAGAAACTGGGGCGATGATTATTGAAAGCCCCATTGATGAGCTCAGAAGGGTGGCAAAGCCGGATATCATTCTTGATATTGATTATCAGGTGAAAAGGAGAGGTCCAAGAAAACAGGTTTCGTTCAATCTTACCGCATATGATGCATATACATCCAAGATTATATCGGGAAATACTGGCGTGGGATCAAGTGTAAATGCCCCTGTAGAGATACTTCTGGAGGAGGCGGTCCTGAGTTTCAAGGACAATTTCCTTTCTGGCCTCCAGAACCATTTTGATGATATGTTTGCAAACGGCAGGGAGGTGGTAGTCACCTTAAGGAGGTTTGAGACGGCTGACTATACCTTTGATGAGGAGTTTGATTATCAGGGGGATGCAGTAGAATTGGCAGACCTGATAGATCTGTGGTTCTCTGAGAATACTGTCAATGGACGATATAGTCTCAATGAGCGGACATCAGATGTCCTCAAATTTGAGCAGGTAAGGATTCCCCTCTATGGTAAAAACATCGCAGGTCGTGATGTGGCCATCGATACCAGAGGGTTTGTCAGACCACTTGTAAAGATGCTTAAGGATGAGCCGTACTATATCCCTGTCACTGTCTATCAGAAGGGACTCGGTGAAGTGTGGTTGATAATTGGGGAGGAGTAGAATATGAAAAAATTGTTTTTTGTCGTGGCATTTGCCCTCAGTTCCATTCTCTGTTTCGGTCAGGATATCAATGGCAGGGTGACTTTCAAACCTGTGGTCAGCGATACTCTCGCTCTGACGGACCAGGTAAGGAAGATATTGGCCGATAAGATGACCTTGATGTGTACCCAGAATGGGGTAGAGGCGGGTGAGAGCAGATATGTAATTACCCCTGATGTAAAGGTGCTGGAGAAGAGAATGACCTCTTCAATCCCCCCGAAATGTGTTGTAGAACTTGAGGTGTCGGTTCAGGTGGTGGATACACTTGTGCGGGAGAAAATATCGGAAACAGAAATCACCCTCACTTCGATAGAGTCCAATGAGGCAAAAGCAATCCACAAGGCGATCTCCAGGATGAATGTGAGGAGTTCACAGATAAGGAAATTTATAACAGTCACCAGAAAAAAGTTAGAGCAATAGAATGTATATGAGAAGAGTATTGTGCATATGGGGGCTCCTCCTCGTGTCTGCCTTAATGTTAGGACAGGTCAAGGTGGTGGAGAAGAGTGCCAAGAGGGTCCCTTCTTGGCTGGGGCTTTCCGAAACAGGGTATATTATAACTTCGGGAGAGAGTGAAACTCTCGACGAGGCTAAGGCGCACTGCCTGGCAAACATACGCCAGTCAATAATCAGCAGCGTAGCTGTAAATCTGATATCTGTGGAGACATATCATGAGGTCGCAGATATGTCCGGTAAATCCTCAGATATCAATAGAAAATATCAGAGTGACATAGAGACCATTGCAGCATCTCTACCTTATATATCAAATATCCATATTGACAAGGCTGAGATATATTGGCGAAAACTTTATGATAAGAATGGACGTACCTACAGATATGAAGTTCACGCGAAATACCCTTTTTCTTCACTTGAAAGGGAGATGCTCATCGCTGAGTTCAAGGCTCAGGAACAGGAGCAGTATGACAAATTCCTGGCTCTGAAAGATGGTTGCAGTTCAGATTTTACAGAGGTGGAGTTTATCGATAGGGCTATCAGCGAACTGCACGCCCTGCGCAAGTATTTCATTGATGCCAAACGTCAGAATGAGGTGGATGCTCTGGTCAGCAATTACAGAAGACTCTATAAAGCCATCTCAATAGTCCCATATAGTGAGAGACTCGGCGAGATAATCTACTATCTGGAACTTGATGGGAGGAGAGTTACGTATTCCAAAAAGCCGACTGCCAAAAGTGAGTTTGCCACCAATATCCAGGTGAGGGCAATAGAGGAGAGTCTCTATAAGATTACCTATCGCTACGACTATTGTCTCCCTGAGGATGAGAATACCATAGAGGTGACACTCAAATTCAATTCGGGAACAGCAAAGAATACCTTCTATTTCGATCCCAAATAGACATCAATATCCTTGTCTCCTCTGCCGGACAGTGTCAGGACGACAACGTCTTCGGGCTTGAAGGTGAGTTTGGGGAGTGCCCCCAACGCGTGTGATGATTCCAGTGCAGGGATAATTCCGTCAAATTTGACCAGTTCAAGTGCAGCTTTTATAGCCTCATCGTCATTTACAGCCACTATAGATGCCCTCCCGGTGTCTGCCAGATGTGCGTGGAGGGGACCTATCCCGGGATAATCAAGCCCTGCACTTATTGAATAAGGGTCTTTTATATTGCCCTCTTCGTCCTGGAGGACAATGGTTCTGTAACCGTGGATAAGACCCTCTTTGCCGATATGCAGTGTTGCGGCAGACTCTCCACTATCGACACCTTTGCCGCCTGCTTCAACGAGAACTATCTTTACCTTTTCATTGTCCACATACTGGTATACGGTTCCTGCGGCATTGCTTCCCCCTCCCACACAAGCTATGAGATAATCGGGGTAGTTGCGTCCCTCGAAGTGCATCAATTGCTCCTCGAGCTCCTCGCTGATGACAGACTGGAACTTGGCCACCATGTCGGGGTAGGGGTGCGGACCCACTGCCGAGCCTATCAGGTAGAAGGTCTCCTCGTAGTGGCAGCTCCAATAATTGAGAGCCTCATCGACAGCCTCCTGCAGGGTCTGTGTGCCGCTCTCTACCGAAATTATTTCGGCACCGAGCAGCTTCATTTTTTCTACATTGACACTCTGGCGCTCGATATCTGTTTTGCCCATGAATATCTTGCACTCCATGTCGAGAAGGGCACAGACTGTAGCTACAGCTACACCGTGCTGACCCGCTCCGGTCTCGGCTATGATTCTCCTTTTTCCGAGCTTCCGGGCGAGAAGGGCCTGACCGAGGGCATTATTGATCTTATGGGCACCGGTATGGTTGAGGTCCTCCCTTTTGAGATATATCCTGCCGCCGTATTTTGCACTAAGTTTCTCCGACAGATACAGGGGGGTGGGGCGTCCGACATACTTCACGAGCCACTCGTAGTAATAGCTCTTGAAAGCAGGGTCATTCATAATCTGAAGATATCTCTGCTGAAGATCTTCTACACAAGGACGGAGTGAATCGGGTACAAAAGTTCCGCCGAACTTTCCATAGAACCCATCAGGGGAAACTTGATAACTTTTCATGGATAAATGGTACAAATGGGTGTTATATAACTTAAAAGGACCTGTCGTAAGTACGTCAGATCCTTTTAATATATGATATATAAATACCGGTCCGCCCTTACGACTGTTAAAGAAGTACGCAGCGCCACCAATATCTATGTATATTCATATTTTTCATTTCGGTACAAATTTAATAATATATATTCATTTTGTCAAATTAAGTTGATAAGGCATGATAGCCGGCAAGGCTGCGATAGCGAAATGGCTAGCACCGAGTAACCCATCCTGAGCTGCTATGCTCATCAGCACCTAACTGGCAATTTTTCGGGGGCAAAATGGGGCATTCTGCCCCCGAATGGTACTCCGGGATAGTGTTTGGGGGCAGAAAGGGCTCTTTTGCACCCGTATTGGCTACTTGCACAAGTTTCGAGGGCAAATAAAAAAGGCCGACTTCTCAAAAGTCAGCCTTTTCAGTGTATTTGGGTGGGTGATTATTTCACCTCTTCGAAGTCTACGTCGGTCACTTCGCCGTCTTTCTGGTCTGCGCCGGGGGTAGGTCCTTGTTGTGGACCGGCACCTGGATTGGCACCTGCTGCCTGTGCTGCTTTGGCCATATCCTCAGAAGCTGCATGCCATGCGTTGTTAAGAGCTTCGGTAGCTTTCTCGATAGCTGCCAAATCGCCAGATTTGTGAGCCTCTTTAAGAGTGTTAAGAGCTGTCTCGATAGCACCTTTCTTGTCAGCAGGGATCTTGTCACCATACTCTTTGAGGTTCTTCTCGCTCTGGAAGATCATGGCGTCAGCTGCGTTGATCTTGTCGATGCGCTCTTTCTCTGCTTTGTCGGCTGCCTCATTGGCTTTAGCCTCATCACGCATTCTCTTGATCTCGTCATCGCTCAGACCAGATGATGCTTCGATACGGATCTTTTGCTCTTTGCCGGTAGATTTGTCTTTGGCAGATACGTTAAGGATACCGTTGGCGTCGATGTCGAAGGTAACTTCGATCTGTGGCACACCGCGTGGAGCTGGGGTGATTCCGTCCAGGTGGAAGCGGCCGATGGTCTTATTGTCGCGTGCCATAGAGCGCTCACCCTGAAGTACGTGGATCTCTACAGATGGCTGGTTGTCGCTTGCGGTAGAGAATACCTCAGATTTCTTGGTAGGGATGGTGGTGTTTGACTCGATAAGTTTGGTCATTACACCGCCAAGGGTTTCGATACCAAGTGATAGAGGGGTAACGTCAAGTAGAAGAACGTCTTTTACATCACCTGCAAGTACACCACCCTGGATAGCTGCACCGATAGCTACTACCTCGTCAGGGTTAACACCTTTTGAAGGAACTTTTCCGAAGAATTTCTCTACGATCTGCTGGATGGCAGGGATACGGGTAGATCCACCTACAAGAAGAACTTCGTCGATATCTGATGCTGAAAGACCTGCGTCGCTGAGTGCTTTACGGCAAGGCTCGATGGTTCTCTGGATAAGGTCATCGCAGATTTGCTCGAATTTGGCACGGGTAAGTGTTTTTACCAAGTGTTTTGGAACACCGTCTACAGGCATGATGTATGGCAAGTTGATCTCTGTGGTTGTCTGGCTTGAAAGCTCGATTTTGGCTTTCTCGGCAGCCTCTTTAAGTCTCTGAAGTGCCATAGGGTCTTTGGTCAAGTCGATGCCGCTGTTCTCAGCTTTGAACTCAGCTGCAAGCCACTCGATGATTCTGTGGTCGAAGTCATCACCGCCAAGGTGAGTGTCACCATTGGTGGATTTAACCTCAAATACACCGTCACCAAGTTCAAGGATAGAGATATCGAAAGTACCGCCACCAAGGTCATATACAGCTACTTTCATATCTTTGTTCTTCTTGTCCATACCGTAAGCAAGTGCAGCTGCGGTAGGCTCATTGATGGTACGTTTTACTGTAAGACCTGCAATCTCACCAGCCTCTTTGGTAGCCTGTCTCTGTGAGTCGCTGAAGTATGCAGGAACTGTGATGACAGCCTCTGTCACCTCCTGGCCAAGATAATCCTCAGCAGTCTTTTTCATTTTCTGAAGAATCATGGCTGAAATCTCCTGTGGAGAGTAAAGGCGACCGTCGATGTTTACACGTGCTGTGCCGTTGTCACCTCTTGAGATGGCGTAAGGTACGCGACCGATCTCGGTCTGAACTTTATCGTAAGGCTCGCCCATGAATCTCTTGATAGAGAAAATAGTTTTAAGAGGGTTTGTAATCGCTTGTCTTTTAGCTGGATCACCGATCTTTCTCTCTCCGTTCTCTGCAAATGCAACTACCGATGGGGTAGTTCTTTTACCTTCACTGTTAATGATAACTGAAGGCTCGTTACCTTCCATTACTGCCACACATGAGTTGGTGGTTCCAAGGTCAATACCAATAATTTTTCCCATAATATTTATAAAATTTTAATCGTTTTCTGTTTTATTCTGGCTGCTCTTCGCCAGTCACGCCACTCTATATAACGAATCTTGTGCCAAAGAAAAAGTCTGCCACCTTGTCATAATTTGGCCGTTTCGCGATTATTTTATTGCTTTGCATAAAATTTTAGTAAACAATAAAGGTAAATATGTCAGTTGAAGGGAAAAACAGGGTGATGACCACCCACAGACTTCTCGAAATGAAGAGGGCAGGTGAGAAAATAGCTATGATCACTGCCTATGATTACACTATGGCAAGCATTGTCAATGAGGCCAATATAGATATTATCCTGGTGGGAGACTCGGCTGCCAATGTGATGGCAGGTCACGAGACCACGCTCCCCATCACCATCGATCAGATGATTTACCACGCGCAGAGTGTAATGCGTGCAGTGAAAAATCCGCTTGTAGTGGTGGATATGCCTTTCGGTACATATCAGGGCAACTCCAAATTCGCTTTGAGCAATGCAATCCGCATAATGAAGGAGTCTGAGGCAGATGCAGTGAAACTCGAAGGTGGTCAGGAGGTTCTTGAGTCTATTGAGAGGATTTTGTGTGCAGGTATCCCTGTGATGGGCCACCTCGGATTGACCCCCCAGTCTATCCACAAGTTCGGAACATATGCAGTGCGTGCCAAAGAGGAGGCAGAAGCTGCCAAATTGATAGAAGATGCCATTGCACTTGAGGAGGCCGGTTGTTTTGCTCTGGTGCTGGAGAAGATCCCTGCAGAGCTTGGCAAGAAGGTGGCAGAGAGGCTGACAATCCCTGTAATCGGCATTGGCGCCGGGAGATACGTGGATGGTCAGGTGCTTGTAATGCACGATATGCTCGGTTTGACCAATAACTTCTCTCCGAAATTCCTTCGCCGCTATGCCAATTTGCACGATGAGTGCCTTAAAGCATTCTCGCAATATGTGGAAGATGTGAAGAATCAGGATTTCCCTAACGATAAAGAGCAATATTAATGTCGGAATTCTACCGTCATATATTGGCAGATGAATTTGAGGATATCACCTCAAGGATCCTCTATGAGGACAATCACCTCCTTGTGTTCAACAAAAGGTCAGGGGAGATAGTCCAGGGGGACAAAACCGGTGATGAACCCCTCTCAGAAAGACTTAAGGCATTTGTGGCTCAGAGGGATGCAAAGCCGGGACAGGTATTTATGGGTGTTCCCCACAGACTTGACCGACCGGTGAGTGGAGTGGTGATTTTGGCCAAAACATCAAAGGCACTTGAGAGGCTTAATGAGATGTTCCGCTCAGAGGGAGATAAAATCCAGAAGAGATATCGCGCACTGGTGGAAAAATGCCCGGAGCCCGCTGAAGGTGAGCTTGTCCACTATTTGCTCCGCAATGAAAAACAGAACAAGTCATATGCGTACACCCAACCCAGAAATGGTGCCAAGGAGTCACGACTGAGATACAGGCTTCTGCACCCCACTATCCGTTATTTTCTCGTGGAGGTGGAGCTTCTGACAGGTCGTCACCATCAGATAAGGTGCCAACTCTCTACCATCGGTTCAGTAATCAAAGGGGATCTGAAATATGGGGCACGCAGGTCCAATAGGGATGGAGGGATATCCCTTCATGCATACAGCGTCTCATTTGTCCATCCTGTGAAAAAGGAGAGGATTGAGATTATTGCCCACAATGAGCTTTACGAGTAGAATTTCTTATCTCTGTGGATGAAATATTGTATAGGGGTGCGTTGCTGAGGTAGCGCACCTTTTTTGTCCCGGGCATCGTGTCATATCGTTTGCAGAGCTCCGAGTCATCTATTCCGCCCCTCGGATATACCCACACCTCAAATTCTTTGAGCATCTCATCCCATTTGTACCACTTCTCAATGATTCTGATGTTGTCCCCTCCGATTATGAGGACGTGCTCATTTTCAGGCTCGGTCTCTCTGATATGGCGAAGAGTGTTGATGGTGTATAGGGGTGATGGGAGGTGAAATTCCACATCAGATACTGCTATTTTGGCTTTAAGACAGTCGGGTAGAGGGAGCTTGGAAACCTCCCTGGTGGTCTGCGCCAGCCTCTCTGTAGGGTCAGCAATGATGCTGGCGTCTTTAAGTGGGTTCTTCGGGGATACAATAAGGCGCACCTGGTCAATATCACACTGCTCCAGGAGGAAGCGGGCAATGTTAAGGTGTCCGAAGTGAATCGGGTTGAATGATCCGAAGAACAGTGCGCAGCGCATAAGGTTATTTGTTTGGGACAAAACTGTCAATAAGACCTTCCGCTTCTGCCAGAGATTCAGAAAGGATGTCATTGACAAGGACAACATCGAAATACTGCTCATAGGTGAGCTCCTCTTCTGCCTTGGCTACCCTTCTTTCGATAGCCTCAGGGGTGTCGGTGCCGCGTCCGATGAGTCTGCGGCGGAGTTCCTCCACGCAAGGTGGTTTGACAAAAACTGCCAAAGCGGCATCGCCAAAGATTTTTTTAAGGTTAACACCACCTTTGACATCAATATCGAAGAGGATGGTGTGCCCTTTGGCCCAAATCCTGTCAATCTCGCTGCGGAGAGTGCCGTAGTATGACCCTTTGTACACCTCTTCCCACTCTACAAAGGCATCCTCCCTGATGAGTTTTTCAAACTCCTCAGATGAGTAGAAGTAGTACTCCTTGCCGTGTTGTTCCTGTCCTCGTGGTGCCCTGGATGTGGCAGAAATGGAGAATTCGAGGAAAGGGTACTTTTGTAGCAAGTGCCCAACTATTGTGCTTTTTCCCGAGCCAGATGGGGCAGAGAAGATTATTATCTTATTTGAGGTGGTATTGTTTGATGCCATTTCGATTTTTTTCAAATATATCGCAAAATTATCTATTTTTGCGCGATTTTTGACACAAATAGGATTTATAAATTTTAAAATACATAGAAAAATGGTATCTTACAAAGATTTAGGCTTGGTAAACACCAGAGATATGTTTGCCAAAGCAATCAAAGGCGGTTACGCTATCCCTGCTTTCAACTTCAATAATATGGAGCAGATGCAGGCTATCATCAAAGCAGCTGTAGAGACCAAATCTCCAGTTATTCTTCAGGTATCAAAAGGTGCACGTCAATATGCAAATGCAACACTTCTTCGCTATATGGCACAGGGTGCTGTAGAGTATGCTAAGGAGCTTGGCTGTGCTAATCCTCAGATCGTTCTTCACCTTGACCATGGTGATACTTTCGAGACTTGCAAGAGCTGTATCGATTCAGGCTTCTCTTCAGTTATGATCGACGGTTCACACCTTTCATACGAGGAGAACGTGGCTCTTACCAAGAAAGTGGTAGAGTATGCTCATCAGTTCGATGTGACTGTTGAGGGTGAGCTTGGTGTTCTTGCTGGTGTTGAGGATGAGGTATCTTCAGACCACCACACCTACACTAATCCTGAGGAGGTAATTGACTTCGCTACCCGTACAGGTTGTGATTCACTTGCCATTTCTATCGGTACTTCTCACGGTGCTTACAAATTTACCCCTGAGCAATGTACTATCGATCCTCAGACAGGTAAAATGGTTCCTCCTCCACTTGCATTCGATGTTTTGAAAGCAGTTGAAGAGAAACTTCCAGGTTTCCCTATCGTACTTCACGGCTCTTCTTCAGTTCCTGAGGAGGAGGTAGAGACCATCAACAAATACGGTGGTGCCCTTAAAGCTGCTATCGGTATTCCAGAGGAGTGGCTACGCGAATCAGCAAAATCTGCAGTTTGCAAAATCAACATCGACTCTGACTCACGTTTGGCAATGACTGCTGCCATCCGCAAGACTTTCGTGGAGAAACCTGCTGAGTTTGACCCTCGCAAATATCTTGGCCCTGCAAGGGACAATATGGAGAAACTTTACAAGCACAAAATTATCAATGTGCTTGGCTCTAACGACAAATTGTAGTATTTGTCTGCATATAAAATTTAGGGGTTGCAACTTTTGGTGGCAGCCCCTTTTTTATTTATATTTGCATATAAGATCAAAGTAATAACCAAATATTTAAAGATTATGAAAATCAATAGGTTTTTTATGCTCCTTGCAGCAGTGGCACTAATGCCTGTATTTTGCTCTTGTGGTTCACCTAAACCAGTAACCAAAGGGATGACAGAGGTGTCAGTTCCCCTTTCATCGAAAAAACACCATTCAGATTCCAAATATTTCCGTGCTACAGGTATGGGTGAGAGCCCGGATTTGGTGGTAGCAAAGAAAATCGCCCTTATGAATGCCCGTACAGAGATAGCTTCGACAGTTCAGGCTACAATAAAAACTGTTTCACAGCAGTATCTCAATCAGGTGACTGTGGCAAACAAACAGGAGTATATGTCAAAATTTGAAGAGACATCACGCCAGGTGGTAAATCAGGTTCTTGAAGGGGTGACAATTCAGGAGGAGAAGATATTCCAGGCCAAAAAGGGGCCATACCAGTATTATGTGAACCTGGAGATGTCCAAGGATGCAGTGGTAAAAGGTGTGGCAGATGCCATATCAAAGGATCAGAAACTGTCCCTTGAATTTGAAAAGGAGAAGTTCCAGAAAGTCTTTGACGAGGAGATGGCAAAGTTCGAAAACCAATAGTGATATGAGTTTATGGAGCCTACCCCGGAGGTGATGTCACTTCCGGGGTTGTTTTTTATATAGGGCAGAGGTTGTGACAAAATGTCGCACCTGCTTTTTGGCAAACATTTTGTTTTTATCTTTGCACGCGATTTTTTAAGAGAAAAATGATGAAAGAGAAAACAGATAAAAAAGAGAGTGCCAAAAAGGCTGAGAAGATTGACAAATTGAAGGAACTGGAGGTGAAGCTCGAAGAGATGGAGACAAAATGTGGTGAGCTTGAATCCAAAGTTTCTGAATCTGAGCAAAAAGTGGCAGAAGCTACAGACAAGTATGTCCGTATGGCAGCCGAGTTTGACAATTACCGCAGAAGAACTGCCAAGGAGAAACTTGAACTGGTCAATACAGCGGGTGAAGATGTAATCAAAGGCCTGCTTCCTATCCTGGATGATTGTGAAAGGGCTCTCAATATGTTGAAAGGGTCAAATGCAGATGTATCGGCCATTGAGGGTACTGAACTGATTCTCAATAAGCTCTTTGGATATCTGAAGACAAAAGGGGTGGAGAAAATAGAGGCTGTGGGAAAAGAGCTTGATACCGATTATCATGAGGCTGTAGCCCAATTCCCTGTTGAGGATCCGGAAAAGAAAAATAAAATTATAGATGTAGTGCAGCAAGGTTACTTGCTTCACGAAAAAGTTATCCGCTACTCTAAAGTGGTGGTGGGAATATAGAATATGGCAGAAAAAAGAGACTATTACGAGGTGCTTGGTGTCAGCAAGAGCTCCACACCTGAAGAGATAAAGAGGGCTTACCGTAAACTGGCTATGCAATATCACCCCGACAAGAATCCGGGTGATGCTGTTGCAGAGGAGAAATTCAAGGAGGCGGCAGAGGCTTATGATGTCCTGAGCAATCCGGAGAAGAAGCAGAGGTATGACCAGTTTGGTCATGCAGGAATGGGTGGCGCAGCCGGTGGCGGTTTTGGCGGCTTCTCTAATATGGAGGATATATTCAGTGCTTTCGGTGATATATTCGGAGGAGGCTTCGGAGGAGGCTTCGGAGGTGGTTTTGGCGGGTTCGGCGGTTTTGGCGGTGGCGGATCGAGGGGGAGAAGGGTTGCCAGAGGCTCCAATATCAGAATCAAGATCAAGCTTTCACTTGAGGAGATAGTTAACGGCGTAGAGAAGAAGATCAAAATTGAAAAATATGTAAAATGTCATAAGTGCAATGGCCGTGGCGCTGAATCTGAAGCGGATATTAAAACTTGCGATACTTGTCGAGGTACTGGTACTGTAACCAAAATGGTGCAGTCTTTCCTTGGTCAGATGCAGACATCCTCACCTTGTCCTACATGTGGTGGTGAGGGTAAAGTGATTACCAAACCTTGTTCTTGTTGTCACGGAAGCGGTCTGGAGAAGAAATCTGAAGAGATATCATTCAAGGTACCTGCAGGTGTGACTGAGGGTATGCAGCTGACAGTTCAAGGGAAAGGTAATGCTGCCAAGGGTGATGGAGTCAATGGTGACCTTCTTGTGCTGATAACAGAAGAGCCGCATCCGGAACTTCAAAGGGATGGTAACGATTTGATCTACTCCCTTTTTGTATCTGTTCCAGATGCTATTCTCGGATGTACAGCGGAGATACCGTCGGTGGATGGTAAGTTGAGGATAAAGGTGGAGCCTGGTACACAATCAGGCAAGATATTGCGTCTGAGAGGGAAAGGTGTTCCTGATGTCAATGGGTATGGTGCAGGGGATCTGCTGGTATATATTCAGGTCTGGATACCAAAGAAAGTTGATAAAGAGGAGAAGGAGATGCTTGAGAAGATCCAGGAGTCCAAAAATTTCAAACCGTCTCCAACGAAGGATGACAAGAATTTCTTCGAGAGGCTGAAAAAGATGTTCAGTTAATCTTCTCATAAAAGATGATCAAATTACTTTTTCTGACATTGTATATGGCAATAGGCTTTTCTCAAGGTGATGATACCGGAGAAAGGTCTTTGCCGCTTAAAATAAAGCCCTCATTTGCCGGAACTTATGGGGAGCTGAGAAGTGGCCGTTTTCATGCAGGATTCGATTTCAGAGTTGGAGGGGTAGTGGGTGAGCCAATCTATTCCATTGGGGATGGCTATATCTCACGAATCACTGTTACATCGACCGGATATGGCAACGGGCTCTATATTACCCATCCGGATGGGACTGTCTCCATATATGGTCATATGCACGAGTTTGCCCCTGAGATAGCTCAATTTGTGGAGAAACGACAGTATGAGAATGAGAGTTTTAATGTCAATATTGTTCTGAAACCTGAAGAATTTCCTGTAGAGAGGGGGCAATTTATCGGGAAGGTGGGGAATAGCGGCTCCTCTGCAGCTCCGCATCTCCATTTTGAAGTGAGACGCCCAGATGATGCAGGCCCTCTTAATGTGGCATATCTGGATTATTTCAAATATGAGGACAATGTCCCTCCCGTGATAGAGAAGGTAAATTTCTACTCATTTGAAGATTCAACAGGGCTGGTACAGAGTGAACTGATCAAAAGCTACAGAGGCTGCTCTTCGAAAGTGCTTGAGGTGAGTGATAAATTCTATGTGGCTGTAGATGCACACGACAGACAGGCAGGTACCCCTGGTAAGTTGGGACTGGAGGTTTATGAGTTCTTTCTGGATGGTGAAAGTGTATTCAGGTATGGAACCGGTGAATATACCTATAAGGAGCAGGAGACATTCAATGCCCTTATTGATTATAGGGAGAGGGTCAGGAGTGGTGATGCCATGATTAAGAGCTATGTCGAGCCTGGAAATGGGTTCAAGGGGAAGATTACAGCTGTAAATAGGGGAATCTTCAGATTGACAGATGATGATGTGCATAGTGTAAAAGTGGTAGTGGAGGATTTGCATGGAAATAAGAAAATTGCTACTTTTAAGGTCAGAAGAGGTGCGAGCGCAGGTGATACACTGAAATATGACAGGGCTATCCCATGGTTTGCCCCATACGCCTTTGCAAAACGTGGTTTGAAGGTCTCCCTTCCTGTGATGTCACTTTTCAGGAGTGAAGCGATCGAAATAGATACAGTGTCAGTTGGTGGCAGTTTCTACTCCAAGGTGTGGCGGATACATAATCCGGAGGTCCCTTTGAGAAAAGGGGGTATTGTGGAGATAGATGTTGAAAATTTGCCCGATTCGTTGCAGAGCAAGGCTTTTCTCGGGTATCTCACAGATGATGGCAAAGTCTCATATTGCGGAGGGAAGTACAAGGATGGGGTGATGAGGGGAAGGCTGTCATCGTTCGGAATGTATTGTGTCGGGATTGATACATCAGGGCCTAAGATAAAACCCAGATTCTCCTCTGCACGTACTATCCAGCGTAGTGGGCAGATGGCATTTACCATTAAGGATGATTGCTCCGGAATAGGGAGTTTCAGAGCGGAGATTGATGGAGAATGGGTGCTGGCACAGTTTGACAGGAAATATGACAAACTGTGGATAGTTCTTGATCCCGAGAGGGTGAAAAGGGGCTGCGGGCACGAGCTGGTGCTCAAGGTAAAGGATAATAGAGATAATATATCCACATATAAATATAAGTTCAAATGGTAGTTAAAAATGTAATCGGTCTTATGTCGGGCACATCCTTGGATGGCCTTGATTTGTGTTGTGTCACCTTCAAATATGATGATGGCAAATGGGAGTACCAAATCGTAAAGGCAGAGGACGAACCGTATCCTGATGATATAAAGCAGAAATTGGCAAGTGCACAGAATATGAGCGCAGAGGAGTATGCCCTTTTCCATTCGGATTATGGTATCTATTTGGGACAGAGAGTTAAGGCTTTTATCGACAGGAATGGTCTGAAACCAGATCTGATTGCATCTCACGGACATACTATCTTCCATCAGCCTGCAATCAGGTTTACAGCACAGATTGGATCTGGAGCTGGAATTGCAGCAGAGACTGAGGTTGACTGTGTGTGCGATTTCAGAACTACCGACGTGGCACTCTTCGGTCAGGGTGCACCATTGGTTCCTATAGGGGACAGAACCCTTTTTGCAGATTATGACTATTGTCTCAATATGGGCGGGTTCTCAAATATATCATTCAATGAAGGAGATGTCCGCTCAGCATATGATATAAGTCCTGTAAACTATGTGATGAACCATTATACCCGTACAATAGGGTTGGATTATGACAAGGATGGGGAGATGGCCAGAAGCGGAAAGGTGTGTGAAGAGCTGTTGGACAGATTGAACAACCTTGAGTTTTACTCTATGAAGGGGCCAAAATCACTTGGTCGTGAGTGGGTGGAAAATGAGGTAATTCCTTTGATTGATTCATATGACCTCTCTATTGAAGATAAGCTTTGCACTTTCTGTGAGCATGTGGCTGTTCAGATCGGAAGCCATATAAAAGGTGGCAAGGTTCTTCTGACAGGTGGTGGAGCACTTAATAAGTATCTGGTGGAGAGGATGTCTGCAAGGGCTCCCCAATGTGAATATGTGGTTCCTGACAAACTTACCATCAATTTCAAGGAGGCTTTGATATTTGCCTTCTTGGGTATGCTTTACATATGCGATATGCCAAATTGTCTCTCTTCTGTGACTGGCGCCAAGTTCAATTGTGTGGGCGGCGCACTCTATAAAGGGAGAAAAAGATAAATTTTTTGAGATATTTTTGGATAGAAGAAAAAAAGTTGTACTTTTGCAGTCCGAAAAAATGAAAGCAACCTCTTGCAGGAAGACAATGATGTCGCAATGTTGCGCTTAAAATGCTTAAAGAAATGGATTTGATTAAAATTGCAGAGCAGGCTTGTGCTCAAGAAGTAAAGCAACTTCCTAATTTTGGTGCCGGTGATACAATCACAGTTACCTATAAAATTAAAGAAGAGAATAAAGAAAGACTTCAAAAGTTCCGTGGCGTTGTTATTCAGAGACGTGGTGCTGGTTCAACTCAGACTTTCACTGTTCGTAAAATGTCTAACGGCGTAGGTGTTGAAAGAATTTTCCCTCTTTATTCACCATTCATTGACTCAATTGAGGTTAACAAGTTTGGTAAAGTACGTAGAGCAAGAATCTTCTACCTAAGAGAACTTACTGGTAAGAAAGCTCGTATTAAAGAGAAGAAATATGTAGCTAAAGCTGAATAAGCTGCTACACTTCCGGCCTCGTAGCTCAACTGAATAGAGCATTTGACTACGGATCAAAAGGTTGTGGGTTTGAATCCCGCCGAGGTCACAAAGATTTCAGATGAGAGCATCGCAATAGCGATGCTCTTTTTATATATTCAGAGCTCTGAGAGCTCGCTCTTGAGAGCCCTGAATATATAAAAAGTGAAGCAGCACAGCTGCATCTTAACATCTGAAATCTTGGTAAGCCCCCAAAATACCGGGAATGCCGGAAGCCCAATCCCGCAGAGTTTTGCTCTGCCCAATCCAAAAACGACGATAGACAAACGCCCTCGCATCATTTTCCCTACCCAGAGTCTTTGAGAGTGCTTTTTGCATATCAATAATGCCCAGGCATCTTGAGTTCATACTGCAAATCTTAATTCAGGAACAGATGTTGCTCTATGTGAAGGTCAAGTTGTTAAAGATACTGATGACGTTACAAATGCTGATTTTTCAAGAGAAGTTTGTTTTTGTAATAATAATTTTCATATCTTTGCAACGACAGAGTCCGCCACGCTTCCCGTAGAACAGCGCACCAGGGCGGAACTTTTATTTTATAATGCCCTATGTGTCCGACATACTCCAACACTCCATTGAGCATTCATGACATCATAAGAATGCTCCGAGATAACAGAGGTCTCATCATAAACGACGAACCATCAGCAGAAAGGCAGCTCAGTATAATAGGTTATTTCCGTCTGGCAAACTATATGCGTCCGATGGAATCAGACAAGATCAATCACATCTTCAAGCCGGGCAGCACCTTTGAAAATGCCATAGACCTTTATTACTTCGACAAGGAATTGAGGACACTGATATTCACAGCAATTCAGAGTGCAGAAGTCGGTATCAGAGCCCTGATGTCTCATCCTATATCAATGGCACACGGTGCATTCTGGTATCTGAACCCGGCACTATGCTTTAGTCAGCGCCTCCTTACGGATAACATGGCCAATATTCAGAGAGAAGTAGTACGTTCTAAAGAAGATTTCATCAAAGACCACTTTGTAAAGCATCCTGGCAAGGATCTACCATCTTGGAAAGTCATAGAGATTCTCTCCTTCGGTACACTCTCAAAGGTCTTCAGTAATCTTGCCGACACACCCCTTAAAAAATCCATAGCACGAAGCATAGGGCTTCCACAGCATAAGATTCTGGAGTCTTGGCTTCAGGCACTCTCAGGCCTGCGAAACAATGTAGCCCACCATTCAAGAGTGTGGAATAAAGTCTTCCCGAGCACACCTACACTACCAAAACACGCATCAGGGAAATGGATCAGCAATACCTTCGTAGATCCATCAAGACTCTATGCACATCTCTGCTGTGTGGCATATCTCCAGAACCACGTCCATCCGCAAAATGATTTTGCAGCAAGACTTAAAACCCTTCTGGACAAACATTCCAACGTAGATCTCAAGGCAATGGGCTTCCCATCAAACTGGGAAACAGAACCCCTTTGGGACATCAAATAAACAGCGGTGTCGTCCTCTTGCCAAAACAAGTTTGTCAAGTCATCGACGAAGTCGCTTGAGCGATAGCGAAAGAACGCGAGCTATCTATTACTCCGGACAGCCGCAAGACTCTCGTCTTTTCACGGAAAAGCCAAGAGACTTGCTTTTAAGGCGGTCCTCCGGTGCATGGGCGGCGACCTCAGTGCCTTTGTCGAAGGTGAGAGTTCATAATGGACTCAGCAAAGATCATCGGAAGAAATTGCTGGATGAATATATTATGAGGCATTATTAGCGAGACACCATCGCCGGATTATACGATCTCCGGCGATTACAGATCAAGTGCTGCGCGAGCTCACATGAAAGGCTCGCTCCGCACTTGACTGTTGCTCGTCCATCCTACTTTTTGTCCACGTGACCGAAATATTCAAAAATTTATATATTTGCATAGTAATCATAATTGTACATAAATTTAACAGTTCTACTTATGGATAAACTTGAGTATATTTCCCCGGCATTGGATATTGTCAATGTAGTTTCAGAAGCGGGTTTTGCAAATTCTGCAAATCCAGTTGATTTTGAGGATGGAGGTTGGTTATAATAGGTTACATTCTAAAATTTGATCATTTATGGGAAAGAATTGTATTAAATATATCTTGGCGGTATTGGGTATTGTATTGGTCTCTTGCCAGAAATATGAAGTAGAACTAGTTCAGGACGATAAGGGGACATATGACCTCTATGTTATGGCAAATATAGGAATGGACAATGCAACCAAAGTTGTAATGACCCCTGAAACAGATGGAAGCGGAGAGAAGATTGTACTCTCTTGGAAGGAGTCCGGAGAGACATTTGATATTGTCAATGGAGAGGGTGTTGTGGTGGCAACATTTGAGCAGACTCCAGATACAGAGGATGCAGTGAACCTCTTCTATGGCGCTTTGACAGATGATGGTGAAGATGTTAAATCTTTAGATGATACTTACACTATAATTTGCCCATCAAGTGCGCCATTGGATCTTTCGAGTCAGAGCGGAGCCCTTGATGAAGGGTTGGTGAGGATGACTGCCAGCTACAGCGGAAAACTTGAAGATATCTCTTCTGTTGACTTTACCGGGCACCAGACTTCGATTATCAAGCTTGCCTTCAGAAAGGAGGATGAGACTTTTATTGGTGGTACCAATATCGTTAAGGTGGAGGCCGAGTACCAGGGAGATATCATTGGGATAAATGCAAATAACTCAAGGGAGGAGATCTATATGTTTGTCAATCCATCCAATGGTAACCATACTATAGATTTTATTGTCAAAACAACCGGTGGTAACTATAAAGGGCAGCTCGATGTTACAAAGGATATAGAGTCTGGAAAATATTATAGGGCAAATGTGGATGTGGTCGAACTCAATACCTACTCCACTGTTAATCCACCTGTGGCAGTATTGCCTGATGGTTCCGGAAGTGAAGCAAATCCCTATCTTATAAGATCAACATCCAATTTGAGATGGTTGCTTGACAATCATACCACTTCAACATACTATCAGTTGGAGTCAGATTTTATAATTGAAAGTACAAACGAATATCCCTGGATGTTTGGTGTAGCTTCACCATTTGCAGGAGTTCTGGATGGAAATGGTAAAACTGTTTATGGTACCATATATGCTGGCGCATATAATCCAATTTGTGGTTTTGTCGGAATAAATCAAGGGGCTATCCGGAATCTGAATATTTCTGCCGAGACAATTGGTAGCGGAGCTGTAACTTCACTGCTTGGTTACAACGCTACTGGAATAGGTGCAGTGGCTGGTCTGAATTATGGAATAGTGGAGAACTGCAGCAGTAATGGCAGTGTATCTGCAGTGCAGGATGCTGTTGTCTCTTCCCTAAGTGATGTTGTAGTGGGAGTAGGTGGTGTAGTTGGTGCAAACCTGGGGGGAGATATACTCAATTGCAGTAATAGCGCATCAGTTACAGGTGTAGATACTTACAATTGCAGTGGAGGCTGGACATCTGCAGCTGGTATTGTGGGTGTTACTATTGGTGGACTGATAGAAGACTGTACAAATGATGGATATATAGTATCTGGAAAAGCAAACAGTGGTGAGAGTGTTGTATCCGGTATATTGGGATTTGGCAGGAGGATGGCAGATGATATTGTAATTGACGGATGTACAAACTCCGGTCTTGTCTCTGCAGTAGATAGTGACAGAGGTTATTACATTGCTGCGGGTATTGTTGGCTATTTGACAGACTATCTGGAGGATGGCGGTATGAGGACAGATGGCAACTCCAGGATAACCGATTGTGAGAACGACGGAGAGATAAGGACAGGGACAATTACAGGAAGTGTCAATGTCAAGGTGGCAGGTATAGTGGGTTCCAGCTGGATAGTGGATATAAGCAATTGCACAAATACGGCCAATGGTATCCTGAATATTGGCAGAATATCAAGTGGTGATGTCTATGCTGGTGGTATTGCCGGTATGTTCGGAGGAGATGAGTTCAAACTTGATGCTACGGATGTTTCAACAACTATGACCAATTGTGCAAATTATGGTGCAATCAATGGTTCAAAAAGTGCATCTATCCAATACATAGGGGGAATCATCGCAGAGATTATGACAGGTAAGGAGATAAATGTAACACAATGTGTAAACAGTGGAAATGTCTCCGCAGATAATTCTGAATATGCAGAAGCTGAGTCCTATTCATTGGTTGGAGGTATTACAGGTCTCAATGATTCGGGATGGGCTTCAGTCTTCAACTGTCAGAATAGCGGGACAATAACAGGTGCTAAAGTGGGGTGCTCTCTTGTAGGTGGCATTACTGGTGCCAATGTGGGACTAAAGGTGTATAGCCTTGAAGAGTACTATCAGGATAACATTTATGGTTGCACAAACAGTGGTCAGGTCTCAATACCGGTAAGCGGTACCCAGCCCGATCCTGAGACAACCTGGCCAAATATTGAGGCATCATACCTGGGTGGTGTAGTGGGGTTCAATAATGGCGGAGTCACTTGCAGTTGCAATGTGAACAGTTTCAATAGCGGTATCATCCCTATGATAGGTGGTGGTGAGGCTACAGAGTGTCCTGAGCATTAAAAGTCTCCCCAATGCAGTGAAAATTTTTACGCAAAGGTAATTGTAGTCTAGGGAATAAGATTATAGTAAAAATATTTGCTGCTATAAACTTTTTTATTAACTTTGTCATAATTTGATAAACATAAATAAAATAATATAAAGATATGACTAAAAAATTCCGTTGTACAGTATGTGGTTACATCCACGAAGGTGATGCAGCTCCTGAGAAATGCCCTCTATGTAAAGTTGGTGCTGACAAATTTGTAGAAATCGTTGAGCAGGAAGGTAACCTTTCTTTCGCAACTGTTCACCAGCTTGGTGATGGTAAAGGTTCTAGCGAAGAGCTTTGGAAAGGCCTTCAGGATCACTTTATGGGTGAGTGCACAGAGGTAGGTATGTATCTTGCCATGAGCCGTCAGGCTGACCGTGAGGGTTATCCAGAGATCGCTGAGGCTTTCAAACGCTATGCTTGGGAAGAGGCAGAGCACGCTTCAAAATTTGCTGAGCTTATCGGTGAGGTGGTTTGGGATACCAAAACTAACCTATACAAGAGAATGAATGCTGAAAGCGGTGCATGTGAGGACAAGTTCCGTCTTGCAAAAATGGCTAAAGAGCAGAATCTTGACGCTGTTCACGATACTGTTCACGAGATGGCTAAAGATGAGGCCCGTCATGGTGCTGGCTTCGAAGGTCTGTACAAAAGATATTTCGGTAAATAATATATACCGGTTCCAGTATTTGGGAGGCTGATTTTTCAGCCTCTTTTTTTATTTTTGTACTATGAAAAAATCGGTATTGTTTTTATTGGCAGCGTTGGTATTGGCTGCATCCTGTTCCATTGAAGGAAATTTTTCAAAATACGATCTGGAAATAATCCATGGTGCGCCAGGGGAACTTTTGAAGGTATATACTATAGAGTCAGAGGAGGAGCTCTTGGTGCTGAGAGCTGTTTCTGAGGATTTGTCACCCAAGGTTCTCGGAAGTGATGACTATGCGCTCCTCGCTGAGAGGTTGAAGATGACTGTGGCTGATACCTCTGTGGGTGGAGTGGGGATTGCTGCTCCTCAGGTGGGTATCAATAAAAGGGTAGTAGTGGTACAGAGGTTTGACAAGGAGGGTGAACCTTTTGAGGATTATCCAAATATCTCTATCCTGGAGTATTCGGAAGAGAAAACAAAAGGGGCAGAAGGTTGCCTTTCTGTCCCTAATGAAAGATATGATGTAAATCGCTCATCTTGTATAGTGATATCCTACTTCGATGTGGAAAAGGGTGAGATGGTTAAAGAGACTGTGAGTGGTTTCACCGCGGTAATTTTCCAGCACGAAGTGGATCACCTCGATGGTATTATCTATACAGATAGAGTTTTGATGCAGTGAGATAATTTCTTTGCATCTTCTCCTTCAAACTCATATAGAGGAGAACACCTTTCGTATTTGTATGGAATGTATTCGTAGAGTTGTATCGCACCATATTCTTCGCTTGTAGAGAGGTATACATCCATCTGGAGACCCTGTTCTGACTGGGTAATAGATTTCAGTTTGTCAAAGTCATGTGTTTCGCACATGTTCTTTATCTTCTCTTTTTCGATATTAGGAAAGAAATATGTGTATGAGAGGATTTTATTGCCTGTGCGGCTGTCTACAAGCGTCTTTTTGCTCATAGACAATGATATTATACCAGATAAAATTAGGATAGAACCGAGACCTTTAGCGTAAGGAAAGCTAAAGAAGGTAATGACAATGCCGGCCAAAACAATGGCTAATGATATAGCTATAGGTGTGAAGCTGTTTTTCTTCACGATATTACTGTTCATGATAAGTCTTAGAATAAAAGATAATTAATTTGAAATAAATATAAACCAAATAAGCTCATCCGCCTGAATGGATGAGCATCCTCTGTGTCGAGGTTATTATCTATTATACCCTAAGAATCCCATATGAGATATATTTATGGGATTGGCTATTATAATAGAAGCAGTTAGTTGAATGTGATGATATATTGTTAACCCTTTTGTGGAGGGTATAAGAAGCAATTATAGATATTGCTACCTGAGCATTGTTATTTATGGTTCTGCTGGTGGTGGGTACTGTGAACTCTTTGGAAGAGTATTTGTGTGCCTGGTTATTGAGAGGTATGTCGAGTGTTGAGAGGTCTGAACTTATCTCTATGGATATATTATCGTCATGCTTCTGGTCATCCATATATGCATTTGTTATTTCATATATGGTGAGGAAGGATGCTAAAACGAATAATATGTTCAATAACCTTTTCATTGATTTAAGCTCTCTGCACAAAGAACGGCAATAATCGTGCTAAACTCTAAAAATAATGAAAAAATTATCTAATATTTTGAGATAAAGCCGTAGGATTCGTCGTCAACCCTGAGCTCCCCTTTGGTTACGTGACCAAGAAGGATGATGTCAATACCCTGATTGAACATATAGTTGGCAAAATCCTCTTCCTGATCCTCTTTTACGGCAACAATGGCTTTGTACTTGGTTTCATCATAGAGGAAGTCCTCTTCTTCGTATTCAGAGTCTGTGGTGATGTCAAATCCAAGTTTGTTGGGTTTGCAGCACTCCACAAGGGTGTTGAATATTCCGTTGTCTGAAATCTGGCGCAGGCAAGAGATAAAATCATTCTCTATGCTACCATTCAGAAACTCAATGGCTTTTTTGTCTGATACCAAATATAAAGTGTCGCCTTTTGATTCAAAATGATTTCTTAATTCCTTCATCTCTTTTTGTTTTTGTATTGTAAATATAAGAAAAAATTAAAAAATATCGCGAAAATTCATTTTAACTTTATATATTTGCATCCGCAAAGTAGAGATGCCCAGATGGTGAAATTGGTAGACACGCTACTTTGAGGGGGTAGTGCCGGTTTCGGTGTGCAAGTTCGAGTCTTGTTCTGGGCACAAAAAAGGAGTTCGTTTCGAACTCCTTTTTTTGTGCCCTTTTGGCACCTTCAACCCCCCAGTTGCTTCGCAACAG
>JAZUMG010000003.1:0-3874 GCA_045603545.1 Candidatus Coprenecus sp. | reverse complement strand
GTTCTTCTCCCATGAAAGGTTTGCGTTGTCTGGTGATGAAGGAAGGGTACCGTTTGCACCGTTATATGCTGCAGTTGCGTATACACCGTATGCCTGGTAAGCTGAGATATTGTTGTTACCGTTAACACCATAAGATGCTCTTAGTTTCAAAATGCTCAACCAATCCTCAGTACCTTTCATCCACTCTTCGTTAGATACGTTCCAAGAACCTGATACTGACCAGAATAGACCCCAGATGTTGTTAGCTCCGAATAGTGAGCTACCATCGTAACGAAGTGAAGCCTGTAGGAAGTATCTGTTTGCGTAGTTGTAGTCAACCATACCGAAGAATGAAAGAAGTGTTCTTGCATTCTCGCTGTAACCAACCTGGTCTTGAGATGATACTGAAGTGTTAAGATAAGGGATCTTAGCGTCTACAGATGGAGCATAAGCATAGAATGAGTGGTATGTTCTGCTCTGAGCCTCCTGACCTACCATTACTCTGAATGAGTGGTCATCCCACATATTGTTGTAAGTAATGGTGTTAGAGGTAGTCAACTGTAGATATTGAAGAGATGATGACTGTAGAGTACCAGTTGCACCACCTGGATCCGGACCCCAGTAACGGATACCTTCACCGAATGTACCCTCTACAGAGTTGTTGGTCTTGATTACCAAGTTCTTCACAGGCTCCCATTGTAGATACATAGTACCGTGAACACGGTATTGTTTCTCATACTGCTCGTCGTTGAAAGCGTTGTAAAGAGGGTTGGTATTTGAGTTCTCAGGGATGTTCACATTGTAGTTGCCATTCTCATCGTATAGAGGAGTCCAAGGAAGGATAGTCAAACCTGCGAAGAATGGGTTAGAGTAGTACAATGACTGCATCTCAGAGTCGTGGATGTCGGTGTAAGCCAAGTTAACACGGGTACCGATCTCCAAGTTGTCAAGAAGCTTGTAGTCAGAGTTTACACGTGCAGTGAATTTCTTGAAGCTTGACTGGTGTACGATACCTTCGTTCTCCTGATATGAAAGTGAGGTGTAGAATTTACCTTTGTCGTTACCTGCAGATGCGTTGATCTCATACTCCTGCATGTTACCCATTCTGGTGAACTCTTCCATCCAGTTGGTCTGTGGACGGGTAAGAAGCTCAGCTGGTCTGTAGTAAGGAGATTTTGGATCATCTGGGTTGTGACCTGCATTAACAGCAGCAGCTCTCTGATAACCAAGGAGTTGCTCGCCGTTCATCACGCCGAAGTTGTTGTCATTTGAAAGCTGTGAAACACCGTATTTTGCACGTGCGGTGAATTTGGCTTTACCTGCTTTACCACTCTTGGTGGTTACAAGGATTACACCGTTTGCTGCACGTGAACCGTAGATTGATGCTGCTGCAGCGTCTTTCAATACAGTGATTGACTCGATGTCGTTAGGGTTGATTGCTGACATCGCGTTTGATGAGTTGGTGAAGTAAGACTGGTCACCTGTCATCACTGGAATACCGTCCACTACCCATAGAGGCTCGTTGCCGGCATTGATTGAAGACGTACCACGGATACGGATCTGTGAGTTCGCACCTGGCTGACCTGTAGAGGCAGTTACCTGCACACCGGCCATCTTACCAGCCAACATCTTATCAACAGATGATACTGGTGATTCTGCGATCACGTCACCTTTTACTGAAGTTACAGATCCGGTTTTAGCCTCTCTCTTAACTGAACCGTAAGCTACGATAATAACATCGTCAAGAGCTTCAGCTTCTGTCTTTAGAGCTACGTCAACAGTGGTTCTTCCGTTTACAGGAACAGCTGCTGTAACATAACCTACATAGACAAATTCCAAAACTGCGTCAGCTGGGGCACTAATGGTGTAGCGACCATCCAAATCTGTAGATGTTCCTACTGATGTACCCTTGACTACTACAGAAGCTCCTACAAGAGTAGAGCCATCAGTAGCGTCAGTAACAACGCCTGATACCTGGATATTCTGTGCGAACACAGATGAAGTTACCGCAAGGAATTGGGAATATTTTGATATACAATATATTGCACTATGAACAACTGCGTAGTGTGTCTATTTTTGTGCCAATCTTTTGAATATTGATTTTACATTTTCCTCTTTGCTGAGGCATATATAGCGTTGAAATGCCTGTTCTGACCTGTGCCCGGAAATGTCCCTTATCTGCGCAGAATCAAGCTTTCCTGAGAGATAAAGGTTTGTAATGCAGCTTCTGCGGGCAGTATGGGAGGATACAAGCTGGTCCTTTGTTGTCCATTTGCACACCTCCCTCCCCCCAATTATCTCAGTCACCTTCACCTTTTCAGTTATCCCTGCCAATTTGCATATATGCTTTATCTCCTTATTGAATGATGAGATGCTCACCCTTGGGGCTTTGCCCCCATACTTTTGGAGGATCTCCTCAGCGTGTTCGCTCAGCAGCGGTATTGCCACCTCCTGCTTTGTCTTTTTCTGCCTTACAATCAGTGCAGAGTGTCTCTCCCCACCCACATCAAAATAGATTATGTCATTTGCACTGATTGTAGAGCAATCAGAGAATCTGAGCCCAGTATAGCACCCCAGGAGGAACAGGTCCCTTATCTTTGAGTGGGTAGAACTGTGTTCCAGCTCCAAAGTGCTAAGGTTAAAAATCTCATCCATGGTGAGATAGACACCTTTATTGGCCTCAATTGAAGCGTGGGTAGCAAAGTTCCTGTTCAAGTGGACACTATTGGATGAAATTTCCTCAATCAATGCATAATTCATCACAGCTTTGAATATCCTGGCATACTGATATTTGGTACTCTTCTTATATTTATATTCATCACAGAATTCCATGAAGGTATAGTACGTATCCATACTTACCTCATCAAAGTGGAGTTTCTTCTGGCATCTATCCTTCTCATAGCTCTCCCATACATTCATAAACTTTCTCCAATTATTGATGGAGTTTTGTGAATAGGGTTCACCTTTATTGAGGAAATGCTTTTTCTCCATTGCAATTATCTTCTGGTATATGTACTGGCTGACAGTGATTTCATCCGACAGAGCGTGGTCCAATTGTTTACTCTCCATAAAATTTTTAATATGGCAACGCAGTGCATATGGCTCAATAGATTTGTAGTGATATATATAGTCATATATCTCCTGTTTGAGTTCAGTGAGCAGGGAATTTGTTCCGTTAATTCTTTTTTTTACTGCTTCCGATTCGTAAGGTACATCCTTGAGCTGTCCCCTCCTTCGGCTCCAGAATCTGGATGGTACTTTTACCCTTGTGGAGAGCCTTATACTTGTGGATAGGTGCGATATTCTCATCCAAATGCTTATCTCACTGTCATCTTTTCTTGCGGATCTTGTGTAGTAGGTAATAGTTGACATGATGGGGAATTTTAAGGGTTAAACATAAAATGTGATGGGCATATAGAGGACAATTTAATCAAATTTTTAGTATTTGCCTAAAATCTGCTTACAGTTTGAAAGAGAGAAATTTGCGATTGCCGTGCTGAATCGTGATTTTTTGAAAGATTTTTCGATACTTTTTTGCAATTGGATTTTGCAGTTATTTATCTTTTTTTTATTTTTGTTTTTTAATCATCACTTAAAAGTGATTTTTAGAAACTAAAAAAGTGAAGTTTTTGCGGGCAATTTTTAATAGATTGTAACCGAAAAATTTATTTAAATTAAATTGAATGCAAGAATTCAAACAAACATTATTATTTATTAACCTTTAAAAATTATCTACATGAAAAAAATCAGACTAGTTTTAACATGTCTGTTACTTGCGGTAACTTCATCTGTGTTCGCACAGAATATCCAGGTATCAGGCGTTGTTACTGACGCTACTGATGGCTCTACTCTTGTAGGAGCTTCTGTAGTAGTCAAGGGTACATCAGTAGGAACA
>JAZUMG010000002.1:0-16789 GCA_045603545.1 Candidatus Coprenecus sp. | reverse complement strand
AGAAGAAGTTCTTCCGATACTACCTGACCATATCATTTCAATTTCACCACACCCAAATGGATGGCGCTCACGCAGGACGGTTCCTTGCCAATCTCCAAAATGAGATAAATCGCATATGATGAAATAAGCGTATTCAAAAATTAAGTGTATTCAGAAAAATCAATTTGAATACACTTTTTTTTGCAAATCAATCCCTATCGGGAATTCTGGAGGTCTATACCTGAAGGACTTTGGAAAACTCTAAGTCCGAATGTATGGAGCATAGCCAGGATATGGTCAAACACTTCAGCCTGAAGATGCTCATAATTCAGCCAGGCAGTATCGGCTGAGAAGAAGTAGAGCTCGATGGGCATACCTTGGGCTGTAGGCTGAAGCTGTCTGACAGTCATTATCATATCAGAATTAACCTTAGGATGATGACGCAGATAGTACTCCACATAGTGACGGAAGATGTAAAGATTTACCTCATCACTGCCTGTCGGCTCAAATCCCTCCATCCAGGGCTGCCCCCTATAGCGATCCAACTCTTCTGATGTGCAGAAACGGACTGTATTCATATCGATATTGAGTGACCTCTTCACACGACGTCCACCTGTTTCGAACATACCTCTCCAGTTCTGAAACGAATCGTTTACCAGAGCATATGGCGGAACTGTTGTAATCGTCTTGTCCCAATTTCTCACCTTCACTGTGGTCAAGGTGACTTCAATAACATCTCCGTCTGCCCCATATTTTGGCATTGTGATCCAGTCTCCCGGACGGAGCATATCATTTGATATCAACTGTATTCCCGCCACAAAGCCTTTAATGGTGTCCTGAAACACCAACATCAGTATAGCTGTACTGGCTCCCAGACCTGTAAGGATAACCAATGGGCTCTTCCCTATCAGAGTGCTGATTATTATGATGACACCTATACAGATAACTACCAGTTTGAGCATCTGATAGAGCCCTTTCATAGAGTGGTCCTTAAGTTTTTCGTGCTCACTGGCCATAGCATACAGAGATGATATGATAGAACACACAAGCATAATACACACTATGGTGATGTATACGACACAAAGCTGGAGAGCGAAGTCCAGAATGGCATCATCCGGAAGGGCAAATGGTATCAGCAAATATATTGATATTGGTGGTATTAGCCTGCATAGATTGTTCAAGACATCATCACCAAGGAGATAGTCGTCCCATTTGAACTCTGTTTTGACTGTGATTTTCCGTATTACGGGGATAACAGCCCTTCTGCAGATCCTGTCCACGATGAAAGCTATTATAAATATAGCCAATATCACAGTTACTCGCCATATCATCATAGAGAGATTCTCTGACAGCCCCAAACCAAGCATCCACTCAAGCATTTGTTCATTTACTTTCTCCATAAACTACCATTTTTTACAAAGAGTAAAGTTAATAAAATCTGATAAAAAAGGGGTAACAAGAATACCTGTCACCCCTTTTTATGTATATACTATCAATTACTTCTCGAGCTGCATAAACAGATCCTTGAAGCTCACTTTCTCTTCAATGATAGATCTTACTTTGTCGATAGGAATACGCTCCTGGGTCATGGTGTCCCTGTAACGGATAGTGACCATATTGTCCTCAAGGGTCTGGTGGTCAATGGTGATACAGAATGGTGTACCGATAGCATCCTGACGACGGTATCTCTTACCGATACTGTCTTTCTCGTCGTACTGGCAGTTGAAATCATATTTGAGGTCATGCATGATTTTGTGAGCCACCTCTGGAAGACCGTCTTTCTTCACAAGTGGAAGTACAGCCAGCTTCACAGGTGCAAGCACAGGTGGAATTCTCAATACCACGCGGGTCTCACCATTTTCAAGTTTCTCTTCGCAGTAAGCTGCAGAGAGTACCGACAAGAACATACGGTCAAGACCGATAGAGGTCTCAATTACGTAAGGTACGTAGCTCTCATTGGTCTCAGGATCGAAGTACTGCATCTTGCGGCCAGAGAATTTCTGATGCTGACCCAAGTCAAAGTCTGTACGTGAGTGGATGCCCTCAAGCTCTTTGAATCCGAATGGGAACTCAAATTCGATATCGGTGGCTGCATTGGCGTAGTGAGCCAACTTCTCATGGTCGTGATAACGGTATTTCTTGTCACCCATTCCGAGGGCCTTATGCCAAGCAAGACGGGTCTCTTTCCATTTTGCAAACCATTTGAGCTCCTCACCGGGACGAACGAAGAACTGCATCTCCATCTGCTCAAACTCCCTCATACGGAAGATAAACTGACGGGCTACAATCTCATTGCGGAACGCTTTACCGATCTGAGCGATACCGAAAGGAACTTTCATTCTGCCTGTCTTCTGGACATTGAGGAAGTTCACGAAAATACCCTGAGCAGTCTCTGGACGGAGGTAGATAGTACCAGACTCATCAGATACGCTACCAAGCTGGGTGCTGAACATAAGGTTGAACTGACGCACATCTGTCCAGTTTTTGGTACCTGAGATAGGGCAAGCAATCTCGCACTCCACGATAAGGTCCTTAAGTGCTACGAGGTCATTTGCGTTAAGCGCATCTGCCATCTTCTGGCGCACTGCATCAGCTTTAGCCTTGCTACGAAGGACATTAGGGTTGGTGGCACGGAACTGCTCTTCATCAAATGCATCTCCGAATTTCTTTCTACCTTTCTCCACCTCTTTATTGATCTTCTCCTCAATCTTCGCGATATAGTCCTCCAAAAGGACATCTGCACGGTATCTTTTCTTTGAATCCTTATTGTCGATAAGAGGATCGTTGAATGCTCCCACGTGGCCGGATGCTTCCCAAATCTTAGGGTGCATAAAGATGGCAGAGTCAATACCCACGATATTCTCGTGCACTTTCACCATCGAATCCCACCAATATTTTTTGATATTGTTTTTCAATTCCGAGCCAAGCTGACCATAATCGTAAACAGCGCTCAAACCGTCATAAACTTCACTTGAAGGGAAGATAAAGCCATACTCCTTCGAGTGGGCAATAAGATTTCTAAAGAGTTCTTCTTGTGTCATCTTTTGTGATGTTTTTGTATTAAGGGTGCAAAAATACTAATATTTATTATTTTTGTCGCCAAATAGAGAACTATTTGGATAATATTAAACAATATATGAGAACATTCCTTACCTCTTTGATCGCAGGGTTGGCCCTTTTGCTCAACACATCTGCGATCTATGCACAAGACGCAACATTCGTAAAGACATCTTACAATGTCCTCTCTGACGGCAATGTGGAGCTTGTTTTTGACGTTCAAATCTCAGATGGGTGGTATATGTACAGTGCTACCCCAGTAAAAGGCGGCCCTATGACCGCAAATTTCGACCTCTCTGCAGATACACCTGCCCAGGCACAGGGGGCAATGGTGGATGGAACAGAGGCCCATACCAAGTTTGACTCTGCATTTGGCCTTGACGTATACTATTTTGAGGGCAATGGCCAATTCAAACAGATCATCACCCCTTCTGCCGAGGGCAATTTCACTGTTCAGGGAACATTGGTTTACCAGACCTGCAATGGTGAAGAGTGCCTTATCAATGAAAATGACATCACTGTCAATGTAAAAATGGCAGGTGCTGAGGTGGTAGAGGCCCCTAAGGCTAAAAAATCAAAGGATGAATCTCTCCTATGGTTCCTCCTTATCGCATTCGCTGCTGGTCTTGGCGGAGTAATCACCCCTTGCGTATTCCCTATGATCCCTATGACTGTGGGCTTCCTAATCGGCGGCGCACCATCAAAGAGGAGCGGCATTATGAAAGGGCTAGTCTTCGGACTTTCTGTAGTACTTATCTACACCCTGCTTGGCCTTATCGTATCTCTTTTCGGCAGTACAGCTGCTACAGATGCACTTGGAACACACTGGATTCCAAACTTGCTTTTCGCAGCTCTATTTATAGTATTCTCTATTTCGTTCCTCGGTGCCTTTGAAATAACCCTTCCAAGCGGCCTTGCAAACAAAGCTGACCGTCAAGCAGACAAAGGTGGCTATATCGGAGCATTCTTTGTGGCTGTTGCAATGGTAATAGTATCATTCTCATGCACTGGCCCATTCGTGGGATCAATCCTTGCTGCTGCAGTAGTAGGTGGTGTAACACTAAAACCTATCCTCGGCATGGCAGTATTCGGAGCAGCATTCTCACTTCCTTTCGTGGTTTGCTCATTCTTCCCTGGAATGATGAGGAAACTCCCTAAATCTGGCGGTTGGCTCAATGTTGTCAAAGTGGTATTCGCTTTCGTACTTATGGCATTTGCAGTGAAATTCCTCTACAATGTGGATGCATACTTCGGATGGGGCATCATCACCAGACTTGGATTCCTGGCTATATGGATCACCCTTGTAGTACTTCTTGGTCTGTACTTCCTCGGAGTTATCCGTACTGACCACGATTCACCTGTAGACGGTATCGGTTGGGGGAGAATGCTTATAGCCATAGCTTGCTTCTCATTCGCCTTCTACCTTATCCCTGGCCTGTTCGGAGCACCACTCAAGAGCATTTCGGGTATGATTCCCCCTATGGATGGCTCTACAACAGTGATCTCTGCCCCTGCAGGCAATGGTGAGACAACTGCACCTTCAGGATACTCATCACTAAAATCATACAGCACACTTGATGAGGCAGTGAAAGCATCAGAAGAGAGTGGAAAACCTATCTTCATCACATTCAAGTCCCACACTTGCAGTGTATGCAAAGTGATGGAGGCAACAGTCCTTAACGAACCTGCCATCCTGGAGAAGCTCAGCTCAGACTTCGTCATCGCAAATCTCTATGTGGATGACAAGACTCCAGATGCTGAGTACAAGACTCTTGGCAGGAAATTCAGACAATACGAAATGGAGAAATTCGGTTCTGCATCGCAACCCCTATACGCAGTGATTGACCACACAGGAAAAACCCTATCGGGTCCTGTGGGCAACAGCTCTGTGGAAGAATTCGGTGCTTTTCTGAACTATTAGTAAGAAGTAAATATCTCCCTTAGCGGGATCAGTGCAAATTCCCTCTCCTGAAGCCTCGGGTGAGGGATTTGTAATTCTGGGAGGTTTATAGTCTGATTTCCGTACAAAAGGATGTCGATATCGATGATTCTCGATTTGTAAATCCTGTTGCCGGCATCATCATACTGCGGCTCTTCAATAGGTCTCCCCATCTTGGCCTCCACATGTTTGCACACCTTCAACAGATCCACAGCAGATACTGATGTCTTGAATGATATTGCCTGATTGAGGAAAGTCTCATCGGCAACAAAACCGACAGCCTCCGATTCATGAATGGAAGACTCCTTCACTTCTGAGCCGAGAAAAGGGGCCAGTTCATTTATAAGAAGGGCAATGGCAGTCTGCAGATTGCGCTCCTTATTGCCCATATTGGTACCAAGAAGAAGATATACCCTTTCCATTATAGAAAACCCAATTCAAGAAGAGCCTCTTCAGACATCCTGCTCTTGTCCCATGCAGGCTCAAAAACCAACTCAATAGATACATTTGTAACCCCAGGGGTATCAGCCACCGCTTCGTGGACATCCTCCACCAACTGGTCTGCCATAGGGCAATTAGGGGCAGTCAAGGTCATTTTAATCTTAACCTCACCCTCATCATTCACATCTAGCTCATACACAAGCCCCAAATCATAGATATTTACCGGAATTTCTGGGTCATAGACCTGCTTCAGGGCCCTGACTATATCTTTCTCCAATTTCTTTCTGTCCATAACTTATTTCGCGCTATATGCCACTGCATAGTTCTGAATCTGCTTTATCATTGATACAAGACCATTTGCTCTGGTGGGAGAAAGGTTCTCCTTGAGTCCAATCTTCTCCACAAAGCTGAAATCTGAAGAGAGGATTTCATCAGGTCTTCTTCCGTTATAAACCCTTACAAGAAGAGATATGATCCCTTTAGTGATGATGGCATCGCTGTCAGCGGCAAAAAAGATCCTCCCGTCACGGAACTCCGAACTTAACCACACCCTCGACTGACACCCTTTGATAAGGTTTGCCTCTGTCTTCTGTGACTCCTCAATAACAGGAATACTCTTGCCGAGCTCTATAATATACTCATACTTGTCCATCCAGTCCTCAAAGGCCGAGAACTCATCGACAATCTCATTCTCCACGTCAATAATAGGTCTATTCTCCATATCAATTTATCTTAACATATTTACAGCTCTATGAAGGGCTGTCATAAACAATTTGCACTCTTCTAATGTATTGTAGGGGGCCAGTGAAGCTCTAAGCATACCGCTCTGCCCGAATCTCTCCATTAGAGGCTCTGCACACATCATACCAGAACGGACAGCGACCCCCATCTTGTCGAGAAGCAAAGCCATATCCTCGTGGTGAGCCCCCTCTATAGAGAAAGAGAAAACTGGAATCTTGTTCTCCCCTATCCCATATAGCTTCAGGCCATCTATAGCCTGCAAGTTCTGGTATAGATAATCTATCTTTTCTCTCTCTTCTTCAATATATTTATCAGTCATCAACTCTGATGCAACTTGAAGTGCCGGAGCTAAAGTCGCACCCCCTATAAAGTTAGGTGTTCCAGCTTCAAATTTTAATGGAAGTGGAGCATATGTGGTCTTGGCAAAGGTAACAGTACCCACCATATCGCCTCCGCCCATCCAAGGTGGCATCTTTTCCAAGAGCGCCTCCTTGCCATAAAGAACACCTATACCTGTTGCAGCATAAATCTTGTGCCCCGAGAAGACATAGAAATCACAATCCAGCTTCTGCACATCGACCCTCTGGTGGACAATACCCTGTGCACCATCGATAAGGACGACAGCCCCTGCCGCATGAGCCCTGGCAATAAGATCCTCTACCGGATTTACAAGCCCCAGAACATTTGAAATATGGGTGGCAGAGACTATTTTCACCCTCTCATCCAATAGACCATCGAGCATATCCATCCTCCACTGGCCATTCTCATCTACAGGGAGGACTCTTAGTTCAGCACCCTTGCGCTCACAAAGAAGTTGCCAAGGGACGATATTGGAGTGGTGCTCACACTCTGAAACCAGCACCACGTCCCCTTTGGAGAGGAATCTCTCACCATATGTATTGGCCACAAGATTGATCGATGCAGTGGTTCCGGATGTCATCACCACCTCTTCCCTTTTGGCAGCATTGATGTATTGCCTAACAGCCTCTCTTCCCCCTTCATACAGGTCTGTTGCCTCTGCACTGAGTTTGTGCACTGCACGGTGGATATTTGCATTGATACCGCCATTCATCCTCTGGATCAGATCGAGGACTGCACGAGGCTTCTGCGCAGTAGCAGCGTTGTCAAAATAGACCAGCTGCTTGCCGTACACCTTCTGCTCCAAAGCGGGGAATTGACCCCTTATTCCTGAAAAATCTCCCATTGTTTTAAAATCTATGGCAAAGATATGCAATTTATAATTAAATTTGCTCTGATACTTCAATGCAAATCACACACAAGTCATGTACGATTACATTTCAGGAAATATAGTGGAGCTTACCCCGGCAGAAATGGTGGTAGACAACCATGGTATAGGATACAGGATTCTAATCTCCCTCCAGACCTATTCTGCCCTGCAAGGGGCCTCAGAAGGGAAAATATACATTTATCACCACAAGCACGAAGATGACGAGCTCTTCTACGGCTTTGCTGAAAAAGAGGAGAGGAACATCTTTACCCACCTGGTGTCGGTTTCCGGCATCGGGCCCAACACTGCCAGGATGATGCTCTCCGCCCTCACCACAGATGAGGTGCGTATGGCGATCATAACCGGAGATGTGAACAAGATAAAAAGTGTAAAAGGGATTGGGCTGAAAACAGCACAGAGGGCAATAATTGAACTTAAGGACAAAGTGGGCAAGGATAGCACTGCTGCCACCATAGACCTGGGAGTAGGCTTTGAGCAGAGCAGCCACAGAGAAGAGGCATATGGCGCCCTCATTACCCTGGGCTTCACAAAAGCGGCGGTGGAGAAGGTTCTGGACGCGATTTTAAAGAAAGAACCTGGTTGCTCTTCTGAAGAAATTATAAAGAAAGCGCTCAAGCTGCTGTAATTAAAAAAATTATATTACATTTGTCAAAATTATTCACACTTATAACTATAAAAAAATGAACACTCCTAATAATCTAAAGTACTCTAAAGAGCACGAATGGGTAAGAGTAGAAGGTGATGTAGCAGTAATCGGTATTACAGACTTCGCTCAGGACCAACTTGGTGATATCGTATTCGTTGACATTCAGACTGAAGGTGAGACCCTTGCTAAAGATGAGATTTTCGGTGCTATCGAAGCTGTTAAAACTGTTGCAGATGCATTTATGCCTGTAAGCGGTGAAGTGGTAGAGGTTAACCCTGATCTTGAAGGCGCTCCTGAGTCAGTAAACAAAGATCCATATGGCGCTGGCTGGATGATCAAAGTAAAAATGTCAAATCCAGAAGAGGTTAACGAACTTCTTTCAGCTGAAGAGTACAACGCTATCTGCTAATTCTGGACATTCAACAGATATAAAAACTGAAGAGGTGACTTACAGAAGCCACCTCTTTTTCTTTATATCTCCAGAAACTATTTCATTTTGGGTGGTACAGGGTATTTTGAGAAGAGCAACCCTGTCGCCTTATCCAAGTTTGAGAGATCCTTCACATCTACACCACTATCCTCAGCAAGGGAACTCACTTCTGCACAAAAGATATGCATCTTCTTTCGGGTATCCACGATATCCACCATCAGGACACCCTCTTTTGATATGCCTGAAATTATCTGTGCATCAGAGTAATAGCTATCAAGATATGCGGCTCTGGGACTAAAATATCTGTATCCGAAACCGCTCCCTGGAGGGACGAGATCCTTAGTCTTAATCACTTGCTTCACAGACATTGCCACATAAACAATCATATCCGGATTTGTGGATACAGACACATATCCCCTTTGATACAACTGCTTGGAAATAGAGTTGTAAATATTGTTAACATCATCCATACTCAAGTATGAAGGTATAGCAGAGCCTTCTGCAGGTTCTATCATAAATGTTTTATATGAAGCCAGATCGGCATTGTTCAGCACTTTACTTTGTTCAAGTGTCAAGGTCCCGCACGAGGCCAATGTCAAAACTGCCACAGAGACCATTATAAAAATCCTTTTCATTTCCATTTGCTTTAAAACTCCCCTTCATTGGGGAGTACGATTGGTACTACAGAGAACAAAAGGTATTCCAAAAGCAAAACTTTTATTAAATTTGTAAAAACTTAGTACCATGAAACACAGTTTTGGAAGCGACAATCATTCAGGCGTCCACCCTCAAATTCTTGACGCCATTATCAGGGCAAACTCTGAATTTGCAGTAGCATACGGAGACGACGAGTACTCACAACAAGTTCTCAGTCAGATAGAAAATATGCTTGGAGGTGAATGCAAGGCTATGTTTGCAGTAAACGGCACTGGGGCAAACATATTGTCCCTTGCAAATCTTGCTCACAGTTCAGATGCCATTCTATGTCCCGCCACTGCACATATCAACTGCGATGAATGTGGTGCTCCTGAAAAAATAATAGGTTGTAAAGTGATCCCTGTGGAGCACACAAACGGTAAGGTATCTGTGGAGAATGTGAAAAAGCACCTTCACGGGTTTGGAGAGCAACACCACTCGCAACCCAATGTCCTCTCCATTTCACAGCCCACAGAACTTGGAACGCTATATACTGTAGAGGAGATAAAGGCACTTGCAGATCTGATGCACACCCACAACGGATACCTCCATATAGATGGATCACGCGTCTCAAATGCTGCTGCTGCCCTTGATATCCCGATCAAAGAATTCACTGCAGATGCTGGTGCAGATGCACTCTCTTTTGGCGGCACCAAAAACGGACTTCTTATGGGAGAGGTGGTGGTTTTGTTCAAGAGGGTCTCCGCCCATAGGGCCCTTTTCCTCAGAAAACAGATGACCCAGCTCTATTCAAAGGCAAGATTTATGGCCGCACAGTTTGACGAATATCTCAAGGATGACCTATATCTCAAACTTGCCTCACACTCCAATGAGATGGCCAAATATCTGGAAACCAGATTAAAGGAGATTCCTCAAATTAAAATCTCCCGCCCTGTGGAGACAAATGCAGTATTTGCATACATAAGCCGTGAACTTTATGACAAACTATCAGAGAAACACATGTTCTACATATGGGACGAAGAGACAATGGAGGTAAGATGGATGTGTTCTTTTGAAACTGGTAAAGAGAATATAGACGAATTTATAGAAGACATTAAAAACAATTTATAAAAAATGGAAATAAACGTTACCAGGACATTTGATCTACTGGATAGACTTGAAGCCAACCATCCGGACAAAGAGGACATCCTAAGCAGAAGTTTGGGAGGAAATTGGACAAAAGTCAGTGTTAAAGAGTATATAAAACGCTCATACTCTGTGGCTTATGCACTATTATCATTAGGTTATCAAAAGGGAGACAAAGCGATCTCAATCTGCAACAACAGGCCTGAATGGAATTTTGTTGACATGGGTCTGAATCTGTCAGGAATGGTACACATCCCTGTCTATCCTACACTTAGCGAGGATGAATATCTCCACATATTCAACCACAGCGATGCGAAAATAATATTCCTTGGCAATACTAACCTCTATAAGAAGATTTCACCTATAGTAGCGAAAATGGACAGACCTGCCAAGGTATATTTAATGGACGACTCCACTGAAATAGACTGTCTTTCAAACCTTTACAAGATTGGGGAAGAAAACAGGGATAAATTTTCACCTGTAGTGGAGAAGATTAAGAGTGAGACCGGCAAAGATGATCTTGCAACTATAATCTATACATCAGGCACCACAGGGACACCAAAAGGGGTCATGCTGTCACACTGGAACCTTATGTTCAATGCCATGGCACATGCCAAAAAACAACCTGTAACATCCTCACAAAAAATGGTAAGCTTTCTCCCACTATGCCACATCTATGAGAGAAGCATGAACTACGAATACCAATACATCGGAATCAGTATTTACTATGCAGAGTCAATCAGCACTATCCAGCGTGATTTGGCAGGGTGTCACGCCGATGGTTTCTGCTCCGTACCAAGGGTACTCGAAATGATGTATTTCAAATTTGAGGCTGCAGGAAAAAATTTGACAGGGATAAAAAAGAAAATATATGAGAAAGCATGGAAATTTGCCAACACTTTCGATTATTACAACCTGAACAAATTCTACCTCTTCAAAAGAGACATATATGATAAACTTGTCTTCAGCAAATGGAGAGAGGCTCTTGGTGGACACGAGATGACAATAGTTTCTGGTGGGTCATCAATACAGGGCAAGATAGTAAGACTCTTTAATGCTGCGAGAATAGGTATATATGAAGGGTATGGAATGACAGAGACATCACCTGTAATAGCTGTCAACAACCCTATAGAGAGGATTAATGTGATAGGAACTGTAGGTACACCTCTTGAAGGGACAGAACTTAAAATTGCTGAAGATGGTGAAATCCTCACAAAAGGGCCACACGTAATGATAGGATATTATAAAGATCCAATTCAGACGAAAGAGATAATTGATGAAGATGGATATCTTCATACCGGTGACATAGGTAAAATGGTGGATGGAAAATACCTTCAAATTACCGACAGAAAGAAAGAGATCTTCAAGCTGTCACTAGGTAAATATGTAGCTCCTCAAGTTATAGAGAATAGACTTAAGGAATCATCATATATTGAAAACTGCATAGTGATCGGCGAAAATGAAAAGTTTGCTTCTGCCATAATCATCCCTGACATGTCCCGTATTCACTTCTGGGCAGCCAAACACAAAATTACATACTCTGACAACCAGGAGCTTGTAAAGAATCCTAAAGTCATAGCAAAAATACACAAGGAGGTGGAAAAGGTAAATGACACACTGGCTCCACATGAGAGAATAAAAAGGGAAAGGGTAATTCTTACAGAGTGGTCACCCACAAATGGACTTCTCTCTCCCACCCTTAAACTTAAAAGGGTTAAAATACAAGCAAAACATGCTGATATAATAAAGGAGATTTACAAATAAACAAAAAAGATGTTCCACGTGGAACATCTTTTTTTATCTACCAAAGAAGACCAGAAGTACTGATATATCTGCAGGAGAAACTCCTGGTATTCTCGATGCTTGAGAGATAGTCCTTGGTTTGTGCTTCATAAGTTTTTGCCTTGACTCGTAGGAAAGAGATGTGACCTTCGAATAATCAAAATCTTCTGGAATGGATAAAGCTTCCAATTTGGTCATCTTATCAGCAAGTCTTGATTCTCTTTCGATATAACCACTATACTTGACAAGTATTTCTACTGACTCCAAAATCTCCTGAGCCAAATCCTCTTTAAATGTGAAAGGTGCTGGAAGATATGGAAGAGTAGTAAGAATATTTAAGCAGTTTGAATTATTGTCCAATGAAGACATATCAATAGAGAAGTCATATGTTCCACGTGGAACATAATCAATCATATCCTTTATCCTTGTATCAGGACGTGTGAGAATGGAAGAAAGAGTCTTGGAAGAATCTGTCTTTGCTGATCCTATAGATTCAAGATATGGATTGATTGAATCCGGCTTTACCTTTGTAGTATCGAATTGTGATTTCAAAGAACCAACACTATCGTACTTCTGACACATTAGACTATATCGATACTCATCTGCGAGACCAATGCTATGAGATATGGAGGTCAATCTCAAATCTGCATTATCCTGTCTAAGTAAGATTCTATACTCAGCTCTGGAGGTAAACATTCTGTATGGTTCATCCACACCTTTGGTTACCAGATCATCAATAAGGACTCCAATATAAGATTGATCCCTCTTAAGGATAAGAGGTTCCTTACCTGAAAGTTCAAGAGAAGCATTGATACCCGCCATCAGACCTTGGGCTGCAGCCTCTTCGTAACCTGTAGTTCCGTTAACCTGCCCAGCAAGATAAAGACCATCCACACATTTTGACTCAAGAGATGCTTTCAATTGGGTAGGATCAAAATAATCATATTCTACTGCATATGCAGGTCTATAAATTCTGACATCCTCAAGCCCCTTTATACTATGCAATGCTTCCAACTGAGTGTCAAGCGGAAGTGATGAAGAAAATCCCTGAAGGTAATACTCATTGGTATGCCACCCTTCTGGTTCGAGGAATAATTGATGTTCATCCTTTCCTGGGAAGGTCCTAAGTTTATCTTCAATACTTGGGCAGTATCTTGGCCCTATCCCACTGATCTTACCCGAAAAAAGAGGCGAGAGATGAAAACCTGACTCAAGTATTGAATGGACATCCCTGTTTGTATGAACTATGTAGCAATTGCGCTGCTTAACCCCACCCTGAACAGGGGAGTTGTAATTGAGGTAAGAGAACTTGTCTGGTGAAGGATCTCCTTCTTGAGGGATGAGCTTCGAGAAATCGATAGAAGAAGCATCAATCCTTGGAGGGGTACCTGTCTTCATCCTCTGAGTAACAATACCTCTTTCAGCAAGTATTTCTGAGATATGATAAGATGAGGGCTCGCCTATCCTTCCACTCTCTGCATCTTCCTGACCGACAAAAATTTTACCATTTAGGAATGTTCCGGCAGTAATGATAACCGCTTTTGCTTGAAAGAAAGCGCCCAACTGTGTTCTGACACCTGATACACGCAAACCTGAGAAGGTTATATCTGTGGCTGTATCCGCCCAAATATCTAAGTTACAGGTAGTTTCGAGGATATATCGCCAGTTCCAGGAAAAGTGAATTCTATCACACTGAGCTCTGGGACTCCACATAGCCGGTCCTTTTGACCTGTTGAGCATTCTGAATTGGATCGTACTGGCATCAGTCACTATGCCTGTATAACCTCCTAAAGCATCTATCTCTCTCACAATCTGACCCTTAGCGATACCACCAATGGCTGGATTACAAGACATTTGGGCGATCTTGTTCATATCCATGGTAATAAGAAGAGTCTTTCTACCCATATTGGCGGCTGCAGCTGCAGCTTCACATCCTGCATGACCTGCCCCAATAACGACAATATCGTAACTAAGATTCATATCCTCTCAATAATTCTAAAGCAATATTTTCCTGATCCCTCATCTCTGCCCTATCTTCATCATTGTGATCATCATAACCTATAAGGTGAAGGATACCATGAATTATAACCCTATGAAGCTCCTCTTCAAATGATGCACCGTATTCAATAGCATTTGCCCTCACTGTATCTACACTGATAACTATGTCGGCTGACACCACATCATCAGACTCCTGTTCCGGATCATAATCAGAGGTGTCGAATGTTATAATATCTGTATAGTAATCGTGTCCTAAAAATTCCTTATTGACTTTAAGGACCTCTTCATCATTGGTAAGGAGATAATTGATGTCTCCAACCTTGAGTGAATGAATATTTAGAATTTTCTTTATCCAATCCTTCAAAACCTTTTGGCGGGTTAACTTAAAGTCTGTATCTTTGCTTGAGAATTTTATCATACTATGTATATTTGTGTGCAAATGTATGAAAAACTGAAAAGAGTCATTAACAATTTTAACAATTTAATATTACAATTATGTCTAAAGTAAGTGTTATTGGTGCTGGTAACGTAGGCGCAACATGCGCTAATGCTGTAGCACAGATGAGATTTGCATCTGAAATCGTTCTTCTTGATGTAAGAGAAGGTTTTGCTGAGGGTAAAGCAATGGATATGATGCAGTCATCAAAAGTTCTTAATTACAATTCTGTTATCAAAGGTGTAACCAACGATTATGAGGCTACTGCCAATTCAGATGTTGTGGTAATCACTTCAGGTATTCCACGTAAACCTGGCATGACCCGCGAAGAGCTTATCGGCACTAACGCTGGTATCGTTAAGAGTGTTATCAGCAATGTACTTGCTCACTCGCCTAAAGCAGTTATCGTAGTTGTTTCTAACCCTATGGATACTATGACTTATCTTGCAGTGAAGACCAGCGGTGTTCCAGCAAACAGAATCATCGGTATGGGTGGCCAGCTTGACAGCAGCCGTTTCAACTACTATTTGAGCCAGGCTCTCAACTGCCCTATGTCAGATGTTGAGGGTATGGTAATCGGTGGCCACGGTGACACTACAATGGTTCCACTTGTAAGCAAAGCTTTCTACAGAGGTGGTAATGTAACTGACAAACTATCAGCAGAATTGGCTGAAAAAGTAGTTGCTGACACTATGGTTGGCGGTGCAACCCTTACCAAACTTATGGGTACTTCTGCTTGGTACGCTCCTGGTGCAAATGCAGCAGCTCTTGCAAGAGCAGTTGTCCTTGATGAGAAAAGAGTTTATCCTTGCTGCGTAAGCCTTGATGGCCAGTGGGGCGAAAGCGATATTTGTATCGGTGTTCCTGCAGTTATCGGCAAAAACGGTGTTGAAGAGATTATCGAGTTCGAACTTCCTGAGAATGAGATGGCTAAATTCAAAGCAAGTGCTCAGGCTGTAAGAAAAACTAACGGTGTTTTGAAGGAAATTAATGTTCTTTAAACATTTTTTCAACAATTGTTTGTAGGTTTTAAAGAATAATTTTCTAACTTTGAAGCCTAAAAGTCTAAACATCGTTAAATAAAACAATATGGAAATCAAAAAATCTCCAAAAGCCGATCTAGAAAAGAAGAAAGGTCTATTCCTTGAAATAGGTCTTATCGCTACTTTGCTAGTTGTTCTTTTAGCTTTTGAATGGCAAACAGAGGACAAAGAGGAAATGTCATTTGCTACCGAGACCGCAGTTGAGATTGAGGTAGAGAATGTTCCTATCACCACTGAAGCTCCTCCTCCTCCACCAGAGCAACCAAAAGTTCCTGTTCTATCTGACCAAATCGATATCGTTGATGACGACATCGAGGTGAATGATGACCTTTTCATCTCACTTGAGGATAGCGAGGATATGGGTGTAGAAATTATGGACTATGTTGCAGAAGTATACGAAGAAGAGATCGAAGAGGCTCCTATTCCTTTTGCACTTGTAGAAGAGAAACCATCATTTATGGGTGGTGACGCTAACAACTTCCAGAAATGGGTATCTCAACACCTTGAGTATCCTGAGATCGCTAAAGAAAACGGCGTATCTGGTCGTGTAACTCTTCAGTTTACAGTTATGCCTGACGGTTCTGTAGCTAACGTAAGAGTACTTAGAGGCGTTGACCCTTCTCTTGACAAAGAGGCTGTCAGAGTAGTTTCTTCATCTCCAAAATGGACTCCTGGTAAACAAAGGGATAGAGCTGTAAAAGTTATCTACAACTTCCCTGTAATTTTCCAACTTCGATAATTACACTATTATCTACATAAGAAATAGGTGGCTTTATGAAGTCACCTATTTTTTTGTATCTTTGCCACCCTATGGAAGAACAAACATTAGAATTAGAGAGAGCAATTGTTGTTTCTGTCATCACTCAGGACATAGATGACAACACTGTCAAGGAGTATCTTGATGAACTTGAATTTCTGGCCCTTACAGCCGGAATTGAGAGTGTAAAAAGGTTCACCCAAAGATTGTCCACACCAAATTCCAGAAGTTATGTAGGATCGGGAAAACTCGAGGAGATAAGGACATATCTGGAAGAGAATGAGATAAATACAGTTATATTCGATGATGAGCTATCTCCATCACAGTTGAGAAATGTCGAGAGGGAGTTCGCTGGGAGAAAAATATACGACAGGACAAGCCTTATTCTTGATATCTTTGCCCAAAGGGCCAAAACTGCATATGCTAAAACACAAGTGGAATTGGCGCAATACCAATACCTTCTGCCTCGTCTTACAAGAATGTGGACACACCTTGAAAGACAGAGAGGT
>JAZUMG010000001.1:0-17388 GCA_045603545.1 Candidatus Coprenecus sp. | reverse complement strand
CTGATGATGGCATAATGGTGTGTGAAACCAATGTTCATAAATGCGGTAATCGGGAAATTTGCATCTATCTTAAACTGTACAGTCGGTAATTCATTCGTTCCAACGAACGAATTACTCTCAATATCTACCAATTTGTTCGTTTCAACGAACGAATCGTCTGAAAGCATCTGCCACTCTTCATAGAATGTACGCATCTTTCGCAGACTCGCAGCGGAAAAACCCCTTAACCCAGGTAATTCTTTGCGAAGTTGCTCGCTAACTGCTTCAATGAAACCTTTGCCCCAATTCTTATTTCGTGTATTCATTGAAACAAAGCGTCCAATTCCATAATAAAGTGCCAACTGCTCTTGGTTTATCGCAGCTAACGCATGCTGTTGACTTTGCAGAATAGCACCCTTAATCGCCTGAACAGCATTGGTCAGTTCGGTATACTCCGTTGTGTTAACTATATCACTCATGTTAATATTCAATTATTTGATTTATCTTGAATAGTCAATATTTGACAACAAATTTAATGAAATGATTTAATATGCGATCTTAATTGCCCATATATTTTTCTCCTAACCATATAAATAGGCTATTGCCATTCTCTTTTCGCCGGCATAGACACTCCAACACCTTTTGCCTTATCCTGCTCGCTTCGTAGGTGTTCAATCGAAACGCAAGAGCAACGACCATTTCAGACATCCAAACATTACTGTTTGGGATATTCACTCTTCCGTTCTCGCTGATTGTTATAATTGCTCGTTCCATACCTATACATATTAAATGGCAAATCTCCCGCTTACTCTATCCTCAAACATAGATATATCGTGTTCGAGTTTGGTATTTGTTACCTTGGTGTAAATCTGCGTTGTGGTTATGTTCGTATGTCCGAGAATCTTGCTTACACTCTCTATTGGCATACCATAGTTCAAGGAATGCTCCGGAAAAATAGAGCGCCGCGGCAGATTTTGGTCGTTTTTTACTCATTTTTTCACCTTTTTAATAGGTGAACGAGTATCTTTTTAATGGAATTTTGAACGGATTTACTGGCCGACCATGGTCCGGATTACGCAGGGAAGAGGACATTTTTGGATCTAATATTCCCAATATTTGTATCACCATAATAGATAGCTTTCATAATGTAACTCCTTACTCTTTATTTGGCAAATGATAAAAAAATAAGGGGCCCATTCTCGGGGCCCCCAATTTTCTCTCTAGTCGTAAAACTTTATTATAGTTGAGGACCGGCTGCTACAAGAGCTTTACCAGCCTCATTGCCTTCGAATTTCTTGAAGTTCTTCACGAAGCGGCCTGCAAGGTCTTCTGCTTTGACTGCCCAGTCAGCAGGGGTAGCATAAGTGTTGCGAGGGTCAAGGATGTTGGTGTCAACACCTTCAAGCTGTGTAGGAACTGCCAAGTTGAACATAGGGATGGTGATGGTCTCGGCTTTATCCATAGAACCGTCAAGGATTCTGTCGATGATAGCACGGGTATCTTTGATAGAGATACGTTTGCCTGTACCGTTCCAGCCTGTGTTTACAAGGTATGCAGTAGCACCCACTTTCTCCATTCTCTTAACTAGCTCCTCACCATATTTGGTAGGGTGTAGTGAAAGGAATGCAGCGCCGAAGCAAGCTGAGAAGGTAGGAGTTGGTTCAGTGATACCACGCTCAGTACCGGCAAGCTTAGCGGTGAAACCACTCAAGAAGTAGTATTTGGTCTGCTCTGGGGTAAGTTTTGATACTGGAGGAAGAACACCGAATGCGTCAGCTGTCAAGAAGATAACCTTGGTAGCGTGACCTGCTTTTGATACAGGTTTAACGATGTTGTTGATGTGGTAGATAGGGTAAGATACGCGGGTGTTTTCAGTAACACTCTTGTCGCTGAAGTCGATCTTGCCGTTAGCATCTACTGTAACGTTCTCAAGAAGGGCATTTTTCTTGATAGCACCGTAGATATCAGGCTCATTCTCCTGTGAAAGGTTGATAACTTTTGCATAGCAGCCGCCTTCGAAGTTGAATACGCCGTCATCATCCCAGCCGTGCTCGTCGTCACCGATCAACTGACGTTTAGGGTCTGTAGATAGGGTAGTCTTACCTGTACCTGAAAGACCGAAGAAGATAGCTGTGTCACCATCTTTACCGGTGTTAGCAGAACAGTGCATAGAAGCGATACCTTTAAGAGGAAGGAGGTAGTTCATATATGAGAACATACCTTTTTTCATCTCACCACCGTACCAGGTGTTGATGATAACCTGCATCTTCTCGGTAAGGTTAAATACTACAGCTGTCTCAGAGTTAAGACCAAGCTCTTTATAGTTCTCAACTTTAGCTTTTGAAGCTGTAAGAACTACGAAGTCAGGCTCGCCGAAGTTGGCAAGTTCCTCCTCAGATGGGCGGATGAACATATTTTTAACGAAGTGAGCCTGCCAAGCCACCTCCATAATGAAACGGATCTTGATGCGGGTGTTCTCGTTGGCACCGCAGAAAGCGTCCATTACATAAAGTTTCTTGTTAGAAAGCTCCTCTGAAGCGATCTTTTTAAGCTCAGCCCAAGTCTCTTTGGTTACAGGCTTGTTATCGTTCTTGTACTCCTCTGAAGTCCACCAGATGGTGTCTTTAGAAGTCTCGTCCATTACGAAAAATTTATCTTTAGGAGAACGGCCGGTATAAACACCTGTCATCACGTTTACAGCACCAAGCTCGGTAACTGTACCTTTTTCATAACCAGTAAGTTCTGGATTCAATTCGTCATTGTAAAGGGTATCGTAGTCAGGATTGTACACGATTTCCTGAACCCCTGTGATACCATACTTGCTTAGGTCGATTTTGTTCATAATTAAATATTTGTTTTATCTCTTTTTATAGTTAATAAACTGTTTTCCATTTACTGCAAAAATGCTGCCGAAAATTTCCACGCAAAGATATATTATTTAACTTTGTAAAAGCAATAAATGGAGGTAATATTTTGGAGAAATTATTAACAAAATATTGGGGTTATACGGCGTTCAGACCTATGCAGAGAGAAATTATAGATTCTGCTCTCTCTGGCAAGGATACCCTCGCCATTCTCCCTACGGGAGGTGGTAAGTCGTTGTGTTTCCAGATACCTTCATTGGCAAAGCCCGGAATAGCCATTGTGGTGACGCCCCTTATCTCTCTGATGAAGGATCAGGTGCAGAACCTGAAAGCCAGGGGGATAAAGGCGCTGGCTATATACTCCGGGATGACTTTCCATGAGATAGATGTGGCTCTGGACAATGCCATCTATGGCGATTATAAATTCCTTTATGTCTCTCCGGAGAGGCTCCGAACAGATATTTTCCTCGCCAGAGTGGCTAAAATGGAGGTCAATTTCATAGTGGTGGATGAGGCCCACTGCATCTCCCAATGGGGCTACGATTTCAGGCCTGATTACCTTCTGATAAATGAGCTCCGCAATGTGGTAGGGGGCAATGTCCCATTCATAGCTCTTACTGCTACAGCAACAGAGAGGGTGGCGGAGGATATAATGGAGACTCTGCAGTTCAAAGAGAAGAATCTCCTCAGGTCAAGCTTCGAACGCCCCAATCTGGCTTATATAGTCCGTGAATGTGAGAATAAGTTGGGCAATGTGGTGAAGGTGTGTGAAAGTATCCCGGGAAGTGGTATAGTTTATGTGCGGGAGAGGAAAAAGGCGGAGGAGATAGCAGCTTTTCTCAAGACCCAGGGGGTGGATGCCGATTTTTACCACGCAGGGGTGGGTAAAGAGATGCGCTCTGAGAAGCAGGACAGGTGGAAAAAGGGGAATTTGAGGGTGATGGTGTCCACAAATGCTTTCGGAATGGGTATAGATAAGCCCGATGTGAGGTTTGTATGCCATATTGATCTTCCGGAATCGCTCGAATCCTATTTCCAGGAGGCAGGTAGAGCGGGTAGGGACGGGCTCTCATCCAAAGCTGTCCTTTTGTGGAACAAAACGGATCTTGTGAGGTTGAAAAGGATTTTTCAGGTCTCATTCCCGCCACTTGAGTATATTGCCGATGTATATCAGAAGATGTTCATGTATCTCGGTATTGCTTACGGAGATGGGGAGGGGACTACCAGAAAGTTCAATCTTATAGATTTTGCAAAACATTTCAAGCTCCATTCGGCGACAGCCTACTATGCGATAAAATATATCGAATTGTCCGGGTACTGGAGCGTCACTGAGGAGATAGACAATCCAAGTAGAATAATGTTCTCTGTGAGCAGGGATGACCTCTACAGAATCCAGTTATCTGACCCGGGAATGGATTCTTTCCTGAAGGCCTTGATGAGGATATACCCGGCACTCTTCTCCCATCTTGTGTCGATAGATGAGGAGTATATAGCCAAGGTGATACGGCAGAGCGACAAGGAGGTAAAAAGGATGCTTGTGGAGCTCTCGAGGATGAGGGTGATAGATTATATACCCCAATCTCGTTCGCCTCTTATCTTTGTTAATAATGAGAGACTTACTCCTGATAATCTAAAGATATCCAAGAAGTATTATGAGGAGCGTAAAGAGAACTTCGGGAAGAGGCTGAGGGCTGTGATAGACTATGTGTCCCATCTTGTAGATAAAGAAAATCCTCCATGCCGGAGCAGGAGGCTTCTCAAATATTTCGGACAGGCGGAGTCTTCCGACTGTGGAGTCTGTGATATTTGTAAATCAAATAGTTAGTCCAGTTTCTTCAAGGCTTCATAGACCCTTTGTACAGGGAGGCCCACTACATTGAAGTATGAGCCGTTTACAGAAGTGATCCCGATGGCCCCGATCCACTCCTGGATAGCATAGCCACCGGCCTTGTCAAATGGGTGGTAATTCTCTATATAGTAGTAAATTTCTTCTTCGCTCAACTCTTTGAATGTTACTTCGGTAGAGGTGGTAAATGTATGTATTGCTTTAGATGTTCTGAGGGTCACTCCAGTTATCACTTCGTGGGTGCATCCGGAGAGTGCTACAAGCATCTTGAAAGCATCATCAGCATCTTTTGGTTTCCCTAAAGGGTATTTGCCTGGACCGAAGACCATAGTGTCTGCTGTGATAAGCACTTCGTCCTTCTCCAGCGGTCTTGAAAATGCATGTGATTTTTTTAGGGATATGACGCGTGGTATCTCTGCGTATGGGGTGTCTGCAGGGTAGGTTTCGTCGTTGTCTGAGGGGAGTTCTACTGTGAATTCGAGCCCCAGGAGAGATAGCAGCACCTTCCGTCTGGGGGAGGCTGATCCGAGGATTATTTTACGATTTTTAAGCATCTTTTTATGTGGTTTGGATGCCCGAACGGAGTCGGGCATGATGGGTGGGACTATCCTGATATGGCATCGGTCTGATAGAACCATTTTCCGTGAATTTTAAGTACTTGTTCAACTAAGTCTCTTACGCATCCTTTGCCACCAGGAAATGCTGATATATAATCACATACTGACTTTACTTCAGGTACTGCGTCAGCTGGACAAACTGCCAGTCCGCACACTTTCAGGATGGGGATGTCCGGTATGTCGTCACCCATAAAGGCCACCTCCTCAGGTTTGAGTCCATATCTGCTGCAAAAGTCCTCAAAATCGGGTATTTTGTTCCTGGAGCTTTGGTAGAGGTCTTCGTCCTTAACTCCCACAGGGACAAAGCGATTTGATATACTTTTGGACTGACCTCCTGTAATGATGGCGACGGGGAATCCTTGGTTGATGGCAGTCCTCAGTCCAAAGCCGTCTTTGGCATTGAAGGTGCGGAGAAGGTCTCCGTCTGCAGTGGACTGGAATGTGCCGTCTGTAAGGACCCCGTCCACATCAAATGCAAATGCTTTTATCTGGTGTAATTTGGTTTTATAGTTTGCCATATCATTTGACTTTTTTAACTCTGTTGGGGATATTTTTGCTGATCACTCTGTATATCTCTTCGTGTTCTTTCATGCCGAGGTTCTGTAGCATCTCCAGGTGTTTTTCCAGTGTTTTGTGGTCACCTCGGAGAGCTGGGCCGGTTTGCACCTGGTCCGGATGGAATATGCAGCACTTCCTCACAGCTTCAATGGCGGTGGGGATCAGGTAGGGAGCTTTATCCCCTGCAAGTTCGAATGCGAGGCTCAGGGCATAATTGACAAAGTTGGATGCAAATACCGCTGCACAATGCATCTGGAGCCTTTTTGCAGAGTCACAAGAGAAGTGTTCGCACCTCAGGGAGAATGCTATCTCTTTCAATATTGCACCTGTCTCCTCGTCCTGATGCTCTATCAGAAGGGGTGCCTCCTTGAAATCGAGATTCTTGTTTTTGGATAGTGTCATCATAGGCCACAGCACTCCGCAAGGGATTCCTCTGCTGATAAGTGGCTCCAGGGCATCAATTGCGGTAGCTCCGGATGTGTGGAGTACTATTGGGGCTCCTGGCAGGGTGGCGTGTGCTGCTTCCGCAGCAAGTTTTACCGCCATTTCATTGATGGCATTGTCTGAGACAGCAAGTACAATTATCTCTGCATCAAGCAAATCTGCAAGATTGTCAGTGTACGCAGCCTCGCCACCCTCGCTATTGAGGATTGAGACAAGTTTTTCCCCGGCATCCCTGCGGCGGCACCATATCCTGGAGATGGTGTGCCCTGCATCTCTGAGGGCAATGCCAAGGCGGAAAGCCATATTCCCTGCTCCGGCAATAGATATTCTGAAGTGTCTGTTTTTCATTTTGTCCCTTAGGCATTAGGGGTATTCGGTCCGAATCCCATAGGGGGGAGTATCATCTTCTGCTCAGGGAGCTTGATCTCGCCGAACTGGTTTTCGAACTTGGCAATATTGTCCTCCAGGGCCCTGGCAAGGCGTTTTGCATGCTCAGGGGTCATGATAATCCTGTTGGTGACAGATGGTTTGGGGATGCCCGGGAGAATTCTGGCAAAATCTATAATGAACTCACTGGTAGAGTGGGTGATAATGGCAAGATTGGCATAACTTCCTTTGGCTACCTCTTCCGGAAGATTGAGACTCAATTCTTTCCCTTGGGGATTTTTTTGGTTATTTTCCATAATATTTGAATGTTACTATGCACAAAGATACGAATAAAATGTCTAAATTTGCAGATTGCATAATAAAACGGAAACAAATATAGATTATAAATACTTTATGGAATTACCTGTAAAATACAACCCCCTCGAGGTAGAGGACAAGTGGTACGCCTATTGGTTGGAGAATAAATTTTTTCATTCGGAACCCGATGAAAGGGAGCCTTACACTATTGTAATCCCACCACCAAACGTGACAGGTGTGCTTCATATGGGGCATATGCTCAACAATACCATTCAGGACGTATTGGTCCGCCGTGCGAGGATGAACGGCAAGAATGCTTGCTGGGTCCCTGGTACAGACCACGCTTCTATCGCTACTGAGGCCAAAGTGGTGGCCAAACTCAAGGAGCAGGGGATTGAAAAATCGTCACTGACCCGTGAGGAGTTCCTCAAACACGCTTGGGAGTGGAAAGAGAAACACGGTGGCATCATTCTGGAGCAGCTCAAGAAGCTCGGTGCGTCTTGTGACTGGGACAGAACCAAATTTACAATGGATGAGCCACTCAGCGAGGCAGTTATCAATACATTTGTGTATTTCTATAAGAAAGGTTATATCTATCGTGGTGTGAGGATGGTGAACTGGGATCCACAGTCTCTTACCGCAGTGAGTGATGAGGAGGTAATCCGTAAAGAGACCCAGTCGAAGCTGTACTATCTGAGGTATTTCATCTCTGAGGATGGCAAACCTTCTGATAAATACATAGTTATCGCTACCACCCGTCCAGAGACCATCATGGCGGATGCTGCTGTATGTATCAACCCTGAGGATGAGAGATACCACTATCTGAAAGGTAAGAAGGTGTTTGTTCCACTTATCAACAAAGAGATCCCTATCATCGAGGACAGCTATGTGACTATGGACTTCGGTACAGGATGTCTTAAAGTGACCCCTGCACACGATATCAATGACTACGAACTCGGTATCAAACACAAACTTCCTGTTATCGATATCATCGATGAGCACGGATGTCTTAACGACAAGGCTCAGATCTTGATAGGTGAAGACAGATTTGTGGCACGTAAGAAGATTACAAAAATGCTTGATGAGGCTGGTCATTTGGAGAAAGAAGAGAATTATCTCTCTCAGGTGGGCTATTCGGAGAGGACAAATGCAGTTATCGAGCCAAGACTCTCATTGCAATGGTTCCTCAAGATGGAGGATTTGGCAAAAGATGCTCTAGCTAAAGTGGAGAATGGAGAGATCAAGCTTATCCCTGACAAATTCAGAAATACATATCGTCACTGGATGGAGAATGTTCGTGACTGGTGTATCTCACGTCAGCTATGGTGGGGTCAGCAAATCCCTGCATATTACCTTCCAAATGGTGAATTTGTGGTAGAGGCTACCATCGAAGAGGCATTGGCAGCTGCCCAAAAGATCGATCCTTCTGTGAAGATGGAAGATCTAAGGAGGGATGATGATGTTCTTGATACCTGGTTCTCATCATGGTTGTGGCCTGTATCTGTATTTGATGCATCAAAACCTGGTCACCCCGATCAGACTCCAAACTCGGAACTTGCATACTATTATCCTACAAATGACCTTATTACAGCACCAGAGATCCTCTTCTTCTGGGTAGCACGTATGATTATGGCAGGTAATGAGTTCTGTCAGGATGTACCTTTCAGAAATGTATATTTGACCGGTATTGTAAGGGACAAGCTCGGCAGAAAGATGTCCAAATCGCTTGGTAACTCTCCTGACCCTATCAAACTTATGGAGCAGTTCGGTGCTGACGGTGTGAGACTTGGTATGCTTCTGTGCAGCTCGGCAGGTAATGACATCCTTTTCGATGAGTCACAAGTGGAGCAGGGGAGAAACTTCTGTAACAAGATATGGAACGCTTACCGCCTTATCAGAGGTTGGGAGGTGAGTGCAGAGGTGGCTCAGAGCGAGCACTCGAAACTTGCTGCAGAGTGGTTTGAAAACAAACTTTCACAGACCATCGAGATTGTAGATGAGCACTTCTCAAAATTCAGGCTTTCTGATGCCCTGATGACACTTTACAAGTTCTTCTGGGACGATTTCTGTGCGTGGTATCTTGAGGTTATCAAGCCGGAATACGGCAAACCTATCGATAAGGTGACTTATGACGCTACTATAGTGTTCTTCGAGAAGCTTCTAAGACTTCTTCACCCTATCATGCCTTTCATCACAGAAGAGCTATGGCAGAATATAGAGGAGAGAAAAGCTGGTGAGACCATCATGCTTCAGCCTATGCCTAAGGCAGGAGAGTACAGTGTGGAGACTATCCACGCTTTTGAGCAGGGTGTGGGTGCTATCGCCTCTATAAGAAATATCCGCCAGTCCAAAGGTCTTTCACCAAAAGAGACACTTACCCTTCAGATTAAGGGTGCATTCCCTGAGAAGATTGTCTCTGTAGTCAAGAGAATGGCTAATCTTTCTGAGGTAACCATTGTGGAGAATATCGACAACAGTGCCAACGGAGCCGCATTTATGGTGGATACCATAGAGTTCTTTGTGCCATTGACAGGTATGGTGAATGCTGAGGAGGAGATCGCCAAGATGGAGGCAGAGATCGCACACTTGACCAAATTCCTAAAAGGTGTAGAGGCCAAGCTTTCAAATGAGAGATTTGTCCAGAATGCCCCTGAGGCTGTAGTCGCAATGGAGAGAAAGAAACAGAGCGATGCCACCACCAAGATTGAGAATTTGAAGAACAGCATAGCTAACCTTAAAAAATAGATTATGTTGTACCAGTCAGAGATGGAACTTGAGGTCCGTTACTATGAGACCGACCAGATGGGGATAGTCCACCACTCAAACTATATCCGTTATTTTGAGTGTGGTAGGGGGAAGATGATGGATGATCTGGGTCTCCCGGTCTCCAAGTTTGAGGAGTATGGGTTTGTGATGCCTGTAAGTTCTGTCTCGTGCAAGTACAGGACACCGGCAAAACTTGGAGACAAACTGAGGATTGTATCCCGTGTAGAGAAGGAACCAATGGCCAGAGTGGAGGTTTTTACCCAGATTTTTAATCAGAATGGGGACCTTATTTGTGAGGGCGAGGTGGTTCTGGGTTTTCTCAACAAAGATACACGCCGTCCTACCAGAGCTCCTAAGGAATTTGTGGATGCTTTTAAAAATGCTATTGCAAGTAATTAAGAATTAATAAATTTAACTAAACTGTTATATATGGTAACATTATTGTTTTTAGGATCTATCGGTATGACTGAGATCATCGTTCTTGCACTTATCGTTCTACTTTTCTTCGGAGGAAAGAAAATTCCCGAGCTTATGAAGGGTATTGGTAAAGGTGTCAAGAGTTTCAAGGATGGGATGAAGGATGTTCAGGACGAACTTGATCTTGATAAAGAGACAAAAGAGATCAACGATACTCTGAATTCTGATAAGAAGTCGAGGGCGTGACTCAGGAGATGACATTTTGGGAGCATTTGGACGAGCTGCGGAAGGTGATTTTCCGTGGGCTCGGTCTTATATTGCTCTTTATGGTGGTTATCTTCATAGGGAAGGATTTCGTCTTCAATGATGTGATTCTTGCACCTATCGAGGGTGATTTTGCCCTGTACAGATGGTTCAACGCTCTTTTTGCACTTATAGGGCTCAATCCATTGGACGAATTTTCCCTTGAACTTATCAATATCGATCTTGCTGCGCAGTTTTTTATTCATATAAAGGTATCATTTTATCTCGCCTTTGTAGTGGCTTTCCCCTTTATAATATATCTTATATGGGGATTCATAAGTCCGGCCCTCTATTCAAATGAGAAGGGTGTCATCAAGACTGCATTCGGATTTGCATCGCTACTGTTCTATTCAGGTGTGGCAGTGGGGTATTTCTTCGTATTTCCGTTGACCCTGAGATTCCTGGGTACATATCAGGTGAGTGCAGATGTTCCCAACCAGATATCGTTGAACTCATATATCTCTATGTTTGTGAGGCTTATACTGGTGATGGGGGTTGTCTTTGAAATGCCGGCCCTGGCAGCTATCCTTTCAAGACTTGGGGTGATACATAGAGGTTTGCTCCGCAAATACCGTAAGCACGCAGTGGTGGTGCTGATGGCGCTTGCAGCGGTGATTACCCCTTCAGGAGATGCATTTACCCTCTTTATGGTGTCACTTCCGCTATATATGCTCTATGAGCTCTCGATATTGATGTGTAAAGAAAAAGTGGAGGAGGAAGAATGATATCAATCAATGATTTGACCGTCTCTTTTGGCGGTTTTACCCTGCTTGACAGCATAAATTTCCATATCAGCGATGGTGAACATATTGCCCTTGTGGGGAAGAATGGTGCAGGAAAATCTACTATTCTGAAGCTTATTATGGGGATTGAGTCCCCTACATCGGGCAAAATACTCAAGCCGCAGGATCTTACTATAGGGTATCTTCCCCAGATTATGGAGTACTCTAAAGAGAGGAGTGTCATAGATGAGGCGATGACTGCATTTGCAGATATGTTTGCTATGCAGGACAGGATGGAACAGATCAATGTGGAACTGGCTACCAGAACCGATTATGAGTCTGCAGGGTACCATAAACTTATAGAGGAGCTTAACGATATAAATGACAGGCTTGCATATGCGCAGTCCGATTCACCCAGACTTCAGGCAGAGAAGACCCTTGTAGGTCTTGGTTTCAAGAAAGAGGAGCTGGATAGGAAGAGGGGGACATTTTCTCAGGGGTGGAATATGCGTGTGGAGCTGGCAAAGGTCCTTTTGAAAAGACCTAAGGTGATAATGCTCGATGAGCCTACTAACCACCTTGATATAGAGTCCATACAGTGGCTTGAAGATTATCTCACTTCATATTCCGGTACACTGCTGCTGATATCCCACGATAGGAGATTTCTTGATAGGGTAACCAACAGGACCGTAGAGATAATGCTTGGCAAGATTCACGATTACAAGGTCCCGTACAGCAAGTTCAAAGAGCTCCGTGCAGAGAGGATGGCCCAGCAGAGGGCTGCGTACGAGAATCAGCAGAGGATGATCGAGAAGACAGAGGAGTTTATCGAGAAATTCAGATACAAACCCACTAAATCCAATCAGGTCCAGTCCCGTATCAAGCAGCTTGACAAACTGGAGAGGATAGAGGTGGAGGTAGAGGACAATTCTGCCCTCAGTGTAAAATTTCCACCTGCACCACGCTCAGGAGATGTGGTGTTGAAGGTGAGGGATATGGCTGCAGGGTATGAGAATGGTCGTAAGGTGGTCTTCAAGGATGCCGATATGACCATTATTAGGGGAGAAAAAGTGGCCTTTGTGGGTCGTAACGGTGAGGGTAAGTCCACTATGATGAAGATTATTACATCTGAACTGTATCCTCTGGATGGCGAGGCGGCTCTCGGATATAATGTGGCACTTGGTTATTATGCGCAGAATCAGGAGGATATTCTCGATAAGAACGATACAGTATTCGATACTCTGGATAAGGTCGCTGTGGGGGATATCAGACTGAAATTGAGGGATATTCTGGGTGCATTCCTTTTTAGAGGTGAAGATATAGACAAGAAAGTGGCAGTCCTTAGCGGAGGTGAGAGATCACGTCTGGCTATGGCCAAACTTATCCTCAAGCCATACAATTTGCTCGCACTTGACGAGCCTACTAACCATATGGATATCAGATCCAAAGATATCCTCAAACAGGCATTGGTGAAATACGACGGCACACTTGTCATCGTATCACACGACAGGGATTTCCTTGATGGTCTGGTGGATAAGGTGTATGAGTTCAGGAATGGAAAGATAAAAGAGCACTTGGGGGGTATTTCGGCCTTCCTGGAGAGGAGGAAGATTGAGAACCTGTCTGAGCTTGAGATGCCCGTGCAAGAGGCAAAAAAAGAGGTTCCTGTCCCAAAAAAGGGTGTGGAGGTCGCCCCTGTAGAGGAGAAGGGTGCAAAACTCTCATACGAGGAGCAGAAGGAGTTACGTCGCAAGCATAAACAGGTGGAGATATGTGAGAAGAAGATCAAAACTCTTGAGGAGAAGATGAAAGAGATAGAGGGACAATTGGCTGCACCTGAGGCGGGTACAGATATTGATACCCTTACCAGACAGTATCTGGAGTTGAAGAGGGAGCTTGATGCCCGAATGGAGGAGTGGATGATGCTGTCAGAGTAGAGTTTTCCGAGTGAGTCCGGCATAGAGAGTGTTGTTGTAAAGTCACCCCTGATTTGTATAGGGGTCCAAAAATAAAATTATGGAAGAGAAATTGAATTACCTATTTGGGATGCACCCTGTGATGGAGGCTGTGCGTGCCGGTAAAAATATCGATAAGGTGATGCTCAAGCAGGGGCTTGATTCGCCACAGTTCAGGGACCTGATGGAGCTTCTGAAGGAGAAAGGTGTGCAGGCCCAGTTCGTTCCTGCAGAGCGTCTCAATAAAATTTGCAAGGGTAATCATCAGGGTGTAATTGCTTTATTTTCAAAGATTGATTACACTCCATTTGAAGAGATGGTAGATATTGCTTTGATGCGGAACTCTGCCCCTGTATTTGTAATGCTTGATGGTGTAAGTGATGTCCGTAACCTCGGTGCCATAGCCCGTACAGCAGAGTGCGCAGGTGCATCGGGTATCATTGTCCCTGCTAAAGGTGGCGCAGCTATCACCTCTGAAGGTATCAAGGCATCTGCCGGTGCATTGCTCCGAATCAATGTGGCCAAGACCCAGAACCTCCGCCTCCCTGCAATGTATCTTAAGGAGCAGGGTTTCCAGATAGTGGGTGCTACCGAAAAGAGTGATAAAGATATATACGGAGTCGATTTTACCAAGCCAACAGCCATAGTTATGGGTTCTGAGGGTAAAGGGATCTCCGATTCGATGCTCGCCCTGTGTGATGACAAGGCCAAGATTCCAATGGCAGGGGAGATCAGCTCCCTCAATGTCTCTGTGGCAACAGCAGTGTGCCTGTATGAGGCGGTCCGTCAGAGGGGTGGAAAACTATAGGATATTTTTTTGAAAATATTTAGAGAGAGGATGCAACAAACTTGCATCCTTTTTCGTTATATTTATGGAGACAAAAGAAAATGACAAGAGAAGAGTTAAATATATTTTACCAAAGGTACAGAGTGCGTCTGTTCAATGTCTCCTATAGGATATTGGGTGATAGGATGGATGCGGAAGAGGTGATGCAGGATGTTATGATAAAGTATTTGAAATCAGAGATATCTCTTGAGTTACCTAAAGAAGAGGCTTGGCTGGTAAAGAGTGTGGTGAGGGGGGCGATAGACCGCCTCAGAAAGAGAAAAAGGGAAGAGATTTTCCTCGAGGAGTACAGATCTGATGCAGAGGATTTGAAGGTGGAGGAGTTGGATCGCCAGATGTGGGGAGCACTTTCCCAAAGTGATTCGGAACTGGTCAGCAGAGTTAGGAAAGGGGTGGAGTCTCTCCCGGACGGGTATAGGGCCATTTTATTACTGCTCCTTTTTGAAGGGTATGATTATCAGGAGGTGGCAGAGATTTTGGATGTGACAGAGTCGACTGTGAGGTCGCAGTATATGAGGGGGAGAAAGAGACTGTTGGAGATTCTAAAGGAGATGCCAGGACAGACTCTGGTATGATAGTAGATAAAAAGTTATAAAGAAAAGATATGGACGAATTGAAGAACATAATTGCACAGCAGAGAGCCGAACTTGACTCAGAACTCCCTTTGGAGGGTGATTTTGAGAGATTTATGGCCAAATGGGAGGAGGCAGAGTCTGATAGCAGGAAGCCAAATGTGGTATGGTGGAGAAGCAGGGCATTTGTAAGTGTTGCCGCTACTGTGGCTGTGGTTCTGGCTCTGGGGTTCTCTATCGATTATTTCTCTCCCCAGAAGCAGATTGTGAGGACATATACACATTACTGCAATGAAGTGGCAGCAATATCGGCGCAGATGCAGATTATGGTCACTTATGATAAGATGGAAGAGTTGAATAGTATAATTGAAAATATTGATTATGAGTCTGTTCCGTTAATGTCTATATTGCCGGACGAGATGAGTGACAGAGAAAAGCTTAAAGTAGTCAGAGAGCACTACAGGCAGAAGATGGATGGACTGAAGAATTTTAAAGTATTATTGACAGAAACAAAAATTAATGAAGAGTTATGAAAAGATTATTTGTAATGTTGGTCGCTATGGCGATCTTTTCGGTGAGCCTGTTGGCTGGTAATGTAACCAAAGATGTGAAGGTAGATTCTTTTAATAAACTTGATGTATCATATTGTTTTGATGTGACAGTGGAGAAGTCTGCAAGGGAGTACCTTACAATTACTATAGATAAGGATTACGAGCAATATCTCGTTGTGGATGTGAGGAATGGGGTTCTTCATATTGGTATCGATACAGAGAGGATTCCTAATGGGTTGTTGAGAAATAATGGAGGCAAAACTTTTGTGGCTAAGGTGGGTGTAAGCGATCTTACTGGTATTGAGATGTCAGGTGCCACATCATTCTATTCAGATGATAAGTTTGGTGCAAGCAGATTTGTGGCAAAGCTAAGTGGTGCGAGCAAGGTGGAAAAGCTAGTGGTTGATGCAGTGACTGGGTATTTTGGGGTGAGCGGTTCATCAAAACTGAATCTCAGAGGTGAGATTCACGAGTGCACAGTGAATACAAGCAGTGCATCAAAACTTAATATGGATGTGGTCTCAAGGGATGTGGAACTGGATCTGTCAGGCTCATCAAAAGCCTCTGTAGCAGGTAAGTATGGGGAGTTGGATGTAGATGTATCCGGTGCTTCCAACTGTACCCTTGAGGGTAGAGTAGAAGCTCTGAAGATAGAGGGATCTGGCGCCAGCAAGATAAATGGCGAGCAAATGGTGGCAAAAAACTGTGAAGTGGACCTTTCGGGGGCATCATCTGCGAGTGTGAATGTGGAGAGATATCTGGAGGTGGATTTGTCAGGTGCATCAAGACTTACATACAACAGGGATGTGGAGAGACTGGATGTGGATGATATATCCGGTGCTTCATCTTTGAAAAAGAGATAGAATTTGTTAACTTTGTAGGATAACTGACAAATTTTAAAATCTTAATATATGGATAAATTACATCAAGAAGCCTTTGTGCTTGATTCTCACTGCGATACCCCTAGTATGCTATTGGAAAATGTCGATCTTGGACAGCGTCTGGACAGATGTCATGTAGACTTCCAGAGGATGAAGGAAGGTGGTGTGGACGGTTCGTTCTTCGCCATCTATACATCAAACAGCCTGACCCCAGATGCAGCTACCAGAAGGGCATTGGAACTTATTTCCCGTACATATGATGCCGTAGACCAGAACAGAGATAAAGTAGCTTTCGCTTTTTCAGTGGAAGAGGCTCTTGAGAACAAGAAAAAAGGTCTTATATCTATCTTTTTGGGTATGGAGAATGGTCTTCCTATCCAGAAAGATCTCCATATGTTGAGACTTTTCTACCGTTTCGGTGTAAGATATATGACACTTACCCACGCTGGTAACAACGAAATTTGTGACTCTTGCGGTCCTAAGGAGAAAAGATGGGGTGGTGTATCTCCTTTCGGACAGGAGGTTATCGCTGAGATGAACCGCCTGGGTATGATAATCGACGTCTCACATATCTCTGATGATGCATTCTACGATGTAATCAAATACTCAAAAGCGCCTGTTGCAGCTACACACTCTTGTTGTAGAGCACTTTGTGGCCATAGACGCAATATGACAGATGATATGATCAAGGCCCTCGCAGAGAATGATGGTGTGATCCAAATCAATTTCTATCCTGCTTTTATCGATGATTCATTCGCTTCTGACGAATTCAGCGAGTTGGCTGATGATTTCGATGCCAAACAGTTTGCATCACGTATGGAGCCCGATAATGATGAAAAGAGGGCGGCATATCATGAGGTGGAGAAGAAGTTGGCAAACTTCCCAGCACCATCATACAAGAGAGTAGTAGATCATATCGATCACGTAGTCAAGCTTGTAGGTGCAAAACACGTAGGTTTGGGCTCAGATTTCGATGGTATCGAAACACCTCCTGAGGGTGTAAGGGATATCAGCAAATTCCCTCTCTTTACAGAAGAACTCAAAGCCAGAGGCTACTCTGAAGAAGATATCAAAGGTATCCTTGGAGGTAACTTCCTCAGGGTGATGAAGAGAGTGGAAGAGGTGGCAGCAGAGTTGCAGAAATAACAGTTGTAAGCAAAATAAAAGAGGTATTCCGCAAGGGACTATCCTTTTTCGGCGGTGAATGATGTTTCACCGCCGAATTTGTGTACGCCCAGCACGGGCATGCTCTAACGGGTGAAAGTCCCCAATGCGCCCTAATGACGGGAAGCATATAGCAAAAGGCAATGGTGTCTATCGTGAGGTAGAATCTGAAGGAAGCCGGCGGCAAAGGTCTGGCCTGACGGACAGAAACCGCATAT